>JAEINP010000059.1 GCA_016342355.1 Desulfatibacillum sp.
CGCTCATTATGACGGATTAGCCGATGGTCTTTCAACCTGTCATTTTCTACCCCTTCCACACTTTAAGGCGAAGAACCTTATTATAGCCGCGTTTATTATGGTTTCAGGAATAAGTAGAGATAGTAAATTAGCGACACCTAAGGTTAAAATTGGCATACAAAATAGCGAGAATAATAACGAACAGAGTGAAAATACAACAAATGAATGGAGTGAAATATTAAAAAAGTATGAAAACAGTACGAGGAACTGAAATATGAAAGTTTTCAATAGACTATCAACATTAGCTGTTTTTTTTATTTTGTTGATGTTTTTGCCAACTTACTTACTCTCTTCAACAACTAACTATCCCCTTGATGCCCTCGCAAGTCATTATCAATCATATGGCGACACCATGTCCGTGATGCGCAAATCTAACTCGCAAATTTGTATTCAAAGATGTTTACTTTTATTGGATTCTTTGACTTTTATTGATAATAATTTGCAAACGAACGATGAAAAGCAAAGAATTATCGATATATTGTGTAAATCTTGTGAACCTAAGATTCAAGAACTAAAAAAGAATTGCAATTCTGATGATGCTGATTGCTATATTATTAGGTCTATATATCAAAGAATTCAGCATATTAAATCTAAGAAAAAATCAAACTATCGCCATTTAGCTCCTATCATCAATCAAAGTACTACGGGAATTGCTGTTGGTGAGGGACATAGTGTTGGAATGCCTCCATCTGAAGAAAGAGCAAAAGCGACCTCTCCAATCCATGTGGGTGGCATCATGGACACCACGGGCGCCACTTCGGACGTGGGCAAGGACTATGCTTTCGGCATGGTGGAAGCCTTCAAGTACATTAATGACAACGGGGGGATAAACGGTAACAAGGTCAAGTATAACTGGTTTGATTACGGGTACCGCATTCCCGAGGCTATCACCCGGTACAAATTCCTCAAACGCATGGGCGTAGTGGCTATCATGGGTTGGGGTACGGGTGACACCGAAGCCCTTTCCCCCACCGTCAACCAGGACATGCTGCCCTATGTATCGGCATCGTATTCCGCCCATCTTACGGACCCTGCAAAATCCAAGTACAATTTTTTCTTTTCCTCAGACTATTCCACCAATGCCAGGGCCTGCCTGACCGCTTGGTTTGACAAAAAATGGCCCCAGCACCCCGATTTCGGCAAACGCCAACCCCGATTTGCCGCATGCTACATGTCCGCGTCTCCCTACTGCAACGCTCCCATCAAAGCGGTGAGGGATCATGCCGAAATGTTGGGCTTTGTCGTGGGCGCTGACCAGGATGTTTCCCTGTTTGCCCTGGATGCCAAAAGCCAGATCAACTCTCTCAAGGAATTCAAACCCGACGTTGTCTGGCATGGCAACACCACCATGAGCGTTTCCGCAACCATGCGTGACGCCTATTCTCTTGGCCTTGGCGCAGACTGGATCATCAATAACTGGGGATTCGATGAAAACCTGCCCCGCCTTGCGGGACCCGCGGCTGAAGGCGCCATCGGCGCCACACCCTGCGCCTTCTTTGGCCAAAAACAGCCGGATGGCGCCTATTACAAGAACATGGACAAAGTGGTGGAATACGCCGCTAAATTCAACCCTGGAATTCCGCCTGAAAAGCGCTTGATCCTTACGGTGCAGGCATGGTCGGACGCCCTTATTTTCTGGGAGGCCGCCAACAGGGCGGACAAAGCCGGAAGCCTGAATGGCGAAACCATCAAGACCATGGGCTTTGAAACCATGGACAATTTTGACATTGGCCTGGGTGCCTCCCCGGTCAGCTATTCGGCCAAAGACCACCGACCCACTACAGGATGCCTTGTCCAGGAATACCGGAACGGGGAGTTCAAGGAACTGGCCCGGGTTGATTTAAAGGCTCGTTGGCCCCAGGAATGGGCCAGCAACTGGAAAGGCTGGTAGAACATATCTATTTGATTCCAGGAACACGTCACAAAATTAATCTTGTTTACGTTCTGAAAAGAGGAGACACCACCTGCCGGGGGATTCCGGGGACATGTTACTAAATTTATCTTGATTACATTTTTTTTCTCACCACGATAAGGGTTGTGTCCATGGAATTGCCCTGGAATTGCAGATGTTACTTTTTTGATTTGGAAGACAAAATATTTTTGGTGAGTTTCCAAAAACTACTGGGACTATGCGTCCATTTTAGTTTCATTCCCTTTGAGTTCAGGGTGCCTTTCATAGAATCCTTTAATTGATTCAAGGCGTTGGCCGCAGGTTGGACATTTGAAATCGGGGGCGTCTTTGCCAAGAAGAGGAACACGACATGAAACGCACATGTAAGTTTCTCTTAGAGGATTTGTTTTCTGTTTTTTTAGTCCAGACCAGATAAAGAGTCCCCCAATAAAAAACAAAAATCCAGCAGATGGCCACTCAATTCCTTGAAAACTTATAGAAATTTTGTATGAAGGAAAGTAGAGAGCTGAATCAGCTATAATTATTCTTCCCATAAAAAGAAATATAAAACCCATAAGAATAAAAAAATATCTATTCATCCATTTACCTCAACTTATGGACCATTTCTAAAATTGAACATATCCCCAAAAAAGGAGGGGGGAGTCAATTGGGAATAGTCCGCTTTGTCACGGCCTGGTAGTTGCAGTGCCCCCGTGCAATCTATCAGGTGCGGCTCCATGACAGGGGCTAATGGGTTTCGTTTATCACAAGGCTACTTTTTGGCATAGCCTTTCAAGAAGGAATAGCCGTCGCCGTCTAATGCAAGAACATATCCCCTGACAGAAGCCCTTGAAGGCACCTTGGTAATCTTCAAAATCCTAAGCCCCCTGGCCTCCAGAACAGACCGGACTTTATCCAAGCACACCCTGGAGGGACCTGAATTATACTCCATCAAACCCAGGGTGAATGCGTCTTTTAACTCGGTCTTCCTGCCGGTACCTGGCATGATTAAGATAGCTTTGCCGCAATCGGAACCCGCGACATTTATGGATACGTCGTCAATTTGAATCTTTCTTGTTGCTCCTGACCAATTTGAACAGTCCTGAGTGAGGTTGAATGGGCGCTTGCACGATATCTCGTTGAAATTGATGGAGTCATACACAGTCCCTGATGCATTTTCTTTCCCTTGGATGCCAAACTCTTCAGCTATTTGAAAGGAAAGGGTTTGGCTGGCTTCCCTGATTCCACCCAGAAAGGTTTCACAATTATTTTTCGAAAACCCTTCTACGGTATCGTTCATTCTGTAGTGGGTGTCAGAGCTAAGGGCCTTTTCAAGTATGATGGAATTTCTTGCCAGATCTGTGACCTTGAGGTTTGCGACAACCACTGGGCTGGAACTCTCTCCAACATAAGCGGCGATTCCGTACAGGTAGTTCACTTCCAGGAGCACATCCGCGTCATGGATAAGATTTCTGGACTTTTCAGCATCCTCCTTGGAAACAAGGCGGACTTCAAATCTTGTTGAAAGAGCATTCCGAATAAATTCAGGCAGGACTCCCAAGAGATTTTGTTTCGTGAACTCCCTGGCTAATAAATTCGGATCCCCACCAAGAGATCTATAACAGGTTGGGTCTGCTCACTGACCCTGGTATGGTCGATGAGGTGCAAGCCCGAATCTTCCTGGGCAACCACAACGGCTATTGTTTTGTATCCCTGGATTCGTTCAGCAGGAATGGATTTGGGCGTGGATGCGCAACCGGCCGCCAGAACAAGGCTGGCTGCAAGAACCATTGCACGGGTGAAAATTGGTTTCATATTGAATTCCTTCCCTGTGGATATTTATCAATATCAGACAGTTGAGTTGTTCGGCCAAAGAATTACAACTTGTTAGTGAACAAGCAGGTACAATTGGTGAGTCTATTAACGTGTTTTTCGGTGGATCAGCAAGTAATTTTTGAGAATATTCGGATTGGCTTCGCCTTAATACCAAATTGCTGTTAACTGAGTAAGTTCCACGAATTGGGGGGACACGATCTTTATCTCAACCATTTAAATTTATTAGCTATTATCGTTACTACAAGAGATAAGAGTCGTGTCCCCCTAATTCGAATCTACTTTTGTGAACGCAACTTGGTATAAGAGATGTCAGACAGAAAGCACTGCCCTCATCAAATAATTTGCAGTTGCCTCTACACCATCATCTCAATTTCGGAGATGCGTTTTTGCAGGCGTTTGGGGGAGACGGGCATGGGGGTTTTGAGCTCCTGGGCGAAGACCGACACCTTAAGCTCCTCGATCATCCAAAAGAATTCCTCCACAGCCAAACGTTTTTCCGCGGAGGTTTTCACGCCCAGTTCTTTGGCGATACGGCGAAGGTGGTCTTCGAACTCCTTCACCTGGATTGCCTTGGCCCGGTCTTTGTCCAGATCGATGAGCGCCCGCTCGGCCCGAATGGTGATGGCCTGTAAATACCGGGGCATGTGGGCCAGCCTTTTATCATCATACAGGCCGGGGAAAGAGGGGGGCATTAGCTGGGCCATGGCTGTGCGCAAGCCCTTTAAGAACTCCAGGGCGAATCGGTTGTTCTTGTTCTGGGATTCCAGTTCGGCAATGCGGGAACTGGTCTGATGAAAGGTTTCCATGATTTGGGCCGTGGACGCCACCAGTTTTTCACCCCGGGCCACCAAAGCGGGAATCTGGGTTTTTACATGGTTTCGAAACTCCTGCTCCGTATGCAATTCCTTTTCCAGGGTGCGTTCCAACAGGGTATCGAACAGGACCTGCTCCATCTGCTTTGCCCCCCCGAAATAGGCGGCATGTTTGGCGGCCTGCCCCTTTAAGGCCAGGTATTTTTTTATATGCTTGATGTCCTTGGAACACTCCAGGGTGCACAGGGCCGCCACCCCTTTTTTGTGGGTGGCCAGGGCCTTGACCTTGTCCTCCATAATTTTCAGGTCCACGCAATCGTCGCCCGGGCACAGGCACACGTATGCGGGAGGGCTTCCCTTTTTCACGGAAACATCCTTGGGCAGATCCCCGAAATTCCAGGCCTTGATGCCGGTTTTTTCCCACTGTTTCCGGATTTCCTCCAGATGGCCCGTATCCCTGACCTCGCCCATGCTCTGGGCAAGCTCCCGCACGTCCCTGCCGAACCTTACCACCCGGCCTTTGGCATCCGTGACAGCCAGCCGCGCTGTGAGGTGCGGGGGCAGATCATTGGGGCCGGGCCAGGATATTGCCGGGATTTCCACACCCAGAGTTTCGTGAATGACCTGGGATAGAGCGCCTCCCATGGAAAGATGCCGGTATTTGTCCAGCTTATCCAGGATGCGTTCCACGGTTTTGTTTACGGGGACCAGCCTGATGCGCAAGGGCTTGGGCAGGCCTTTGATCATGGCCGCGACCTTTTCGGGCAACAGGCCGGGCACCACCCATTCCAAGGGCTCGGGCGGCACGGAGGACACCAGGGGCTGGGGGATTTTTATGGTGACGCCGTCCCCGGGCCTGCCCGGATCAAACCGGTACTGGAGCTTGAATTTGGAGCCCTCCACCTTCAGCCTGTCCGGGTATTGGGACAAATCCCCGGCTTCGGGGGCGCGGACCATGACATCCGTTACGTCCATGCGCAGGAACGAATCCCCGCCCTTGTCCTTGATGATTTTTTTAAGGGCGGCGGTGCTGTATACCGTTTCCAGGCGTTGTTCGTAGAAACGGGTTATGCCCAACTCGTCCACCACCAGATCCCGCCTGCGAAGCCGTTCTTCCATGTCTCTGGCTTCGTTCAGGATCTTCTGGTTATGAGTCAGGAACCCGAATTTTTCCTTGGTCTGGCCTTCCACCAGGGCGCTTTGGATAAACAGCTCCGTGGCTTCCCGTGGATTGATGGGGCCGTAGGATTTTGGCCTGCCTGCAATTAGGATAAGCCCCATGAGGCTTACCTGCTCCTTGGCGATAACCTCGCCCCGGTTCTTTTCAAAATGGGGCTCCAGGTATGTCCGGGTGCACAAGGCTCCGGCGGGCTCCTCCAACCATTCAGGCGCGATGTTGGCGGCCATGCGGGCGAAGAGCCGGGATGTGTGGACCATCTGGCCCGACACAATCCACTGCCCGCCATGATTGAAAAGGCCGGACCCGGGAAAGAGCATGACTTCCCGGCCTTTGGTGCCCTGGTAGATGTTTTTGTCTTTTTTGGTGGCGACCTGGGACAGATAGGCCGAAGCAATGCTCTGGTGCAGGGGCTCGTACCGGGGATCTTCCTGGCCCGGTCCAAAAGCCGTTGGCATGTCCGGGGTTTTTTTGATGAATCCCTCGTCAATAAGGATGGCCGTCAACTGCTGGTGCACGTCCCGCCATTCCCGCATGCGTTTGTACGAAAGAAAATTGGCGATGCACCATTTTTTCATCTGGTTGCCGGACTTTACCTTGCCCATTTGCTGGAAATAGGCCTGCCACAAATTGAGATAGAACAAAAAGTCCGAAGACCCGTGGGCGAAGGTTTTGTGGGCCTGATCCGCCTGGGCCGCTTTTTCCGCAGGCCTTTCCCTGGGATCGATGATGCACAAGGCCGAGGCGATAATCAGGGCTTCGGCCAGGCATCCCCTGGGGTGGGCCTCAATGAGAATGGCGGAAATCCGGGGGTCCACAGGCAGTCGCGCCATGGTCCGGCCTTTGGGGGCGAGTTTATAGCCTTTCTCTCCTCTCCTGGGGTCCAGGAGCGCGCCAAGCTCCCGCAAAACATTGAAGCCGTCCCGGATGCTCCGGGAGTCCGGCGCATCCACAAAGGGAAAATCCTCCACGTCCGGCAGACGGGAGGCCACCATGCGCAGGATGACCTCGGCCAGGTTGGCCCGAAGGATTTCCGGCAGGGTGAACTGGGGCCGGGATTCGTAATCCTCCTGGTCATAGAGGCGGATGCAAATGCCCTCGGCCACGCGGCCGCACCGGCCCAAACGTTGGTCTGCGCTGCTTTTGGAAATCTTGTCAACGGGAAGACTGGTCGTTCCAGTCCGGGGGCTGTACCGGGAAATTCTGGCAAGGCCCGTATCCACCACATAGCGGATGCCTGGAATGGTGATGGAGGTCTCGGCCACGTTGGTGGCCACCACCACCTTGATGCCTGAATGGGAGGCGAAGACCCTGGCCTGCTCCCCGCCTGCCAGGCGGCCGAACAGGGGGAGGATCAGGGCGTTGGGGAAACGGCGGGCCTGGAGCAGGTCGCAGGTTTCCCGGATATCGTTTTCCGTGGGCATAAACACCAGGATGTCGCCCTGGGGCCTGCGTGAGAAAATGGTCTCCACGGCCCGAACGGCACCGTCCACATAGCCCGCGCCGCTTCCTTCCTCGCTGTCCGTGAGGATGGGTTCGTAACGGGTTTCCACAGGATACATGCGGCCCGAGACCTCTACTATGGGAGCGTCGCCAAAGGCCTTGGAGAATTTTTCCGTATCAATGGTGGCGGAGGTGATGATGATTTTGAGGTCGGGCCTTCTGGGCAGCAGATTTTTCAGGATGCCCAGGATAAAGTCGATATTCAGACTTCGCTCATGGGCCTCGTCCACAATGATGGTATCGTATTTGGTGAACAGGGGATCGTGCTGGAACTCGGCAAGCAACACCCCGTCGGTCATGATCTTGATAAAGGGGGCCTTTGATTTGGAACCGGTTTCCTGGAACCTGATTTTATACCCCACGGATTTGCCCAGTTCTTCGCCCAGTTCTTCGGCGATGCGTTGGGCCACGGTGACGGCGGCAACGCGCCGGGGCTGGGTGCAGCCGATGAGTCCGCCCACACCCCTGCCTGCAGCCAGGCACATTTTGGGGATTTGGGTTGTTTTGCCCGAACCGGTTTCCCCGGTGATGACCACCACCTGATTTTTTTGGAGGGTTTGGATAATCTCGTCGCTGCGGGAGGAAATGGGCAGTTCATGGGGAAAGTTATAGGCAGGCAGGGCCTTTTCCCTAAGTTTTCTTTCCCGTACCGAGGTGTGTAGCCGGTTGCGCAGGGCATTAAGGGCCTGGGCCTTTTTTTCCAGGGAGATTTTTGGGGACCGCAGGCGATCCAGTTCCCTCATGATAGCAAACCGGTCCCGGTCCATGGCCTTTGGCAGGCCAGAGCGGATGGACTGCTCCTTGCGTTTGTTTTGCTGGAGCACCGAAGGCGCGGGCTTTGGGGGCTTGCCGGGGTTATTATCCCGGGAGGGTTTTTCGGGTGCGGTTGGACCGTTTTTTGGCGTCGCCCCCCCGGATTTTTCCCGTCCCTTTGTATTTTCTGGGCTCATGGTTCTATCAAGGGGTCGATGCGTGTACCTGCCACTGAAGGCCTGAATCCTGCCTGGTTTTACGCAGGCGCCTGTATTCGGCCATTACCTTGCGGACATAGTTTTGGGTTTCGTCATAAGGCGGAATGTTTTTGTATTTTTCCACCGCGGTGGGTCCTGCGTTGTAGGCGGCCAGGGCCAGGGTTGTTTTTCCCTCAAAACGGTTGAGCATCTGGCGGAGGTATCGGGCGCCTCCCATAATGTTTTGCCGGGGGTTTTCCGGGTCCGAGATGCCCAGGCGGACAAAGTTATCCGGCATGATCTGCATGAGGCCTCTGGCCCCTGCCCTGGAAACCGCCCGGGGATTGAAGCTGGACTCCACCTTGATAACCGCCTTGATAAGATTAAAATCCACTTGGTGTTGGGCGGAAGCCTCCTGGATATGCCTGTCATATTTGGAGTCGGGAATGCCCAGGGTGGTGGACAGGGAAGCCTCCCGCATGTACAGGGAGTACGATCCCCTGGTGGGGACATTGGTATAGTGAGTCACTCCGTCTTCATCCACGTACCGGTATATGTCCGCCATGCCTGGAGAAGCGCCCAAGGCCAGCAGAGCCAGGACAAGGACCAGGAAGGCGGCCTTTTGGGGTGTACCGGTTAAAAGGTGGAAAAGATTTTTCATTTCAGGCTGAGCTTCCGTTCGTTGGAGCAAGAATTCCCATTGAATTCAGTTAGATTATTATACCAGCATTCCTATATGGAAGCGAGTATTTTTCTTAGCCGGTCTTTTTCGCCGTCTGACATTTGGACGAACTTGACCCCCATTCCCACAGGCAGGTTGACAGGGTCGCTGGTTTCCTTGCGGGACCACGCCACTACGCAAAGGAATTTCATGGGGGATTCCAGATTGGGGATCTTCACCTGAAGGTCCAGAGCTTCCCCTTTTGGCAAGGGCTTGGCGGTCTTGATAAAGAGCCCCGAGCCTGACAAATTCTGGGTATAAGTCTGGACAAATGCGTCCTTGTCTTTGAATGTGAGGGCCAGGCTCTTGTTTAACCTTGGCTCATGCCGATTGGATTTCTTACCTACAGCGGCTTCGGTAGTCTTTTTCAAGCGCATGGCCAGGCTTTTCAAAACCAGTTGAAAACTGCCGGAGAGCCTGTTGTATTCGGTGTCCATGTACATTTTGTCCATGACGCCCAAAACGGTGTCTCCCAGCGCCCGCGCCGAGGCTGTTCTGGGAAAGCGGGCGATGAAAGCAAGCTCCCCAAAAACCTCTCCAGCCCTCAGCACTTCGATGACCACCTTTTTCCCGTCCACCACCTTATAGAGTTCCACAGCCCCGGATTCCACCACATATACCCAGTCTCCCGTGCTGCCTTCATCAAAGATGATTTCGCCGTCTTTATATGTTTCTTCTGATGTCGTATTAAGCATGCTTGTCTTTCCCTTTCCATAAGGGTTTTATTCCATGGAAAATATCCTATGCCATAGATTATGGCAAGTCTTAGTCCTTTGTCAATAAATGGCCTGGGTTTTTAAGGACATGACGAATTGTGGATTGACCTGTATTTTGTTGACTTTTTTACAGATTGGGTATAAACCATCTGGGATACTCCAAACTGAATCGGACCATACACGTTACAGGACAAAGCTATGAAAGAAAGAAGAAGGCACACCAGAGTCGACTCGTTAAACCTGCTGGCCTATACCAGTTTTGATTCTGATGGAGATCCGGAAAGCCAGGGCATGGGGAGGACGCTCAATGTCTCGGAGTCCGGCATCCTGCTGGAAACCAACGAGGAGTTGGGCGCCGGGCACAAGGTGGTCATCACCATTGCCATTGAGGAAAATCTGGTGGAAATCCGGGGTTTTGTCATCAGGTCACTGATCAATCCGGAAGGGATGTATGAGTCGGGCATCCGGTTTGCTGACGTGAGCGATAAGGAACTGGATGTGTTAAAATCTTACATCGTGGCCTTTGAAGAAGATCTTGCCTGAATTCCTTTTTTTACCCATTGCAGGCCGCATAGGATTCCAATGCTATCGGGCCTGAGAGGGGCATAGGAAATCCCCTGCTTTAGCAGAGGATTTCCGTTCTCTTATTTCTTTTATTCAATCAAACCTATAATGATTCCACCCAATGGATGCGGGGTTGCTCCCTGGCCACTGGATTGTCCACCTGCCCCTGGGGGTATCCCAGAGTGAGGGAAGAGACAATTCTAAAGGGCTCTTCTATACCCAGTTTTCTGCTTAGCCCCCTATTAAAACCGATTGCCTTGGCCAGGCTTACCCAGCAGGTGCCAAGGCCCAGAGAGTGGGCTGCCAGGACCATGTTCTGCCCTGCGATGCCTGTGTCGATTTCCACGCTTCCGATTCCCCTTTTGTCCGCCAGGAGGAGAATCACCGCCGGCGCCCCGAAAAAGATGTCGTACGCGGGATCAGAGGAGGCCGCGTTGATGCCGCCCCGGGCCCGGGGTTCCGTGTCTCCGGTTTTCACTTGGGTAAGCAGAGGCAGGAGCACTTTCTGCCACACAGCCAGCTTGGCGTTTTTATCGCCGGGGGTTTTTTTGTTGACCCAGGGCCTGGGCAGGGTAAGGGCGCTGACCTTGTACAGGGAGCTTTTGCACTTTTTGTTTAAAAGGGCAATGTGCTCGGGGTTATCCACCACTATAAATTTCCAGGGCTGGTTGTTCCCGGCGGAAGGGGCGAATCGGCCTGCTTCAATCACCCGTGCAATGGTTTCCCTTGGCACCCTCTTTTTCTTGTAGAGCCGCACACTCCGCCGTCTGTAAATCACCCGTTCGGTTTCCGTTAGTTCCGGTTCCTGGTCAGCATAGGTGCTTTGGCCATTCAGGCCCAGGGGGTTAGGCATGGTTTTGGGGCCTTTGAACAAGTGGCTGTTTTTCCAAAATCCTTTCTCAACACGGTAGTCACCCTGGATGGTAATGGCTTCCTGGGGGCACATGGCTGCGCAGTTCTGGCAGGTTATGCAACGAAAGTGGTCGTACCGTTCATTGGGGCGGGATTTCTTGCCGTGCAATTCCAATAGCTGGATGGGGCAGGCTTTGACGCAGCGCCCGCATCCATTGCATTTTTCGCGGTCCAAAATAAAGCTGGCGTATTGCGCCTGGGGCAGGCTGATGTCGCGATATTTTTCCAATAGCATGGGAAATTCCTTTCAGGATATGGTTAGGGCCGTGGCGTGTTACTGCTGATATGCATAAAGTAGCACGACCAAGCAGTCAATGAATTTTTTGACCATTTGGTACAAAACGCTCTATGCCTCAGGGCAATCCGCGTTTGCCAAATATGTAATACGTTGTTTTTAAATTCTATTTTAATAAATATTCATCCTGTCCAAAAATTGGACTTGTCAGGGAATTCTAAATAGTCTATGGATAGTTACAGGGTAGCAAAGAGATAATGGTCCCCATGGGGACCTTAACGGAATTGTAGGATAGATTGGGGAGGCCTCTTTGTCAGATTTACAGATTAAAAAATGGTTTCGTATATCAGAACTGGAACGGCTGTCTGGCGTGTCCAGGCGCACCATACATTTTTACCTTCAGGAAGGCCTGCTTCATCCGCCCATGAAAACGGGAAAGACCATGGCCTACTATGACGAAGCGCACCTGGAAAGGCTTAAGATCATCTGCGCCGCCAAAAAACAGGGCATGCCCCTGTTTGCCATCAGGGAAAAGATCGCTGCCATGGAAGGCGCGCCTGAACTGCCTGTCAGGAGTAAAGGGTTGGGGCCTGCCGCCGCATACAAAGGCTCCCGCAAGATGCCTAAAAGCGCTCAAGGAAACAAAACCCGGGAGGCTATTCTGGACTTGGCGTGCAGGATGTTTCGGGCCGAGGGATATAAAAGCACCAAGGTGAGTGATATCACCAAGCGCCTGAACGTTGGCAAGGGGACTTTTTATTTTTATTTTTCAGATAAAAAGGAACTTTTCCTGGAATGCGTGCCCCGGATTTTCGCCGAGTTGTTTTCGGAAGGGTGGGATGAAATAGGCAAAGAAAGGGATCCCCTGGTCCGCCTTCAACTTCGCGCCAAGGCGGTCCTGCCTGTGCTCAAGGAGTTTTGTTCCATTTTGTCCTTGTGCCGAGAGGCATTGGACGATCAGGACCCCAAACTCAAGGCTTTGGGAAACCGGATTTTTACCTCTATTCGTCGGCCCATTGAAACCGACATTATCAAGGGCATGAAAATGGGACGGTTTAGGGATATGGACGCCAAAGTCACTTCGGCGATTATTATCGGGATAGCCGAGGGTCTGCAATATCTCCAGGCCTGCGAGGAGGGGTTTGGTCCGGAAAGCGCCCAGGAAGGCCTGTTTGATTTTTTCCGTTACGGGGTGGCTGGCAAAGCGACATGAGGCCGTGTTGGTAATGGCCTTGTTTTCCGGGTTGGGTTAATTGCTGCAAACTATACACCAACTATGCGTCATATTGCGGGGCCTGTTTTTCCCAAAAACGGCCCTGTATAGTTTGTGGTTTTTGAGTTAAAAATTTTCATCTCCCATGGTTTTGGCGCTTTTTGCCATTGCTTTTCCCTTATGCCGCATTGCGGCAAAAAAGGCCTTGACTATCAGGTCGGGTTGACTGTATAGTCAAGCGCAATGCAAGGTCTGGAGCCTGGGGCGCCGCCCCGGAAATACCTGTTCCAACTACCTGACATGAATCCCTCTTAAAAGGGGCTTTTCTCATCATAAATCTTCATGAATCCAAGGAGTAAACCATGCGGGATGTGGCTGTAGTAGGCGTTGGTATGACCCGGTTCGGTAAATATCCGGACAAAGGCATAAAGGAATTGGTGGCTGAATGCGTAAACGCCGCCCTGGCGGATGCGGATTTGGAAAAGGATCAGATTGAGGCCGCTTATGTGGGGAGCGCGGCCACAGGCCTGATGACCGGTCAGGAAATGATTCGGGCCCAGGTCACCCTCTCGGCCATGGGCATTGAAGCCATTCCCATGTACAACATTGAAAACGCCTGCGCCAGCAGTTCCACCGCCTTTCATACGGCCTGGACCGCAGTGGGCGCAGGGCTGTACGATGTGGCTCTGGTGGTGGGCTTTGAAAAACTTTATGACAGGGACAAGAAAAAATCCTTTACAGCTCTGGGATCCGCGGTTGACGTGGAAATGGTCAAGCAGTTCCTGGAAGAGTATGAAAAGCAAAGCAAGTCCAAGGAAAAAATTCTTTCCAAGGACAGCGGCGAGAAAAAGTCTATCTTCATGGACATGTACGCCTACTACACAAAGGGGTATATGAAGCGCTTCGGACTGACCCAGGAGCATTTTGCGAAGATTGCTGTCAAAAGCCATAAGAACGGGGCCAATAACCCCCATGCCCAATACCAGGAAGAAGTCACCCTGGAGCAGGTCCTCAATTCCGGGGATGTGTCCTTTCCCCTTACCCGCATGATGTGCTCCCCTGTGGGGGACGGTTCCGCCGCCGCCATTATTTGTTCCAAAGAAGTGGCATCCCGGTTCAAGAATCAGCCGGTATGGGTGGCAGGGTCCGTGATCGGAAGCGGCAAGTTGAGCGCGTCCCAAGACGACACCCTGACCAAGAGATTGGGCCCCAGAGCTTTTAAAATGGCGGGCGTCTCACCCGGGGATCTGGACCTGATCGAGGTCCATGACGCCACGTCCCCTTCTGAAATCATCACCATGATCGAACTGGGCATCTGTCCTGGCGAAGAAGCGGGAGCCTGGATAGACAACGGAGTTATGGAAGTGACCGGCGACATGCCAACCAACACCTCAGGAGGCCTGGCATCCAAGGGGCACCCCATCGGCGCCACTGGCCTGGGTCAGATCCACGAAGTGGTCAAGCAACTTCGGGGAGAGGCTGGAAAACGGCAGGTCAAAGATCCCAAAATCGGCATGACCCACAACGGAGGAGGCATTCTGGGTGTGGATGCCGCCGCCATGGCTTTGCACATATTCAAGGCATAACAGCCGGAAATTCTAATCCAAGTCTAAGCAGGGGGATTATCAATGGAAGATATGGACAGGCAATACTGGAACATGGAGACGGAAACCAAGCTCAACACCTCTGAAATGAAAGAGTTGCAGTTTGGAAAACTTAAGACAGCCCTTAAGTGGCAGTACGAAAACACTCCTTTCAACAGAGCCCGTTTTGACAAGGCCGGGGTGAAGCCCGAAGACATCAATAGCTTTGAGGACTTTGCCCAGGCAATCTCCCCTGCGGGCCAGCCTGAGGTGCGGGGAATCATCGAAGAAGTGGGCCTGGACATGAACAAGCTCATGACACACCTGTTCGGCCAGAAAAGAATGGATGACCTTTACCTCCTGACCACCACCTCGGGAACCACCGGAATACCTACGCCTTATCCCAATTTCAGAACCGGGATTGAGGACGGCAAGGAGATCATGTGCCGGGCTGCATGGCGCATGGGGGTTCGTCCAGGAGACCGCATAGGTTTGTGCTTCGGTTTGTCCATGCACGCAGCCGGTACACCCCAGATTCTGTGGTACCACGGGTTCCCAGGCGTCACCATGGTGCCCATCGGGGCGGAAGCAGGCACGGAAAAAATTCTCCAGTTCATGCAACTTTTCAACGTCAACGTGTTCACCGGTACGCCTTCCCTGGCTTTGCA
Organism: Desulfatibacillum sp.; assembly: GCA_016342355.1. Taxonomy (GTDB): domain Bacteria; phylum Desulfobacterota; class Desulfobacteria; order Desulfobacterales; family Desulfatibacillaceae; genus Desulfatibacillum. Next base: position 14,821 of record JAEINP010000059.1, read on the forward strand.
CCTTATTGAAAGATGCCCGGAAGTCCTGCTCCAGCCCATCAAGAACCTGGGTATAAAGACTCTGATCCTTGGCGCGGAACCCGGAGCGGGCATTCCCGAAGTTCGGCAACGCCTGGAAAAGGAATATGGGGCAAAAGTCTTTGATGCAGGCGCAGGATACGGCGCTTCCTGCGATCATCCCGTCTATCAGGGCATGCACTGGCTGGCCGACGACATGGCCTATTACGAACTGGTGGACCCGGAAACCGGCAATGTGGTGCCCATGGAACACGGAGCACAAGGCATCATGGTGGGAACCTCCCTCAATCCTGCGGGCGCCGTATGGTTTGATATGCGTTTCACCCTGGGTGACATCCACCAGGTCTTTACCGACCCCTGCCCCTGCGGCAGATCCGGCTTCCGGTATAAGGTGGTGGGCCGCTCCGACGACATGCTCAAGGTCAAAGGCGTACCCGTCTACCCGGCCGCCATTGAAGGGGTCATCCACTCCTTCCCCGAAGAACTCACGGGCCATTTCCGCATCGTCCTGGATGAACCGCCCCCCAGAGTGGTGCCGCCTCTTAAACTTCGGGTGGAACACTCGGCCCAGGTGCGCAAGGACGACCTGCCGGAACTGGAAAAACGCGTGAACGCAAAAATGCACAGCCTGCTGAAAATCCGTCCCGCCATCGAATGGCTGGAACCCAATACCCTGGACCGCGCAGACAAGAAGACGCAACTGATCGAAAAGACTTACTAAATAGCTTATTTTTATAACGGTGACCCATGGCCTCCTGGCAAGGCCGTGGGTTAGCCCTTTAAATATAACGAGCGTTAGATATAAAAAGCTGTGGAGGAGGGAACATGGGAAAGACAGTCGCAATTACGGGTATCAATAGCTATTTCGCCCAAACTGTGATCCCCAAACTGGTGGCCGATGATACGGTGGATCGTATTATCGGTATTGACGTGACCCCTCAGCGAAAAGCCTATCCCAAGCTGGAGCATGTGCAGGAGGATATTCGCAGCCCCAGGTTGGGGGAACTTTTCAAGGGAGTCCATACCGTATACCACATGGCCTTTATTGTGGCGGAGCTTCGGGATAAAAAAAAGGCTTGGGACATCAACATCAACGGCTCCAAAAACGTTTTTGAAGCCTGTGTAAAAAATGGCGTGAAAAAGGTCGTTTACACTTCCAGCGCCACTGCCTACGGGGCACATTCGGACAATTGTTTAAGCATCACCGAAGACAAACCCCTAAGGGGAAACAAGGACAGTTATTATTCCTTTGGAAAGGTCCAGGTGGAAAATTTTGTCACGGAGTATTTCCAAAAACACTCCGAAGTTAAACTGGTGGTGCTAAGGGTTGCGCTGGGCGTGGGCCCCAACATCAACAACATGTTTTCTGATTTCTGGTCCCGGAAGATATACGGCTTCATGCTGGGGCGTCATCCCCATTTGCAATTGATCCATGAACAAGACCTGGGGGAGGCTTTGTATCTGGCCTTCAAGAAAAACCTCCAAGGCACATATAACGTGGCAGCCAGCGACGGCATACCGGCCCGATGGGCCTTTAAACAGGCCGGGGTCAGGCTTGTGGACTTGCCAACCCCCATAATGAAAGTGCTGGCCAATGTGGCTTTTAACCTGCATTTGGAGAAGGTCAGCCAGGGATGGGTCAGTTTATCGGAGTATTCCATCCACATGAATACGGACAAGTTCCGGAAGGCCACGGGATGGGAACCCAAGTTCAGTTCCGAAGCAGCTTTCATGGATTACCTGAGCCACCGGACCAGCCCGGGGAAAACTGGGCGGGCGTCGTAGAAATGACCCGCCTATAACGAAAATCTTCGGGCGTGGAGAAGCGCCCTGCAAAAAAAGAGCCTTGGTTATAGGCGAATATGCAGGAGGTTTTATGGGTATTCTTAACAACATCAGGACTGGCGTGGTTACCAGTGTGGTCACACGCCGTTGGCTAATGAAACCGGGTATGAAAGGCCTTGAACTGGCGTATTACGTGGGCCGTATTCCCCTGATTAAAAAAATGCACCCGTGGACCAGCGGAAAAAAGAACAGTTGCACCTACCTGCCCATCAAGGTGGATATCAACCAGGAAATGGGTCAGGCGGTCAATGAAATCTATCCGCCCCAGGTGGTCCATGATTTTATAGACAAAGCCAGCCACATTGTGCGGATGGACAAGTGCCTGTGCAGGGGCACCCAGGATTGCGACAACCACGCCCATGATATCGGTTGCATGTTCATGGGGAAAAGCGCCTTGGGCATGCCTCCGCAAATCAGCAGGGAAGTCACCAAGGAGGAGGCCCACGCCCATGTGGAAAGAGCCGTGGAAAACGGCTTGGTACCCATGGCAGGGAAGGTGCGGGTGGACAATTTCGCCTTTCTCATCCCGGACCGGGACGAGCTTCTATCCGTATGTTTTTGTTGCCACTGCTGTTGCATGATGGGCTATTACCGCCATGCCGGGGACCAGATGAACGAAATGATGGTCCCTTTGGAGGGCGTTAAGATCACGGTCAATCCTGATCTCTGTCAGGGTTGCGGAACCTGTGTGGAAACCTGTATTTTCGAAGCCATAACCATAGCAGACGGCAAGGCGATCCATAGCGATGCCTGCCGGGCCTGTGGCCGGTGCACACGCTATTGCCCCAACGGTGCAGTCACTCTCACCATAGACAATCCCAAATACAAGGACGCTATGGAAGGCAGGGTGGAGTCCTATGTGGACTGGGGTCAGAGCAAAAAGTAGGCAGACTAGTTTCCCTGGGGGGAAAAGTAGGAGGGGGACAAAAAGCAAGGGGAAAGCCACCGTGGGGGGAGGCTTTCCCCTTGTTTGTTTTAATAGTCGTAAAAACCTTTTTTGGTTTTTCTTCCCAACCATCCGGCTTCCACGTATTTACGCAGGAGGGGGCAGGGGCGGTATTTGGAATCCTTGAATCCGTCATACAGGGTTTCCATGATGGCAAGGCAGGTATCCAGGCCAATGAGGTCGGCCAGGGCCAGGGGGCCCATGGGATGGTTCATTCCCAGTTTCATAACTGTATCAATGTCCTCGGGGGTTCCTACGCTCTGGTACAGGCAGAAGACAGCCTCGTTGATCATGGGCATAAGAATGCGGTTGGCGATGAATCCGGGATAATCGGCGGCCTGGGCAGGGGTCTTGCCGAATTTCTCGCTCAGGTCCCAGGTTAGCTTGAAGGTCTCTTCCGAAGTGGCAATGCCCCGGATTATTTCCACCAGTTTCATGACCGGCACAGGATTCATGAAATGCATACCGATGACCTTTTCCGGTCTTTTGGTCTGGGCTGCAATCCGTCCAATGGGAATGGAGGAGGTATTGGTGGAAAGGATGGCGTCCGGTCCGCAGATTGCGTCCAGGTCCCTAAAAACTTTGAACTTGAGGTCTTCCCGCTCCGTGGCGGCTTCCACCACAAAATCCGCTTTGGCCATGTCTTTGAGATCGTCCGTAATGGTGATCCTTGCCAGTATGGCGTCCTTATCTGCTGCCGTGATTTTGCCCTTGTCCACGTTTTTGGAAAGGATTTTATCAATATTTGCAAGGCCTTTTTTAGCGAAGTCCAGGGAAATATCGCTCATGATCACATTAAGGCCGCTGGTGGCGGCCACCTGGGCGATTCCGTTGCCCATCTGGCCTGATCCCACAACACCGAAAGTTTTGACGTCCATATTATCCTCCTGTTAGACTAATAGGGTATGTATTATCGCGAAAAGCATTCGAGAACCTACTACTTTTTCGGCTCAGGCGCAAGCCCTTGGGCCACCCGGAAAACCAACAATTCCAAAACTGTTCACAGACTGTCTCGTTAAAGGGACAGGAGGAATTCATGAAACAATATGATGTGGTTATAATCGGATCGGGCACGGCAGGCCAGACCGCCGCCTTTGCCTTGGAGGAAACAGGATTCAAAGTGGCTGTGGTGGAAAAAAGCCCAACCCCTGGCGGCGCCTGCGCCTTGTACGGGTGTCAGGCAAAAAAGTGGTTTTACGAGGCTGCGGAAACCGTGACCAAAGCCCGCCATTTGCAGGGACTGGGCTTCACCGGCCTTCCCCGGTGGTCCTGGCAGGATATCCTGGCGCAAAAAAACGCCTTTACCTCCAAAATTCCCGAGTCTTCCGTGAACAACCTTCAGGGCGTGGACATCGACTTCATACCCGGGGAAGCACGGTTCCAGGATAAGGAAACCCTGGTTGTGAACGGCGGAACCATCGAAGCCAAGTGGATCATCCTGGCCACCGGAGCGGCTCCCATGCCTTTGCCCATGGAAGGGGGCAGCAACCTGATCACCAGTACGGATTTTCTGGATTTAACCAGCCTACCTGAAAAAATTCTTTTTGTGGGCGGGGGTTTTATATCCTTTGAACTATCCCATTTCGCCGCCAGCCTTGGGCCGGAAAACGGTCAGGTGACCATCCTGGAAGCCGGGGACAGGCCTCTCGGGCCTTTTGACACTGATATGGTGGAGTTGCTGGCGGACGCCTCCCGAGACGAGGGCATAGACATCCGCACCGGTGTGAAGATTGTTTCCATAGCAAAGAAGGAGAATGGGTACGTGGTGTCCACGGAGAACCAGGGCGATTTTGAGACGGACCTGGTTGTCCACGGGGCAGGCAGAGTGGCGGATCTTGCAGGGCTTGACCTGGAAACAGCAGGCGTGGAATATGACCGGCGGGGCGTCAAGGTGGATGCATTCATGCGCACATCCAATCCCAGGGTTTTTGCCATAGGAGATTGCGCCAACACAATCCAGCTTGCCAGGGTGGCGGATAAGGAGGGCTTGGTTGCCGTCGAAAACATCGCCGCAGAGCGGGACCGGGGCAAGCCTGCTTCCATGAACTATGACACCGTGCCATTTTTGCTGTTCACCTATCCCCAATACGGCATGGTGGGCAAGACGGAGGATGCCCTGAAAAAGGAAGGTATTCGTTATTACAAGAGCTTTGGAAAGAACTTATCCTGGCCCACTTACAAAAGGGTGGGCATGAAGCACGCGGCCTACAAGATTCTGGTGGGGGAAGACAGCAGGATTCTGGGCGCCCATTTTCTTTCGGACAACGCATCGGGCATGGTCAACCTGTTCAGGCTGGCTATGATCCATGGCACGAGTGCGGAAAAACTTCATGAGCAAAGCCTGCTAAGTCCCTATCCTTCTCGGGAAAGCGACGTGGTGTACATGCTCAAGCCCTTGGTGTGACAAACCGTCGCCAAATAAGGGGGGGAGGAAATTTCTCCCCCCCTTACGCCAATCTATCTTTTGACCACCAGGGCGACTGCCTCGCCGCCGCCCAAACACAGGGAGGCCACGCCGGTTTTTTTATCCCGTTTGATCATTTCGTGAATCAGGGTAATGAGCACACGGCATCCGCTGGCGCCAATGGGGTGGCCCAAGGCAACGCTGCCGCCGTTCACATTGGTTTTTTCCGGGTCCAGGCCCAGTTCCTTCATGACGCAGACTGTGGAGCCTGAAAAAGCTTCGTTAATCTCAAAAAGATCCACGTCCCCGATTTTTATGCCTTCTTTTTCCAGGACCTTGGGCACCGCCCAGATAGGGGCCACCAACACGTATTTCATGTCTATGGCGTAAGAAGCCTGTGCTCCAATCTCAGCCAAAATCTCACAGCCAAGCTCCTTGGCCTTATCTTCGGACATAACCACCACGGCAGCCGCGCCGTCACTGATGACTGAAGCGTTGCCTGCTGTTCCCAGGCCGTCCTTTTTGAATGCGGGCTTCATTTTAGCCAGCAGTTCATAGGGGGTATCCTTGGGGCATTCGTCCGTGTCGAAAATTTTCGGGTCGCCCTTGCGCTGGGGAATGGACACCGGCACGATTTCGTCCTTGAACCTTCCGGAATTGATGCTTTCCATAGCCCTGCGGTAGGTCTCCGCCGCGTAGCGGTCCTGGTCTTCGCGGGTTACGCTGTATTTTTCGCAGCACAATTCGTTGGATATGCCCATGTGGAAATCGTTTACGATATCCCAGAGGCCGTCATGGATCATGCTGTCTTCCAACTGGCCCGGGCCCATGCGGTAACCGAAACGGGCCTTGGGCAGGTAGTAAGGGGCAGCGCTCATGGTTTCCATGCCGCCAGCCACCACCACGTCGGCATCGCCCACTGCAATGGCCTGGGCCGCCAGCATCACGGCCTTGAGGGCGGAGCCGCAGACCTTGTTGATGGTAAAGCATTCAGCGGCCCAGGGCATACCCGCCTTGACCGCCGCCTGCTTGGCGGGATTTTGGCCGTAGCCCAGGGGAAGCACCTGGCCCATTATGACTTCGTTTACTGCTTCCTTATCGATTTTTGCCCGTTTGACGGCTTCTTCAATAACAATAGCGCCCAGGTCGGTGGCTCCAATGCCTGCCAAGGTTCCGTTAAAACCGCCCAGAGGCGTACGCGCTGCGCTCACTATGACTGCCTTTTTCATGGTTGTCTCCCTATAATTGAAGTAAATCCCCGCCCGCAAATCCGGGGCAGCGGGATTATTGTTCAGGCTTAAGGTGGTCCAAGAGCACCTGTTCAAAAGCCCGGGCATGGCTGGCCCGGGAATAGTTATCCACTACATATTGCCGGCATTTTTTGCCCATATCCCGCCGGGCGTCAGGCCCCAAAGCATCCATGCCTTTAATGGCCCGCACCATATCTTCAGCATCCTCGGGACGGTAATGAATCCCGCCACCCACACATTCCATGGTGACTTTTGCCTCCCCTTCCATACCTAGGATTACAGGGGTTTGGCAAGCCCAGGCATCGAACATTTTAACGGGTTTCATACTTTTGAATACTTCCAGTGCCCGGGAAGTGACTGCCGCCGCATCTGATGCGGAGAATATTCCCGGCATCTCCTCCCTTGGTTTCTGGCCTAAAAAGGCGACATTTTTCAGGCCCATAGCCTGGGCGCGTTCCGTCAATTCATTTTCCAGGGGACCGCCTCCCACCATGAGGAATTGATATTTTGGGTCAGACTCCATGAGCTTAGCGGCGTCCAAAAGGGCGTGCAAACTCTGGGCGACTCCCATGTTCCCGGCATGGAGGATAACGAATTTATCCTGCAGGCCAAGCTGGCTTCGCACTCGCGCCCTCTCCTCCCCGGACCAGTCAAAACTTTCCACTGTGGCCCCGTTGGGAATGACCACCAGTTTTTCCGGGCTCACATTCCTGGCTTCCAGCATTTCCTTTACGGAATCCGTGACAACTATAATTTTTACGGCGTTGCGGTAACAGGCTTTCTCCAGCGCAGTGGCCATTTTGATAGCCATGCCAGACCGGACCAGGTTCAGTTCCACCGCTACCTGGGGCCATGGATCACGCACCTCAAAGAACATGGGTATGTTTTTAGCCCATTTCAGGAACAAAGCTGTGCCGCCCACGAACAGGGGCGGGGAGGTGGCGTAAATGCAATCGTATTTTTCCCGGCAGGCCAACAGGCCGGCCAGGGAGGCCATAAACATATAGGTAAGATAAAAGATAATGCGTTTGTTAAAACTTTTTTCCTCAAAGGCCAGAACCTTTACATACCGGACGTCTATGCCTTCCAGTTCGGCTTTTCGGTACCACACATTCCGAAACTCCGGACGGATAATCCCTTCGGGGTGGTTGGGCACATTGGCGATGACGGTCACCTGATGGCCCTGCCTGACCAGATGCTTTGCCATTTCAAAGGACCTGACCTGGGTAGCCCCGTTTTCAGGAGGGAAATACTGACTCAAATATAGGACCCGCATATAGGTTCACCCAAAATTTTACCAACAGCAAGACGCATTGCAAGATTATATTCCGACCATTGGTAAAATCAGGAGTCGTTAAGCTGTTTTTCCAGGTTTTGGGCAATCCTTTCCACTTCCCTGGATCGTTTTGAGTTGCCTGCCTGGCTCCACAGTTGGGCGGAACGTTGGAACAAGGTGGCTGCATATTGTTTATTCTGGGTCAGGTGTGCGCCCCGTTCCAGAGCATAGGCAGCTTTTTTGAAATTTTTCAACTGTTCGTAAACGCCTGCAGCCACCATCCAGTTCTGGGAGTTGCGAGCCTGCATTTGCAGTGCTTTTTCAATACATTGGGCGGCCTTTTCAAAGTCCCCCATAATGCCCCACAGCTTAGCGGCCTCCCTCCAAACAGGAGCCCTATGAGAACCCAGCGCCAAAGCCTTTTCCAGGATTGGCAGGACTTCCTGGCGCTGGCCCGACTGGAGATAAAAAGCAGCCGAGGCAAGAAGAATTTCAGCTCTTTCCGGGTACTTTTTGGCCAGTCTGTCAAATAGGTCACGGCCCAGGTCATTATTGTTTTCTTTTTGGCAGATGAAAACAAGTTGCCTCATGAATCCCTGGTTCCTGGGTTCCACGGCAAATCCCTTTTCCAGAGCTTCTATGGCTTTGTGGGGTTTGCGTGCATTAATGAAAACTCCGGCCAGCTTAACTATGCTTTCCGCATTGTTGGGCCTTACCTGCAAGGCCTTTTCCATGAGTTCGGCCACTCTATCCAGGCCTTCCTGACACTTGGGCGAGGGAGGGATATCCCTGCCCTGATGTAGGGTCATGGCGCTTTTTAGGGCAGGACCGCATGTTGCTGCCAGCAACTGCATTTGCACATCGGCCATAACCAGGTAGGTGTTGATTTTCCGATCGTCCAGTTCCAGGGACCGCTCCAGGTATTGCTCGGCCTTTGCTGGGTTTCTTTCGGTCAGGTAATAAAACTGCCCGATTTCCGTTTCAAAATGGGCGTTATGAGGCGTCATCCTCCGGGCTATTTCATACCATTTTTCCGCAAGCTCCATTTTGTCCTGCAAAGGGGCTTGGCCACTGCCCGTTGCACTCCATTGGGCATACAGCCTGGCCAAATTCATGGCGTTTTGGGGATCGCTGGGATTGATGGCAAAACAATTCATTAAGGCCCATTGTCCCAGGTTCCGTGCATCTTCCTGGCTAAGGTGCGGCAGATCCTCAATGGTAAGGGAGGCAAAATCAGGCGTCGAACCCTGGTTTTTGAAAAAGGACTCTTTTTTAGGCAGCTTCTGCGCCACCACCGAGGCGTCGGAAGCCAGATCCGTGTGAAACGCGGTCAGGAAAGGCGCTTCCTTTACTGCGTCCAGGGAATGGGCCAAACCGATGAGTGACAGAAACTGGCCGGAGTCCATTTGGGTGTCAAGGCGGGGAGATGCCTTGCCCGTACCCCATTGTTTAGCCCGGGCGGAAAAAACATCGGCAATCACCGGACGTACGGTAATCTGCCATACGCCGATCCAGACCAGGATAAGAGCAAACACTGCGGCTCCCATGGTTTTCAGTGGCAACAAGGTCGGGGGGGTGGATTTGTCGCGTTTTTCCATGAGAAGCCCGCCCAGGACAAGCACTATTGCAAACATCCACAGGTACTGCATCCATATGCGGGAGGCCACATCATAGGACTGATCCATAATTTTTTTCAAGACCCATCCTGGATCTTCCCACAAAGGGATTGCATTTGCAGGGCCTAAGAGGCTGGAGGCATGTATGATGATGACCGCAAAGGCGGAAATCACTACCAATCCCATTGCCCCAATCAACAGGGGCGGCCAGTTTCCCCATTTGAGCCTCTCGGGGTTTTCAGGGCTGCCGCAAAAAATCATTACGCAAAAAATCACGCAAGGAAGAAAAAGAAGGCCCCCGAACACCATGTTTTTTTGTGCGTTGTATTCCACGGGTTTGGTGTTTGCCGTTCTCAAAAGGCCCATGCCGGGAACCGCATCGAATTCAGGCATGGTCAACACCGGCCCTTGGCGGGTTTGCTGGACAACAGACCACTGATGCCCCAGAAAGGAAAAAGCCACCAAAGAGATGATCACCCCCGATAAAATCACAAGCACCAGCATGTTCCTGGGCATGGGCAGGGAAGGGGCCAAATCCTGGCCAACCTGGTTTTTGTTTGCCCGGCCATTTTCTTCCGAACACCGGGTTTGTAATCTCAATTCAGGTTTGCGCGTTGACAGCCTTCGGAGGGCTATGGCGACCAGAAGCCCGGAAAAGATCCAGAACAATAACGCCGTGGAGGAAAATGGAAAGGATACGGAAATTTCCGTGATATGCGAAACCAGTGCGCAGAACAAGCCTATGGCTGTCCAGGCTGTGGGGTTTTTCATGTCCAGCCCGGGTTTTCGGGCTTTGGTAAATAGGCAATAGGCAAATACTCCGGCCAGAAGTCCGGCATGGGAACCCAGGCAGGCATAACCGGTCTCCGACTGTAGAGGGGCCAGTTGGCTGCTTTTGATTCCTATAATTTTTCCCACCAGAACCAAAAGATCAAAGCCAAAAAACAGGAAAAACAGGGTGCCCATGCTTATGCCGGTAACATAGAACAGGGCGAAACGCCGCCTTTGGCGTTTTTCCATGGAATACCCCACGGCGCTCAGGCCATGAATGAAGATAAACCCCAGCAGGCACAAATACGCGGCCAGCCCGAAAACGCCCGTGGCGGCAAGGCGGCTCATGAAGTCATTGTGAGCCCGGTCCGCGGTTTCCGAGGGAGGAAGCCTTTTCAGCAACCGCTTGGGATAGCGCTGCCGAAATGCGGTTCCCACGGTTTCCTGCCCAAAGCCCACCACCGGCCTTATAAACCCGAAGGGCGTTTCCGCCACTTCCAGGTCTGCAGGGGAAACAATTTTCAATATGGGGTCTGACGAAAAAAAGATGTCAATATACCCTTCCCATACATCCACCCGGACTTCCATGGTGCCCTGTCTGGTCACGGTTTTCCATACAGCGCCTTCCTGCTCTTCCTGGGCCCCATTACCTTCTTCGGCAACCCGGGGGTGTTCCAGCTTGACAAAATCAATGCCTGACGAGGCAAACCCGACTCCAAAGGCGAGGAAAAGCCCCAACGCCAGCATGCCCAATAAGGAGGCTTTGTTATTCCTGAAAAGGACGGTAATCCCTCCGCCTCCTACCATGGCGGCAAAGGGCCATATAAGGTATTTGGCGGAAAATACGGCATTTTGATCTGCGGTCAGTTTCATCACCAAGGCTACAGACATGCCCGCGCCCACTCCGATCAAAAGACAGGCAGCCAGCTTGAGCAAATCCTTGGACCAGGTTTTAATACCCGGGCCTTTCAACGCCCGCGCCCAGATAACTCCAAGAAAAATAACTCCGGCAATCAGCCCCAGAACAGGTCCCCGGCTTTTGGAGTGTGCAGTGGCAAGAATTTGGAGAAAGGCTATAAACGAGTATATGGACGCCTTGCACAGGCCTGCATTCCCTTTGGAATCTTCCCGAAGGCTGGAAAAAATCCGGGTGAACGTGGGGAAGAAAATCATAACTTCCAATGCGCCCAGGAATACGGCATTGCCCAAGGTGGACACGCACCGTTTTCCCACATTGCCTTTCCACGGCATGGGGTCGGGACCGTAATGCTGGGCAATAGCATATAGGGATATGGGCAGGCTGACAAAGATGAGGATTGTGACAATTCTTTCCACCTGCACAGGGGTTCTGAAAAACGTCAGGACCAGGAGGAAGACCCCCAGAGTGGATAGCTGGGAAATCAGGCCTTCGTGCCGAAAAATCTCTCCCCAAAAACTTAGGGACGGCCCGATGGAAAACAGGCAGGACAAAACCAGGGCCATGAGATAAAGCAGCACAGGCCGCATGATCCCGCGTTTGGGAAAAAGACGGAAATCACGGGTTTTGCCCCTGTCCACCATATACACAACCCACAGGCCAGCCAGTACAAAGGCCCCGGCCCGAAACATGGCGTATTTATGGTTTTCAAAAATATGCTGGGAAAGGACATTGAAATGCAGGGGGACGGCCACGGCCATTACTATCAGGCAGGCTTCAATGGCGCCTGCGCAAAACCGGCCTATTGCCGAAACACCCCGGACAGTCTCAGAAGGATCGCTTGCATGGGTTATGCCGGACATAGTTCCTCATGGTTTCTGTTATGCAGCAAAAAAAAACAAGTTATCTAAACTGTCACAGTAATTTCCGGTTAGGTTTTTGCAAAGGGCGGATGGAGTTTATTTGGCGGATCATTTGAAGAATCCACCGGTTTC
>JAEINP010000060.1 GCA_016342355.1 Desulfatibacillum sp.
ACAGAATGAAGAAGACGATGTCCATTTTTTACTGGCGGCTTAACAACTCCCACTCTTTGGGAGATGAACCATAAATATTTTGTGTAGCATGCACTTTAGAAAGGCGATTGTCAACAGTGGGAATAACAGTCAAGCAGAGGACTTATTGGAAAGAGGGGATGAGGGGAGCCCCCGAAGGGGCTCCTTAAGCCGTGCCAGCACCCCAAAGTTATGCGGCGTGGGCTTTTTGCGAGTCGTCAAGAGAGGGATTTTTCATCTGTTGGATGAAAAGGAGGTCTTTGCGGCTTCTTTGGGTCATTCGCTCCTCAACTTGGCCCTTATCCAGGCCCATGAGGATCTTGTAGGCATTGTATTTGGTTTTGCAGAAATACACGTCGAACGGATCTTTTTCCCCTTCCGAACGGTAAATGCGCACACCGGGAATTTCATCCAGTTGGATGTAGCGGCATGAGGCATTAACCAAAAGGGGTTCCAAATCCTGCATATTCTGCCAGGGTACGCAGGCTCCTTCCATTCCAAGATCTGTGTCCATGATGGAACGAACCTTTTCCGTGACCCCGCCCACGGCAAGGATGATATCTCCCGTGAGCGATCCGGTAACCCCGTACTTCTGGTTTACCGGTTGTTTGATGAAATCCGATATCAAAGCAATGTCCATGGCTACGGAAGCGCTGTCGCCCTCCACGCCGCCATGGACCTGAATGTATTCCACATGCATTTCGTAGCCCACATAGGGGGCTCCGATTTTTTTGAGAACTTTTTTAATGGACGCCCGGACATTTTGAGAGGCGGCCTTGGCGATTTCTCCCATCTTCCCCGGCGCCACAACCATGTCTGCTCCGCCCGCATTGATCTGGCAATGGATGGGGAGGGGATGGCCGAACATCCTGCCGCTGGACCGGGAGGAAATCACTGCCAGGCCCACCACGTATCCGATGGAATCTGTGATGGCGCTGATGTAATTTTTCAGGGCTTTTTTGTGCTCCATCACTTCCTTGGCGATGGCGCCTTCCAGGCTCAGGTGTTCGTGCATGGCGTAACGCACATGCCGGGCCTCCACCAGGGGCGAGTTTTCCAGGATGGCTTCCAGCTCTGCGGTTTTTATGATTCCGTTAAAGGGCCGAAGCAGGGCGGTCAGTTTGCCTTCGGACGCGCAGCACCGGAGTTCCTTCACAATTTCCATGAGGGCGTCCCGGGAAAAATCCCGTTCCTTGAGCTTGTAATCCATGGGTAACGCCCGCCCGAAGATAACGCCGCTTCTCCGGCGAACTCCTTCGTAGCCTTCGCATTCAATGACGTCTTTCCAGGCGCCCAAAAAGGCTTCGCCCAGGTTTTGCACTTCCTGCTTTACATATTGGGCCACCTGGAGAGTGGTGACGCGGGTTTCCAGGACAGCGCTTTCCATCTGGACGATTTCGCCCTTGTCCTCGACGCGGCTTAAAAAGGCGCCGTCCCCTTCGTCCTGTAAATATTGCAGGGTGTCGTGGTTGCAGCAGGCTATGATGATGTTTTCCGCATGCAGGGGGGTTTCCGAACGGTCCGCAGCGCCGCTGCCTGTGTCCCGTCCCCCTTCCAGCACATATTCCTTGTTTTGCATGATCTCCAGGAGATCGGACATGTACCCCACCTTCACCATGGTTTTGAGCTCGTCAATATAGATGATGGGGGCCTTGGCGTGCGCGCCCAAATAGGCTCTTTTATGGGCGGGAGTCTGGAGATTGCTGGACTGGTAGGGGTCGTGGCGGAACCCGCCCTTCATGTTCCTGGCGTTTGGCTCGGAAATCCGGGCCATGAGGTCTTTATCCCGCCGGGGGTCGTATAAAATTTCCGGTACCTGGTCCTGAAGATGCTTTACAGCCCCCCTGCGGGAATCGCTGTTCTCCCGCTGGATTTTTTCCTGTGCCCGGTGGTTGTTTTCCTGCATGATCATGAATATGGCGCCCATGCCAGTCAGGCCTGTGGCAATAAAGGCCGGAGGATAAAAGATTCCTCCCACCACACTGGCCAGGGTGGCCGCCAGCAGGCCGTTACGAATTTTTCTCACGGATTTGATTTCTTCGGCCAGGGAAAATTCGTCCATGCTGGCGCCCGCATCTTCAATGGAACGGAGCACGTTCACCACGCGCTGTTCCAGCTTTTCCGGGTTTTCATAGGCAAAACGCACGTGATTTTTATCTTTGCCCGGGTAGGCGGCAATGGCGTTCTTGGGCCGGAGATATTCTCCCAAAGAGCGGTCCAGCACTTCCTGGAACATATTGGCCAGCAAAGACTTGCCTGTGCCTGGACGGCCCACCATGAGGATGTGGCCGCGGTTTTGGGCGATTTTGCGGATGGACGCTTTAGCCCGATCCTGGAAGATGACCTTTTCAATGGGATCTTTGGGAATAGCAACGTCCGAGGTGTCCTCGATGCAGGACAGCCTTTCCTGGAGGGTCTCAGGATACTGGAGCAACTGCTCTATCCGGACGTAATCTTCGGGCTTGTAATCACTACGCATTGTATAGTCTCCCGATAATATTCCCCGTGGTCGCATCGTTTGCCATCAGTTATTGAACCCCTCGGATGGCGTCTAAAAGATAATATGTCCCCGCGTCGGAAACCGAGGTTTTTTTGCTGATTTCCGAATACAATTCCGGCATGTCCGCCTTGATGTTGTCCAGCGCCCTGAAGTCGTGCATCACAGAAATGGTGGTGAACACCTTGTCTTGGGCATCTCCGGATTTGGGTATGTAGGAAAAGGCGATGCCAAATTGTTTGGTGTTCAACGAAAGCATTACCGCGTCCATTTCGCTGACCCCGATGGCGAATGTTTCGAATGCCTGGCGGTATATTTCAGGTATGCGGGAGGCCGAATACCCGATTTCCATTTGTTGATTAAACAGAATTTTAGCTGCCATGGCCGACCCATCCAGGCATTGGTCCATGGCCTCCTTCATTTTAGGATTGATCCGCAGGCAGTTTTCTAAAAGCTGAATATACTGGATCATGGCAAGGTCCTTGACCTCGAATTTGACCCGGTTTTCATCGTCCAGGACCAGGGCTTTGGATTGGCCATGATGCATGAAAGTGACCAGACGGAATGATTTTTGGTTGTCATAGGCTGTGAAATCAAAGGCGCCCATTTCAAACAAACCATGGGCCACATAGGACCTGTCCAGGGTAACGCCTACGTCCTGGGTAATCCCATCCACTATGTAGGCCGCCTTGTCTTCCATGGTTCCTTTGATAAGCAACTGGGAGCGGTTTTTTCCAAAATCCTCGCAGATGCCCACAATGTCTTTGACCTGTGCAAGATCCAGTTTGCCCAATTGTTTGATGACGGAATTGTAGGGCCTTAACTGGCTTTCAATTCTTTCCAGGTGGCGCTCAAGCTCCCGGCTTTCCAGGAGGGGCGTCCCGTTGTCCCGGGCACTTATAAGGATAAGCGGTTCGACCGGATTTTCCTGGAACATCCTGTGCATGAACCGGGGAAGGACTTTTTTGATCCTTGCCTTGATTCGGTTGGATAGGGGGTCGACTTCATGAAGTTCACACCCAACAAGGCGTTTTTTAACCTCAATGGGTTTGGGCGCCAGCATATAATAAGCCAGGTCGGATATCCTGTATTCCTTGACAGTGACCGCCTCGGCCCCTTCCAGGATCAGGCGAAGGTCCAGGTCGCGATATCTGCCCTCGGAAACAATCCATATCCCATCCGGGCATACAACTTTTTCACAAGCAAATGCCTTCATCAGGACAAACCTCTTAAAAATGTTGGACCCAGTAAATACCTTGAAACCCTGCTTGGTGCATGGTTCCTGCAGTGCGGAACCACTGGGTCCCTTTGCAGTGTGCTTAAGTTACATGGCAAAATCAGTGCCAAGTTAAAAACATTTTTAATTATTGTTTTAAGTGGCTAATATGAAATGGTATTTTATTGAAGGTGAAAAAATGGGAATGGCCTGCGAATGGGAATGCAGCCTACAAAAATGTAGGTGGCCTACAATTTTGTGGGCTTGGCTTTGTCTGGGGAAAGGCCATAATTGGCCATTTTGTACGAAACCACCCGCTCACTCACACCAAGGGTGCGAGCGGCATGGGCCTTGACCCACTGGTTTTGCTCCAAGGCCTTCAGGATCATATGCTTCTCAACTCGTTCCACCACTTCGGGAAGGGTGCCCGAGTAGGTGTCGTTCCCTAAAGCCGTCTCGGAGTAGGGAGACGTGAGTTCCAGGGGAAGATCCGAAGTCCGGATCATGCTCCCTTCGCACATGGCTGCGGCGCTTTCCATGGCGTTTTCAAGCTGCCGGACATTGCCGGGCCAGCGGTATTCCTGCATGGTTTTCATGGCGTTCATGGAAAGGGTTTTGATATGCCTGGAACCGATCTGGCCGTAGCGTTTTAAAAAATGGGCGATAAGAAGGGGAATGTCTTGGGGATGCTCCCGCAAGGCCGGAGTGGTTACGGCGATCACGTTCAACCGATAAAACAAATCCTCCCGGAATTTGCCTTTGCGGACCAAATCCTTTAGATCCTGGTTGGTGGCGGCCACCAAGCGGAAGTCCGAATGAATGGGTTCCTGGGCGCCCACCCGTTCGAAGGTTTTATCCTGGAGAACCCGCAACAGCTTGACCTGGATGTCCGGGGGAATATCCCCCACTTCGTCCAGGAACAGGGTGCCTTTGTCGGCCAGTTCAAATCGGCCCATGTGGTCCCTGTGGGCGTCCGTAAAAGCGCCCTTTACATGGCCGAACAGCTCGCTTTCCAGGGTGCCGGAAGAAAAGGCCGAACAGTTGACCGCCACAAAAGGGCCTTCCTTCAACGGCCCGTTATAATGGACCGCCTTGGCGGCCAGTTCCTTGCCTGTGCCGCTTTCTCCGGTAACAAGCACGTTGGCTGTGGACTGGGAAGCCTTGTGGATGCTTTCGAATAAGGCTTGCATCAAGGGGCTTTGGCCGACAATATTATTGAAGTGGTATTTTTTTTCCACCTCTTTTTGTAAACGGGTGAGGCGGTTTTTCATCCTGTTTATATTCAGGATTTTTTCCACCAGCAACACAATGTCCAGGGGGTCCACCGGCTTGACCAGATACTCGATGGCGCCCAGGCGCATGGCTTTCATGGTCATGTCCACGCTGCCGTGGGCGGTTACCATTACGAAAGGAATATCCAACCCCCGGTCTTTCATGGCCTGGAGTAATTCAAAGCCGTCCAGGCCCGGCATTTGGTAATCCGCAATCACCAAGTCCACCGTTTGTTCATCCAATATCTTAAGCGCCTGGATGCCATCATGGGCTATGACAGGGGTAAGGGATTGCTTTCCCAATGTATTTTTTAAAATTGTGGTTGTGGTACGGTCATCGTCCGCAACCAAAATTGTTAGATCACGACTCATGGTCCTGGGGTTCCATTCTTTCAGACTAAAATAAGTACTTGAGTTGAATGTACAGTAGCATTGTTGGGCCTGTCGGCACAAGGGCTTAATAAGTTGATCCGGATAATTTTAGACATTGTACTAGGCTATTCTGATACTTGGAGGGGGGAGGGTGGAATATGGCTACCCTTAGCGATTTTAGGGCATTGAGATGCACAAGTGAATATGACCCGGCATCGGATGGCCTTCTATCGTTAGTTTTTTTTGATACGCGCCTAACAGGCCATGATGGCTCGTCGCATATAACTCGAAAAGAACAGAACCCATTTTTGTATATCGACACCTATTATTGGTACTGGTCGAAGATTTCTTCAAATGCGGGTGCGATTTCCTTAAAGGTATTGAGGACCGCCGGATCAAAGTGCTCTGGCATGGTCCTACCGTCACCCTCGGTGATAATCTTGAACGTCTTTGGATGATCAAAGGCCGGTTTATATGGCCTTTGACTCCTGAGAGCGTCATATTGGTCCACGAGCATGACAATCCTTCCCTCGATGGGTGTTTCTTCCCTTTTAAGGCCCCTTGGATACCCGCCGCCGTCCCACCGTTCATGGTGCGTAAAGGCTATTGTGGTAGCCATTTGAATCGCAGGATGGGTCGATTCCGAGAGAATTTTTCCGCCCATGTCGGCATGGGTTTTCATGATCTCGAATTCATCCCGGGTAAGAGGCCCCTGCTTTAAGAGGATGCTGTCCGGAATTCCGATTTTGCCGATGTCATGCAACTGGCTCGTAAAGGTTATGTTCTCAATAAAGTCTATGGGCATATCCAGCGCGGCTGCCATCTTGTTGGCATAAAATCCTATCCTTGCTATATGAGCGCCTGTGTCCGTATCTCGAAATTCAGCCGCAGCCGTCAGTTTCTGCACCATCTCGTTGCTCATATTTTTAAGGTCCCGGGTTTTTTCACGCACCTGCTGTTCAAGTATCTCATTATGCCTGAGCATAAAGTCTTCGTAGGCCTTGATTTTAAGAAGGTTTTTGACACGGATGGTTAATTCGGTCAGATCGATGGGTTTGGAAAGAAAATCGTTTGCGGAAACCGAGAGCCCTTTTAATCTTGTTTCCCTTTGGTGAAGCGCCGTCACCATAATTATTGGTATATTATTGGTCTCCGGGTCTTCTTTGATTATTTTGCATGCCTGGTAGCCATCCATGACCGGCATCATGACATCAAGTATGACCAAGTCTGGCCGACTGTCCCTGACCTTCCGGACCGCCTCTTCTCCGTTTGTGGCAAGTTCAATGTCATAGCCCAAGGGAATGAGGCACTTAGTGAGCAGCATGAGGTTGCTATCCTCATCGTCCACCAGTAATATTTTTTCATCCGCCATTTGTGATTCCCTTGACCCTTTCTCCTGAATATGATTTTCAGGCATTTTCGTTTTTTAGTATCTCCAGATCCTCATATATTTTTTTCTCGCATTCCGGGCAAAGGCCATGACTGAACACAGCTTTGGAATGCTTGGTAATATACGACTCGACACCTTGCCAATACCCTTTATTATCCTTGATTTTTTTACAGGCCGCACATATGGGCAGCATGCCGGTCAATTGTCTGATATCCGTCAGCGCGTCTTGAAGTTCTTTGTTTCTTTTCGCAAGTTCTACGCCATATTGCTCGATCTCTTCTTCTACGCGTTTGCGGTCGCTAATGTCGCGGATGAGGCCCAACGCATGCCAGCCATCATTCATTTTTACGGCGGATAGCGATAACTGGACCGAAATTTCCTTACGGTCTTTTCGGATGGCCTTAAGGTCGAGTATACTCCCCACGGCGGATCCCTGACCTGTCTGCTGAAATTCCTGGAAGCCGGTGCGGTACGCTTGGTGGAAGCGCGCGGGCGCAATCAAGTCATGCAGGTTTTCACCGAGTGCTTCGACACTTGTGTACCCGAACATGCGTTCCGCAGCGCGGTTCCAAAAGGACACTCGACCTTCCGGGTCCATCATCAGAATAGCATCCTGAGTCGATTCGGTGATAGCTAACCAGCGTTCTTCAATCTGTTGAAGTCTCTCATTCTCTCGCTTCTGCTCGGTAATGTCGTGCGCCGAAGACAGGGCGCCGGCAACGTTTCCGCTTTCATCCTTGAGCACCAGACCTTGCCAGGCGAGTAAGCGCTTTTCTCCATCCTTGCGCCGCTGCCAATTTTGGAAGCAGATAAGGTCGTGGTGTTCATCAAGCGGCGACGGAACCACTTGGCTGGCGGTCTGTTCTCCCGCAAAGTAGAAGGCGGCTTCCTTGCCGATCACGTCGTCGCCGAAGAAGGCAAAGCCGGCCTGATTCGCCCAAGTAAAGATATTGTGGGTGTCCACCTCTATGATGATCACGTCCGAAAGGGTAGCCAGTATGGCTTCCTGGCGGGAGGAAATGACCAACAGTTCGTGCTCCAACTGCTTGATTTTGGCGCGTTCACCCTTGTTCATCTGTCCAGAATCTCCCTCACCTTTATCAACAGGTCTTTCGGCCTGAACGGTTTGTGGATAAAGTCAGAACCGGTCTTTGCCAATTCTTTGTCTTTGATAATATCCATGGTATATCCACTTGCAAAGAGTATTTTTATTTCGGCGTTCTCTTTTTGGATCGCCTCACCGACTTCCTTGCCGGTTTTCTTCGGCATGATCATGTCAAGTATGGCGATATTGATCCGTTCCTTGTTTTTCATGAATTTTTCGATCGCGTCTTCGCCGTCCACCGCAGCGATCACATTGTAGCCGAAAGACTCCAGCACTATCGTCATCAATTTCCTCATGGAAGCGTCGTCCTCCGCCACAAGGACAGTCTCGTTTCCGTGTTTGACAGGGGCAGCCGCCTCCTTATCCTTTTCCAGGCTTGCAGTATCTTTGCTGAGCGGCAGGTATATCTTGAATACCGTGCCTTGTTCCGGTTCGCTGTAAACATTTGTGTATCCGTTATGCTGTTTAACTATTCCGTATGAAATTGCAAGGCCAAGCCCTGTTCCTTCTCCCACCCCTTTTGTAGTGAAAAAAGGCTCGAAGATTTTCTTCTGTGTCTCCTTATCCATTCCATGACCTGTATCTGCAACCGTAATGAGTGCGTACTGTCCGGGCCTTTTCTCTTCCAATTCTGCAAGATAGTTATCGTCCACTTCTACAAGGCCCGCGCTGATGGTCAACCGACCGCCCTCCCGCATTGCATCCTTGGAATTTACAGCAAGGTTCATCAGAATCTGTTCTATCTGTCCGGCATCGGCGAGCACTGGCAAGGGCATGTCCGCAGGCTCAATATTAAACTCAATGCTCTCTCCGATAATCCGGGCGAGCATTTTCTTCAAACCAAGGATAATTTTATTGATGTCAACAGGCATAATTTTAACAATATCTTTTCTACTGAAGACAAGCAGCCTACGAGTAAGATCCGCAGCCCTGTCGGCGGCAATGAGCACTTCATTCATATTTTCCCTTGCAGGACTGCCCGCTTCCAGCGTGTCCGCAACCATAGCGCCATAGCCCATGATCACGTTGAGAATATTATTGAAATCGTGGGCAATCCCCCCTGCCAGCGTGCCGATCGCCTCCATTTTCTGGGCGTGCCGGAGTTGGGATTCAAGATGTTGTTTTATCGTAATGTCAACATCTATGCCTCGATATCCAATGAGGTCACCCGTGTCGCTCAAAATCGGCGCACCATCTTTTTCCAAAATAACTATGCTGCCATCCCTATGCACGTTTGCATTGATGTGCTTTTTAAATATCTTTTTTTGGGCAAAAGACTTCAAAGCATCTTGCTTCATTTGTTCTCGAAGATCGGCGGGAAAGAAATCAAAAAAACGCATTTTCCCGACAATCTCTTCAGGCTTGTAACCCAGCATCTCTTCCACAACATTACCTGAATAGGTATAGAAACCCTCATTATTGACTTCCCATATCCATTCTTTGGTGCTTTCAGCGATCTGTCTGAAACGTTCCTCGCTCTTTCGAATGGCAGCTTCCGCCTTATTGCGCTCGGTGACATCTCTGCCGACGCCAGTTATACCGACTGTTT
This sequence comes from Desulfatibacillum sp., assembly GCA_016342355.1. Taxonomy (GTDB): domain Bacteria; phylum Desulfobacterota; class Desulfobacteria; order Desulfobacterales; family Desulfatibacillaceae; genus Desulfatibacillum. Next base: position 9,419 of record JAEINP010000060.1, read on the forward strand.
TATTTTGAACATCATTCAAAATCGATACGCTGAATGCATAGGCGATTTGCCTCCCGTCTTTGGTAACTACTATTGCATCAACACTGGCGCTTCCTCCTTCAATCACCTTCAAAATAGCCTCGAATACTCTCTTTTTTTCATCCTCCCGAAAGAAATCAGTGATTTTCTTCCAGGAAATTTCCCTGTCGGTGTAGCCGGTGACAGAACTCATTGTCTTATTCCACCTGATGAATCTACCGTCCAAATCAAGAACAAAGAATACATCTTGCAGTGTATTGAGCGCATTTTCTATAAACTTTTCCTCTTCTTTAAGTCTGTTGCGGGCCAGTTCTCTGCGGGTCTTTTCCAGGTGGGCTTCCATCTCCTTGCGTTCGGTGATATCCTCGATGGCCAACAGGATGATCCGCTTCTTGCCCATCCCCTGTTCAATCTGGCGGGCGTTCAACAGCATGATACGTCTGCCGATGGTGGCGAAATCGTGTTCAACCTCATAGTTGTCAAAGGCCGTTTTTTCGGGAAGGATGGTTTCCAACAGTTCCCGCAGCTTGGGGATATCCCACTGTTTATTGCCCAGGTCATAAATATGCTGGCCCACGGTCTCTTCGGGTTTTACCTTGAAGAATTCATAGAAAGAACGGCTGACGGTGACCACCCTCAGATCCTGATCCAGAGAAATCAAGGGTTCGCGTACGGTATTGATGACGCTGTCCGCAAATTCATGCGCTTCATCCGCCGATTTTTTAATAATCGCGAGTTCATTTCGCGTTTTTTCCAGGCCGGCTTCTATCTTCTTGCGCTCTGTGATGTCCTCGATGGCCAGCAGGATGATCCTTTTTTTGCCCATCCCTTGTTCAATCTGCCGGGCGTTCAACAGCATGATACGCCTGCCGATGGTGGCGAAATCGTGCTCAACCTCATAGTTGTCAAAGGCCGTCTTTTCGGGAAGGATGGTTTCCAGCAGTTCCCGCAGCTTGGGGATATCCCACTGTTTATTGCCCAGGTTATAAATATGCTGGCCCACGGTCTCTTCAGGTTTTACCTTGAAGAATTCATAGAAAGAACGGCTGACGATGACCACCCTGAGATCCTGATCCAGGACGATTAAGGGTTCACGCACGGTGTTGATTATGCTCTCGTCATATGCCCGTAATTGAGTCATGCTCTCTCTCCCCTGATCACTTGCCTGCCTCCTTTTTTATCAACCGGATAATCGCGGCCACAGGATTCGGGTTTTTATTGATGGAGCATGTTACATTTCCATGGTCATCACTTTATCCCCCAATTTCGAGATTCTGCTTCGATTCACTACTGTTCGGCAAAGGACTCAAAAAAAAGGGTCTGAAGCTCCATTTTATGACATATTGTGTTCATCACAACGCAAAAAAAAGAGATATCCAGACCTATGGTTTATCATAACATAATCTTACTCTATCTGCTACAAACTATTGATAGACATGATTATTTCCAGAATAGGTGAGATTCATTCCCTTGCAGCGGGTAACCCAAAACCGGCCTCTCCGGGGTCTGTTTTTTATATGCCTGAAAAAGAAACCAGGGCGCATGGCGTCCATGGACGCCTGGTCGCGCCAGAGTGGATGCATGTCCTGGCCGTCCTCCCTGCGCTGTCCACTTAAAAGGCCTTCGTGGCCTTGTTTTTTGATTGGAATGGGTTGTCTCGGTAAAAAAGAGGGGCGGTTGGAAAGCCTTCGTGGCTTGATTGTGCAATCACCCAAAAAAGGACAGGAAAAATTCTATGCCGATGGATCAAAGGCCAGGGTTTTCAAGCGCCGGACCAAATAGGCGCTGGTCACGGCAAGGCTTTCAGGGTCCAGGTAATACTCCCCATGCTTTTGGAAAAGCACGGTGCCGAAAGCGGGAAAACGCCCTTCCTGATCGTTGAAAAGTAGCAGCAAGGACATTTTTGGGAGCGCCTGGAACTGCCTGGCCAGATCATACGAAAACTCCACATCGCTTGGTTTTCCTCCCAATGCGTCGCAGGCCCGGGCCAGGTCATCCAGTTTCCCTGTAAAGTTCACGGCAAGGGCTCTTTCCGTGTCGCTGGCGAAATAGTTCACATTGGTGAAATGCGAGGTTTTTTTAAAATCCTTGAAAGCCGCCCAGTCATTAAAATGGGGCGCGTTATCCGGGCATAATATCAGGTACTTGGCGAGAATCACGCAGGCTGCGTAATCCGGATCGTTTCCCGACTCGTCCGTAATGCCTTTGCCCGAAACAATGTAGTTGCGGTCAAAAAACCGAAGCAGATATTTGTCTCCATCTTTTTTCAGCCCCAGCCTTTCACTTACGGAAGCAAGATCGATTTCCTTGATACGCTCTATATACTCCTCATAATTTTTTTTAAAAACATCAGCTACCTGAGTCATTCAATGCCTCCTTGGTCCGAGTATTCCTGAAACAAAAACACCAATGCAAGGGAATCGCCCCTAAAAAATCCATGGTCCCGCCCAATATACATAAAGGCGTCGCCCAGGGTCATCCCTTGTACATCTCATACCGGTCATCGGGGAGTTTGTCCACTGCAAGGCAGGTTTCGCCCCTCTTCCACGGGCCTTGGATTGGTATTCATTTCGCAGCCCCATAGGCACATGCGGGGAATTTGTTTTCCACACAGGCGGAACGACTCCAGGAGAAACTGCGCAATTCCATGGGGCGCCGTCCGGGCCATGTTATTTTTTCCTGGCCCGTGACTATATTTTTGCCAGATAATCCATCAGTTCCATGGGATGGCTGATTTCCACCTGGGCTCCGGCCCGGGTGAGTTCATCTTCGGTGCGGAAACCCCACAGAGCCCCTACGGGCAGCATGTTGGCGGCCAGGGCCGTATGGATGTCCGTGGCGCTATCCCCCAGAAATACGCATTCTTCCGGGTTCAGGGAAAGAAAATCCGCTATTTCAAAGGCGCCTGCAGGATCGGGTTTATGAGGCACTTCGGGCCGCATTCCCAGGACCATTTCAAAGGTTTGTGGGGCGAAGAACTCCTCCACGCACAGAAGGGTGTATTCATGCAGCTTGTTGGACAGGACGGCCCGTTTGAGGCCCATGCTGTCCACGGCTTCCAGGAGTTGGGGAATACCTTCGTAAACTCTGGATTTCACCTTCCAGTTTTGGCTGTAATCTTCCTTAAAAGCGTCCAGGATACGCGCCACAGTGGCGTCGTCCCGGTGTCCTTCGGGGAGAATGCGTTGAGCCAGGGTTTCGGCGCCGCTTCCGATAAAGTATTTATATTCTTCCACCGTGTATACGGGAAACCCATGGGCCGCCAGGGCCCGGTTGGCGGAGTCCGTCAGGTCGTCCAGGGTATTCACCAGGGTTCCATCCAGGTCGAAAATTACTGCCTTGTATTTCATTTTGTTTCCTATTGCTGCATGCCCGGGGCCCACAGATAATAAAAACCCACGGGCAGGTTGGAATAACCCATGGGCAGGTTGACGTTAACCAGGGCGCCCTTGGCGTTGCTCCGGGCTTCTGCGATATTGTACACGGTGTCATTGGCGATTTTGGAACGGCGGTACACCACCACTTTGGAGTCCTTGTCGATCCCGGCCATTTCCTTGGCTTTTTCAATGGCTTGGGGAAGATAGGCTATTTCATCGATAAGGCCCAGTTCCAGGGCCCGGGAGGCCACAAAGATGCGGGCGGTCCGCACTTCCTCCAGGGCTTCCGGGGTGAGCTTGCGGTGATCCTGGACATGCTGCACGAATTGGTCGGCCAAGTCGGATATCACGCTGCTCAGGATGGTCACTTCCTCTTCCGTGGGGTCCCGGAACGGAGAGCCTATGTCCTTGTTCCTGCCAGATTTGTTCACCCGCATGCCGATGCCGATTTTTTCCATGACATCCTTGAGCGCGGGCTGGACCATGATGACCCCCACGGACCCGGTGATGGAGGTGGGATGGGCCACGATGCGATCCGCGGGCAGGGACATGTAATAGCCTCCCGAGGCGGCCACGTTCATGAACACGCACAGGATTTTTTTGCCGGTCTTTTCCTTGAACTCGTTGATTTCGTGAAAAAGAATATCGCTGGCCGTGGCCGTGCCTCCGGGGGAGTCCACCTTGATCACCACGGCCTTTACGGTGTCGTCTTCTTCGGCCATGCGAAGCTGGGATACCACCTCCTGGACCAGGCTGGGCCTGGACGACAGCAGATCATTGGAGGGGGTGTCGGAAATGACCCCGGCAACCGTAACCATGAGGACTTTGTCGGCGCCTTTTCCGGAAAGTATATGCTCCTTAAGGGGATCGGAAGAATCCTTGAACAGATTGAAGCTGGGGGAACATCCGGCAAACGGAAAAACAATAAGTACGGCAATAAGCAGCGCAAATTTTTTCATGGGTATTTGCTCCCTGAGTTTTGGGGCAGGCCATTTGGCCTCCCCGGCTGAGTGCTTCGTATTAAAACATGCCGCAAGCAGGAAACACTGCGCCCTGGCAGTGCATTGCTGGCGGGCATCCTGTTTTTATGTCAATAATTTATACAAAACCAGGGCGTCCACGTAGCCCAGTTTTTTATGATTGAAAGCCTGGGGCAGGACGCCGATCACCTGGAACCCCAGTTTTTTCCACAAACGGATCGCGCCCACATTGGTGGACACCACCAGATTGTATTGCATGGCCCTGAACCCCATGTCCCGGGCCTGGTCCTGGGAGTGGAGGCACATTGCCGTGGCCAGGCCCTTGCTCCGGGCCAGGGGGGAGACAATGTACCCGCAATTGCACACATGGACTCCCAGGCCCGGCTGGTTAGGCTTGATGTAATAGGTTCCCAGGATGGTTCCCTGGTCGTCCGTGACCACAAAAGTTTGGGCCGGGTATTCGATCCAGGCATGGTGCGCTTCCTTCTCGGTGATGTCCGGGGAATAGGCGTAGGTCTCGCCCTGGCGGAAGACTTCCTTTAAGATGGGCCACACCCGGGGCCAGTCATTTTCTTCATACACGCGAATGGTCATGGTTCGCTCTCCTCTTGCACCAGGGAATTACCACCGCGGCTATTTTTGGTCAAGCGACTTGGGCTGGAATTGCAGAGTCTGACAAACGGATTTTAGACCGGAGAAATGGTTAGGTTTTCCGTATCATTCAACCCAGAAGAAGCCGGTTGCGGAGGGACGCGGCCAAATTGTTATTGAGGGAGGCAATGGGTTCGCCGTCGATGGAACGGACAGGCATGATACCCATTAATGAATTGGCGGCCCAGACCCAACGGGCTGATTTTAAACTTTGCACGGTAACCGGACGCCGCCTCACTATATAGCCTTCAATCCTCAAAAGCCTTTCCACCTGTTGGAAGGCTGTGCCGGGCAACTGCCATTCGCTGGCCGGGGTGAACCAACCGTCGGAGTCAAAGGCCAGGAGGGTTCCGGCACAGGTTTCCGCCACCATGCCGTCCTTGTCTATAATCAGGGCCTCGTGGGCGCCGTTGTCGATGGCTTGCTGCTTGGTAAACATGTAATACAAATAATTCAGGCTCTTGTGGGCAGCCAGGGGAGGGGCGAAAGTTCGGGGCGGGATGAAAAGATCCCACCCATGGGCATAGGCCCCTTGGGAAGGGGGCAGGTAGTTCTCCGCCAAAACCATCCGGGTTGGGGTGTCCGCGTGGGGCAGGCCCAGGCCCGGGGCGCATCCTCGTGTGAGCAAGATTTTCCCCCGGGCCAAGCCGGTCTCCAGGCGGTTTTCGTGCAGGAGCCTTTCCAGAATGTTTTTCCAATCCAGGCCTCTGTCCCAGGGAATTTTTAAATAGCGGGCCGATTCGTGCAGTCGTTTCAGATGGCAGTCCAGATATAAGGGCTTGCCCTCCCGGGCCAGGATGGTCTCAAACAGTCCGTCTCCGAACAAAAGCCCCCTGTCCAGGGGGGATATGCGAGCCCGGGACTCCGGAAAAAATTCGCCGTTCAGCCAGATAACCCGTTCCCGGGTCTGATTAGGTGCATTCATGGAAAGAAGATCCGGATCAAAGGGATTGCAAGGTCTCCAGCAAGGTGCGGGCCTTGTGGAGGGTTTCCTCGAATTCGTCTGCGGGGTTGGAGTCAAACACAATGCCGCCCCCCACGGAAAACCAGGCCATATCCTTTTTTCGGATAGCCGTGCGGATGGCGATGTTCAAGTCCATGTTGGCGTGCCACCCCACGTAGCCGATGGACCCAGTATACACATGACGGACATGGGGTTCAAGCTCGTCGATGATTTCCATGGACCTTATTTTGGGGCAGCCGGTGATGGAGCCTCCGGGAAAGGTGGCCCGGAGAATCTCCCCGGGTGATATATCCGGACGCAATTCCCCTGTCACCACGGACACGGCGTGGTGCACGTTTTGGTAGGCTTCCAGGCGGCGGTGTTCCTTTACCTTCACGCTTTTTCCCACGCAAATCCGGGAAATGTCGTTGCGCAAAAGGTCCACGATCATGGATAATTCCGAATGCTCCTTAACGCTGGAGACCAACTCCGCCTTCATGCGTGCGTCTTCCTCGGGGGTTTTGCCTCGGGGCCGGGTTCCCTTGATGGGCCGGGTTTCCAGACAGGCGCCCTGGCGAAAGAGAAAGCGCTCCATGGAGGTGCAGATCACCTGATGATCCCCGGCATGGACAAAGGCGTAAAACGGGGCCGGATTTTTTGCAAACAGTCGTTCCCACAAGGCGTATGGATTGCCTTCAAAGGGGAATTGAAAACGCTGGGACAGGTTGGCCTGGTAAATATCCCCTTCCGTTATGTAATCAATGACTTTTTCCACGGCTTTCAAATATTCCTGGTGGCTGAAATTGCTGGACAGATCCCCAACCTTTAAACGATTTCCGTCACAAATATCGTGGGAAGGGTCCGGCGTTATGGGCTCCAGGCCGGTTTCCAGTTCCAGGAAAGTGAGGGTGTTTTGTTGGCGGTCGTGAATCAGGATTTTTGACGGTGCGAAAAAGAAGAGATCCGGCAGGCCCAAATCGTCCACGGCGGTCTGGGGCAGGTTTTCGATGGTGTTTTTCAACTCGTAGGCGGCATAGCCCACAAGGCCTCCGGCAAAGGGCAGGCCGTCCAGCCCATATGTGGGCGTGAAGGCTTGGTGCAGGGCATCCAGGGCTTCCAGGGGATCGCCCTCCCAGTTCTGGCTTCCCCGGGCGCTTTCCAAGGTGATTTGCCCGCCCATGGATTGTAAACAGCACACCGGAGCCCAGCAGGCCATGGAATAGCGTGCGCAATCCAGGTTGCCTCCGCTCAGGAGGATGGCGCTGTAGCCGGTTTGGGCGATTTTCCTGGCCCGGGCGCGAAAATCTTCATCAGTGCCTGGAGAAACCTCCCGGGTTTTGATGGCAACGCTTCTGGAGGTGAAATCAGGCAAAGACATGGACGTCTCCCTGAGTATGGGGATAACGGTCCGGCCCGGGCGGGGGAAGCTCCATCCTGGGATGGGCAAGCTCCAGGAAGTTGGCGGCCATTTCCAATCCGTATTCGGTCATGAAGGATTCCATATGAAACTGTACGCCATGGATGGGGTATATCCTGTGCCGGATGCCCATGACCACGTCGTCGTCCGAAATTGCCGTAATTTCCAACAGGGGAGAAACCACGTCCACGCACAGGGAATGATACCGGGCCGCCCGGAACGGGGAGGGCAGGCCTTTGAATACACCCAGGCCCTTATGGCTGACCATGGAGCATTTGCCATGCACACAAACCGGGGCCTTTGGGGTGCGGCCCCCAAAGACCTCGTTGATCACCTGCATGCCCAGGCATACCCCCAGGATGGGAATCCGGGGGCCGAAATGGCGCACCACGTCCTTGCTGATGCCTGCGTGGGTCGGGGTTTTGGGGCCGGGAGAAATGCAGATGGCGTCGGGATTCCTTTGTTCAATATGGGGCAGGGTGGTCTCGTCATGGCGGTAGACCTCCACCTGGATGCCGAATTCATAGAAAAGCTGGACCAGGTTAAAGGTGAAGGAGTCGTAATTGTCGATCATAATCAAACGCATCATGTGGGAAATACCCCGTAATTTTAGCTTGTTAAGGTGAAAGCCCGGAGCATCCATAAAAAAAGCCACCCCGTTGCATTGAGCCGGGATGGCTTTCGCCTGACATAACTCAGAAAAACCTATGCCACGGAAGCCCGCGGGAGTCAAGGGGGAGTTATATTTGTTCGGCGAGGTTGTATGGGGGGGCTGCGCGGTTTTGTCCGGTAGTGCAAGGGGGGGTGTGGGGCGGCGAATTTCTTTTCCGCTATAATGTGATCCGAACGTAGAATTTTTTTCTTGACACAGGAATTATTCCTGTGTAGTAGCTTCCTATTATCTATTTACTATCTATAATCTTTCCGGGCAATTTTTGCACGATTCATTTCCTATATTCAATTTTCTGTGTACTATTTTATTCTGTAAATCAAATAATTAATTCTGTTGAGTTAGGCAATTAAAGAATCTATCCTCAGTTATGCTATTGACTGTAAAGTCAATGAAAAATCGTGTTTGATTGACCATTGGGTCAATTATATTTTCACCCTAACCCCAAAGGAGGCGTACCATGAAAAGAACTATCGCACTTGCCATGATGTTGCTCCTAATCCTTCCCGCAACCCTGTGGGCCATGGCCCCCAGTCCCCCGGATATCCCCGAAACCGGTTATGGATCGTCCCAGGCCTACATCACCGATTCCTACACCGAGTATGAAATGGGAGATTCAGGCGACGGGGAAAGGGTCTGGTGGTATGTGCCCGATACGCTCAAAAACGGCGATTCCGCCCCTGTGGTGGTCTTTCTCCACGGATTTCTCATGGTAGCCCCGGACATATACATGGGACACATCGAGCACCTGTGCCGCCAGGGCTATATTGTGATTTTTCCCCAGTTCAACAAAGGGGGCCTGGGAGGAATCATACAGGACATGATGCTCAACGCCGATCAGAACGAGTTCCTGGCCCGGGCTATAGACGCCACCAACCTGGCTCTCTCCCAACTGGGGGACGTGGCTGAAACTGACGACATGACTCTGTACGGCCATTCTGTGGGCGGGCTCATGGGCCTGTGCTGGGCCGGTTTTGACGGACCTGCGGTACAGCGGGTGGTTTTGGCGAGCCCCTGCCTGGATAACACCGAGGCCATGCCCTCTTTTGTGCGGAGTATCATGGACGGCCTCATTACCACCCTGGATTACGAAAACCTGGGGCCAGCCACCACCAGCCCCGTAACCATCCTGTGGGGAGACGACGACACCCTGGCCACCAGCGCCCAGATGGTAAGTGTGATGGACGCCCTGCCCAACGCCGAAAGCATCCGCCTGTACACGGCCCGGTCTGACGACCATGGCAATCCCGACATCATTGCCGATCACATGGCCTGCGCTCAGGATGACGGATGGATGCCTTCGTGGCTCATGGACATGTTCGGGGGGGATTGCGAGGAAGATTCCCTGGATTACCGCTATTTTTACGCAGCTCTGGACCAGGCCCTGGATGGCTTGGTGGACATGAATTTTGACATGGGCAATTGGAGCGACGGAGACTCCGTTACCCCGGTGATCGAAGGCCTGCCCTAAACATAGCTCTGTGTTGCAAAATTAAAAATCCGGGATGGGGTGTTCCCATCTCGGATTTTACTATTTTAACAGCGGGTTGTCCAAACCAACTTGCCTATTTTTCCACCAGTTCAAAATTCATGTGAGGTCCCTTTTCCAAAGCATTGTAAAAACAGGAGTACGGGGCAATCAATCGGTTAATCACTGTTTTCCATCTCCTCCGGTACAAACTCAAGAATATCCCCGGGCTGACAGTCCAGATGTCTGCATATGCCATCCAGGGTTGAAAACCGTATGGCCTTGGCTCGGCCTGTCTTCAATATGGATAGATTCTGCGCCGTGATGCCCACGGCTTCGGCAAGGTCTTTAGACGCCATCTTGCGCTTGGCCAGCATGACGTCCAGGTTGACTATGATCGGCATGGACTATCCCTCTCCCGTGTTTAGATTGTCAGGGACTGTTCTTCCTGCAACTTCCGCCCTTCATCCATAATCCAGGCCACCACAATGATTATGAGCCCGGAAACCAACGCCGTAAGATTCGTGTCCACCCGCCAGGGTTTGAGGGCCTTGTACCCACGGCTTTCAAACAGCCCGTGCATGATGGCCATGAATTCCGCCAGGGTTGTTCCGGCTTCCATGGCCTTGAGGATTTCGGCCTTGACCATGTCCAACAAATCCGTGCTGGAAACCCGGGCGATGGTGAAGGCTTTGCTCTGGAAATAGTCCATGGCTTCTTCAAAGGGTGTTCCCGGTCCCCACAGGGCCTCGGCGAAGTCCGGGCCGCCTATGGAATCGGCGCCCAGGGAGTCGGCTTCCATGAGCGAATCCGCCAGCCTGGAGGCCATGGGCTTGACGTCCATGGAATCCTTGAGGGCGTCCATGCCGTCCACGGCGGCCTGGAGGGAACCGGCGCCCTGGACAAACCCGGCGATCTGGTTGGCCCATGCCTCAAACAAAGGCGCGGCCTCCCGGATGTGTTTATCCGCCATGCGGTCCAGCTCCTGTTGGAATTCATCGGCCTGGTCGGCTTCGGAAAATTCGGGGGGAGCATCGGAAGCCTGGGGCGTGACCAATACACCCACCGCGCCTTCCGCCCCTCCAGTTCGGCAAGCTGGCAATCCTGGGCGACCTCAAAGGTGGTGCCAAAGGTTTTGCCTGTTTGCCGGGCGAACATGCCCGCCTTGAACCGGCTTGGGTTGGATATCCAGTCGCTCTGGAATTTATGAAAAAAGGGCTTAGACGCCATAGGTCTCCTTGATGATTTCCCTGAGCCTGTCCGCCGTCATGGGGCCTTTGCCGCCTTCCTTATCCACGGCCTTTAAGGCAACCGCTTTCATCCGTTCCCGTTCCTGCTTGCGGATTTCATCTTCCCGCTTCACGTTTTCAGATGCGGCCAATTCAAGGCGGTGGCTGGTTAAGGCAAGGTCTTTCAACATTCCTACAACAGCCGGAGCGTTTTCCTGGTTGATCTCCCCACCCTTGAGTAACGGGGTAATGTCAAAAGATAGGCTCCGTAAAATTTCGTTAACCAGGTTGCCCACTTCCCCCTGAGGCTCCGCGCCTAACTGGCCGATCCACATCTTGGCGACTTCCCTGCTTTGCCGAATTTGCCTGCCCACCTCTTCCATCTTTTTGGCATAGCGGTTGACGCTGGATTTGCTCAGGCGTTCCGGGTGGCCTTCTGCGTCCAGGATTTCGTTAATGCGGGCCGTGGCGTCCAACTGGGTCACGCGGGGATCGCGGAGCAGCTCCTGGAACTGCTCCAGGATACCGATCCGCGTCATCGGCCAGGTGGTATGGTACGCAAGGCAATTGGTTTGGAACGGCATGGATTAATTTGCATAAGTAGAGGGGCTTTGGCCTAATGGGGCCACGGATGATTAAAAGCCTTTTAAAACCCCTTTAAACAAAAAGAGCCAGGCGGTTGTTTCCACCTGGCTCCCTTCCCTATATGATGTTGCCAATTGGCAAACTGTTTCAACTGGTACTAAACCGCCTGCAATTTTGGGGCGTTTTCCAGGTTTTTGGGAGGGCAGTCCCAAACCGCGAATTTTTCAGACCATCCCGAAACCGGATCGCCAAAACCCTCGCCAAACCTAACCCTTCCCACCAATTCCCGCCAAATCCCGTCTAATCCCGCCTTCTTTGACCAGTCCCAAACCAACCGCCACACAATAGATCTCCAAAACCCGCGCCAAACCTAACCTTTCCCACCAATTCCCGCCAAATCCCGTCTAATCCCGCCTTCTTTGACCAGTCCCAAACCAACCGCCACGCAATTGTAACGCGGCGGGGGATTTGGGACTGATTTTAGTCCAATTTGAGACCAAGTGAAAATATGTTGTGCGCGGTCATTGGATCTCGGACGGGGTGGTTCTATTATTCGTCTTCCGCTTCACCATTGTCCTATTCCGTCTCTTGTTCGTGGGTGAAGAAGTGTTCCACGGTCAGAATGTCGGGGCCCAGACTATTTTTAACATACTCCAGAAACTCCTTTTCCGGGCCTATATAATCTTCTGAACTAGAGGCCAAACGGCCTTCGTGGACGAACTTGGCGGTAGTAACCTTTCCATCCGTCTCCTGCACTTCAAGGAAATAGTAATGATAGGGGCGGCCGAAATAGCCGACCTTTTTGCCGGGAATGCTTTCCATTTCGTCCTTATGCAAACCCCACCTGCCTGCTATCAAATCCCATTCCTCAAATAACCGGGCGGAGGCGCCGCATTCAGGGTTCAACGATAAATCCACAGTATTGATAAAACCGGTCATGGCGCAGCCTGCAAAAGCCACAAGGAGTCCAAGCACAAGGGCTGTTTTGGAGTTGAACATAATCATTAGTTCCTTTTCTGAGAAATCTCTATTGATTGACAGTCAACCACCTTATAAGGCAAAAAGGTTACCTTTTCACCCATTCGCGCACAGAAGATTCCAAATTGACCCTTAATGATTCTATTGCACAAAACATCCCCACCTTCAAATTTTGGAGGATACTCAGGAGCGTTCCATTTTCTTTCTCATCTCAGTTAAGTTTTTCTTGATCTGACGTGTGTTCGGATGATTAGGCCCCAGGGTTTTTTCGGAGATATTCAGGGATCTTTGAAACAACGATTCGGCCTGGGCGTATTTGCCCTGGTCCTGATACAGCCTCGCCAAGTCGTTGTAAGTGGTGGCCACGGAAGGATGGTCCTTGCCCAGGACTTTTTCTCTGATTTCCAAAGCCCTCAGGGTCAGGGGCTCTGCTTGTTCGTATTTGCCCTGGGCCTGACACAGCAAAGCCAGGTTGTTGCACGTGGCGGCCACGGAAGGATGATCCTTGCCCAGGACTTTTTCTTTGATTTCTAAAGCCCTTAAATACAGGGGTTCTGCTTGCTCGTATTTGCCCTGGGTCTGATATAGCGCCGCTATGTTGTTGCATGTGGCGGCCACGGAAGGATGGTCCTTGCCCAGGACTTTTTCTCTGATTTCCAAAGCCCTCAAATGCAGGGGCTCTGCTTGTTCGTATTTGCCCTGGTCCTGATACAGCACAGCAAGGTTGTCGTACGTTGTCGCCACATCAGGATGGTCTTTGCCCAGGACTTTTACACGGGTTTCCAAAGCCCTCAAATACAGGGGCTCTGCTTGTTCGTATTTGCCCTGGACCCGATACAGCCCCGCTATGTTGTTGCACGTTGTGGCCACATCAGGATGATCCTTGCCCAAGGCCTTTTCTTGGATATTCAAGGCCCTTAAAAATAGCGGCTCTGCTTGTTTATATTTGCCCTGGGCCTGATAAACTGCCGCCAAATTGTTGTTAGTTGCGGCCACCAAAGAATGGTCCTTGCCTAACGCATTTTCATTGATTTCCAAGGCCCTCAAATACAGGGTCTCTGCTTGGGCGTATTTACCCTGGAGCCGATACAGCTCCGCTATGTTGTTGCACATGGCGGCCACGTTGGGGTGGACTTTGCCCAAGGTCTTTTCACTGATTTCCAAAGCCCTCAAATACAAAGGCACGGCTTGGTCATATTTGCCCTGGGCCTGATGCAAAAACGCTAGGTCGTTGCCCAGGGCTTTTTCCTTGGTTTCCAACTCTTTAAGCAGCAAGGGTTCTGCTTCAGCGTATTTCCCCTGAGCCATGTATTCCAAAGCCCGGTCCGTGTCCGATGGGCCTGTGCAACCCGCAAGCAGAAGTATCCCCAGGAGGGGGGCAAAAAAGCCTGCGACGCAGACCCATGACGGGCGAATTCCATTTTTCTGGGAGAACATTTTCATTATGGGACCTTTCTCAGGGGAATGGATGGTGTCAGAATACCAGCCCTCTTTAGCAGAGCCGCGAAAAATCCGCAATTTTTAAAGGAAACGTGCGATCAACAAATCCCGGCCAAGAGCCCCGAAAAGGCTGTTTTTTTCAGGAGCCGAATCGGGCCAAACCGCCTCTTGTAGCCCGTAATCGGGATCGGGAAGCCAGAGCAGGTCCGGCAAGTGATGTTATGTCAACTCCAAGGAGGATCAGTTGGTATTCAGCCCAAAAGCCCGGGAGCCAAGTTTGTTCTTGTAAAGCACCTCATAGGCTATGACCTCCGGGGCGGTTAGCGATTTTGGTAAAGTGCGCAGCACCGTGAAACGCAGGTTCTTGATGTGCATCTCTCCCGTTTTCAATGCCTCTTTCAGTTTTTTGTTCCCCCCGTGCCCCTTTTTTGCGTAATTCATCCATCTCCCCAGTATTCCGTTCTCCCCATAAGCGGAACCCACATATTGGAGACCGCTTTCAGCGTCCACAATCAAATACACTCCGGCCACGGCTGAAAGCATCCTGTGCCACACGCGATTGGCCTGGGGATTGGCGCAAATGGCCGCCAATTCGCTGTGATCAAGAATAAAGTCGAGGTATCCTGGAAAATTTCTCACATAACCGGGGGGCAGGATTTCTAAAACCTCTTTGTCCCTCTCGGCGTCAAGCCATTGGTGCCACGATATGGCGGCATTGCCCCATTCGATGACAACCCGGCCCTTATAGTCTTCAAAACCTGATACCTCATCCAATTCATAGTAGAACTCATCCCTCTCCTTCACGTCCTGATCAGGATAATCAGAGGGTAAAGCCTGACCTTTGGAAAGCAGACACTCACCCACCCGGTATACGCCGATCAGTAGAGATAACGACCCTTGCAGGCCCATGAAAGTGACAATGTAGTCGCAGTTGAAGACTTTTTTGGATTGGTATCTTTGATACGTCTCCATGTGTCCAAGACGATAATATTCGTTTATATCGCAACGCTTGTCTTGATGCCTGACCACTTTGATCTTTTTCGAGAAATCAAGCCCCCTTTGTTGCAGTAGCTGGACTAAAGAAATCATCTATGCCTCCTTGTTCGTCATTGTTCAACTTCGGCGGGTGATTAGGGTTGCGAAAATGGAAATTAGGCCGCCCAACATCACGTAGCCGATCATCACCTCGATACCCACAAAAAGGGCCGCCCACCCATTGGCGGGCGTCACGTCCCCGAAGCCCAGGGTGGTGAAGGTCACGATGCTATAATAGAGAAGGCACCCAAAACGCTCGATCAGACCCTCGTGGGACAGGTTGCTTATGACAAAAGCGTTCTCACCTAATAAGAGAAAAATAAGGCCAAACACTCCCATGAACCCGGCCGACCACCCCATCCACCGCCAGGGCGTTCGGCCGCAGTCAGCAAAGATGTTCCAGACATGGTACAGGGCTTTGCCCCAATGGTTCAGGTCAAATTCCTTTTTGCCGAGCTTGATTCTTAACCGTTCATTGTTCCAATGTCTTGTCTGCAATTCTTCCAGAAAATCCTGGTGCTGGGCGAATGCCTTGAACATGGCGCTGCCGTAGCAGGAGGAAACCCGGATGCCCTGGTAACGGGTTTTCCGGCTATATCCAATCAAGCCGACATCGGCATCCTCGAGATTGGCACGCGCCAAATTTGCGCCTTTCAAATTAGCGGCAACCAACTGGGCGCCTCTTAAATTGGCTCGTAAAAGTATCGCCTTCTTGAGTTTGGTAGCTCGTAAGGAGGCTTTTTGAAGTTTTGCATTAGTTAAATCAGCAAAGTTAAAACTTGAATGAGAACAACTTGCCTTTCTCAGGTCAGCCCTTTTTAGAATTGCTCTTTTTAGGTCGCAATTTGATAGTGAGGCTTTCCTAAAATTTGCTTGAGATAGATCTACCCCAATAAATGATTGACGGTCCAAGTCCGTTTTACTCAGGTCCGCCAGTTTGCCTTCCTTGCCTTTCGAATCCAGCCATTTTTTGTGTTCCGCCAGGACCTGTTGCAACTCTTCGTCGGATATTTGGCGGAGTTCGAAGGTTTCTGAGGTTCCGTCTTCATATTTGATGGTGCGGGTTTTCTTTTCTGCGCTCTTCCCTGAGCTATCGTCGGTCATGGTTTCCCCCCTTTTTTTATTTGGATGGCATATATAGCACATAGCAAAGCGGGAAAATCAATGGTTTCCTGTCATCGGAGCCTCCAGAAAAGCCAGCCCTTACTCCCAGCACAGGGCCGCGCCCGGCTCCCTGGCCGCCAGGTTCAAAGCCCGGGCCACGGAATCCACCCTCCCGGCGTGGCGGATTTCCACATTCTGCCTGATCCACCGGGACAAAGGCCCCATCATGTCAATGGGGGGATAGGTGATTTGCTCGGTGTCGATCTGGACGGTTCCCGAGGCGGGAAACACGCTGGCGTCGGACAGTTCAATGGATGTCACGGAATCCGTGATATCGCCGGGCAGGTTGGACATGGCCCCGGCCTTGACGGCCAGGCAGGGCAGATTATCCACGGCCCCGTAAACCAAAGGCTGCATTTTGCCGATGGCGTCCGGGTCCGCGTTGGCAAAGGCGTCGCGGGTGATTGCCAGGTCCCGGCCAATCAGGCGGTCATATTTGGCCCACAGGCCCTGGATCAACAGGGTGCAGGTCAAGGAATTGTATTCCATGACCTCCCGGACATAGCCCTGGAATATGACCTCCGCGCAGTCCCAGGGCAGGCCTTTGAAGTATTGATACAGGGTGACCGGCACGGATTCGGGCGGCTCATCGTCGAACAGGCTGGAAAAGGGCGTGGCGCCCGTGTTGGCCAGGGTCAGTTCCAGGTCCGGCGCCGTGATAGGCGGAA
>JAEINP010000061.1 GCA_016342355.1 Desulfatibacillum sp.
ACAAAAAGTTCAACACCAACTATCTTCAGGCGCTGATTTCCTCCATGGTCATCATGGGCGGGGCAAGCATCATTGCCATGATGGTCGTGGTGGCGCCCAAAATGTTTTCAGCAGGGCTGGCAGTTGTGTTATTCATAAATTTCACGGCCATTGGCGCCCGCCATACCTGGGCCACCTTTTCCGCAGTTGTTATTGGGGTTCTATATAACCTTACGGCTTTTTTCATGATCCATCCCTCCGTAGAACTGTTCGTGGCGACCAATGTCATTGGCATCAGCCTCATTATTATTGGTCTTTTCGCCTCTTACTCCATGGAATACAAGGAAAGGGCCGGATTTTTTCTGTCCCATCTTCTCAGGGAGGAAAAGAAAAAGGTGCTCTCCATAAACGCCAGCCTGGAAAAACGAATTGAAGAACGTACGGCTGAGTTGGCTGAAACCAACCTGAGCCTTACCTTGGAAATGGAAGAGCACCGCCTTTCCGAGAATAAACGGGCCAAGCTGGAGCTGGAACTTAGGCACGCCCAATACATGAAGGCCATTGGCACCCTGGCCGGGGGGGTTGCCCACGATTTCAACAACCTGCTTATGGGCATCCAAAGCAGAGCCTCCCTCATCATGATAACCAGCGACCCTGGCCATAAGCATTTTGAACACGCCAAGGGAATAGAAAAACTGGTTAAAAGCGCTTCGGACCTGACCCGCCAACTTTTGAATCTGGCCCGTGGGGGAAAACGCCAGGCGCAACCCAGCGACCTGAACCAGTTGATACTCAAAACCTCCCATATGTTCGGAAGAACCAAAAAGGAGGTAAGCATTCACCATAACCTTCTGGAGAGCCTGTGGGTTGTGGACGTGAACCGCACCCAGGTGGAACAGGTTTTATTGAACCTATTCCTCAACGCCTGGCAGGCCATGCCCCAGGGAGGCCATATTTTCATCCAGACGGAAAACAGGTCCCTGATTGATCCTGAATCAGTTCCTGCCGGCCTTTCCCCCGGCGACTATGTAACGGTCAGCGTGGCTGACACCGGGACTGGAATGGACCAGGAAACCCTGAAACGCATCTTTGACCCCTTTTTCACCACCAAGGAAATGGGAAGAGGCAGCGGCCTGGGCTTGGCTTCCGCATATGGCATTATCGACAACCACGGAGGCGCCATCCAGGTAACCAGCGAAAAAGGCAAGGGCGCCCGGTTTGAAATTTTTATTCCCCGGAGCCACAAGGAAATTCGCCATGAAGAACATCAGGAATCCGACATCGTTAACGGATCTGGCATAATACTGGTGGTGGATGACGAATATCCTGCGCTCCATGCGTGCAGGGAATTGCTGGAAA
Source organism: Desulfatibacillum sp. (assembly GCA_016342355.1). Lineage (GTDB taxonomy): Bacteria > Desulfobacterota > Desulfobacteria > Desulfobacterales > Desulfatibacillaceae > Desulfatibacillum. Next base: position 1,339 of record JAEINP010000061.1, read on the forward strand.
CGCTGGGTTACACGGTGATGAGCACCCAAACCCCGGAAAATGGGCTTGCCATGTACCGTGAAAGACAGGATGAAATACAGTTGGTTATTCTGGACCTGATCATGCCGGGACTGTCCGGGGTGGAAATGTTCCATCGCCTCAGGGAAATCAATCCGGAAGTGAAAATCCTCATTTCATCAGGCTACAGCATGGACGGAAGCGTTTCCGAACTTATGAAAAAGGGCTGCAATGGGTTTGTCCAGAAACCCTATACCATCCAAAGCATATCCCACAAGGTGAAGGAAATTGTGGAATAATTGACGGAAGGCAAAATAAGGGTAATGCCCTGGTTTGAAACATTGGGGAGTTTGCTGGAGCGCCAATCATCTTTCCAACTCCCTTTTGACGGCCAGCCCCAGGGATTTGATGGTGAAGGGTTTTTTGAGGTATTGGTGAATGCCCGCTTTTTTGGCCTTTTCCACCAGTTCGGGTTCAAAATACCCGCTGGTGATAAAGGCCTTTTGTTCCGGGTACAGACTCCGGATTTTCTCATGGATTTCCAGACCATCCATCTCCGAATTCATGACCGTATCCAACACAACCAAATCGGCTGGGCTTTCCCGGAGCATCTGAAGCGCCTTTTCGCCGCTCTCCGCCACCCGGACCCGATACCCCAATCGCGTAAGTATTCCTGAAGCCAATTCCAGTTGTTGGGGCATGTCGTCCACCACCAGAATGCTTTCATGGCTGCCTTGATAGTCTGCCGGACTGGTATCGTCTTGGGAATCCAACAATGGTTCCAGAGTGACGGGAAACCGAAGAACAAAGGTTGCACCTTTGCCAGGAGTGCTGGAAACATCAATATATCCCTCGTGGTCCTGAACTGTCCCCCAAACCACCGCCATTCCCAAGCCCGTACCGCTGCGTCCCATTTTCTTTTTGGTATAAAACGGCTCGAAAATCCTTGTGAGGTCTGCTTCATCAATGCCAATGCCCGTGTCTGTAATCATGAGCATGGCATAATCTCCGGGCGCCATGGCCTTGTTGTCAGTCTGCAATTGGTTGACATGGCTGTTTGTCGTGGAAATATGGATATCGCCGCCTTGGGGCATTGCTTCTGCGGCGTTGGAGACCAGATTCATGATGGATTTTCTGAGATGGACCTCAGACCCCTTGATATTGAACAAATCGTCCGAGGCGGAAAACCGCACCTTTACGTTGGGATGATATGCCCGGAGCTTGGAGTACTCGGGAGAAGTCAAATAGTCGCGTACAATCTCGTTGAGATTCAGCACCTCCATTTCCATGACGCCCCGCCGAGCCATGGTCAGGAGATCCATGACAATATTTGAGGCTTTCAGGCCCGAATCTCTGATGATTTCCAAAGATTCACGCATGGCCTTATCCTCCGGGGGACAATCCATAAGCATCAGGTCAGGATAGCTGACTATGCCTGACAGTACATTATTTAAATCGTGGGCAACCCCTCCGGCCAAAAGACCAATGGCTTCCATTTTTTTGGATCGGTCCAGTTTTTTCTCCAGAAGCTGCTTTTCCTCCTGGGCGGTTTTTCGTTCCGTATTCTCCCTGGTGATATGCACCACATGCTGCACTTCCCCTATTTCGTTTTTAATGGGGTAGGTGATCACATCCACGTAAACCATTTCTCCATCAGGCCTGTGGTGAACATGCTCTTCCTGGGCAGGTTGCCCGGTGCTATAGGTCCGTAGTAAAGGACATGCGTGGTCAGCCCCAAAGCATGGGGTGTTTTCCTGATGGGTGAGCACATGGCAAGGCATGGGTGAAAACTGCTCAGGAGCCATATTCGTCTCTTTCAACAGGGTCCGATTCGCCTTGATAACCTCAAATGTGCGCGGATCAATGACAGCAATTGGATCGGCAATGCTGTTAAAAACCGCATCCCCGAACTCCTTTTCGTAGCGCAACTGATTTTCTATTTCCTTCCGGCGAGCAAACATATACCCGGCGCGGTGCAACAGAAAAATGATTACTCCCTCCAGGGCTGCAACAAGAACGATCACCAGCCAGGTTGACGCCGTTGTGAGAGCATCCAGTTTTTGCTTGGAACCGGTGATGTCATAATAGATTTCCAGGGCGCCCATAAATACGCCTTCTTGCATGAGGGGAACATAAACCTCCACCACATCCGTGGGAATGATCTGACCTTCAGCTGAACGGGTGTTTTTATTCACCACCTTGGAAAAGACATTCCCCCGGGCCACAATTTCATGAAAATAGTCCTTTGCGTTTCGGGTTCCAATTTCATCAGAATCGGAAGAATAGATTATATCACCCCATTTGGAAAAAACTCTGACCTTGCTGGCGCCAAGGTCCTTTTCCATCTTACGGATCTCCCCCAAAACATCCTTGGAATGCAGACCAGACACCTGGTCATCTCCGGCCCAGTCAAACCCGGAAGCCCAATGACGGGCGAAACGGACCGCATCATCCTCCGTAGTTTGGATGTGCATCCGGGAATACTTGGGGTATACAAGATTTATCACAACTGAGGGAACCAGAACCGCGGTAACCAGGGAGGCGATAAGGATATTGCGTAAAAAGGGAATGGCCAGCAGGTTTCGCATGTTCAAATAGCCCTATTGCATTGAGAATGGGAAGGCATGTGCCGGAACCTTTTCTTTGGCTTACCCGAGAAAATGGAGGCGGGACACCCGGTTTCCAGCCATGCGTCTCAACGTACATTCGGAAACATTGCAACTTTTCTTGAGGCGAAAGGCGGATCACTTCTTACAACATGATGTCAAAAAGGAAAAATTCACATTGAAAATATACACCAAAAAACGCTAAACACCGGAAGGGTTTTAGCCAAGGTTCATGCCCATCCATGGATGCGAAAAAGCACTACAACGCGCGGGTATGACAAAAAAACCGGAACGCCTTTTACAGCGCCCCGGCGGCTGGAATGGAATGAATTTGAAGGCTTTCGTCATTCCGTTTTGAAAAGAAGACTCTCGCGAATGCTTTCCGCATACAGGCGATTTTGAATATAAAGGCCCAGGGCCGAAACAGCCCGGTCCGCCGAGGGCATCACCGCTATCCGGTGGTCCATAAAAATTTTTACATAGGAAATGTAGTCATTGCCTGCATCGGCGATGGTTACCAAAGGCTTGGTTAGCTCCGGCGCCAATTTTGGCAACAGGACCGCTATGCTGTTGGGCGCATTGAAACTGCGGGGATCGTCCGCATCCAGAGGAAGGGTTGCCAGACCAGGGGACACAGGACATATGCTCAATACCATGGCGTCCACGTTGGGGTCCTTGTCAAAAACCTGGAGAGCGTTCACATGGAGCCTGTCGTCCCCGGCCGGGGTGACATCAAAGGGGTTCTTAGCTTCCACCAGACCCGACAACTTGTTTGCCGCCAAAATACCGTCCAGCCCCGCCATTGTGGCCGGGGAGAAATCCGCCAACTTCATCCTGTAATCATCGGATTGCAGGCTGTCGGCCATGGCGACCGCTTCAAACCCGGCAGAGCTAATGAGGGCCAGGCGATTGCCGCTGACCGGCTTGGAATGAAGACGCTGGGCCAGGAGGAACAGATCCTCGAACTGGGCGATATTCTGAGCCACCATGCCCCCTGCCTGGCGTACGCAGGATTCGCACACCATGTAGTCCCCTGCCAGGCTGGCCGTATGACCAGACGTGGCGGTTTTTCCCTCGGGGGTGCGGCCTGCCTTGTAGAAAACCACGTCTTTCCCTGCCAATACCGCTTTACGGACAGCCCTGCCAAAAGATAGCCCGTCCAGGTCCTTGAAGCCTTCTGCGTATACCCCAATGACTGCAATCTCCGGATCGTCAGTGAGGTATGTGACCACATCCCCGATGGTCAAATCGTTTTGGTTGCCGATGGAAATCAGGTAGGCCGGGTCCAATTCCGGGCGGCAACTGAGGCGGGTCATCATAAAGGCTCCGCTCTGACTGACAAAGGCGGCGTTGCGGGCCCGCTTGCCCCGCTGCTTGGGCACCTTTTCCTCAGGAATGAACAGGGTGTCGAAATTCCCCGGATGGCTTAAAACCCCTACGCTGTTTGCTCCCAGAAAAACAGGCCCAACATGTCCATCCAACCGGGATTGGTCTATGCGCGCCATGATGCCCGCAGCCCGGTCCTTGCTCTCCTCGGTTTCTCCCATGCCGCCGGGAATGAGGATCACGGATCGGGCGGCATCATGGGTGAGGACCTCTTCCACCACGTCCGGCACTTTGGCCGAAGGCACAGCCACCACCAAAAGGTCCAGGGGCTTGTCCAGAGAAGCCAAATCCGGGACGCAGGTCACCCCCTCAAAAGAATCCATGCCCGGCCTCAATATGAATACCTTTTCTTTGGGAAAACCTGCCTGCAGCACGTTGTCCAGGATAATACGACCAAAATTCACGCGGGTTGTGGAGACTCCTACAATGCCAATGCTTTCGGGTTTTAGCAGTCCGGAAATCTGCCCGATGGGGCGCCCCACACTCTGCGGTCCCGGCAAAGAAAACTTGGCAAGGCCGTCCAGGGGCACCATAAGGTAATCGCTAAAGGCAAAGGGGTTGTATTCCAATTCTTCGATGACAAAGGGCGCTTCCGGGTTGGTGGGTGAATACCGATTGGCTAGTTCGATAAGAGCCGCAAAGCATTCGATGAGTTGTTCGTCCGTGACAATGCGCCGCTGGCCCCGTGTGAGCCCGGCAAGTTTTTTGTACGAAATGGTCTGTTTGAACAAATTGAAAAAAGCCATACCGCCCGTCATGACCGTGGAAGCCGCCACAATGGCCTGACCTTTGCGGAATCGTTCGGCGTAAAGCTCTGTATCCGTGCCCCCCAGGCCGGCGCTGATGACCATCCCGAACTCCCGGGTGTTCCGAATGCCCACAATCATCTCGTTGCCAAAGGCTTCGGAATCCGGGGGCATGAATTGCACCATGAGTACGCCTTTTACATCCCGGCTGACCGCTTGGCGCAGGGCGTCACCTTCCAGGCCCCGATACCCGTCCGGGCAATGGGCGGGATTGCGTTCGATCATGACCGCATAGTTTTCCGGCACTTCGTACAACATACGCCGCCATGCGGAACGAATCTTGGAAGATTCCTTTTCCACCACCTTTACACCACCCACCTCTGTTTTGTGGAGGATGTAGGGGGAAACGATCTTGAGCACCACCTTGTCCCCGGGCAGAGCCAGGAGTTCCTCGTCCGACGGAACCAGCCCCTTGACTATCAAATGGGTCTTGGGTGGGGTTTCAGCTCCGATGTTGCGGATCAGGTCATAAGCCTCGTATTCGAACAAATAATTGCGGCCTTCCTGAAAAGCCTGATTAAACATCCTGTCAATTTCCTGAAAATCAATGTTGAGCACCACCGGCAGTTCGTCTTTTCTGATCTCCATAATCTGTATCCACGCTCCTTCCCAGCTTGAACCATGTTAAATATCCATTCGAAAAAAACATTAGCACATGGCCTAAGAATTGGTAAACCTTTTGAAATACCGTGGAATGGCAATTCAGGCTTTGAGCCTTGATGCCTTTGCGCAAAATGGTTATGATGCATGCAAAATGTAACTCATGGGGGGCATGGTTCTTACAGTCATTTCAGCGGTTTTTTGCCAGTGTGCATTGTCCTTCCTTAAAATACCTTTTCCACCCAGATCCTCTTTCGACAAGGAAAATGAACGGTTTAACAGTCGTCAGTGGTCGAAGGCATATTTTAAGGCAGTACTCCAAAGATTGAAAATGGCAAAAAAACCCATGAAAACAAATAAATATCAAACGAGGAAAGCATAAGGAAAGCGCTTTCTCGAAGGTTGAATCCATATGTCATGGTGATTCAATTTTCCGCAGCGGGAAGATGTGCTGCAGATAATTCAAAATAACAGTATGTTATAGAATATTGTTGACTAAAATTTGTTAAGGTGATTTATTTTCAACACTCCAACAGGGGGGAGCGCCTTGCCCGAATTCGAAGAAATATTCCAGCCAGACACCGAAGCGGAGTCCGATGTGGTGCGCAGTTTTCTCCTTGCGGAAGGCATAGAGACTTTTGTGACGCCTCAGGGGCGGGAACGCGCCCATGTAAGGCAGCGGCGGGACAAACGGCTTCCAAGTATATGGGTGGAAGCGGAAAAAGCCGACCTTGCCCGTGAGGTTATCGCCGCCTACATGACCGAAACACCCGTTTCCGAAGATCAGTGGGCTGCCGAACCCCAGAGCCCGGGCTCGTTGTTGCAGAGAATCAGAAATTTGATCAGCAGGATCATATCCGGCGCCTGATAATCTCAGGTTTTGCCGGACCAGACCGCTATTCCAATCCACACCATTAGAGGAGGAGAACATGTCCCCAAATTCCGAGGCAACCCAGGCCATATTGAGAGATCCAAGCAATTTCCAATGGTATATTATTCCCCTTTTGCTGATGGTGCTTTATGTTTACGCCAATGAGGTTCAGCACAAACGATGGAGTGTTATTCTGGGCGGGCTGGCCCTTTGGGGCATGGACTGGTTCAACGAAATCTGGAACAGCCTGTTCCTCCATTTCACCAATAACGCCCCTTGCTGGGGTTTGGCCAAGAACTCCTGTTTTGTCATCCTCACGGGTTTGAATATTGAAATCTGTTTTATGTTCGCCATCATGGGCATTGTCTTTCTCAAACAGCTGCCCGAAGACAAAAACATGAAGATCATGGGGTTGAACAACCGGTGGGTTATGTCCATTGCTTTTTCCCTGTTGGCCGTTTTTGTGGAAATTTTACTCAACCTGGCCGGGGCGCTGGTTTGGGAATGGGGTTTTTGGACCGCCAAGTTTCCCCTGTTTATCTTTTTATTGGGTTATTTTCCTTTTTTTATTGTTGCATTCACCGTACATGATATGGAAAACAGGAAAAAGCAGATCGGGACAGTTATGGGTATCCTGGGATTTGACCTTGTGTGCCTGATTGTGTTCGGAGGCGTCCTGGGCTGGATATAGTCTGTTGTCATGATCAAAAACAGGGAACTCACAGGGGTTCCGGATATGTTTCGTCAGAGGGAGGTTTGGGTGTGTCCAACATAGGAAAAGCAATCAGGATGGAAAGGCTCATGGACCGCAACACCGGCAGGATGGTTGTGGTTCCCATGGATCATGGCGTGACCGTTGGCCCCATTTTCGGGCTGGTGGACCTTTCCCAGGCTGTAAACACCATTGCCGAGGGAGGCGCCAACGCCGTAATCGGGCATATTGGCCTGCCCCGCTGGGGCCATCGCCAGGCAGGCAAGGATATCGGACTTATTCTCCATTTGTCCGCCTCCACCATGGTTTCCCCCAGACCCAACAAGAAGGTTTTGGTCAACACCGTGGAAAACGCCCTGCGCATGGGCGCTGACGGGGTTTCGGTGCATGTGAACCTCGGGGATGACGACGAGCCCGCCATGCTGGAATCCCTGGGCCGGGTTGCGGTGGAATGCAATTACTGGGGCATGCCGTTGCTGGCCATGATGTATCCCCGGGGCAGGAATATTGAGAACGAGACAGACCCCGAAATGGTCCGTCTTGCGGCCCGTGTGGGCGCGGAACTGGGCGCTGATTTTGTGAAGGTCAGTTATACCGGGGACCCGGAATCCTTCGCCCGTGTGGTGGAGGGGTGTCCTGCGCCCATCCTCATCGCCGGAGGCAGCAAACTTTCAGCGGAAGAGATGTTTGTCACCATCGAGAGCGCCATGCAGGCCGGCGCCAAGGGCCTTTCGGTAGGCAGGAACGTATTCCAGAGTAAAGATCCTGTGGCCTTTTTGCAATACGCCTGCTCCATCGTGCATGACGGCATGAGCGCCAAGGAAGCCGCCGAGTTATACAGGCAAAAGGCCGGGGCGTAGATTTTTTTACCTGCCGGTTTTCTTCCAAAAAAATAACGCCATTCCGGGGGTTCCCGTTCCCGGAATGGCGTTTGTTCTGCCAGGATGCGGGATGGGACCGTGCCAGCGATCCTTTCCCGGTCAGGGCCTTGCCATGGGCCCTTGATCCCGGCAAGCCGTCAGAATCTGTTATGGTTGCATAGCCATTATTTGTTCCAAAGAACAGTAATACGGCAGTTAACGAAAAAGCGGGACCCCTGATACCAAGTTGCGTTCACAAAAGTAGATTCGAATTAGGGGGACACGACTCTTATCTCTTGTAGTAATGGTAATAGCTAATAAATTTAAATGGTTGAGATAAAGATCGTGTCCCCCCAATTCGTGGAACTTACTCAGTTAACAGCAATTTGGTATGATTTCAAAATCCTCATTTTCTCTCCTCATAGAATGGAAACCGTTAACCATGCCAACCCATGGCGTTGCCCATGGAGTCGACGAAGGCGCAAAAAAAGTTACAGGGTTTTGTTGAAAGTTAAATCGGGGTGGGCAATGGATGCGATGTTCTTTTTCCATAAACCCTGAAAAAATTGCGTCTGTGGAAAATCTGTTTGCGCGACAGGCTTGTTATACACATGTCTGAAGGATTGAAAATGCTGCGGGAATTCCTGTTCGGGCATGTCCCTTTTTAGCGAAAACTTTCCTTTTCTTGTCTTGTGAATTTCCTTGTGATATCATATTGCTACACTATTGTACGACCGGATGAAATTTTGGCTGGCTTTTGATTGAGTTGTTGGGGAAACGAACCCTCCCATTGGTGCGTTAGGATTTGCCATGCTCGTGGACCATGACCATACATTACTGGAAAATCAGCATTCCCCTACCGCTGATCCGTTTTGGCAGGAATCATGGTATTTTAATTTTGCGGACCCGGTAAGTCATGTCTATGGGCTGGCCCGCATAGGTTACCGCCCTTCCACGGGGCAGGCCGACGGCCTGTTGCTGGCGTCTATTGGCGGCAAGCCCGCCATGTTGTATCCGGCGGTGGGTAAGCGCCTGTCTTCCGGGGATGTCCGCATTGCTCCTCCCGGGAGTTTGAAAACAGGCGGGCTGGAGTTTGTTTGTCAATCGCCCATGGACACCTGGTTGCTTTGCCTCAACACCAGGAGCATCGACTTGGAATTGGTTTTTCAAACCATGACTCCCATGTACATGTTCCCGGAAGTGGTTACCCTGGACGGACAGTCCGCAGCTGCCAGTCATTACGAGCAGGCGGGCAGGGTGACGGGGGGGATCCGCTGTAAAGGCAAAACCGTGGAAGTCAACGGTTGGGGCCAACGGGACCATTCTTGGGGACCTCGGCATTGGTCCGGGGTGGGGTCCTGGACATGGATCAGCGCCCAGTTTCCCTCAGGATGGGCTTTTAATTACTGGAGCCTGGGGGATGGCCCACCCTCCAAGACCTGCGGATTTATTGGGGATGGGGAGAAAAATATGGACCTTGTCGGCGGGGAGATTTTTTGGAAGCCAACGGCAAGCCCTTCCATGAACTTGGTTCTGACCCCGAAAGGCGGCTCGCCCCGGGATATCTCTTTCAAAGGAATTGCCCCGTGGACCCTTTTCAAGGACGGGGCCATGATTACGGAACATTTTGGCATATTTACCTGCAACGGAGAGCAAGGAGCGGGCGTTGTGGAAAGGCTTTATAAACCACGTTTTGGGGTCCTGCATTTTTTGCCCCATGCGCCCCGCATGTTTGTTTTGGGTTTGAACAGCTTATAGTCAGGGAACCATGAAAATATTTTCCAAGCCATTTTGGCTGCCTGTTTCCAGGCGAACCAAGCCCTCAACTCTGATCCAGGGCGGCAAGGGCGCCAACCTTGTGCGTATGGCGCGGGCAGGGTTTCGGGTTCCGCCGGGGGTGATTCTCACCACCCATTTGTTTTCCTGTTCCAAGGGTCGGGATGCAGCCTTTTTAAAAAAGATTATCGCAAGAGCGGTGGGCTCGTTTTCCCCCAACACCCTTTGGGCCGTACGTTCCTCGGCGGTGGCTGAGGACGGGGAGAATGCCTCCTTTGCCGGGCAGCACGACACATTCTTGAACACTCCCTATAAAGAATTGGCTGACAGGGTGCTGGATTGTCTGGAGTCCGCTCATTCGTCCCATGCAACAACCTACCGGGACAGGCTGGAGGCTCCCGTGGAAATGTCCATGGCCGTGGTCCTTCAGGTGATGGTAAAGGCCCGGTGTGCAGGTGTGCTTTTTACCCGGCATCCGGTGAGGCCGGACGTGAACCGCATTGTGGTGGAGGGGATTCCCGGCCTGGGGGAGGATTTGGTTTCCGGCCGCACAACCCCTGACCGGATTGAGTTGTCCCGGTCCGGAAAACGGTTTAGCACAGTCTCCCAAACCCGGAACAATCTTTGCCTGGATGGTGTGGGTGATGCCCTGTTCGCCGCAACAGCCCGGACCGTGGAAAAGGCCATGGGCTCGCCCCAGGATGTGGAATGGGCTTTTGACGGCGAAAATCTTTGGATGCTCCAGACCCGCCCCATAACCACCTTAAAGCGCCCGACCAAAGTATGGACCCGGTCCTGGGGAGACGAGTTCTGGGCCGAAGCCACCACCGATTTGCAATACACCCTTATGGGCCGTTGGATACGTGAGGACTACATACGGGGCCTTGGCCGGATGAGCGGATGGGATTTTTTGGCCCGGGTGGAACCCTTTGAAAGAATTCATAGCCATGTGTATTTCAATCCCGAATACATGCGTAGGCTTCTTACTCTGGTTCCTCCGGCATTTCGCATGGAACGATTCCTGTCCTGGATGCCGCCCTACTGGAGGGCGGAAGTTGCCTCCCTTGAGTTTCGCCCGGGAACCTTTATCGTCAGCCAGATCCGGTCTTCCCTAAAAGACAAAAATTCGGGCATGTTCACCCACTACAAAAAATTGCCCCTGTACATGGAGGAGATCCGCAAAAAGCTGTCCCCCGGCCTGAATCAGGACCTTTCGGAATTGGATGACAAGGCTTTGTGGGACCGGTTTTTGCAAAACGACCGCATGGGCCGAAAGCATTTCCGTTTTGTCCGCTGGGGCCTGGGCTCCTATCTGGTGCCCACGCGGATGCTTTGCGCCTGGATTTCAGAGTATTGGACATCCCACACCCGGGAGTCTGATCCCGAGGGTCATTTTTTTGAGATGCTGCTCACAAGCCCTTTAGGCAACCTGACCACCCAGGTCAATAGCGAGATACAGGCATTGAGCGCCGCCGCCGCTAAAATTACCGGATTGGTGGCGCGCCTGCTTTGCGAAGCGGATTTGCCAAGCCTGGAGGATATGGCAGCCATGCCCGGGTCAGCCGGTTTTTTGCAGGAATTTCATGAATTCATCGGGCGCCACGGGCACCGGGGCAGTTCCCGGGAGGTGCATCTTCCACGGTGGATGGACGATCCCGCGCTGGTCCTCAATACGGTGCTGGCTTTTGCGGCATCTGATCAAAAGTTTCAAAATGACCCCCGGCATGGGGATTTGAAGGATTCCTGGGTGAAAGAGATTTCCCTTCGGCCAGGCGGTTGGTGGAAAAAGCCGGTGGCGGAACGGATTCTCACTTTGGCTCGGGAGTATACGATTTACCGGGAAAATCAGCGTTATGCCCTGGATTATATCCTGACGGACATGCGTCACGTTATTTTGGAGATTGCCCGAAGACTGACCGCCAGGGGGGTATTAAGCCGGGAGGATGATGTATTTTTTGCCACCTATGAGGAAATGGAAGGGCTCTGGCAGGGTGCTCTTTCCAAGATTCATGACCTGGACGAGCGGCGGGGCTGTTTTAACAAGGATTCATTGCGGCTTCCGCCCGAGTGGATTATTGACGGGGAGTCTTATCCCCAAAGCCTGGATATTCAGGACATGCAGGAGGGACTTTTGGTTGGTACGCCTGCCTCACCCGGAGTGGCAAGGGGCATGGCAAGGGTTGTGATGAGGGTGGAAGAATTGCGGCATGTGCGCCAGGGGGAAATTCTGGTAGCGCCCAATACGGATTCCGGCTGGACCCCGGTTTTCGGGCTGATTTCCGGGCTGGTGGTCCAGACAGGGGGCATGCTTTCCCATGCGGCCATCGTGGCCCGGGAGTACGGAATCCCGGCAGCCACCGGGGTGAACAATGCCTGCCGGATTATAAGGACAAACGACATGTTGGAAGTCAACGGCCATAATGGAACCGTCGCCATAGAACATTCAACCCGGGAATTGCAAGCCCGGGCAGTATAAACGGAGGCGCATATGGACTCTAACAGTCCCCCCAAAGAGCAAGGGCAATATGATCAGGGCATCCGTTATAAGCTCCTGCTGATTCAGGCGATTGTTTTTGTGATTCCCTGCTTTGCCATTTCGTATTTTTTGTACGAAAAAAAGGTCTTGTTGGACGCCTTTAATGCGCTGATTTTTGTTTTTGTACTGGCTCTCATCCTTGGGGGGTTTTTGCTTTTGCGCCAGATTTTGGACCGGGTGGCGGACCTGGCGGCATTAAGTAAAAGAATTGGGCAGGGCGAAACGCAGCTAATGAAGTCGGATTACGGCGGCGGCGAGCTTGGCGAGATTTCCACCACCATAAACGGCCTTATTGGCAAGCTGGAAAAAACTACGGACCGGGCTAACCAGAGATTTTTGGAGTTAATATGCATCAAGGAGTTTTCGGACGCTGTACGGGAGGAGCGCGACAAATCCACGCTCATGCATCTGCTTTTGGAAAAAGCCATGGCAGCTACCGGCGCTTCCAGCGGAGCAGTGTTTACACGGGATGGGAACGGGTCAAGTTTTTCTTTGTCTGATTCCAGGGGCGGCAGGCCGGCCTTGCCTTTGGAAACCGGAATGCAGGTTTTGGAAATGGTTGAATCCGGGGAAATGCAGGAGCCGGGCCGGGACGTCCTCATTGCTCCTTTGCTGGAGCAGGAGCGGGTTATTGGCGTGGTGGCCCTGGGAAACAAGCAGGACGACCAGCCGTTTACAGAGCATGACCGAAACGTGCTTTCCATTATGAAGGATCACCTTTCCACGGGTTGCGAAGCCGGATACCTGGATGGCGAATTGCAGAACCGGGTCAGGGAATTGAACAAACGCACCCGGGACCTGGAGGCGGAAGTTCGTATGCGCCAGGAAACCGAAGACAAACTCCGGAGTATCCTGGAAAGTTCCTCCGCCATTTCCATCGTGTCCACGGATTTGGATCAAAAAATATTGTACTGGAACAAAGGCGCCGAAAATATTTTTGGCTTTACGGCAGAGGAAATGGCGGGGGAGAGGATCACCAAAATTTATGTGGACGACGCGCATTCAAGGGAAATCCTGACCCAGGCCAGGAATCACGTTATTGAAAACAAGGACGCTACGTCCTGCGAAGTGCGGGAGCTTTCCAAGGAAGGTTCGGACCGTTGGGTCCGCCTCAACCTCTCCGCCAGAATGAACAACAACAAAGAGGTAATCGGGCTGCTGGGAATAGGCGAAGACATTACGGAACGTAAACAGTTGGAGCAAATGTTGCTCCATGCGGAAAAAATGAAGGCCATGGGCACCCTGGCAGGAGGGGTGGCTCATGATTTCAACAATATCCTGACCAGCATCCGGGCTTATACGGAACTGGCTCAATTCAGGATTGACGATGCCCAAGCTGTCCAGGAGAGCATGGAGCAGATCATGAACGCCACGGACCGGGCCAGGGACATGGTCAAGCAGATCCTCAATTTCAGCAGGCAGGTGGGGGAGGAAAAAAAGCCCATGCGCCTGGAGCCCCTGGTCAAGGAGGCGGTGACTTTGCTCAAGGGGGCTCTGCCCTCCACAATCAATGTGGTCCTGGACCTCAAAGACAATGAAAGTATTATCCATGCCGACGCCACCCAGATTCATCAGATCATTATGAACCTGGGAACCAACGCAGCCCATGCCATGGCCAAGTCCGGGGGGATACTCCATTTTTCCCTATCCATAGAAGATGTGGGGGAGAAATCCGGACTCAAGGTTCCGGACTTGAAACCCGGCAGCTATGTCAAACTCCGGGTCCAGGATACCGGTTGCGGCATGGATCCTAATGTGTTGCAGCATATTTTCGAGCCCTATTTCACCACAAGGGAAATCGGTACAGGCTCGGGAATGGGCCTTGCCGTGGTTTACGGCATTGTGAAGCAGCATGGCGGAGTGGTTGTTGTAAAAAGCAAATCGGGCAAGGGAACCCTGTTTGATGTCTTTTTCCCCACCGTCGATTCCCGTCCCGGCAAGGGACGGTCCAAACCCCGGGACATTCCTGGCGGGACCGAGTCCATCCTTTTTGTGGATGATGAACTGGCCGTAACCGAGCCCTACCTCAGGATTTTGCAGGACCTGGGTTATAAGATGACTGGTTTCACGGATGGCCTCCTGGCCCTGGAGGCTTTCAGGGAAAACCCGGAACAATTTGACCTCATTATTTGTGACATGACCATGCCCAAGGTCACCGGCGAGATTCTGGCTCAAGAGGCCAGGCAAATCAGGCGCAACATACCCATCATCATGTGCACGGGGTATTCGGATAACATGAATCCGGAAAAAGCCCATGATTTGGGTATTCAGGCTTTGCTGCCCAAACCCCTGTCCGTCCATGAGCTTGCCAACACCATACGGACTGTCCTGAAGGGATAAGGACCTTCCAATTTTCCCTGCGGGAACCTTGACAAAACACAGCATTCGGGTAATATTCCAACGGGTGTTCAATTCGAGGGGGCCTTTCCGGCCCTCTGTCCATATGGCCTTTCCACAGGCATTTCAGGGGGAAAAACCGTGCAACAAATGATTCATCGGGTTTTGGGGGGAATAATGGGCGCTGCTTTGCTTATGGGGCTGGGGGGATGTGCCGCAAAGCACATGGTCATAGATGCAAGGAATATTCAACCGGAATCCGTGACTGATAGCGCCGGGCTGCTGGCGGGGACAGCCCGTGTGGACATTACTCCCGGGCCGGGCATGCCCATGGGCGGTTATTCCATGATGGGCAAGCGGGGTATGGGATACCGCACCAAGCTCTACGCCCGGGTTGTTTACATCAAGCCAAAGCAAGGCAAGCCTGTGGCCCTGGTCCAGTGTGATTTGCTTTCGGGCTCCCTGGTGCTTCACCATAAGGTCGCAGAAGCCGTGGCTCAAAAAACCGATGTGGAAGCCGCAGGCCTTGTCATTGCCGGAACCCACACCCATAGCGGCCCTGCCAATTATTATGGAAGTGATTTTTATAACAAGTTTGCTTCATCCAAACAAGGATTGGAGGCGGAGTTTCTCGGGTTTTTAACCGAGCGAATTACCCGGGCGGTGGTCCAGGCTTATGAAAGTCGCCGACCGGCCAAGATAGCCACCGGCGCCATGGAAGTGCATGGGGTCACCCGCAACCGCAGCCTGCCCGCCTATTATAAAAACGCTGATGTCACCGGCAATCCGTCTGCGGCAGAAGCAGTGAATCCTTTGCTCCACATGATCCGGGTGGACTGCCTGGCTGATGACGGGACCTATCAGCCTGCCGGGGCCTTTTCCAATTTCTCCATCCATCCCACGGCCATCAACAGCGGGAACACCCTGTATAACGGCGATGTGTTCGCCTATATTGAACGGGAGGTGGAGTGGGGGATCAAGCAAGCCTATAACACGCCTTTTGAACCGGTGCATGCCGCCGCCAACTTCACCCATGGGGACAATACCCCGGAGATTCCGCCTGAGATTGACGAAGGCTTTATTGAAGCCAAGCGGGTGGGGAAAATGGTGGGGCAGGCCGCATTGGGGCTTTTCAGGTCCCTGGACGGCCAGTTAAAGGATGACGTGCCCGTGACCTATTTCGCCAGGGAAACGGATGTGTTGGAAGAACCTGCCAAGGGCGATGCCAGCCTGTGCAAACGGGCCGTGGTGGGCTGCGCCCTCACAGCGGGCGCTACGACCCGGTACATGCCGGTTTTGCGGAAGGCGCCCTTTTTCGCCCCGGGTTGGCCCCGGTGGGTTTTCACCAAGGGGTGCCAAGCTGAAAAGCGGGTGGTGGGCGGCCCTTTCCAGTATTTGATCCTGCCTCGGGACGAGTTTCCCCACATGCTTTTTTTGCAGGTCATCCGGATTTCCGACACCCTGCTTATGCCCGTGCCCTTTGAAATGTGCAAGGAAGCGGGCTCCCGCATTGCTTCTGCCGTGGAAAGCCAGGGCAGGGGGGCAGGCCTGGAAGGCATCAACCGCTATGTGGTCATGAGTTGCTCCAACGGATACTGGGGCTATGTGACCACGCCTGAGGAATATTCCCTGCAATATTACGAAGGCGGACATACCCTGTATGGCCCCCAAACCGCCGCATTCCTGGGTGAGACCCTATCTGAAATGACTGCTGACATGGCTGCTGGTAAACAGGCTGACCTGCCCCAGTCCTGGACCTTTGATCTCAAGACGGCGAGTTACCTTTTAAAGGGGGAGGCTCCCCAAGGCCAGCGCATGGTCGTGGAACAGCCCGCATATGAAACTGAAGGGGAAAATCTGGAAGCCTGCTGGACCATGACCTGGGCGGACCTGCCCCCGGGAATGTTGGCATTTGACCGTCCTGTGGTGTCTGTCCAGGTGAAAAATGACAATGGATGGGAACCCCTGGTGGTGGAAGGCGAACCCATGGATGACTCAGGCTATGACATCTCTGTCCTGTATTTGAGAACCGATTCCAAAACCGGCATGGGCCAATACCGTGTCAACTGGCATGATCCTCACAAGGTATCCGGCAAAGAATTCCGGTTTGCCATTGCGTCCGGGAGTGGGGGAGAGTATATTTTCTCCGAGACTTTCAACTAACCCGGGCTGTGCTGCCATGCCACCTGCCAATCGGCTGTGAGCAGTAAGCCGGACAAATGGAGCGGGAATCATTGGATTATGGTGGAACTAATTGCAGGAAGCCGGAAAGCCCACGTCCTGATTTTGTGTTGCGTAATCATTGCCGTCTTTGCCAACTCCCTGGAAAATCCGTTGGTGTGGGACGATATATTGCTGATTCAGAAAAATCCCTGGATCAGCAGCGTTGACAATATTCCCGATTTTTTCTTGCCCGAGTACTGGGAAGAATATCATCCCATAAGATCCACGCCGCAATACCGGCCTGTGCGGGTTTCCTCCCTTGCCCTGGATTATGCTTTATGGAAGGATAACCCCATAGGCTTTCGCCTGACCAATATGCTGCTCCACCTTGCCAGCACCCTCCTGCTTTATTTGGCCGTGGCCGGATTGGTGAGGGGCCAGGGGAAGGAAAACGATCTCAAAAACTTTTTGATTCCCTTTGTCACCGCCTTGCTGTTTGCCGTCCATCCCATACATAGCGAGGCCATTAATCTGGTGAAAAACCGGTCTGAGTTGCTGGCGTTATTTTTTGTGTTGGCTTCCCTGGTTTTTTTTATGAAAGGGAAAGACAAGAAGGGCTTAAGGTATTTATTCGGCTGGGCATGCACTCTGGGTTGTTTTTTCCTGGCTTTGGCTTCCAAGGAAACCGCCCTGGTGTTTCCCTTTTTGGCCCTTCTTTATCTTTGGGTATTCCACCGGAACGAGGGGCTCACGTCCCATGTGTTCCATACCCTGCCCCTGTTTTTACTGCTGGCGGGCTTTGCCGCGTTCAGGATATTGCTTTTTGATTCGCCGGATGCCGAGGAGGCGATTTCTCTGGGGCTGGCGGCCCATGTTGTTCTGATTATAAAAACAGTGGGCGCTTATATATGGATGTTGGCTTTTCCCTTGAGTCTGACCGTGGAAAGGGTGATGCCGCCCCATATCTATTCCCCGCAGGTTTTGGGGGGAATATCCATCCTGGCGGGAGCCCTGGTTTACGGTTATAAGGCGCGCAAAAATAGTCCGTTTTTTGTTTTTGCCCTGGGATGGTTTATCATCACTTTGGCGCCTGCCTCCAATCTTCATTATCTGGATGCCAGGCCTTTGGCCGAACAACGCCTGTATATGCCTTCCGCCGGATTTTGCCTTATCCTTGGGTTGGCGTTTTGTTCATTGATTACCTCGGAAATCAAGGCGAGAAAAACCCTTGCCGCGGGGCTTGCGGGGTTGCTTGCCCTTGCCTATGGCGGCGCCTCCATATCCCAGAACCATTTATGGGGCGATCCCATTGAATTGTGGACCAGGGCGGTCAGGTTTGCCCCGGATAACCCTCGTCCCCATTTCAACCTGGGTAACGCTTTCCTGGCTCAAAAAATGTATGCCCAGGCTGTCTCCCAATTTGAAATGACTTTGCAAATGGATGAGGGGAATCCTGACGCCATCAATAATCTGGCCTGCGCACTGGTGAGCCTGGACCGTGTTCCCGAGGCGATTGAAAACATTCACAAGGCGTTAAAAAAGGATCCCAACAGCGAAATCGCCTACTACAACCTGGGGAACGCCATGGTGAAAAGCAACCGCCTGTCCGAGGCGGTTATGTATTACGAACTGGCCCTTGGCATCAAGCCGGACCTTGCCATGGCTCACTGTAATTTGGGCTATCTTTTGGCCAAGATGGGGAATACGGAAAAGGCTCTGGACCACTTGGCCCTGGCCTTGGAAATCGCCCCCTCCGATGCTTTGATCCATCATACACTGGCCAATATACTTGCCATGACAGGAGACCTTGACCAAGCCCGCATTCATTATCAAAAGGCCTTGGAACTGGACCCTGAGGAGTCCAGAATCAATTACGAATACGGCAATCTCCTCTCCCGTATGGGAGATGTGGAGGAAGCCTCTGAGCAGCATAGGGCGGCTTTGGAAAAAGACCCTGACGACCCCAGGTTCCATGCCAACATGGCCAACACCCTGTCGCGCCAGGGCCGTTATGCCGAAGCCATGACCCATTATAAAAAAGCCCTGGAACTGGAACCCAAAAACGCCATGATCCAAACCAACATGGGCATCGCCCTGGCGGACCAGGGGAAGGTGGACGAAGCCGCAGTCCATTTTAAGGCAGCCATTGAGGATAACCCGGATTTTGCCCCTGCCTATTACAACCTGGGTTTTGTGCTGGCCAAACAGGGTGACCATCAACTGGCCTATGAACAGTTTCGGCGGGCCGTGGAAATTAAACCGGATTACAGTCAGGCGTTTTACGAAATAGGCAACTCCCTCACCCACTTGGGGCATTTTGAAAAAGCCGTCAAAAGCTATGTCAAGGCCCTGGAAACTGACCCCGACAACCCCAGGATTCACCATAATCTGGGCATTGTGTACGCCCGGACCAATCGGCTGGAACTGGCCGTGCAGTCTTTTGAAAAAGCCCTGGCCCTGAAGCCTGATTACCACGAAGCCCAAAAAAACCTGGAACAGGCCAAACAACTCCTGGGGGCGCAATGATCTGCCCCAACTGCACCCGGGCCATGGAAGAGGTCACTGTGAACACGGTGACGGTGGATGTCTGCAATAAAGGTTGCGGCGGCCTTTTTTTCGACTATGGGGAATTGGAAAAAGCAGGTAAGGCAAGGACCGGGGATTCTTCTGTTTTGAGGGAGAGAAATCTGCTTTCCGTCCGGTATAAAAACAAACTGAAATGCCCCAAGTGCGGGGCGGGCATGCGTACTCGGAGGATAAGCCGGGATATTGACATTACGATGGACATTTGCTCCCATTGTGCAGGCCTGTGGCTGGACCATGGTGAATTCGACAGCATTTGCCGGGCCGCTAATGAGGGGGTTCCTTTTCCTTCAACATGGGTTCACAAGATGTCGGGTCGTCATGGCTTCGAAAAGCGCTTGGCCGGTTCTGATTCTTTGGGTGTTATTGCCGAGTTTTCGGTGGACAACATTTTGGACGTGTTATTTGATTTGTTTGATTGAAAATGCTTTAATTTCGTTTGTTTTCAGTGAATTTCGCTTTTTGTTTGTGGATGTTGGAAGGAAAAAGGCTCCGGGTCGTTATGAACCGGAGCCTTTGTGTTTTTATAGTTTGTTGTAAGGCGTTACTGGCTGACCGCCCATTCAACTACTTGCTTGTTCAATTCCTCCACAGACAGATCCTCAGAGTATATTCCGGCGCCTGCCTGGACACCAGGAATGCCTGGAATAGGTATGGCGATCATGATTTTTCTGAAAAGCTGATCATCAGGTTCGCCAGGCTTGGTCCACCAGTATTCCACCCAATAGCCTTCCGGGGTTTGGTTGGCGCAAAAATCGTTGAGGATTTGTTTTCCGGTTTTTTTGCATGCAACCTTTTCAATACCCAAACCCACCACTTGGGAACTGGGATGCACAATGTTCTTTTTTTCGACACAGGAATGCACAACGATATATGTGTCTTTCCATGCAAATTCCGTGTAGAATTCCTTCTGTGTTGCAGGGTCCTTCATGGCATCAATGCCCATAGTGGAAATAGCCTGGGCTGCCTGGCTCAATTTGTCAAACACTTCCCGGGGAGTGGCGGAATCCTGGGCGAGACCCGGGGACAGGTAAGAACCAGTACAAATCAGGGTAAACAAGATGACTAATGCTTTTTTCATTCACAGCTCCTTAAAATTACAGTGTTTGCGTGGTCTATTTTTGAATCCACGCAAGGCTATCTAACCTGGCAGACTGACAGTCAGGCCAAGCGGTAGACAATTTGGCAAGCGTTGTTCCCCAAAAAAATGGTTCCATCCATACCCATTTGGAAAACGTTACTGATTTTACCGTATCGGAAGGCGCAGGAAAAGGTTTAGTTAAAACTGTCTTAAAAACGAGGTTGTCTGAATTTTTTTTTACTGCGGATGATGTTTAATGCAACTTCTCAAAAGAGCTTTGGCGGCAAGTGATACCAAATTGCTGTTAACTGAGTGAGTCCCCCTAATTAGAATCTGCTTTTGTGAACGCAACTTGGTATGACATGAATTCCAAGACTGGTGAGGCTGCATTATAATGAATATCCCCGCCCACATTTTTAAAGGGATCTCGGAAATGGGGCTGAGCAGGGATGAATAGCCACAAAAATGAGTGTCCCCGATGATGCCCTTGGCTTTAAGGTCTCCGATAGCCGAAAATATAAAAAAGTTTGATTTTCCATCATATAGCGTTTTTTTGGAGGCCGTTGGAATGAAAAAGGCTCCGGGTCGTTATGAACCGGAGCCTTTGTGTTTTTATAGTTTGTTGTAAGGCGTTACTGGCTGACCGCCCATTCAACTACTTGTTTGTTCAAGTCCTCCAAAGACAGATCCTCTGAGTATATTCCGGCGCCGACCTGGACACCCGGAATGCTTGCGATTGGTATGGCGATCATGATTTTCCGGAAAAGCTGATCCTCAGGTTCGCCAGGCTTGGTCCACCAGTATTCCACCCAATAGCCTTCCGGGGGAATGGAGAGAGACCGTGCGCTGATCGGATTTACGTATAGAATTGTCTACGGCAGATCAATTATTGGAATTTAGAATATCAATCTATCAGAAAAAGCAACAGTCAAATGCCTCCATTCAATTGCGATCATATCGGGTTTCAAATTATTATGATACCGGCTAAAAATCTCAATATATAGATTTAAAATGGCTTATATCAAAAATTATGTTGAAATTTTTGTGAATTTTGTTAAGTTGTCATTTTTTTCAAATATTTTTGATGTGTAGAATTTGTATTAAATGTGTGTTTTAAGAAATTCCTGCATATAAAATGCATAGACGTAACCATATGATTTTTCAAATAAAATATTACATTTCCAAATACAAACTGGAGGGCGTTATATGACGATAACTACGCATGAGGGTTGGGTTTCATTTATCGATATTTACGGGTTCAAACATATCCTAGGCAGTGAAAATCACTTTGAAGTGCATGAACGCTTAATTGCAGTTCATGATAGAATAGCAGAATACGCTGCTGAAAGTTCGTCCAACATGCGAATATTTCCATTTTCAGACTCTGTGTTTATGGCATTTCCAACGAATGAAAGACAAGAAAAACTGAGAGTTTTAAGGCGATGTTTAGTAACATCCAGGGCGTTAATGGGGTTTTTTGTTGAAAAGGGTTTTCCCCCACGGGGAGGGGTTGCATACGGTAATTTTAGCCTATCCTCCAAGATAGTTATAGGACCAGCTGCTGTGCAAGCATATACATATGAGGGTATGGCTCCTGCACCTCTGCTGATTTTGCCCCATAAGGAAATTATTGGAATTGAGAATAGTGACATTGAGGAAGGATCAAGAAAGGTAATATTTACAAAAAGTGGCCGTCCAATGTTTGCGGAGCTATTTTTTCCGTATCCTGTCGATAATTTTGTGGAGATCGTTAGTCGGAATTATCGAGAATATATGTTGAGTGGCTCAGACCAAGCGGCAATAGCTTGGTACAAGGCCAAAACATTAATCGACAACATTGAAATTAGGAGATGAAAATGGAAAATTGCATATCCGAAGACCTTAAGTTGGAAATGAAACAAATTATGGATTCTGACCTAAAGGATCCAACCACCGTTGCATTAGGAGAGGATTCGTTTCATGACGCCGTGGGTCTTCACCTGGATAGGGCAAGCAAGGCCAATGAAAGGCTTTACAATGGTCAATTGCCCATGCGTTTAGAGGACCACATTTATGGAAGGCTCGGACAAATTCCATTACGGCCAAAGAAAAATCAAGACTCAAGACAGGCCCTTATTAATTGCTATTGCTATAAGAATCTTGCGGGAGATCCTGACCAGCACATTGTAAATAAAAATCCAGCAAGTACGGAAAAGTTTGGAAAGGATCTTGTTGAGACTGCCAGAAGTTCACGTTTTTTAACTGATATGTCCTCCAATTCCCTTGAAAGTATGTCCAAGCAAATAGTACAAGGGGCGCAGAGCTTTATTCTTCATGGCCCGCGTGGGTCAGGAAAGACTTTCTACTTAAATCATCTATTTGCGAAATTTGAGGGCGTATTTGACAAAAGAAAAGTGATTTGGGTTAGGGTGAACTTGTTGCACTATTTTTGCGACAAGATGAATTCAGAAAACTTATTGGAATGGATATTCGGTCAATTAACTAAAATTGTATATCGGTATTACTACCCTGATTCCCAGCTGTTTGAGAAAAGAAATGCTCCCAATGTTGTAATTGATCCTCATGCAATATTATCTAATTACATAAAATCGGATGTTAAGTCAGCGACAAGAAAGGATCACTATGAAGATAAAATTCAAGGTTTTCTGGACATGTTCATTCATAGGGATCACTGCCAATCGATTGTGAAAGACACGATTCCGTTGAATTTGGGCAGAGCACTTTTTACTAATTTGTTAAAAAAGGGGTTTGGTTTTATATTTGTCCTTGATGGGCTAGATAGGTTGCAGGCATTGCCCCATCTAAACGATCGATGGTTAGCAACTATTGAAGGTTTGAAGCAAATATTGGTTGGTGAAACTCCTCTGCAAGCGGCATTTTTACTGGTAACAAGAACTCAAAACATCCCAATTGTTCGTGATACTGTTTCATCCCTATCACAGGGTGTGGGTGCCGACTTGGCCAAAATTGAAAGAAAGTTAGTTGCTGTAGATTTTGAGCATGTTCTCCAAAAACGTTTAGAATACATTCAGGAAGAAATTTCTAATATCCCAATAGAAGCACTGGATCCATCCAGAGACATAGAACCTAAACAATTCTCGGATTTTATAGGGTTATTAACTCCTCTTGACGCCAGAAAAGACTCCTTCTGGCAGCAGCTCCAGAATACCAGTATTATATTCAAGGATAATCTCAGGGCCAAAATGCAAACTCTTCAGTGCATTTACTATCAATTTATTAGGGATAAAATTGGTAGAAAATATAGACTTGTGGAAACCCTTCTATTGGCTGGAAGAGAATTTCCGCCTTCGCCTTTCAGATATTCATTGGAAAAAAATTGTATTGTTCGCCGAAATGGAGACTTGGTTTTTGACAATGTATTTTTACCAAATATTTTCCTGTTTCCAATATGCAATGAAATACGTGATAAGGGACCATGTTTTAAGGGTAATAAGTTTCCTTTGCTTGCCGGATTGCGATTATTGCAAATCTTGCAATGTCACCAAGAACGGGAAAGCGTGAAAACGGGTACAGTTAGTTTGCTCAATGTAAGAGACTTAATTAAAATACTATCCACCTTATTTGACTATAACCGGTCTCATATTGAAAATATTGTTGAAGAGTTTGTTGAGTATGAGTTACTCCATGCTGGCGGAATTGGATATGACTGTCCAGATTGCACTCTAGATTATCAGCCGAGGGCAATGCCCAAAGCCCGTTATATACTTCAAGAAATGCTGTATGAAATTTCTTATTTTGGACTATGTGCATTAAGAATTCCGCTCCATCATGGCTGCCTGGTGGAAAGCCCTCCTTATGTTAAATGCTTTCCAATTGATAAACCACATTACCGAAAATGGAATCGGGCTAAAATACTTAACGCGATAGCCCTGACAAAAATTGTCTCGCACATGAATCGGGCAGAAGAGAAGTTGTATGCCAAAAATATAAATAAAATCGAGGGAAGGTTAAAGGCAATAGTTGAGAGAGCACAAATAGAAAACAGTATGTTTGGTTTTATTGGAAAGGCAAGCAACTGTTTTGTTGAGCAAGCACAAAAGTTGCTCTCTGAATCAGAATCTGAAGGGGCACTATTTGAGACGGAACTCCGAAAGTATAAAAAAAGGTGGTCATAGTATTCTTTACCAATGAGATAGATAAAGGCCCTTTACTCTGCTTACAATATTGAGCGGAACTTGAACAGGAGTTTCAGGGATGGTCTCTTCACATGAAAAGTAATCCCAACAAAATCAGTTAGTTATGTCATATTAAATAGTAAGACCCTACTTTAACCGGTTAAAATATACGATTAACTCACTAAAAATTTTATAAATATGAATTTTTTTCTTGACTTTGTAAGACCCTA
>JAEINP010000062.1 GCA_016342355.1 Desulfatibacillum sp.
GCTCTGACTCTTGGCAAATAAAACTCCATATATTTCTTCCTCTCTATCCTTTTATCTATACATTCGATAAGATAAACATCACCATTATCTTTGAAAACTATGACCTTTCCTTTAGGTTTATTCTTCATAAACACTCTCCATGTTCCAAAAGCATACGTTGCCAGAGTCTCATCTTCGTACAACTTCCAGATTTCAATATGGATACTCATTGTTATCATCCTTTTTTAAGAAGTCATCCAGCCAGGAATTTTTCTTACTTCACACTTTGAAAGTTATGAAATAAATGTGACCTCGCCATTTGCCCTGTGCCTGGACTTCCAATGTTCTGAGGGTAATGGGTTAGGGTGAAAACAAAGGGGCTTAGAATTGACTTGAAGGTTCCGATATATTTCCAATAAGTTCTGATGGTTATGCTTTAAAATTGCACAAATTTCTGAAAGCCCCTCTATACCGTCCCAGTCAGTCACTGTCCCCCTGTGCCGCCCTGGACATTGACGCAGGCAGGGCAGGAGACACCCTTGATCGAAGGTGGATTGCTCAGGGTCTGTGCCGTTCAGGCTTCAAGGTGGGCCGTGGGGGGGCTTGACACCTAATCCTATCAGCAGGGCTTTCCGGTTGCGCTTACGATCATGGGTTCAAGATCCTCCGCACCTGGGTTGCCCCCCATTGTTTCCCTCTCTTGGTCGGGGTGCCTTCCTCGTTCAACCTATCTGCTATGGCCTGATAGCTCAAGCCTTTCTTGCCGCCTCTCTTGTTCCGCCTCAATGCTCTAATGTGTCTAATGACCTCCTGTTCCTCTTCGGAGTCTTCCCCAAACCTCTTGGCCCCTTCACACTTTCCTTTGTCCATACGAACCGCCTCACGGGCCTTCTTGAGCTTGTTCACCAGCAAAGACTTATCCAGTTCACTAAACACGCCTTGAATCTGGACCATGGCTTTCCTCATGGGGTCTGCCATTATGGCTTCTGTTACATTCTCACCAGTGTTTGCAGACACAAGGCTGATTCCCTTGGACACAAGATAGATGAGTAGCTGTTCCTGAATTCTGAGTTCCCTGGCTAACCTGTCCAGTGATTCCACCACAATGGTCCTGACCCCGTTCTTAAGGATATCTGATACCATGGCCGTGAATGCTGGCCTGTCAGCCTCTCCCGTGGTTCCTGAGACACCTTCTTCCTGATACACAGCCGCCACTTCAATACCCTTGGAGTCTGCAAAGGCCCGGATGGTTTTTAGCTGTCTGTCAAAGCCACTTCCTTCAAGCTGTCCCTGGCCTGAAACCCTCAAATAAGCGAAGCATTTTCCCATGTGTTTTCTCCCGTTGAAAGTGTGTCTTACTTCCATTGAGATACATGTTAAACATGGGTTTGTCAATTCTTTTCAACACAAATTCTTTAGAAATTGTATTCATATTGAACCAGGATGGTCCATGGCCGGTGCCTGAAAAACACCCTGGAGGATCATCACCACAGTTTTTCCCTTCTGTACTTTTTTACCATGTGTAGAGAAAGTGTGCTTGTCTGTCTGTATCTCTGTCGTTTTTCATTGATGAAGGCATAGCCAAGTGGTAAGGCAGCGGACTGCAAATCGCTTGACTTAGGTTTCACTTGGCAATAAATACAGTAGGTTATACAATCTAAAGCACCCATTGTGGTTACTAACGTGGCCCCTTGGGTGCTTTTTTTGTTGTATATTACGAGAGTTAAGAACATCATGAGTCATAAGAACAATGCCTACCTCAGGTACAGTTTCTTGAAAAGTTATGTGCCTGAAATCATTAGATAATTTTCATAGCTCACTATAGAACTAAGCGTTAAAGCCTATAGAGAGAGTAGAGAGAGGTAACTATAGCTTAGTTTGAGATCACTAAGGGGTACTTAGGGGATAACTGAGGGGTAACTAAGGCCTAACCAAGCATAGACCAACCCTATCCATCTTATAAGACTATAGCGACCCGAACTTTTCATAACTCACTATAGATAAGCGAGAGCAACCAACCTGAAGAAAGGAAACACCATGCAGAACGATTCACCCAACAATCCTATATCACTATAGCGTTCCGAAATTTTCATAACTCGGTGGAGAACAACACAAGAGCAACTCACAATCCACCCTGCCCAACCTCCCGCTTCCTTCCTGACCTGCCTCAGTTTTTCCCATGATTCATCCTGGGTGCCTCCCTGCTCCTGACACTTGGATTTTATATAGACCACTGAAAACTGAAACCACAAACAGAAGGAAGCAACGTCCACATGAAAAATGATTTATCATTGAAGAAGCTCACGCCTGCCAGCACAGCACCCCTGGTATCCAGGAAGCAGACAACCACGTCCCTCATTCTCGCTGAAAAGTTTGGCAAAGAGCATAAAGACGTTCTAAGGGCCATCCAACGGATTAATGAAACCAGCGCCATTAAGGATTTCACTCAGCGCAATTTTGCGCTCAGTCATTATGTTGACCGCACAGGAAGAAAGCAACCCATGTATGAAATCGCCAGAGGTGGATTCATGCTCACAGTAATGGGTTTTACAGGAGAAAAGGCCTTGGCAGCAAAGGTCAAGTTTATTGAAGCCTATGACGCCATGGAAGCCCTTATTAAAAATCTTGCAGACTTGTTATGGTTGGAATGCAGGAACGAAACAAAGCAGGCCAGGGGTGCGCTAACAGACACTATAAAAGAATTCGTGGCCTATTCTATAAGCCAGGGTTCCAGAAACCCCCAAAGATATTTCATCAGCATCACCCGCATGGTTACTAAGACTCTGTTCGGCGACCATCCCAAGATTGACGGGGATTTCCGAGACACCCTGTCCAAGATTGACCTAAATAACCTGGCTATTGGGGAACACGCCACGGCCCAGGCATTGCTTGAGGGGATTACCCAAGGCCTTCACTATAAGGAAGTATACAGGAAGGCTAAGGACCGGTTAACGGTTTATGCTTCCAGTGCTGTCCTTGGTGGTTCAGAGCAAAGACTGCTTTTCGCTGCACAATAGCTTCAGACATATCCACCCACCTGGATGCCACCACATTGCAGCCCTGTGGTCATGTTATTGAAACCCTATGCAAGGGCATGGGCGAATCCATTGGCCTCTTAGGATCGCAAGCAGGCCCCTTAAAAGCAATTGGAGTGAGATCAATCCCCCTCATGAAAACACAAAGGGGAAAGCCGACATCTTCCGCCGGTGATCCCCCATGTATTTCAAAGCTGTGGTGCTTACTCAGTACTTCGCCTCTCCCGGCCTACCCATGGGCAATGAGCGCCGCCGCTTCTTCCGCCAGGGCTTCCATCCTCAGGCAAGTTCAGAAGCCTTAGCCCTGACCTTAGGATTGATCTCACTCCATTCCTGGAAGATATCCACTTCACAGCTTGCGCCTACGTTTGAGAATACCCATGCTCCGTCTGTGATTTCCACTGTCTGTCCGTTGCTCAGCGTGATTGATGCCATGGTATGATGCTTCCTTTCATCTTGGTAGGTGGTTAATAGTTCCCGCTGTACTTGCTGTTCTTCAGGTGGCTCAGGTCCAGGCCAAAGTCCAACTTGAGAAGGCCCTCTTCAAGTAATTGCTTTGGGCTGTACCTGCCACCGTAGGTTGAATAAGATTCAGTCTTTCCCGATGAATGCCCGTCCAGTTCATTGGCGATTAGCTCTGGTACGCCTGCATGTTTCAGGGCAGTGATAAAGGTGTGCCTAAAGCTATGGAAGGTTTTCTTACTGTCCTTGGTGATCCCGTTGGATAGCCTAAAATCATTATTAAACCATGTGCTCACAGGTCTCCCATGCCCGTCTCTTTGTTTGGTTAACTCTTGAAACAGGCGCTTATGGCCCTTGGCTTTCAGCGTTTCCACATAGCGTATCAGGTCCAGGTCCTTCACCAGGAAAGGATGGAGAGGCACAATCCTTGCGCTTGATGGATTCTTTAGACGCTTATCCTTTGTGCTCCTGTTGATATCCATGCACCAGACATCATCAACCAGCCTGAAATCATCAAGGTGAAGCTGTGCTATCTCATTAACCCTTGCCCCTGTGAATAGCCCGAGTATCGGACACCAGTATTGATAGGAGTGTTTGAAAGAATCCTCTCTATACCTGGGGGCGTTGAATAGCGCTTTCAAATCTTCTTCGGAAAATGGGTGACGTTTGTCCCGGTCGGGGCGTTTATCAGGTACCTTGATCCTCCCTGTAGGGTCTTTATCAACACGTTCTTCCAGGTAGGCATATTTAAAGAGCGCCTGAATGCAACTCAATATATCGTTAGCCGTGGCAGGTGACATGCGCTTTTCTTCTGGCAGGTTCATGCTAAGAATCTGCTTCATAGACATGCTCTTATAGGGCACTGCCTTTTTTCTATTCGGGGGGAGTTTAATCAAGGCATTCCTGAATTCCAATATCTTTTCCCGGTCTATGGTCTTGATACCCACGTCCTTGCCAAGGAATTCTTGAAAGGTTCCATAGGCCCCCCTACGCTCCTGTTCGGTCTTATCCGTCCACTCTCCGCCCTCTGTCTGTTCCTTAATGTATTGCTCTATGACCTCACTCAGGGGGACGCCATCGGTCTTCCTTTTTGATGGCTTAGGTGCTGGCTTAGGCTGTGCCATCTGGGGGGCTTGTAGTGGTGGCTTGGGTTCTTTTGAATAGTCGCCCACCTCACGGGCCAGGGCAATGTCATTGATTTCAATAATGCCCTTCATGAGTTCCCGACGAAACATCTTGTACTGGCTGGATTTTTTATCAATTTTGATGCCATGCCCCTTCAGCAGGTCCATCCTGGTTATCACGCCTTCAGCTATGCTGTAATCGTTCAACGCCAGGGCTTCCTTAATGTCATATTGGACCGACCACAGGCCATGCTCCTGATTCTCTAAGTCTTCCCTGGTTCTTGGCTTAGACGCACAGGCCCTGTACTCTTCATCATCTTGAAGACACTCCTGGACATACTGCCTGACTATTTCATTGATCTGTTTTGCGGTGAGCTTGGACATCCTTCCCCCGTTCCTGATACTCTCAAAGACCGCCTTAACATGCACTGCAAGGCCCGTTGCCCTGTGTTTGGCTGTGGTCTGTGTTCTTGCCCTGAGTGAATAGCGGAATTCCGTCTTGCCCACAAGGGGGCGCAGGTCTTTGGGGACCATCATACGGAACAGATATCCATACGGTTGGTGGATCAGATAGGACGGAGATTTGGTCTGTGGTGGTTTGCAGGAATAAGCCACGATTCACCCTCGCTTTGTGTAGCGGGTTTGTGTAGTGAAGGTGTTTCGTAACCTATTTGTGAATATCTTGAATAAAAACAAGAGGTGGTGGAGATGAGGGGGCTCGAACCCCTGGCCTCCGCATTGCGAACGCGGCGCTCTCCCAGCTGAGCTACATCCCCACACAGGGTTTGATGCACGCTTTATTAGCAAAATAATAGAGGCCGGTCAACGGGGATTTTGCAGGTTGGCCCGGGGATTGTCATTTATTTCTGTGAGGAGGGGCCTGCATTCCAGCGGAGGCGCAACATTGCACCCTGATCAGGGTTGGCGGGGTTTAGGCGCCAATCCCGAAAACAGCTTGGTCGCCGAAATGTTCAAGCAGGGGCAGGCCTTTGGGCGGGCCTGTCCCCGCTTTTTTTAGAGAATCACAAGAACGGCCCCTTTGCCGGGGCGTAAACCTCATACGGGTAGCCCTTCAAAACCCTCCATAACGGGCGGTTTCATCTTGGAGGGGTCTCGCATGGATTTGAGGACCTCAATGCTGCTTTTGTATCCCCGGGTGACCCTGGCCATGTCCATGGACATGCCCACCATCTGGCCTACGGCCTGGACCATGCTCACGTCGCCCATGACAAATTCCCAGGGCTCGGCGGTGTAAACCCGCAGGGCGCCTATAATCTGCCCATGGATCTCGATGGGTACGGACAGGATGGATGCAATGCCTTCCTTCACGGCTTGCTCGGGATATTGGATCCTGGGGTCATCAGTGACATTGTAGATGGCCACCGGGCCGGAATCCAGGGAATCGGCAATGGACCGGATGGCGCTGATCGGCCCCTTGCTGAGGTACTCCTGGCTGAGCCCCGTGGAAGCGGCGATTTCCAGTTCCTGGGTTTTGCGATTGAAAAGAAACAGGGTGACCCCTTTGACGGACAGGGCTCTTTTGATGGAATTGACCGCCAGAATGGCGATTTCCTCCGGGTCCTTGCTCATGGAAATGGCCCGGGTGACTTTGATGAGGGTATCGTAGTTTACAAGGTGTTTGTCCATGGCTGCCTCCTTTATGCCTGAAAAGGGTTCGTGGTTGCCTGGAACAGACCGGATATGAGTCCGGCATATTTTTTTCCCCGCTTTCTTTGCACCTCCTTTCCTTGGGACGAGGAGTCTTTATGATTAAAGGATACTCCTGGTGTTCGTTTATCGTCAAAAGAAACCTGCAACTTTAATTTCGGGAGACTGCTTTTTTGGATGACCACTCCATCTTGGGGCTGCCAGTCTTTGGGTCCATATATGGTATGGGTGATAGTGTAAAATTTGAATTAGTTTTATCCCCGTTTCCAGAGTTGCAATTTACTCCCCCAAAGGGTTTATGGTATAGAATCCACGGATAACAAAAAATCCTCCGTTCCCCCATTGCTTCCGAGGAAACACATTATTATGAGTTCTGACAGAAAAACCGGCATTGGCGGTCGATTGTTCATGACCCTTTTCGGGCTGATCTTCTTTGCGGCAGGGTGCTTTTTCGCCTGGCTGATCCTTTCGGAAACCTGGGAGAATTACCAAACCCGTTCTTGGGAGCAAACGCCCTGCCTCATCACGGACAGCCGTGTGGATGTGGTTGGAGATGGCTACGAATTCAGGGTGGGCTACCAATATTCCTTCCAGGGACGGCACTGGTCATCCTACCAATACCGGTTGGGAGACAAGGCCACCTTTGACAAGGTCGCCGAGGCGGACTCCCTGGCCAGAAAATACTCTCCCGGCAGCGAGGCTGTTTGCTATGTCAATCCCCGGCAGCCAGGCCAGTCTATCCTGGCGCACAACAGCCTTGGCCAGGGATTTATGATTTTTCTGCCCTTGATTTTTGTGGCGATAGGCCTGGGCGTCATGATTTCCGCCTGGACCGGGTCTTCCAAGCCAAAACGCGAGCCGCGGTCCAAGGCCGACAGCGGCGATTCCTGGAAAGGCCGCCTTGGCCTGGCTGGATTTTTCAGCATATTTTTTCTCGCAGGGGCCTTGATCGCCTATTTTTTCTTTCTTCCCGCCTTGATCGGTTCGCTGACATCCGGAGACTGGACGGAAACCGAATGCACGATTCTTTCCAGCAGGGTGAAAACCCACGATGGCGACGACGGCGACACATACAGCGTGGACATCCTGTATACCTACAACGCCGACGGCCAGGAGCTTCGTTCCAACCGGTACGGCTTTATTGGCGGTTCCTCCAGCGGGTATTCGGGTAAGATGGAGATTGTCCGGCGCTACCCGCCGGGTTCCCGGGCCACATGCTATGTCAATCCCAATGACCATAAAGACGCCGTGCTCACCACAAGCCTGGGGGGAGAGGCGCTTTTTGGACTCATACCCCTGATTTTCATGATGGTGGGGGGAGGCGGGATTCTGTACGCCCTGTTTTCCAAGGGGAACAAAGGGCCGTCCTATCGCAGAAAGATAAAAGACCCTCATGCGCCGTTCTATTCTTCGGACGGAGCAGGCGCCCCGGGCCGTCAATCCATGGGTGGGGTCCAGGTGTTGAAGCCAAAAAGTTCGGCCTTGGGAAAAGTTTTTGGGGCCTTGTTCGCCGCCATCTTCTGGAACGGCATTGTGTCGGTTTTCGTCGTCCATGTGGTTAATGGATGGATACAGGGGCGCGGGTCCATTGGCCTGACCCTGTTCATCAGCATCTTTGTAATTGTAGGCATAATTATTATTTTCTCCTTTTTTCGTAATCTTATGGCGCTCTTCAATCCCAAGCTCACCATAACCTTGCTTTCCGATTTTGTTTGCCTGGGCGACGAGGTGAAACTGAACTGGGAGTTCCGGGGGAATGCCAATAAAATCAGCCGGTTTTCCATTACCCTCACAGGTGAGGAAAGCGCCTCGTACACCCGGGGGACAGACAGGGTTACGGAAACCCACAACTTTTTTAAAATGGTGGTTGCGGACCACAGCAATTCGGCCTTTATGCAAAAGGGGGAGGCCCGCCTGGAAATCCCGGCGGAAACCATGCATTCCTTCAAAAGCAGCAACAACGCCATTACATGGACTTTGCGGGCTCACTGCGACATTCCCAAATGGCCCGACACCAAGGATGATTACCCCATTGATATCCATCCCCTGCAAGAGGGGCATTTTTCATAAAAGGAGCCGCCATGGATCAACTGGATATACAACTCGAGGAAGACAGGACAATTTTCAAGCCCGGCGAAAGCCTCACCGGGCGCGCATCCTGGTATTTGGAAAAAGAACCCAAGGCCGCCAGAGTGCGACTTTTCTGGTACACCATGGGTAAGGGAACCGAAGACAGCCAAGTGGCGGACGTTGTGATTTTCGACAAACCCATGCAGCAGGACAACCGGTCCTTCCGTTTTACCCTGCCCATCGCCCCGTACAGTTTTTCCGGGACCCTTATCTCCCTGAAATGGGGCGTGGAACTGGACATCAAGGGGAATAAAGAGGTTTGCACCAAAGAATTCGCGCTCACCCCCTTTGAAAAGGAAATCATCCTCTGAGGCAGGCAAGATGAAAGCCCACAGCAACCCCTTTGCCAGCAGACACATAGAGTCCCTGCCCTATATCCCCACGGGGATGGAATGGCGGCATATCATGGACCGGCTTCACAGCCTGAAAGGCAGAGGCGCCATTGTGGGCCCCAAAGGCACGGGCAAGACCACGCTCCTGGAGGAATTGGAGAGGCGGCTTGCCAAAAAAGGCTTCAGGGTGAGCCTGGTGCGCCTGAACCAAGAAGATAAAAAGCCCAATAAGGAAGAAGTCAGGCGGATTTTCGCCGGTTTCACGCCACAAAGCGCCCTCCTGGTGGACGGCGCCGAACAAATGCCCTGGCTTGCGTGGAAAGCATTCGCTCTGAAAGCCCGGAAAGCCGGAATTTTTATTGTGACCTCCCATACTCCCGGATTGCTCCCCACCCTGGTGGAAACCGCCACCTCGCCGGAATTGCTCCGAACTCTTGCCAATCAGCTTTTGCCCAAGGAATCGCCTCTATACCCGGCCCAGGCTTTAAGCCTTTTTAACGCCCACCAGGGTAACATCCGCATGGCTTTGAGGGAGTTGTACGATATGTGGGCGCTGCGGTAGGTTGTTTATCGCGGGCAGGTGGGATAGTGGCGACTAACCGGTCACTGACCGCAGATGGCTTTCGCACATATGGGCCGCCAGACCGGCCAGTTTTTCCATGTGGCGCCGCACCTCTTCAGGCTTTCGTCCGGGATAATTGCGGAAGGAAATCAGGATGCCGTTCAGGGCCGCGAACAGGGCGTGGGAGTGGAGGCGGGTTTGCTCGGGTTTGGAGTCTCCCGCAATAATCTTGTCAAACTGCTCCAGAATGGACCGGGCCGCTTCATTGAGCTTTTCCAGCAAAGGGCCTGATAGCTGGCCGTCGAGCATGAAGTGGGTCATCATACGGAAATGGTGATCGTGCTCAATGAGAAAGTCTATGTATATCAGGACAAAGTCGGAAAGGTTGGAAATCCTGCCTGCGGCTATGCGCTGATCCACCCGGTTAATGATTTCCCGGGTTCCCAGCACAAAGGCCTCCACAAACAGGCTTTGCTGGTCCGGGAAATAGCGGTAGATGGAGGAAACGGCGATGCCTGCTTCCCGGGCGACCTCGCGCATGCTCACCTGCTCAAAGGGCTTTTTGCCGAACACCCGTTCCGCCGCATCCACTATGACGCGTTGACGGGCCTTCCGTTCGTCCTCTTTGAGGGTGGCGAATGTTGTGCGCTGCTTGGGCATGGGTGATCGCGTCCTCCATATTGCATGGGGCAGGGAAAAACCGGGGGAAGGCCCGGCAAAAGCAGACCGTCCCCCGGTAATAGTCAGAAAACTGCACAGGCAAATCAGGCCTGACGCTCCACCATCTCCAGGGCCACATCCTGGTAGGCATGGTAAAGCCTGTGGCAGAAGGCATCCCACTGCCGGCAGATGGCTATGGTTTCCGGATTCAATTCAAACAGGTTGGGGTGCTGGAATATCTCCCCTATTTCATCTTGGAACTCTTGTACCAGATTGGCGTCAGCGCCCGCAAGCACATTCGCCACGAACTCCCGAGGCGAATACCACGAGGCCGCTTTCTGCAGGTCCCGGTGGATTTGGGTCAAGAGCACGTTTCTGGGGCCTTCCCACAGCTCGTTCACCGCCGCGTCGCGGTATAGCCTGGGCAGGGATGAGAAATCCTCCATCACGCCGTGGCCGCCGAACAGGCTCATGGCCGTGCGAAGCACATCCGGGCAGTCCCAACTGGTGGCGATCTTTTGCAGCATGACCAGTTCACGCACCATGAAACGCTGCTTCTTCATGGCCTCATCCTCATCCCGGGTAGCGCCCAAAAAGCCGCCGGGTAATTCCAGAACATCCTTGTAAAGGCGGAAAGTTCCGGCCAGGGTGCGCTTGGCGGATTGCTCGATCATGGCCAACTGCCCGGCCACCATGGGGAAATTGGCCAAAGGCATGCCGAACGCATCACGGAACTCGCAGTATTTGGCGGCCTCGCGCCAAGCCCTGATCATGGAGGACGCGCCTGAAAGGCCAACGGTAAGCCGCGAAAAGGTGAGCACCACACCCACCATGTTGGCCAGTCCGCGCTCCAGGGGGCCTACCTGATAGGCCACCGTGCCGTTGAGGGTGATCTCGGCCGTGGGCAACTCGCTGGTGCCCATCTTCCACTTGATGCGGTCAATGGTGAAATTGTTGCGGCGTTCTCGTTCCTTGTCGCCGGGCAGCCAGGAAGGCATCACAAAGAGCCCCACTTTTTCCGAGCCCTTGGGCTTGGCGGTGACCATGGCGTAGTCGGCATGGGTGGCTGAGCAAAAAAACTTGGGACCATATAGCTTCCATACGCCGTCCTCCTGAACCGCCTCCACCAGATTGGAGGGCACGTCGGAGCCGCCTTGAATCTCAGAGAGATACTGGGCGCCAATGGCGAATACGCCGTCAACGCCCTCTTTGCAGTGCTCCAGCACAGTGCGCACGTCTTCCGAATCGGCATGGGGCTCCAGGACCGCCACCATGCCTTCGGTGCAGGTCAGGGGACAGGACACGCAGGCCTCGCCGTTTTGGTAGATGAGGAACATCTTGGTCAGCCTGACCCAGGGATGGGTGTTTTTGGAAAACAGCCCCTCGGAAAAGACTTCACGCTCCAGTTCCAAGGCCTCGTGGGGGCGCTCGATGCGATCAATACGGTTGCGATGGCCGTCGTAATGCTTCATATAGGGGCGTTTTTCGGGCCAGGCAATGGCGTCGGACAGTTTACGCCACTTAAACGATGCCTTGGAGGAGGTTTTCCGGGCTGCGGCGTCCACCTCGTCGGCTTTATCGCCGCAAAAGGTACGGACAACCTGTTGAGTAAAAGGATCGTCGGCGTAATAGTCCACGTTTTCTCGCCACTCTAAAAAGGCGTTGAAGCTGTATGGGTTGTTGCGGTCCGGATAGCTCATGGTTTTTTCCTCCTTAATTGTGGGAAAAGGGAAACGCCCGGACGTGAGACGCTCCCCGAAGAATTCAATTATTAGGTCAGTTCCCCGCGTAGTACGGTTTTGAGTATTTTACCCGTGGAGTTCTTGGGCAGAGCCTCCACGAAATGCACTTCCTTCACCCGCTTGAAACCGGCCAGGTTGTCCCGGCACACCTGGAAAATATCCTCCTCGGTGGCTGTTTGTCCGGGCCGCAACGCTACAAAGGCCACGGGCACCTCACCCCACTTTTGGTCAGGCTTTCCAGCCACAGCCGCCTCGGCCACGGCGGGATGCTTGAGCAGGGCTTCTTCGATCTCAGCCGGGTAGATGTTTTCGCCTCCGCTGATGATCATGTCTTTGAGCCGATCAATGACGTACACGCAGCCGTCCTCGTCGATCTTGCCAAGGTCGCCAGACCGGTAGCAGCCGCCCGCCAAAGCCTCTCCACTGGCTTTGGGGTTCTGCCAGTACCCAAGGAATACCTGGGGACCGTAAAGGCAAAGCTCGCCCACTTCTCCTGCGGAAAGTTCCTGATCCGTGCCTGGCTTGCACACCCTTACCTGACCGTGGAAAACCGATTTACCTGCCGAATCGCATTTGTCCATGCCTATGTCCCGGGTCCAAAAGGTGATGGCCCCCGTGTATTCGGTCGCGCCGTAAACCTGGGCGATTTTAAAACCCTTTTTGTCGTATAGGTGGATCAGGGACGGCGGCACGGGCGATGCCCCGCACACGAAAAATTTAAAGCTGGACAGGTCAATGCTTTCCACCACTTCGGGCGGCACCATGGCCATGGCCTGGAGCATCAGAGGCACGGTCATCATGAAATTGATGCGTTCGGCTTGGACGGTTTTATAAACACCTACCGGATCGAAGTCCGGCATGTACACCGTGGTCAGGCCCTGATGTACATTGGCAAACACTGGGGACAGGCCCCCAATATGGAACAGGGGCGCTGCCAGCAGATAGCGGTCCTTATACGCCCAGGGCAAGGTGTGGGTCAGGCCCAGGGAGGCCCAAAAGGCGTTGTTGTGGCTTATCATGGCCCCCTTGGGCTTGCCCGTGGTGCCGGAGGTGTACATGATCACGCAGGGATCGTCGCCTCCTGCCAGAATGTCCGGTTCTTCCTCAGAACCCCGGGCCAGGAAATCCTCGAACTCCGGATCATCGCCCTGGCCTGACTTGCGCACCAGAAGCCGGGCCGGGATGCAATCGCCCAGGGTTTCCACCACCGATGCAAAGGTATCGTCGTAGAGCAGCAGTTCCGCGCCGCAGTTGTTCAGGATGTACTCCAACTCGGGCGCGGTAAGACGCCAGTTAAGGATGGTGGTGATCACGCCGATTTTGGCCGCCCCGTACAGGGCGCAGGTGACATGCTCGTTGTTTTTACAAAGCACGGCGATGCGGTCGCCCTTCTTGAAGCCGTTGGCAGTCAGGCAGGATGCGAAACGGTTGGCCCGGGCATTGGCCTGGGCGAAGGTGTAGCGATAGTCTGCGCCCACGCATGCTTCCAGTTCGGGCGATAAAAAGGCGCGGTTGGTCAGTATTTGTCCCAGATTGATTTTCATTGTTTGAGCTCCTTATGCGTGTAAGTTGTGATCGTGTATCAGAACACTGTTCGTAAAATAATCATATCGTTCTCTGGAGTCAAGCAAAATCTGAACTGCAATAGTGTGGTTTGGGAGCGCGGATAGCGATTCCCCTGGTGGGTGGTTTAGTGCACTGCTCCTATCATGATATGGAGGGATGGAGGTATGAGCCCTCTCCAGGCCATGCCCGGCCCGGAACGCAAAAATGGGCCAAGCCTGATGGCCTGACCCATTCAAATGGAAAACGGGAAATATACGTTTTCCTGATCCGCAATAATAAAAAGGCGTCTGGTTATTACTCCAGCTTTTTATCCATCCTCTTTTTAAAACCTTCGGAATAAATGTTTTCCAGCAAAACCATGTTTTCGAATTTCAAATAGGCGGGCAGGCTGTTGGCCGGGCAATTGAGCAGTTTTTTGGCGCCCCACAGGAGCCCTTTGGGTTTTTTGCATAATTCCCTGGCAAAGACCATGGTTTCATCCTCCAATAGCCCTGAAGGAACAACCCGATCCACCAATCCCATTTCCAGGGCTTTTGGGGCGCTGATGGATTCCCCGGAAAGAAGAATGTCCCAGGTTTTGCCCGCGCCCAGTTTTTCCCTTAAAAAATACACGCCGCCTCCCTTGGGCAAAAGGCCCAGTTCCAGGCTGGCAAAACGGAATCTGGCCTGATCCCCCACAATCCGATAGTCGCAGGCCAGGCTCAGGTTGAAAAAAGGCGATAAAATTTCGCCGCAATCCCCATGGATTATGACCTTTGGGTTGGCCTTGATGCCAAGCACCAATTGGTCCAGGGCGTTAAAAACCCGGGCCAGGCGATGTTCATTTTTTCTGTCGGAGACAAGGTTGGAGATATAGTTCAATGTTTCCCGGGTGGGCGGTTTTTCCGGACAGCCCAGAATCAGGATCACCCGAACCGAGTCGTCCCCGCCCGCATGTTCCAGGCATTGGACCAGGGCCTCCTTGTCATCCAGTTCCGTCAGGTGATGCAGGAGATTCTGCTTGAAGCGGATTACCTGCACCTGGTCCACCCGGGTTGCCGCAAAGGAATCATTTTCATATTCATTGTGCATTGCCAATCCTTTCATCCCAACCTCCAGTTCGAAACGCCCTGGCAAAACCCGGGGTGTTTCAGGGAATGGTTTCCAGCCCCACGGCCCGTTCCAAGTCGGCCAGGGAAATGAGATATCCGTAGAGAGACAGGTAATAATTTGTGTCCGCCTGGCTCAGATAAGTTTGTGCGTCCAGAACGTCGGTGGAGGTGGACATCTGTTCCTGGTATTGAAGCCGGATGATCCGCCAGTTTTCCCGGGCCTGGCCCAGGGCTTGTTCAGAGGTGGCGATGTTCCTGCACGCCACTTCCAGGTCCCGGTATGCGCTTTCCACCTCCAGGCGAACCTTGTCTTCCAGGGCCATGATGCGCTGTTGAGCCGCCTTGAGGCCCAGGCGGCTTTGGGCGACTTGGGAACGGGTTTTCCCCCATTCAAAAACGTCCCATTGGGCCTGGATGCCCGCACTGGAATTGTAGCGGTTGGCATAATCGTTTTCGTTGGCTGCCGGGTTATTGCCATCCTGCTCGTAGGAGGCAAAGGCGCTCACCTGGGGATAGTACCTGCTTTGGGCCGCCTGGACGGCCTTTTCCAGGGATTGCAGGCCAAGCCTTCCCGTAATGAGCACAGGACGATTTACCAAAGCGGCTGAGACGTATTGAGGCAGGTCTTTGTCCGTGTCCAAAGGCTGGACAGCATTGACATCCTCTAAAAGCACCGGGCTGTCCGTGGCTTCCCCGATAAGCAGGTTGAAGCCCGCCTGGGCCATCTGCAGTTGGGCTGCAGCGGCCTCCTTTTCCTGGAGAGCATTGGCCAAGGCCACCTTGGCCCTTAGAAGGTCGTTCAGGGGAATCAGTTCCTGGTCGAAAAACTTTTGGGCGTCCGACTCCTGGGCCTGGATGGCCTGGATGGTTTGTTCCCTCACCTGAAGAATTTTTTCCGTCAACAGAACATTGTAATACGCGCTTTTGGCGTCCCGGCCCACGTCCAGATTTACCTGCTGTTTTTCCTGCTTTCGCACACGGGTGGTGAGTTCGGCCATTTGGTATTTGCTGGTCAGGCCAAACCCCGTAAACAGAGGCTGGATGATTGTGGCATCCCAGTGGTATAGAGCCTGATGGGCCACAGAAGCCCGCATCCCGCCGGAAATCCGATAAGGCTGTTCGCGGTAGCTGATTAGCCGGTAATTGGCCTGGACCTTGGGCAAAAAACCGGTGAGGGCTTGGTGTTTTTCCTCCAATGATCCTTCATAGTCCAGGTTTTGGGCTTGGCTAAGATAACTGTGGCTTCTTGCCTTGGCCACCGCTTCCTGCAAGGTCAGGGGGGACTGACTATCTTCCGCAGCCCTGACGGGATTGGCGATTATGCAGGTCAACGTAAACAACATGGCCATGAGGACCAAGCGGCCTCCAAGGCCCGGTTGGACCATACGATTGATATTTGACTTCATCACAAAGTTCTCGGTCATTAAAAAATCTCCTCTATCAAACATCCGCCACCGGTCTGGCGCGGAAGAAAATTGCGTAAAAAACAGGAACCACCACCAGGGTCAACACGGTTCCGAAGGTCAGGCCGCCAATGATGGTGAGGCTCATGCTCGCGAAGAATGGGTCCAGGATCAGTGGCAGCATGCCCAAAACCGTGGTGAACGAAGCCATGCATACGGGCCGGAACCTGCTGACCGAGGCCTCCAGGATGGCTGTAAACAGATCCTTGCCCTGCTTGCTGTCTATATTTATCTGCTCAATAAGCACCACGGCGTTTTTGATGAGCATGCCGGAAAGACCCAGGAAACCCAAGGTGCAGTTGAAGTCAAAAGGTTTGCCTGAAATCAGGAACGCGGCTGTCATGCCAATGACAGACAAAGGAATGCACAGGAAGATGATGACCGTCTGGCGGATGGAATTGAACATGCCCAAAATAATCAGCACCATGAACAGGAAAAATGTTGGCACCATCCTGAACAGGGAGGCTTGGGCGTCCGCAGAATCCTCATATTCCCCGCCCCATTCCAGTTCATATCCCGAGGGGAGGGCAATGGCTTCTATCTCCGGACGCAGAGCTTCAAACAGGGGGCTGGCGTTCCCTTTCTTTTGGTCGCACATGACCGTGATTGTCCGTTTTCGGTTCAAGCGCCGGATGATGGGATCTTCCCAGGTGCTTTGAATGTCTGTCACAATCTGGCCGATGGGCAAGGCCCGGCCTGCGGCAGGGGCCAAAACCTGCACGTTGTTGATGTCCTCGGGCTGGCTTCTTTGGTCCTCGGGCGCTCTGTACACGATGGGTATGAGCTTGTCGTCCTCCCGGAACACGCCGATTGTTTGGCCGCTGAAAGTGCTGGACAGGGCTTGGGCCACCCCGGTCCGGGTGATGCCTGTCTGGCGGGCCGCCACTTCCGACACCACGGGTTCCAGAGTTTGGACCTGCTGTCTCCAATCGTCCCGGATAACGCCCGCATTGGAGTTTTGGGTCATGATGGCCCGGGCTTTTTCAGAAAGTTCTCTGAGCACATGTGGGTCTTCGCCAATAAAGCGTGCTTCGATTTTGGAACCCGTGGCCGGGCCAAACTCGAACTGCTTGATTTTATATTCGGCGTCGGGAAAATTGCTGTCCAAAATTTCCCTGACCTTGGGAAGCAGGTTGGGAATCAACCGGTAATCCGCAACCGTCACCAAAACCTGTCCATAGCTGGAATTGGGCATTTCCGGCTCGTAAGTCAGGAGAAAGCGCAAGCCACCCCGGCCCACAAAGGTGGTGGTGGCCTCCACCCCGTCCAGTTCGGCGATGCGGGCTTCCAAAATTTTCAGGTCCTGAGAGGTTTTCAGGATATGCGTCCCCTCCGGCCTGAAATAATCCACCATGAACTGGGGCCGGTTGGATTTGGGGAAAAAGCTGTTCTCCACCTGGCTCAGGCCAACCATGGCCAGCACCAGGGCCAACACCAGAACGCCAATGCTGGTAACCCGATGGCGCAGGCAGGCATTCAGGAATTTCCTGTAGGTCTGGTAAATGGGCCCTGCATAGGGGTCATTTTCTGTAGAGAAGTTCTTGGCGCTGGGCAGGAACTGCTCTGCGAACAAGGGGGTGAGGGTAATGGCCAGCACCCAGCTTATGCCCAGGGACAGTGCCATAACCTGGAACAGGCTTCCCAGAAACTCCCCGGTGTTGTTCTTGGAGGTTCCAATGGCCGCAAAGGCCAGAATGGCCACCAGGGTGGCCCCCAACAGGGGCCAAGCGGTCTGGGAGCAGGTTTCCAATACGGCTTGCTTACGGGGAATCCCCTGTTTGACCCGGACCAAAACCCCTTCGGTCACCACAATGGCGTTGTCCACCAGCATGCCCAGGGACAGGATAAGCGCCCCCAGGGAAATAATCTGGAGGCTGATGCCCATGAGTTTCATCCCGATAAGCGTGGCGAAAATGGTCAAAAGAAGGATAACCCCCATGAGCAGGCCGCTGGAGGCGCCCATGGTGAGGAGCAAAACGGCAATGACAATGGCCACTGCTTCAATCAAATTCAATACAAAGCCCTTGACCGACTTGGTAACCGTGTCGGACTGGTAGGCGATGATTCCCATTTCCAGGCCCAAGGGAGCTTCGTCCTCAATTTTCTTAATGCACTCCTTCACGGCCTCGCCCATGGTCACCACATTACCGTCCGCAGTGGTGGATATGCCTATCCCCAGGGCAGGCTTGCCGTTGTATCGCATCATGGCCGCGGGCGGGTCTTCGTAGCCCCGGTAGATTCTGGCAATATCCTTGAGCCGGATTTCCTCATTTCCCTGGCCGCAACGCACCAGGAGATTTTCCATGTCCTCCACGGTTTTCAGCCCGCCCGTGGGAT
This sequence comes from Desulfatibacillum sp., assembly GCA_016342355.1. Classification (GTDB taxonomy): domain Bacteria; phylum Desulfobacterota; class Desulfobacteria; order Desulfobacterales; family Desulfatibacillaceae; genus Desulfatibacillum. Next base: position 18,152 of record JAEINP010000062.1, read on the forward strand.
TGATGCGCACATAATCGTCTCCCACCGCAATTTTTCCAGCGTCCGACACTATGCCCTGGCTGTTAAGGGTGTTGACCGCGTCCTGGATGCACAGGCCGAATTCAGCCGCACGCTCCCGGGAGATTTCCATGAATATGGTCTCTGTCTGGGCGCCAAAAATCTCCACACTGGCCACGTCCTGGACCAACAGGAGTTCCCTGCGCATATGATCCACATAGTCTTTCAATTCCCGGTACGAAAATCCATCCCCATACACAGCGAAAAAGACCCCGTATTCATCCCCGAAATCATCGTTGACCAGAGACGGTCCCGCACCTCTTGGCAGGCGGATTTGCACATCAGAAACCTTCCTGCGCAATTCGTCCCAAACCTGGGGCATGACCGCATTGTTATGATCTTCCTTGATGTCCACATAGATGATGGAAAGCCCGGCCCGGGAAATGGAACGGATTTCATCCACCTGGGAAAGTTGCTGGATGGAGGTTTCCAAAAGGTCCGTGACCTCTTGTTCCACCTCCTCGGCCCCTGCTCCAGGATATGTTGTCATGACGATGGCGGTCTTTATGGTGAAGGAGGGAAACTCCAGCCGGCCTAATCCATTGTATGCCCAAACCCCTCCTATAACCAACAAGGCTGTCAGCACATAGGCAAAGGTTTTTTTCCTCAAAGTATATTCTGTGATATTCACTCTCTTGTCCCTTTGCTCTCATCAGATAGACGGACTTCCTGGCCTTCCAACAGAAAACGGGTTCCAGCCGTGACCACAAGGTCCCCGGGTTCCAGTCCGCTTTCAATCCGGACCTGTTCCCCCGCAATAGCGCCATCCTTGACCCTGGTTTTGTTTACGGTCATGGCGGATGGGTCGATTCTCCACACGCAGGGTTGGCCATTGGCGTCGGCGAACAGGGAGGAAACAGGCAGGCTGATCCCTTTCAGCGCCTCTCCGCCCGTTTCGAAGTCAATGTGTACGTTGGCCGCCATGCCGGGAAGAATCTTTACGCCTTCCGGCGCATCCAAAACCACGGTAAGGGGATAACTTAGCCCGCGGCCTTCCGTATTCTTTCCGATCTCCTTGAGGCGGGCCGGGACGGACTGTCCTGGATAAGCATCAAAGGTGCATGTGAACCCGGACCGGCTGTTAAGGAGGGGTATCAGAGTTTGGGGGATGGCGGTGTGTACTTCCACGGTTGACATGTTCAACAGGGAAACTATGGGTTGGCCCGGGGCCACATGCTCGTAATTTTCCACAAATTTTTTATATATGTTTCCGTCTGCTGGCGCATACAAAACCGTATCCGCCAGGGCGTTCCTGGCTGTCTCCAAATTCGCTTCCAACAGCTGGATATGAGCATTCATGGCGTCCACATCTTCCTTGCGGGCGCCCTTCCGGCCAATCTCCAGCTCCTTCCGGGCCGAGGTGGACTGGGCCAAAGCCGTGTTGTAGGAGGCCTTGGCGGAATCATAAGAAGCCTTGGCTATGGCCTTTTGCTCATAAAGGCTCTTGTGGCGGGAAAAATTGCTTTCCGCCTCCTCCAGCCTGGCCAGGGCGGCGTCCAGAGATGCCTCAAGCTGCTCGATGTTTTCAGCTCTGGCGCCCGAGCGCATGGCCTGAAAATTGGCGCGGGCTTCCAAAAGGCCTGCTTCCAACTTGCGTGTGGCCAGGTCAAAATCCCGGGGATCAAGGCGGGCAATCGCTTCGCCCTCGGCCACATGCTGGCCTATTCTGATGTCCAGGCCCGTAAGAGGTCCCCCCACCCGAAAAGCCAGATTGGTTTCATAGGCGGCCTGAGCCATTCCGGAAAAAGACCGGGACTCCCTGGCGTCGCTGACGCTGACAACTATGGCTCGCACGATTCTGGGTGAAACAGCCTGATTTGCTTCGACCTTTTTTCCGGGGGTTCCTATGCTTAAAAAAATGGCAGCCCCTATCACAAGGCAAGCCCCCCCAATTATTATGCTCCGAACATTTTTCCTGGTTGCCACGTTTTTATGCTCCTTTGAGTCCTGTTTCCCGGGGAATCCCCCAAACCGAATGTAAAACCCACCCATATTCCGAAAAAAAATCCGCCAATTCCAGGCCCAGTTTGGATTTGACCTCCCTGCTCCTGTCTGACGCCCAGCTCAGCACCACGCAGATATCGGTTTCCAGGTCGTTCCGAATCCACAATTCCAGTTTTTCCAGGGCTTCCGGCCTGTCAGGCAAAAAAAGGCCTCTGGCCTCCTCAATGGCCTGAGCCAGAGTGTTTCCATTAAAAGCCCTGACTTGTATTACTTCTGCAATTCTCATAGTCTCACCGTTTTGAAAAAGACCCCATTCCCCCCTGGATTCCCCGGTCCGGGTGCATCCTGGCCGTTTTCCTTAGCGAGAACTGTGCCAAATAAAATTTATAAATAAATTCAGATAGTTCAAGTAGTGAGATGGTTGATTGTTCATATTTGACTTTTTATCGCGTCATATTTGACAAATGACATCATAATGCGCTAAATATGACGTTGTCGGTTTTTCACCCAAAACCCCGGGAGCACACAATGGACGAAAATTGGTTTTTCAGGGAAGCCACCCTCCGTATTTGCGGCAGCCTCAATTTGCATAAAGCCATGGAAGAAACCCTTGGTTTTTTAAAGCAGGTGATGCCGGCGGACAGCCTGTTTTTGGGATTGTACGACGAGGATTACAATGTGGGCCGCCACTTGTGCCAGATTGGCCCCAGCCATTGGCCCCGGGTTCCTGATCCGTTCGAGTTGCCCGAAATATTATGGGAGCGGCTGCGTGAGGAATGGAACCGTGTGGACGGAATATCCATTGTGAATGATATCCTTGAGGAGGACCCGGTAATACAGACCCTGTTCAAATCTTTATGGCCGGAGGATGCGTCCACGGTCTCCACGGATTTGATTTTGGATTCCCAAAAGATTGGGGTCATGGTGCTTGGGGTGGAGGGAAAGGGGCGGTATACCGAGGAACATGCCCGCCTGCTTCGGCTGCTCAATCGACCCTTTTCCATTGCCATGGCCAATGCACTCCAGCATCAGGAAACCGTGCGTTTGAAGGAGATGGTGGAGGACGACAACCGTTACTTGCGTAAGGAGTTGCGTCAGGTCTCGGGGGAAACCATTATCGGGGCGGATTTTGGTTTGCGAAACGTCATGGAAATGATCCGCCAGGTGGCGCCCCTGGAAAGCCCCGTGTTGCTTTTGGGAGAAACCGGTACAGGCAAGGAGGTTCTGGCCAATGCCATCCACTCCGCCTCGTCCAGAAGGGAGGCGCCTTTTGTGAAGGTCAATTGCGGGGGGCTTCCCGAGAGCTTGGTGGACAGCGAGTTATTCGGTCATGAAAAGGGCGCATTTACGGGCGCTATTTCCCAAAAGCGCGGCCGCTTTGAACGGGCCCATGGGGGGACCATCTTCCTGGATGAAATCGGGGAATTGCCTTTGGCGGCCCAGGTCAAGTTGTTGCGGGTGTTGCAGCACCGGGAAATCGAGAGGGTGGGTGGGAGTGAAACCCTGCCGGTGGACGTGCGGATTATCAGCGCCACGCACAGGAATCTGGAGGAAATGATCCGGCAGGGGGAATTCCGGGAGGATTTGTGGTTCAGGCTTAACGTGTTTCCCATTATGATTCCACCCCTCCGTCAGAGAAGGCAGGATATTCCGGCTCTGGTGGACCATTTGATGGCCTTGAAACGCCGGGAGATGAAAATCGCCCAGCCGGTGCGCATATCTCCTGCGGCGGTGGATCGTTTTAAGAATTACGACTGGCCGGGAAATATACGGGAGTTGGCCAATATGGTGGAAAGGTCCCTGATCTTGGGCAAGAGTCAGTCCTCGGGGGAGCTGATCATAAACCCCATGCCTCCGGGGCAGGACCAGCGTTCAGTTCCTGTGGAGGATACCGGTTCCCGGGAGGTCCTGCCCCTGGATGAGGCGGTGGCCTTTCATATTCTCAAGGCCCTGGAACACACGGGAGGCAAGGTATCCGGCCCCGGGGGAGCGGCGGAAGTATTGGGGATCCACCCAAGCACCTTGCGGGGCAAGATGCGCAAGCTCGGGATCAGCCCCGGCTGAGCCAGATGTCCAGCCGGAGGATTCCGGGGACATCCCTGATAGGTAATGTCACGGTGAAAATGGAGATTTCCCACCTTTTCCGGAGGAATGCCCCCATGGCGGCTGTGCATTTATATTGTACGTTGCCGCGATCCATGACACCGGTTTGGTCCGGCTCCCCGGGATTCAAGTGGCGGTGTAATTCGCCAACTGGTTTGAAGCCACTAGGCACCTTGTTTGAAGTATTGTTCAAAACAGTTTTTAACCCGCTTTTAGCCCTCTATTAAACCCCGTTTAAAGCCTTTGAATTTGTCTTGACTGTGAACCCCTCGGGGCCATGGCCTATCATGGGAAGGTCGGGGCGGAATAAAGGCGGCCTGCCCACAGAAGGCTCCCACGTCGCCAATCTTTCATCCTGAGGCACCGACACAATCACCCCATTGATCAAATCCCGGATCACCCGTCTGAAAAGCATCACCCCCATGGGCAGCAGGTCCCGCGTCCACAAGTCAAAAGAGGTATCGCCCGGCCTGATGAACACATATCCCTGGGCTGCGACAGGCCCGCCGTCCACCCTGCCATTCAACCAGTAGACAGTCCCTCCCGTGACAGGATCTCCCAGGCGTATGGCCAAATAGACTGCATCACGCCCCCTACGAAGGGGCAACAGGGACGGGTGGTATCCTATAGCCCCCAGCTTGGTTTTTTGCATGGAGGCGGGGCTGATAAAGTCATGGCAATGGGCCGCCACGATCAGGTCAAGCCCTTCGGGCAGGGTGGAGGCGTTAAGGCCTCCGGCCGGAATAACGGGCAGTCCCTTATTTGTGGCCTCACGGCATAACCGGTCCTGCCTGGTTTCGCCGCAGGGGGCGGATACACCAACGATGTCCACGCCGTCCATGGCCCATAGTTCCCTGAAAACCGCCTGCCCGGGCCTGCCGCCTGGTGGTCATGCCCAAGTGGCAAGGCGCGGGCGTTGGGCTTCGGTTCCTGAACCACATCGCGCAGCTTAACCTGGAAGGCAGAGGGCGTTTTCCCGACCGGAGGCTAAACACTTTGTTTCACACGTCTCACCCTGGCCTGGCCGCCGCCCTGCGCCGGGACCCACGATGGAGGCAGGTTTCGGCCAAGCTATACGGGGAGAACAAGCGGAGAAGCCACGCAAGCCTCCAAAGGTCCAGAAATAGAAAGGACAATGGCATTAGGGGGGTGGGTTCTGGATACGGGGGGCATTTCAGGGCGGTCCAGGGATTCAGGTACTACGGCCAGGCGGGCGTTACGGCGACAAGGAGGGAAAAGGCATGCTAAAGGTATTCATAGCCGGGCAGAAATATTTCGGACAAGGTGGAGCGCCCCTATTCCTTTATACGATCGCAATCCTGTCCCTGTCACACACTGAAAAAAAGCCCTTGCAATTGTGGGGGAGACCATATAAGCACCCAGGTAGCAAAGGACGCTCCCTGGGCCACCCTACTGATTTTCAGGGCTGCCTGGGCCTCCCGCCACCCTACTGATTTTCAGGGCTGCCTGGGCCACCCGCGGTTGAGCCTGCCGCTGACGATGGAGTTTGTCTGGATTAGTCAGGGATGTCCCCGAGGTCACAGTCGGTCAAGTAGTCATCAATGTCCGTAGCAGATATGCCTATAGGGCCAGTTTTACCTTTCCTTGGTAAAAAGACCTCAACGTACCCCTTGCCGGTCATCTTTCCTGTATCTGCATTCAATTTAACACGAGTAATAATTACAGCATCCTCTGGGCGCTCGCCTGGAAAGTACAATTCGAATATCCTGTCATCTCCATCAAAACCAGTACCTAAAACTAAGTCCTTGCGCTGATTCTCAGGAATTGGTTCAAAACTACGGAGAGCCTCTTTTGTAAATATACGTGCTTTCTCCCTCAGTTCCTGTAGAGTGAACTGTTTTTTCTTCATGGTACTACCTCAATCAAGCTGTTAAAAATTACAAAAAAAGTCTATTAGAGAGTATCACCATGGTAGCCAATTGGTAAAAACATCACCGAATTCACTAAACAACTGCCTTTGAAATACAGAATTGAATACTGCGCTAGTGTTACCCTGCATAGCTTTTAAAACCGCTCTATCCCCAATAGAAGATCTTAAAACACCAGTACCTGCCCCTGGATGTGTGTGCGATGTCCATCTCCATCCTTTGGAAGCCAAACCGCCTGCCATTTCGGGGGTTATCGGGACACTGCCTGGATTTCCTCTAATTATTAACCTTCTTCCCCCGGTTGTAAACATAGCGAATTCATCCCCAGTAGCAGCAGTTAGGGCAGCCATGTCTCGATTGCCAAATAGTCGCTTTTTAACAATTGTTTTAGAGCCGAAGTTTCTAAGTTGCTCCAAAACCTGGGTCTGTATTCCATTAAGCGAGCCCATTCCTCGGTATATGGCTGCTGGATTTCCAGCGGTATAATCCTTTGCTATCGTGACAGACCTACTTGTTGTTTTACTTAATGATGCCCCTTTAGGTATACAACTCTTCAATGCAATTGTGACACCCACATTTCCAACAACATTAACCCATGCTTTTCGGGACTGTCTACTGGCAAGATCGCCTGTGGTTAAAAGGTGTGTTGCATTAGGAGCATATGTATTGCCGATCCCCTCCCATCCAGTTTCAACATAAGTAGCATGCGTTGTAACGCCAGCAATATACATATCTTTAATATCTTGATAAAAAATTTCATGTGGCGCTTTTGTTATGACATCCTTAAGGCGCTTACCAACCATGGAGACCAGTCCAGCGGAAAATGAATACATGAAGTCGTCCGCATCCCGATACGCATCACTGGCCCAATTGGGACCTAAAACGGCTTCATATAAATGGTAGTGTATTTTTCTTTCTGTAAATTCGTCTAAGGTCTTCCAAGGATGGCCCACTTTGTCAAGCCCCGGCCCCCCGAGGGGGGCCGGGGCTTGACAAAGTGGGCCAGCAGTATACTTCTTAAGGCAACCAAACCAG
>JAEINP010000063.1 GCA_016342355.1 Desulfatibacillum sp.
CCAACCAGGCCCACGCGGACTATAAGGACGCCAACGGGAACTCCCTGCCCAGGGTTTATGCCCTGGCAGTGACCACCCTGGTGGGACAGGTGGCTGCTGTGGATATTTCTCCGCCCACTGCCACCAAGTCCAAAGCCAAGGGAACCACCCTGGATTTCGGGGCTGAAATCGCCAACACGGGCAACGGGCAGGATACCTTCACCCTGGCAGTGACCACCTGTCCGGGCTGGACCGCCGCCCTCTACCTGGATGACAACCAGAACGGCATCCGGGACGTGGGCGAAGACCAGGTAGTCGCTGCCACCACCCTGTTGGACGCAGATGAAGCCTTCTGGGTGGTGGTGCAGGTGACCTCCCCTGCCGCGGGAGTGAGCAACGGCGATACCTGCGACACCCTGTTGACAGCCACGAGTCAACTCGACGGCGCGGTCTTTGATACCAGCACATTCACATACGTGGTCCAGGATGCCAACCTTAGCGTGATCAAGACCGTAAGCCCCAGCGGAAGCGTTATCCCCGGAACCATCCTGACCTACTCCATTGCAGGGTCCAACACGGGCACGGCCACGGCGGAAAATGTGGTGGTCACGGACCTTATTCCCGCCAACACCACTTATGTGGCCAATAGCATCCGGATCGGGGCGGCGGGAGGCGACTATTCCACAGCCACCCAGCAGACCGACTTGGCGGACAACGGCCAGGTGGGCGGAGACAAGGCCGACTATAACATTTCCAATACCGGCGCTGTCACCGTGTTTTGGGGGGATTCCGCCCCCAACGATTCCGGGGTGATCTATTTTCAGGTCAAAGTGAACAATAATGTCACGTCAGGCGTCCACATAGAAAACACGGCGGACATAGACTATGAAATCGCCGGAATTACCCAGCCCACCGATAACTCCACCAAAGCTCAAAATACGGTGAGCACTCTGCCCGACCTCACTCTAACCAGCGACCAATCCCTGTCCGGAGATCCGGGGGATGTGATCGTCTACCCGCTCCAGGTATGCAATGACGGCAACGCCTCTGACATCATTAACCTCTCCATCCAATCCTCCCAGGGCTGGACCTGGACAATGACGGCATGGTGGAAGACGACGGGGACTACATCCTGACCGACACGGACGGCATAAATGGAGTGGACACCGGCACCATGGTGAAAGGCGCATGCCGCAATATCCTGGCCCTGGTGACCATACCCGTAGGCAGCGCGGACCAGACCCAGGACAACACCATCATCACCGCTACATCCGCCAACGACCCGACCGTGAAAGACTCCGTAACCCTAAGCACCACGGTCACTGCCCCGGTCCTCAATATCCAGAAAACCGTGAACCCCACGGGCACCCAGTTGCCCGGAGCAGTCCTGGTATATACCATCACCGCAACCAACACAGGCACAGGAACCGCCACAGAGGTTTTGATTACTGATATCATTCCCACCTACACCTCCTTTGTGCTGGATTCAATCAGTAGTGGATCCACCCTGGCAACCCTTGCTCCCAGAAGCAACGCCGTGGACGGAGATGGTGCAGGATTCAGCGCAGGCTCCAATTCCGTGGAGGCCCCTGACGGAGGCACACTGAGCCTGGGACAGAATGGCCAATGGATTGTCCGGTTCTCAGTCACCATTGATTAGAACGAATCCGCCCTATTAGAGCTGATTCGACACTCAAGACTGAAAATGGGAGCCATTGGATGCGGAAGCCAGGGGCAAAACCTGAATACCGGATAATGCGCATACCACAGGCATGGATGCTGTGCCTGTGGTGCGCCCTATTCCTGGCATCAACAGCCCTGGCTCAAACCCCTCCCGTGGGCGCCCTCATCACCAACACCGCCACGGCTAAATACTCCGACGCCAACGGCAATCCCCTACCCAGTCTCACCGCCTCTGTAAGCACGGAGTTGGGAGGCGCGCCGGTTCTTTCCATCAGCAAACTGGAAAGCAGCGATCCCGTGGCCATGGGCGCCCTGCTCACCTACACCATTGTGTACGCCAACCAGGGAAACGCCCCAGCCACTGGAGTCACCGTAACCGATAACCTTTCCATCCACCTGAACTTCCAGGAGGCTTCCGGAGCCGGAATCTTTGCTCCCGGACCGCCGGGAGGCGGCGTGATGGAATGGACAATCCCCAATGTCCAGCCCGGAGAAAGCGGAAGCCTTACTCTGAAAGCCCTGGTTCGAACCCCCGGGGAGTATGCCCCCGGAGATCCGGACACCATCGCCATAGGAACCCTCATCTATAACACCGTCACCATTGAATCCACCGAAGGGGCGAAGGACAAAACCATTATTACCACCGTGGGTTCGGGCCCCCGCCTCGCCCTTACCAAATCAGCTGACGCGGCCACAGCCCTTCCGGACGGCGTGGTGACATACACCCTGGCATATTCTAACGGAGGCAACCAGCCCGCCACTCATGTGCAGATCCGGGACGCCCTGCCGGAAGGCGCAAGCTACGTACCCAATTCCGCGACCCAGGGAGGAGTTTTGAACGGCCGGGACATGGTGTGGACCCTGCCTGATCTTCCGGCAGGAACATCAGGCCAGGTGAGTTTTCAGGTCCGTGTGTCCCTCCTGGCCCGGGAAGGCGACACGGTCTCCAATATCGCCTCCATCTATTGCCGGGAACTTGCCCCGGTCCCATCCAACACAGTACAAACCCAAATATATGGGCAAATGTCCATGGCCCTAACAAAAACAGTGACCCCGCTTAACGTGATCGCCGGGGGAGAACTGGCCTATACTATTGTTGTGGAAAACAACGGAGCGGTGACCTTGAATGACATCCTGGTCACGGACCCCCTGCCTTCCGGCGCCAGCTTTGTCAGTGCGGACAACCAGGGAACCCTTTCCAATTCACTGGTTTCGTGGCAGGTGACGACTCTTGCCCCCGGCCAAAGCAAGGAACTCCACTTGACCTTAGGCGCCGACGCCATCGCCCTTGGTCAGACTCAAATGGTTAATACCGCGACAGCCTCCGCCCCGGGCCTCACGCCCCTGACAGCCGCGGCCACAGCCTCTATTTCCTGCAGAACTCAAGGAGTTGTTTCCTTTGTGGGGACCGCAGGCGGCGCAGTGCGCGATTTTTCCATCGGAGACCAAGTGTGCCTCACAGTCCAGGATGCGGACCGGAACCAAGACCCTTTCACAGCAGAAACCGTTTCCGTGGACCTGTCCGTTCCCGGGACTGGAGATTTTGAAACAGTCTGGTTGACTGAAAGCCTGCCGAACGGAAATCCGGCCACGGACTCGGGCCTGTTCTTCGCCTGCCTGCCAAGTAACGGCGACGCAGCCGCCTTGCAGGATGGAACCCTCCAACTGGCCCAGGATATTCTCATCGAAGCCAGTTATGAAGACCCCCTGGACCCCCTGTGCGGACTGCCAGGTAAGTCCCAGGCCTCCATCGCCGTGGAACCGGGGGGAGTGGTCTTCGACGCCAATACCGGCAATCCCGTGGCCGGCGTTCAGGTCACCCTGTTCACGAATTCCGGGGCACGGGCTTCTACCTTGCCGGGCTGGCCCGCCGGAATGCCCGACACCGTAGTCACCGGAGCGGACGGTCGATTTTCCTTTCGGAGCGTTCCCTACGGAAGCTATTTTTTCGCCGTGACCCCCGGGGTTCAATTCCAGTTTCCAAGCAAGCATCCCGTCAATGCCCTACCCCCGGGTTATGTGGTGGAGCCCGGCTCCTGGGGAGATGTCTTTACCCTAAGCCCCCAAAACCCTTCCGTAAGCATGGACATTCCCCTGGACCCCTCTCCCGGAGTCCTGAGCATCGTCAAAACATGCAACCGGGAACGAGGAGAGGTGGGGGATATTGTGGGGTATGAGCTCACTATCCAAAACCTTGGTTATTCGTCCATCACCGATGTGAAAATCCAGGATGTGCTGCCCCATGGAACCCTCTATGTGGAAGGCTCCACCACCCTGGACGGAAAAACCACCGATGACCCCGATTCCAAAAAAGGGCGCTCCATCCAGTGGACTGTTCCTGCAATCAGCCCCGGAACAACCCTGGTGCTTGGATACCGCATCATCCTGGGGCCTGACAGTCACCTGGGCGATGGCCGCAACACGGTCATGGCCCAGGGTATGGCATCAGGAACCCGGATTGTTTCCAACACCGCCTCCCATCAATTGAAGATTACCCAGGGCGTTTTCACCACGGAAGGCACTATCATTGGCAAGGTCTTCCTGGACAAAAACGGCAACGGAATCCAGGACCCTCCTGACGATCAAGGTACAGTGACCGAGCCGGGAATACCCGATGCCGTGATTTTCACGGAATTCGGCCTGAGGATAAAAACCGACCGCCACGGCAAATATTCCATTCCGGCGGTCCAGCCGGGCGCCCATGTACTGAGGTTGGACGAAACTTCACTCCCCCCTGCCCTTATGCCGGTTCCCCTGCACAACCGCTTCATGGGAGACAACCGGTCCCAATTTGTGGACATGCACACCCACGGGCTGGTTAAAGCCAATTTCGGGGTTCGTGAAAAACATGGCATGGCATGGCCTCCGGAGGCATTGGCCGAGCCGCTATTGCAGGAGCCGAAACCCAAGGTCCAGGATGCGCCTCTGGAGGAAAAAATCCTTTCCATGGACAACACCCTGGCCTTTCTAAGCCCAGCCAACCAGGCCACCCTGCCCAAGGACACGGTCAATGTAACGGTCAAGGGTCATTCGGCGGGAACCATTCAACTGCTCGTCAATGGCGTTCAAACGCATAAAGACCGGATTGGAAAAACCGTCACCAACCCCCAGGCCAAAGTGGCGGTCTACGAATTTCTGGCTGTCCCCCTGCAGGCAGGCAGGGCCAACATCCTGGAAGCCAGATTCATTGACCCTTACGGCAATCAACGGGATTCTGCATCCATCACCGTGCAATGCGTGGGCAAGCCCGCCAGAATCTCCATCCAGACGGACGATTCGGGAATTCCGGCCAACCCGGCGGTTCCTGTAGACATTCCAGTCACCATCGTGGACAACCAGGGGAGAATTGTATCGCAAAACGGCGCGATGGACGTATCCATAACCCTTGGCAAAATCCTCAACGGCGACATGAGGGAAGAAGAGGACGGGCATCAGGTAGCCTACAAATCCGGCCGGGCCGTGCTGCAAATCCAACCTCCGGGAGAAACCGGCAGGGCGATTATCAATGTGGATACCGAAGGTCTGCATGCCCGCCGCGAGGTCTATTTTACACCCCACCTCAGGGACATGATGGTGGTGGGCTCGGGTGAGGTGACTTTAGGCCTGGGCGATTCGGACGGCGATTACACCACCCTGAAAAAGGAACAATCCTTTGACGAAGGCGGTTATGCGGATGGCCGAGGCGCGGTGTTCGCCCAGGGCAGGATTTTTGACAAAAACCTGCTGACCATCGGCGTGGACACGGCCAAGGACCGGGATCGCCAGGACGACAACATATTTGACACCCGGGAACAAACCGTGGACGCGCCCGACAAATACCCCATTTACGGAGACGAATCCGAGGGCCAGTACCTGGCCCAATCCCGGGAAAAAATCTATGCTAAAATCGAACGGGATAAGTCGTCCCTCATGTACGGGGATTTTGAAACCGGATTTTCCGGCTCACGGCTTTCCGCCTATAACCGCTCCTTCACCGGGGGGTATGGAGATGTGGATCTGAGCCGGTTCCGGCTCCAGGGCATGGCCACCAAAACTGACCAGACCCTCATAGTGGACGTTCTCCGGGCCAGGGGCAGTTCCGGTTACTATTACCTATCCGAGATGGACGTGGTGGAAGGCTCCGAAAGGGTGGCCATTGAAGTACGGGACCGGAACCAGCCGGACAGGATTCTCTCCCGGGAGGTCATGTCGCGGGGGGCGGACTATTCAGTGGAATACGACCTGGGCGCCATCCTGTTCATGGAGCCGGTCCATGGCTACGACATGAATTTCAACCCCGTGTATGTGGTGGTCAATTATGAATCGCGGTCACGGGACCTGGACTATTACGCCTATGGAGGCCGCACCCGGGTATCGCCTTTTTCCTGGCTGGACCTGGGCGCCACCGGCGTGGTGGAAGAAAATGCCCTGTCCGACTACAACCTCACCGGAGGCGACATGACCCTCCACCTGCCCTGGAAAACCACCCTGGGCGCGGAATATGCCCAGACCCGAGCCATATTCGAGGAATTGGGCCTGTTGGGGCCGGAAACAGGCGAAGGGTGGCGGTATGATCTGGAGTCAAAGCCTCTGGGAGGATTACGAATCACGGGATATTACCAGGATCTTTCCGAATTTTTTTTTAATCCTTCGTCCATAGGCGCCCAAAGAGGTACGGAAAGCCTGGGCGGCGAAGCGGAATACTCCTTAAAATCCGGTTTGTCCTTTTCAGCGGACTATTATAAGGATGATGATCGCCTGAACAATAAATTGAGCCAGTGGGGCTCGGCCAAGGTGGGCAAAAAGTTCACCAAAACCCGGCTTGAAACCGGTGTGCTTTACGAGAATATCACCGAGGGGGCTTCCAACGCCAAAGGCCCAAATTATCTGCGGTCCTTTGATAACGACCGCCCCGCCCTGGATCACGAAACATCCCTCATGGCCGGGGCTGGTTACGACTATTCCGAGCGTCTTTCCTTTCAAGGGCGGCATCACCACAGCATTACCGGCTCGGGGTATCATTTGACAGATGCGGGCGTCAACCTTGCCCTCACGAAAAAGACCACGGGTTATGTGAGGCAGGAATACGCGGAGTACTCCCAGTACGAAGACATGCATACGATAGTGGGGCTGGAATCCCAAGTGGCGGACAATACCACCGCGTACAATGAAATGCGCCTGGAAGACGGCGCCAGCGGCAAGCGCAATCACCAAATGGTGGGCCTCAAGCACCGTGTACGAATCAACGAGGACCTCACCGGGAATTTGTCCATGGAATTCGCTGAAACAGTGTCCGGGGATTCCCAGGGCGCCATGCCCGACGGGTTTTCCGCGGCAGGCGCCCTGAGATACATCCCGGACGACCTTTTAAAAGTCACCTCCCGGCTGGAATACACCCTGGAGGATTCTCCCAGCCTCACCCGTAAAACCTACCTGGGCGAGATCGGGCTGGTTTACAAACTGCACCCGGACTATTCCGTATTGGCGCGCACCCGGGGATTCTGGGATCTTGCAGACATGGGCGGAGACCACATATACAGCCGCACTATGGCCGGCCTGGCTTTCCGGCCCATTCAATCGGACGCGTTCCACATGCTCGCCAAAACCGTATACAAGCACGAGCGCAACGAAAAGGCTGAACCGCAATTTGATTCAGACAGCATTATTCCTTCCCTGGAAGGGGTATATCAGGCCAGTCCTCAAACTCAGATCATCGGCAAGTACGCATGCAAGTTCCAGATGGAAAACGAATTCGAGGCCTTTACGGATCTGTGGTCAGGACGGGTGATTCACGACATTACCGAGCGTTTTGACGCCAGTGTGGGTTACCGGGTGTTCACCACTTACTCCAGTGCGGGCAGTATGCGGCAAGGGGGATTCGCCGAACTGGGCGTGAGGGCCTTCAAGGATCTATGGATTTCCGGCGGATATTGTTTTGACGACTTTGACACCGATCTGACCGGCGACAGTTTTATGGGGCAGGGACCATATATAAGGATACGGTTCAAATTTGACGAAAACCTGTTTGCAAAAAGGTAATGGGTAACGAATGAAGCATTTTTCAACCGAAGGTATGGCGAAAGCATGAAATCTTTGTGTACATTCAAATTCTTTTGGGCCATGGCGTCTCTCGCGCTGATTCTTATCCTGTTTCCGGCGGCGGCGCTGGCATGGCCTGCAACCGGGGAGTGGAGGGCGTTGTTGAGGAACGGCGTTTACCTCCTGGACCCCAACGGAGACGCCCAGGGGTCCCGAAACATCGTCTCAGACGCCACCCATCCGGCGGCCTATCTGTTCAATGACGGGACATATATTTATTTCCGGATGCGATTGGACCAAAACCCGGAAGGTACGGGCGGCCAGGGCCTTCTAAAACCCTATGGCTGGGGTTTTGAACTGGATACGGATAATGTGCCAACATCCTATGAGTGGCTGATTTTAGTGGACGGAATTTCCAAAGTGGAAAACATCAAACTGATGCAGAATACGGTGCAGCAATCCATTAACGATCCTTCGGATTCCTCTGAAATTGATTCATACGACATTGCTGTGTCCGGGAATATCCAAATTGTAGCGGCGGACACTTCTTTTAATGGAGACCAGGACTATTTCCTGGATTTCCGCTTTCCCTATGCCACTTTCAAACAGGTGACGGGAATGACCGATTCCACTCCCTTTCGTCTTTTCGGGGGGTCTTCCTCCAGCGCCAACTCCCTGACCGAGTCGGGTGCGGACTTGCTGGGCGCGTCTAACCTGTCCGATGGGTTTTCCGATTTTGTAACACCTACGGGGACCACCCCCACGGACGGGGCAGTTAACTTTGCAGCAAACCTGGCAGGCACGGGGGACGTAACCCAGGCCTGCCCGGGAGACACTCTTTTCATCCGGGTGATTGACCAAGATAAAAACTATCTGCCCGCCTCGGCACAGACCCTTGGCGTCACCCTTACAACTCCTTCCGGAGACTCCGAGTCACGAACCCTGACGGAAACAGGTCCGAACACCGGCTGGTTCACCGGGTCCATTCCCACAGTGGCGGGCGCTCCAATCATAGGAGACAGCACGTTACAGGTGGTGGCTGGAGAAACGGTAACCGTAAGATACTTGGATGCCGTGACGGCCAATGGCGCCCAAAACGTTATGCGGACAGACACCCTGATCATCACCCCTCCGGCCATATCCATTGTCAAGACAACCACTACGCCTTCCGTGGCTTCCGGAGGCTTTTCGTCCTACACCATAACCATATCCAACACCTCCTGCGGCCCTGGCAAACTGACAAGTGTCAAGGATGTCCTGCCCGGCATTTTTTCCTATGTGGGGGGCAGTACAAAGGGACTGACAACCAGCAATCCCACCATATCGGGCCAACAGCTCACCTGGAACGGCCAATGGACCATACCGGCCTTAGGCAGCCTGAGCCTGGGCTTTAAGGTCAACGTAGGGACCAGTGTGGGGACCTTTTATAACAACGCCAGCGTGCTGGGGTCTAATTTCTCCCAGGTGACCACGGGAGACGCGGCCCCAGTCACTGTCATCGCCCCCCTGCTGGAAATAATAAAAAAAGTAGACAAGGCTAATGCCAGGCCCGGAGAGGAACTCATTTATGAAATCCACTACCATAACAAAGGGAGTGATATCGCCCATTCGGTAGTCATTACGGATGAAATTCCCGCCTTCACCAGCCTGGCGCCCAACAGCCTGCGTCTTGGCCCGGCAAACGGGACCTATGCCGCAGCCACCCCTTTGACGGATGCGAGTGATGGAGACGAAGGAAGCGTGGCGCCCCCAAACATAGTGTTTATAATTTCCACCACCGGGCCGGACGACAGTGTCCCCCTATCCGGGCTCGACGAAGGAAAAGTGTATTTTAAAGTGGTGATTGACTAATCCCTTCACGGGGCAAATCATGGCTTTCCCGATTTAAGTCACATCATATACCGCTTATCCAACTGAAATATGGGCAAAACCACAAGATATTTACCCTGTATTCGCAGTGATTCAATTGTATATTTTAATAAATCGATTGGAAAAAAAGTCTTAAAACAAAATTCAACGATAGGACAAAAAATATATATTCAAATCAAAATTAGCATGTTGCACAACTTTCCTTTCACACTGACCGAAAGCCATTTTGTCTCAATAATATAAAAAAGATATACCGTGCATTCTTTTGTTGATTTGAAACAATTCCAAATGGTATTATTCATCCGTCTGTGTAACTTAGACTCCAATCGTAAAAGTACCAAGTCATTCAGCGGCAAACTGCCGCTCTTTCACAATACATAGTTCGTTTTTTCAGGGCAACGCTGTCTTCATTACTAGTTCTCTTTTTGCCCGATTTACAAGTAGTCATATATTTGTAGGTTGCGTTTTATTCAGTACAACGACAACTGGCCCACCTAATAGCGACAACTCCAGTCATTGCTGCGGTTGATTCCGGTTGTTTTACTCTGATCCATAAGGGGTTCAAAAGGAATGCAATTTTTTAACGAGTTCACCCAGACCATTATTAACGGGGTCGCCATCGGCTGTATATACGGGATGGTGGCCTTAGGCTTTGTCCTCATTTACAAAAGCACCGAAGTCATCAATTTCGCCCAGGGCGAGTTATTGATGCTGGGTGCGTTTATTGCCTACAGCCTCATAACCATGCTTCATTTTCCCTATTGGTTAGCCCTCATTACCACCATTTTGGCCATGGGCATCGTGGGCGCACTTCTGGAGAGGGTGGTTTTAAGGCCCCTGGTGGGAGAACCAGCATACGCCATTGTGATCGTCACCATCGGCATCTCCTATTTTATTAAAAGTGTTGTGAGCATGATACCCGGGTGGGGTACCGACACCTACGGATTCAAAACCCCGTTCACAGATAAATATGTCCGCAGCGGCGAACTGGTTGTATCATGGGAGTATATTTCCATCATAGCCATTGCCTTACTTCTTATAGCGGCGGTTTTTCTCTTTTTCAGGTACAGCAGGATGGGCACGGCCATGCGGGCTACCTCACAAAACCAGTTGGCGGCGGTGTACATGGGCATCAGCGTGACCCGTGTTTTTTCCCTGACCTGGACCATTGCGGCTGCGTTGGGAGGGATTGGGGGCATTTTGTTGGCGCCCATCACCTTTGTTCACATGAACATGGGCTTTATTGGCCTGAAAGCGGTTCCTGCAGCGGTATTGGGGGGGTTCACCAGTCCGCCGGGGGCCATCGTGGGAGGGTTGATCATCGGAATAACGGAAAGCCTTGCCGGGGTTTATCTGCCTGATGGTTGGAAAGATATCGCGGCGTGGATTATTTTAATCGGAGTCCTCATCATCCGGCCTCAGGGTCTGTTTGGCATCCAGGAAAAGAAAAAGGTATAACGACCATGCGCTTTTTAATGAAGACAGATTATTACCAGGACATTCGGATTTTTAAGTATCGGAGCACCTTTTTTTGGTATGTCGCCTTAATTATAGGATGCCTGTTGCTTCCCAAAGTCGTGGATGAATACCTGGTTTCCCAGTTCTCCTTTATTTGCATCTATGCCGTGGCCGCAGTGGGCCTGATGCTGCTCACGGGCTTTACGGGCCAGATTTCCATGGGACATGCGGCGTTTTTCGCCATTGGCTCCTATACTTCGGCTATTTTGACCTCCCATGGTGTGCCGTTCTTGATCGCCCTGCCAGCCTCAGGGTTGGTGGCCGCCATCGTGGGGGTAATCATCGGCCGTCCCATCCTCCACCTCACCGGGCTTTACCTGGCCATAGCCACCATGGGCGCCGCCTTTATTATTGAAGAAATTCTGGTACGGTGGGAAAGTCTGACCAATGGCAACATGGGGTTCCTGGTGGATCCTCCCGTCATATTCGGGTTCAATTTTGACACGGAGGCCAGCTTTTTCTACCTTTCCCTATTGGTTTTGGCTTTGACTCTCCTACTGGCAAAAAACATTTTGCGATCCCCCACGGGCCGGGCTTTTATCGCCATACGGGACAGCGAGATCGCCGCCGAGGCCATGGGCATCGACCTGCCCAATTTTAAAACGCAAGCCTTTGCAATCAGTGCATTTTTCACCGGTATCGCCGGTTGCCTGTATGCGCACAAGATCATGTTTATCAATCCGGAGAGTTATACGATTGTACTTTCCATCGAATTGCTAGCCATAGTCATTATCGGGGGTTTGGGGAGTCTGCACGGAGCGGTGTTCGGCTCCATGTTCTTCATTTTTTTGCCCCAGCTCATCATCATAAGTAAAGATTATCTTCCCACCTTCATCCAGGATCAAACCGGTTTGCAGCCCGCCTTGTTTGGCCTGTTGATTGTATTGGTCATGCTGTTCGAACCCATGGGCATATACGGCAAGTGGCTAAAGACCAAGTTCTATTTTGAATGGTTTCCCTTGTACAAAAAGGATTCGTTCAAAAGAGAGAAAAAATATCAGAAAGCAGAGAGGCACTAAATGGCATTTTTCCAGGCACAGGATATTTCGATTAGTTTCGGCGGGGTTCAGGCCTTAAACCGCGTGAATTTTACAGTGAACCAGGGAGAGATATTTTCCATCATCGGTCCCAATGGAGCTGGCAAAACCACCATATTCAACTGCATCAACCGGTTTTACGACCTGACCGGCGGCGTTTTTTTGTTGGAGGGCAAAAGCATTTCCCATGCCAAGCCCCACGACATTGCCGACCTGGGGATAGCCCGCACTTTTCAGAACATTGAACTGTTCAAGAACATGACGGTTTTGGACAATCTGATCCTGGGCAGACACAGGAAACGCCGGTCCAATATTTTCACGGAAATGCTTTTCATTAAGCCCGTGCGTTTGCAGGAAATCCGGAGCCGGGAAAAGGCGGAGGAGATCATCGACTTCCTGGACCTGGAAGCCCATAGGGACCAGTTGGTTGTCAACCTGCCCTACGGAGTCCAAAAAACCGTGGAACTGGGACGGGCATTGGCCATGGAACCCACACTGCTGCTCTTGGACGAACCCACTTCCGGCCTGAACATGGAAGAATCCGAAGACCTTGCCTTCTGGCTCAGCGACATGAAGGAAGAATTGGGCATTACGGTCATCATGGTGGAGCACAATATGCGCTTTGTGAAACAAACCACGGACCGCGTGCTGGCCATTGATTTCGGGCAAGCCATAGTGGAAGGGGAAACCAACGAAGTGCTGACCAACCCTGATGTGATGAGAGCTTACCTGGGGGAAGAAAATGTCTGTAATGCTTAAAGTTCGCAATATCGAAACCTATTATGGACCCATCATGGCCATAAAAGGGGTCTCTTTTGACATAGAAGAAGGCGCGGTGGTTACCATACTGGGCGCCAATGGCGCGGGGAAAACCACTATTTTAAAGACCCTTTCCGCCATCATGGACCCGCAAAAGGGCACCATTGAGTTCATGGGAAAACGCATAGACTCCCTGCCTCCGGAAAAAATCGTGGCCATGGGAGTCTCCCAGGTGCCTGAAGGCCGGGAAGTCTTCCACGACCTCACAGTCAAGGAAAACCTTCTGATGGGCGCTTATTTACGCAACGATCGGGCTGGCATCAAAAGGGATATGGACATGGTCTATGATTATTTCCCCATCCTCAAGGACCGCATCGCCCAGTTGGCGGGAGACATGAGCGGGGGCCAGCAGCAGATGGTGGTTATCGGAAGGGCCTTGATGGCCCGGCCCAAACTGCTTATGCTCGATGAGCCTTCCCTGGGGTTGTCCCCTCTTCTGGTCAAGGAAATCTACGGAATCATCGAACGCATTAACAAGGAGCACAAAACCACCATCCTGCTGGTGGAACAAAACGCCCCCATGGCCCTGTCCATTGCCAGCCACGGCTTTGTGCTGGAACTGGGCCGGATTGTCATGGACGACACCTGCCAGGCCCTCATGGCCAACGAGGATGTCCAGGAGTTTTATCTTGGCATCAAGGAGGACAGCGTCCGCGGCACCAAACGGTGGAAACGCAAGAAAAAGTGGAGATGACCTGACTGGAGGTTATGTAGTACAGTGGTTCAATACCACTGTTTCCCGGAATCTTTTACACGGAATAGATTAATGATGCCTTCGCAAACCTTGATTAAAAATGAAACAGTACCCTCTCTTTTTTGGCGCCGCGTCCATGAATGGGCGGATAAAACCGCCCTCAGGGCCAAAGTATACGGCATATGGCGAAAAATCACCTGGAAGGAATACGGACAACAGGCAAAATACGCTGGTTTGGGCCTGATCCAACTGGGGCTTGAAAAAGGGGACCGGGTAACTATCATCAGCGAAAATAATCCGGAATGGCTGTACAGCGACATGGGCGCCCTGTGCACCGGTGGCGTATCCGTGGGCATATACCCCACGGATTCCCCCCAACAGGTGGCTTATGTGCTCAACCACTGTCAGGCCAAGTTTTACATTGCCGAGGACGAGGAGCAACTGGACAAGGTCCTGGAAATCCGGGACTCCACGCCTCATCTGAAAAAAATCATTGTCATGGACATGGAAGGCCTGCGCCATTTCGAAGACCCCATGGTGATCAGCTTTGACCAACTGCTTGAGTTGGGAAAGTCCCTGGATGAGGAAAGCCCCCTGCTGTTTGAACAGCGGCTAAGGGAACCCAACCCCGAAGACCTGGCTATACTTATCTACACCTCTGGCACCACCGGCCCTCCCAAAGGCGCCATGATTTCCCACAGCAATATCCTCAGCACCATGGATATGCAAAACCAGGTGAACCAGGGAGATGAAAATGATGAAATCTTATCCTTCCTCCCCTTGTGCCACATTGCCCAGCGTACCGTGTCCGTTTTCGCGCCGCTTCTGACCGGGGGTAAAATCAATTTTGTGGAGGAAATGGATACCATTCCGCAAAATATGCAGGAGGTTTCCCCCACGATTTTCTTTGCAGTCCCCCGCATCTGGGAAAAATTCTATTCCTCTCTCATTCTCACTATGCGGGAATCCACCCGGTTTGAAAAACTGGCTTTCAAGTGGGCCACTGGGGTGGGGCAAAAATGTTCAAGTATTCGCCTTAAAGGAGACAAGCCGCCCCTTTATCTGTTGGCCCTTTTCAAATTTGCTGACTGGACCGTGCTGAAAAACCTCAAAAAAGTCATAGGTCTGAACAAAGCGCGGTACTGCCTTTCCGGCGCAGCCCCCATTTCGCCGGACCTGTTAAAATTTTACCACGGCCTGGGCCTGGATATCCGAGAGGTCTACGGACAAACGGAAAACTGCGGACCCACAACCATACACTATGACGACGAAGTGAAGTTCGGCACTGTGGGACAACCCCTGCCCGGGGCTGAAGTGCGCATTGCGGAAGACGGGGAAATCCTATTAAAGGGACCCCATGTTTTTATGGGTTACTTCAATGATCCCGAAAAAACCAAAGAAACCGTAATCGACGGATGGCTGTACACCGGGGATGTGGGTCGACTGGATGAAGACGGACACCTGATCATTACGGACCGGAAAAAGGACATCATCATCACCGCAGGCGGAAAAAACATCACTCCGTCCGAAATTGAAAACCAACTCAAATTCAGCCCCTACATCACGGACGCGGTGGTCATTGGCGACGGCCGGAAATACCTGACCGCCCTCATCATGGTGGATGACGAAAACGTTATGAAATTCGCCCAGGAAAACAAGGTGCCTTTCACGACCTATGCAAGCCTGACAAAAGCCAAGGAGGTGGTTGAACTAATTGCAAGTGAAGTTGAGAATGTCAACAAACAGTTTGCCCGGGTGGAAACAGTGAAAAAGTTCTGTTTGATCGACATCCAACTCACAACGGATGACGAGGAAATCACGCCTACGGGAAAACTGAAACGTAATTTTGTTAATGCAAAGTTCAAAGATGTAATCGAGTCCATGTATTAGGCCCCATAACTTCTGAAAACAGTGGAGGTGGATCATGAAAACCAAGTGGGTTGTATTGTTGTTAACTCTTTTGACAGCCTTTGGATTGAGTTTTTCGGCCTATGCCGAAGAAGGCATTACGGACACGGAAATTGTCATAGGATCTCACCAGGATTTGAGCGGCCCCATCGCCGGGTGGGGAACCCAGACAAAAATGGGTCTGGAAATGCGGGCCAAGGAATGTAACGACGCCGGCGGTATCCATGGAAGAAAAATCAAACTGGTCATTGAAGACAATGCCTATGATCCCAAAAAAGCCATCATGGTCACCAATAAAATGATAGCCCGGGACAAGGTCTTTGCCTTTGTGGGAAACATGGGTTCTCCCACGGCAGGCGCCACCAAGCCCTTGATTTCCAACAAGAAAATCCCCCAAATGTTCCCTCTGACTGCTGCATCGCTCTTTTTTGATCCCTACGACCGCTACAGCTTCGGCGGCTGGATTCCCTACTATGACCAAGCCCGCTGCGCCGTCAAATATTTTGTGGAAGAAAAAAAGTATACCAAATTCGGCCTCATGTTCCAGGATGACGAAATGGGCCACATCATGAGAAAAGGCGTGGAAGACCAACTGGCTGTCCACGGCCTTAAACTGGTCGCCTCGGAATCCTACAAACGTGGCGCCACGGATTTTAGTTCCCAGATCACCAAGCTGAAAAAAGAAGACGTCCAGGTGGTCTGCCTGGCGACCGTCATCCGCGAAACCGTTGGAGCTTTGAAAGAAGCCAAAAAACTGAACTGGGACGTGGATATGGTGGGATTCTCCCCCGCTTACAACGTCTACGTCGTTGGACTGTGCCTGAAAGCCGGATTCTCTCCCGATGGCTTTTACGCCACCGGCCAGACCCCCTACGTTTATCCTGACAGCCCCTATGAATCCGTACGGGACTGGTGCGCAAGGCATAAGGAAATGTTCGGCAAAGACCCTGACATCCCCACCTCTGCAGGTTGGGGCGCCCTGGACTACTTCATCAAAGTGGCTGAAAAGGTGGGACCGGAATTGACCCGGGAAAAATGGATCGATGCGGCTGAAAGCTACGGCGTGTACAAAGACCCGGTCTTTCACGGCGTGGATATTGAATTCACCAAGGATCAGCACCAAGGGGCTTATGAAGCCATCATGAGCCAGGTCAAAGACAACAAATTCGTGAAAGTTGCGGACGTCTCCTACAGGTAGCCTGATTTAAATACGGGCAACCCTAATTCAAAAAGCCCGTCCTCCTGCCAATCGGCGGGAGGACGGGCTTTTTTATTTAGGGTAATAGAATCCCATGAGTCCTACCCGATTCTGATAGTAAAGCCTGTAAGCATCCAGTGAACTACCCGGGTGATAAGAATTTTCAAGCAGGGGAAATTGAAAGTCCGGGGTTGGATGGAGAGGCATGCAGTCGCCGCGGGTGGCGGCCAGGGGAAGTCTTTAAAATACATCCTTCAGGTAGGCGAAGGGCTCCAGGCTATTGGCCTTGGCCGTTTCAATCAGGCTGAAAAACAACTCGCTGACCTCCGCTCCCCGGGGAAATCCGGAGAACTATGGGATTGGTCTTTTGTGTATCATTATTGAAATATTCATGTTGGCCCAGGCTTCAAAGGAGGTTGACAAGAAAATCATATTCCTGAAAATTGCCGTCACCACCATATCCCCCATATTTTTATGCCAATTGCAGACTGGCAGCCTGTTATGAAGCCAGAGGGCTGACTAGGAAAGTCATTCATACTATCGTGCGGCCCGAAATGACAAATATATCCAATCACAGGGATTTTACCCGCTATCATGTAATTTGCGATAGGGTGAAAACGACAAAAAGGCGGCCAAAAGCGGGTATTACAAGTCCAAAACAAATTTTTGTTCCCGGACTCTGACGCCCCATTGTTCCCCTGGAAGTTCTTCGGCAATTCGGAATCCAAATTTCTCGTATAAATGGCGTGCCAACTCAAGGCCCTCAAAGGTCCACAAATAAATTTTTTTGTATTCTTTGTGCCTGCAAAAATCCACGGCATCTTGCAAAAGGCGATTTCCCGTGCCTGTTCCCCGTAATGCGGAAGAAGTAATGAACCATCTCAGGTGGGCGCCCTGGTCATTGGCATGGATTCCATCAATTGCAATGGACCCATGCACCCTGCCCTGAGTCAGGGCCACCTTGAAAAAATCCTGTCCAGGATGAAAACGAGTGAGGAACTCGGCCAGCTCAGAAGCCACCTTGGCTTCAAAATACAAACCAAAACCCCATTGTTTACTGTAATAACGGGCATGCATTTCCGTCACACGGCCAATGGCGCCCGAAACATAAGTCGTCAGCATAACATGTTCCATAAACTCACTCCATTATGAGGTCCTGGAGGGACAACCGCGGCCTGGGTTGGGGATTTTCATCCGGGTACCCAATAGGAACCATTGCCACGGGAAAAATGTTGTCATCCCACCCAAATATTTTCCTGACCATGGGAATATCGAACAGTCGGATCCAGCAAGTTCCCAAGCCAAAGTCCAGAGCCCGGAGTACGATATGCTCCACGGCAATGGCCACATTCAGGGCCACAAGGGGGCCGATTTGCTCCTGGGGAAGCTCTTCCATATCCCCTGTTCGTTTCACCAGAATCCTTGCGATTCGGTCCTCTATGGCCGTAATCTTCCCCAAATCCTGAACCCCGGACACAGACCCGTTTAAATAGCCCTGCACATCTGCGCAGCACACCAGCACCACCGGGGCATTGGAGATAAATAGCTGGTTAAAAGCGGCCTTGGCCAAAAGAAGTTTGGGCTCGCTCTCCCTGACGATTTTAAAACGCCAGGGCTGGGCATTGCAGCCCGAAGGGGCCAGTCTGGCGGCATCCAGGATTTCCATGAGATCCTCTTCGGGAAAAGGATCCCGTTTGAACCTGCGGATGCTACGTCTTTGATGGATAGCTTCCCTGGTGGTCAACATAGGCGCCTCCTCAAACGTTTGCGAGAAGTTCCCGGGGTGCGAAACAGGCCTTTTGCCTGGTTCGAAATTTTGAATTACCACATATGAAAAACTAAATGAAAGAAAAAGAATTATACTTCCAGACAACCGATGAAATCGGCGATATCCTTGATTTGGTTTTCCACAAAATAGGCTTCAATGCCTTCCAGGATTTTAATGGAGGCCAAGGGATCTACAAAATTGGCTGTCCCGACCTGAATGGCCGAAGCCCCGGCCATGAGGAACTCCAAGGCGTCCCGGGCAGTCATGATGCCGCCTATTCCGACAACCGGAATCTTAACCACCTTGGCAACCTGCCATACCATGCGCAGGGCCACAGGCTTGATGGCAGGACCGGAAAGCCCCCCCGTAATATTTGCCAAAACCGGCCTGCGGGTCCCCAGATCGATTGCCATACCTGTCAGGGTGTTGATAAGGGAAATAGCGTCCGCCCCGGCGTCTTCCACGCTGCGGGCGATTGCCACAATGTCCGTTACATTGGGGGAGAGCTTTACAATGACCGGCTTGCGGGTTCTGGCCCGGACCTTGCCCACTAAGCGGGCTGCCATCATGGGATCCACGCCAAAGGCGATACCCCCGGCAGACACGTTGGGGCACGAAATATTCACTTCAATGCCTGCCACGTCCTCCACCATGTCAATGCGGGCAGCCAGCCGTTCGTATTCCTCGCTGGTTTTTCCATATATATTCAGAACCAAAGGCGGGTCCAACTTGGTCAACTCGGGCAGTTTGTCCTGAAAAAAGGCCTCGATGCCCATGTTTTCCAGGCCAATGGCATTAAGCATTCCGCAGGGAGTTTCCACCACCCTGGGCGGAGGATTGCCGGGAGAAGGCTCTAGGGAAAGCCCTTTGACGATGATACCACCCAAGCGGTTCAAATCCATAAGAGAGGCGAATTCCGTGGCATACCCAAAGGTCCCGGAGGCGGTCATGACGGGATTATCCAAAAACACCCCACCCAATTCCACTCCTAAAGCGGGCTTCTCAATCATCCATTACTCCTTGGTCATCTTTTTGGCCACAGCGCGAATCCTGGCCTCCAGGTTGAGCAGATAAGCAGGTTCAGGCTGCTTGGGAAACGGTTCGTCATCGTACTCTTTTTTTCGCACTTGGGCTATAACTTTCTTCTCATCCATAGCATGCTTTTGGAGGAGTTCCCAGACCCATTTCCTGAATTCTTCACACTGGACGAGCGCCCGGGAAAGATACTGTCTTGCATCGTTATGGGTCAGGGTGAAGACGTGCCCAAGCACCAGGATATCCACGGGGAGCTCCACCAGTTTTTCCAGGGAGTTTACATACATGTCATAGTCCACCAGCATATCGCAGATAATATATCCGTTCCTGGTGGGGATGCCCGCAGCTTCAGAGGCGATGAGAGCTTTGATTTCGGGGATGTAATAACTAAGGCAGTCCCGGGTATGGCCCGGGGTTTCAATCACCCGAACTGTCAGGGAATCAGACACCCTGATTTCATCCCCTTCCTGGAGAATCATGCCCACGTCAAAAGGCAAGAATGGCTGATGGTCCTGTTTCTCTCCTGAAATCTCCTCCATCATGTTCTCGGCCGCCTGACTCAGCATTTTGATAACGTCTATGGCTCCAGGACGGCCAAACACCCTTTGGGCGTTGGGGGAACATCCCACTTCCAGCCCAGGATAGGCCTTTTGCAGGTATCCGGTCGCGCCGCAATGGTCAAAATGGGAATGGGTCAAAAATAACTTGTCGGGTGGGGCGCCGTTGAGAATTTTTTTTATGCCATGGACATACCGGGGACCCATGCAGGCAAAACCCGCATCAAACAACACGGGACTTTCGCCCTCCAACAAAAAAACCGGTGCGCCTGGCTCGCCTATCATGTGAAGGCCATTGGCCAGGGGTCCGCTCTCGGTGATGATCATAATAACGCCTTTCCGTAATTCCAATTACGATTCACAATAAAACAAATCTGCACCAGGCTGGCCGCATAGTCAAGCAAATGCCGCCTCCCCCCCCCAAAGGTTTACAAATGCCTCAGTAATATTTTGCTTTGGTGTGTGAAAGCCCCTTGAATATTGGGCGGCAAATTAGTATGGGTATAGCAAGTCGTATAACCCCTTATCAATATTTCGATCAGACAAACATGCCAGGGGCCTTCCCATATCCACTGGAGGACCTATGGACCAAAAGTCTTTAGAAAGAGTGTTTTTTGTCTTGGAAAATCCATGAACTGGACAGCCATTGAATAACCTTTATTTTTTTACAAAACCTTTTGGGAACCCAAAACACTATTTCCATTAAACCAAACAACATATTGTTAAAAAGGAGAAACGTATGCACTGGTACCTGGATGTTTTGAAAAAGTACACCGCTTTCAGCGGACGCGCCGGTCGGACGGAATACTGGATGTTCATGCTTTTCAACTTTCTAGTTGCTTGCGGATTGGCGATCATAGAAAGTCTGATTGGCCTGACAGGGATGATCAGCACCCTATACAGCCTAGCTGTCCTGCTGCCTTCCTTGGCCTTATGCTTCCGGAGACTTCATGACATCGGCAAGTCCGGCTGGTGGGTGCTCATCGGACTCATCCCTGCTATTGGGGCTATTGTCCTGCTCATATTTGCAGTGCTCCCCAGCCAGCCAGCGTCTAACCAATACGGTCCTGTTCCCGCGTAATTGGGAAGCCCAATCCAAGCCACAAAAATGCCGGTCTTCCTTTGAAGACCGGCATTTTTTTGTTTCAAAACAAAACCAAAAAATCAGGCCTTTTTATAAAGATCCTTAATTTCCCGGGCAAAATTCTGCATGACCACATTTCTCTTGATCTTGAGAGTGGGAGTCACCTCGCCGGTCAGTTCCGTGAGTTTCCGCTTGGAAATGGTATATTTCTTGATGGTTTCGTATTCCTCAAGCTGAAAATTGGCCAGTTTGATTTCCTCGTCCACCATTTCCTTGAGTTTGGGATTTTGTATGAAATCCTCTCCCACCTTCACGCATACGGGTGCGGTTCCCAGATCCTGAAATGCCAGGGCGTCCTTGTCGTAGGGAATTCCATTGGCGTCAAAATATTCGATAAAGGCGTCAAAATCGGGAATGACTATGGCGGCCACGTATTTCCGGTTGTCGCCCACGGGCACCACGGTATCCACAAAGCGGGAGAGGGAAAAGCAGCTTTCGATCTTGGCGGAAGGCACGTTCTTGCCCGTATCCAGGACCATGAGGCCTTTTTTCCGATCCACGATCTTCAGATACCCGTCCGCCAGTTCCTCCACTATATCGCCGGTACGGTAAAACCCGTCTTCGGTGAATGCTTCTTGGGTTGCCTCGGGATTATTCCAGTATTCCAGCATGTTGTTGGGACCCTTCACCAACCATTCTCCGTCCGGGGCGATGCGCCCTTCCACGCCGGGGCAAAGGCAGCCCACACTGCCGGGAAGAACCTTTTCGGGCCGGTTCAGGTTGACCGTGTTGCAGGTTTCCGTGGCGCCGTATCCTTCGTAAATACGAATTCCCATGGCCATGAAGACCTTGCAAAGATCCGCAGGCAAGGCTCCGGCCGCAGAAAACGCAAACCGAAACCGGCCGCCGAGCTTAGCCCTGACCTTGGAAAACAGGATTTTGTCCACAAGCCTATACTGGACGCGAAGCAATGGCCCAATGCCTGAAAACAAGTCAGCTTCTTCCGACATATCCACAAAACCGTTGGCGTCGGCCCGGGTTTCCACCACCTTTTTTCCCACCTTAAGGGCATAGTTAAATATGGCCTTCTTGACCAGGGACTGGGAAGCCGCGGCGGACAAGGCCATGAAAATACGTTCGTAAATCCGGGGAACCGACATGAACAGGGTAGGCTTGAACACCTGAAGGTCTTCCACCATGGTCTTGGGGGACGAGTAGGCCAGGGTGATAGCGCCGTGCATGGCGACGCCGTGTCCGCACTCCCTTTCATAGGTATGGGAAAGGGGTAGGAACGAAAGCATGACGTCGTCCGGTTTCATGGGGCTGATGGGCTCCATGTCCCTTCGGCAGGCGGCATTCACACTGGCGTGGGTGTGCACAGCGCCTTTGGGCCTGCCTGTGGTGCCGGAGGTGTACACAATGGTCATGGGGTCATCCAGGGACACGGATTTCCACCTGAATTCAAATGCCCTGGGCTCCTTGGCCCGGACATTGGCCCCCATGGTGCGCAAGGCCCCAAAGTCCAGAATCCTGGGATCATCCCCGGCGGTCTCACCCTGGAGCACCACCACCTTTTCCAAATGGGGCATGTCCGCCCAAGCCTCCAAGGCCTTGGCCAGGTTTTCCCCGTCCTGTACAAAAAGGATTTTAGCTCCGGAATCCTTGATAAGAAATGCCAACTCCGCCGTGGACAATGAGGGGTACACGCACACCGTGATTGCTCCTGCGCACAGGATGCCATAGTCCGCCTGCATCCACTCGGGGCAGGTATGGGCCATAAGGGCCACCCTGTCCCCATTTTTCACCCCAAGATCCATAAGCCCGCAACAGGCCTCTTCCACAATATGGCCCAGCTGCTTATAATTCAGAGTCTGGTGGGTGCCGGAGTTGGTTTTCCACCACTGGGCCCTGCGCTCTCCAAATTGGGTCACATTGCGGTGGAGCAATTCCGGAAAGGTTTGGGTGGTTATATACCATTTATCCTGGGAATTTTTTTGCATTGCAAACATCCTTCCTGATTTGTTTCCTTTGGGACGGCTCTGGGCATTCCCATCTAAAGCGCGATAGGACCATATCAGTCCGAATTATTGGCAATAGACCCGATCTTCG
Organism: Desulfatibacillum sp.; assembly: GCA_016342355.1. Lineage (GTDB taxonomy): Bacteria > Desulfobacterota > Desulfobacteria > Desulfobacterales > Desulfatibacillaceae > Desulfatibacillum. The sequence continues at coordinate 23,277 of JAEINP010000063.1, forward strand.
TTCTATGCAAGGACAATTCCACTTTTGCCGGATAATCAAACCCGCGAGAAACGGAATCCTCCTGACATAATCGAAAAAACAAATGCTTTCATGCTTGGCCCTTCCGAGACCAAGCAAGACTGCCGGAATTTCTGTCAAACACCCCGTAAACATAAAAATTAACGACTTGATTTTTCTTGAATATAAGACGTGGCTTAATCAGCCTGGACTGTTCCCTTTTCGGGTACCTGGCTCATGATAAATTCGGAAAGAGCGGTAATGGTCAGGCTGGGGTTGACGCCCAAGTTGGCCGGAACCACCGATCCATCCGCCACAAAAAGGTTGGGATACCCAAAAACCTCCCCGTTAAAGCCCACCACGCCCTTGTCTGGGGATTCCCCCATGCAGCATCCCCCCAGGATATGGGCCGTGGTGGGAGCGTCCAGGGCCACCTCCGACCAGCTGCTCATGGGTTCTCCGTCCATTTTTTCGGCCATTTTTTTGCACACCTCGTTGGCTATGGGGATGTACGAGGCAGGGGCAATATTCCCCAGGGGAACCGTGGAGCCCACGGATTTCCCCCCCAAGCGCCACCACCGGGGTTTGTACTTGAGGTGCAGATAATTTTCATCCGTCTGCATAACCAGCAGCACGGAGCCTTGTTTTGCCCAGCCCAAGGGCCACAGGGTCTTGAGAAACTTAATGGGATGCCTTAAAACATTCCCCAAGAACCTCACAAATCGGGGGATACGGCCCCCGCCGCCCGTAAGGAGGGTGAGCAGGCCGAACAATACATCCGAGCCTTCATTGTAGCGGACAATCTCCACATGCGTGGTGTCGTCCGCGTAAATGCCAGAGGTGATGGCTATTTGATCCGTCCACTTAACGCTGGTATCCCGGCTCTTAATTGCAAGGATAGCCTCGGAGTTGGTCCTGACAAAATTCCCAAGCCTGTCGGATATGTTGGGTAAGTCTCCCCTGTCCTTGCATTCCATAAGGAGTTTGACCGAACCCATGACACCGCCGGAAAAGACCACGCCTTTGGCGGTATAGAATTTTGTGGGCCGGGACCAACCCAAAGATTTTCTTGTAACTATCTGATACCCCCCACCTTCCAGGGGAGTCACTCCAGTGACTTCAGTTTCGGGAATGATCCTGGCGCCCTGCTGCTCCGCCAGGTAAAGATAATTTCTGTCCAGGGTGTTTTTGGCCCCTACCGGGCACCCGATCATACAGGCGCCGCAAAAGGTGCATCCGGTGCGGTCAGGGCCCTTGCCGCTGAAGTAGGGATCGGACACGGTTTTATCCGGCTCCCCGAAAAAAATTCCCACATCGTTTTTGTGAAAGGTGTCCTCCCCACGGATTTCTATCCCCACCTCCCGAAGCACCCGGTCCGCCCTGCCCACCTGGGGGCTGGGGTTGGCCCCAAGCATTTGGCGGGCTTTTGCATAGTGCGGCATGAGGTTGGCCTTCCAGTCGCCGGGACCCCAGTCCGGCTTCTTAAACACCTCGTCGGGAGGAACCAGCAACTGATTTGCGTACACCAGACTGCCGCCCCCTACCCCGCCCCCATGGAGCACCAGCACATGGCGGAAAAGGGTCAGCATTTGAATGCCGTTGAGGCCGAGTCTGGGCATCCAGATGTTTTTTCTCAGATTCCAGTTTGTTTTGGGAAAATCCTCCTTGTTCCAACGTTTCCCTTTTTCCAACACCGCCACCTTGTAGCCTTTTTCCGTTAGACGCAGGGCTGTGCGGTGGACCCCAAAAGCTGGACAAAGGCTAAGCTATGAGTCAGACTCAATCAGGAGGATCTGACACAATGGGAA
>JAEINP010000064.1 GCA_016342355.1 Desulfatibacillum sp.
ATAAGCGTAGATGACGCCTGTCTTCTTGTTGGTTTGGTACACGATGGCAGCCATTTTCGATTCCTCCCGTTTTCGTTACAATAGCATATATTGTAACGATGAAAATTGCAAGAGAAATCTTAGCCATTTTTACTATTTTTAGGGGCTTAACGCGTTTTCATCGTTACAAATTTTCGGGAATCCAGCATAACCATGCCTCAACAGCCCATTGCCCAATTTTCTCAAACGCGCAACTCGTCTTGGCGGATCCAGACCGGCCTCCCAGTCTCGGCCTGGAGAGCAAAACCCTTCCTCCCTGATCTTTTCGGCTCCGGCCATGTTTCCGCATCTTTTGATAATCGCCCGGATATTTTCCGTCTTCTTACCGAGACCATTATGGATTCGGTGCACAAGGCAGGAATTTCCCCTTTCCACAAAGCAAATCCTAATATTTGATTTCAGTTAAAGTACTGTTAAAACTGTTGTTTTATCCCTCTGCACTATTGACGCACAACCCGAACCAACCTACACAGGCTTTCATATCGGTGTTTCACGCACCACTCGCATCCAATAAGGATCAACTTACAGACAGGAGGTTTTTCCGGACAATTCGGGTTGCCAGCCCACGGATTTTGGAAGTTCTCATAAAGGGGAATCCATAACGTGGTTTTTTGGGAAATGAAATTTATTGAAAAGTTTTCTTGAGGAGGAAAGCAGATGAAAAGGATTTTTACCATTGCAGCAGTTTTCGCCATGGTGGCCGCCTTGAGCGCGCCCGCCCTGGCCGAAACAAAATTCAGCTTCAAAGGGCAGTACCGCGTACGCGGTTTTATGCTCTCCAACACCAGCCTCCAGGCTGACCAGGCGGCAGCGAAGGCCACGGGAACGCCCGGCACATCTTCCGCCACCCCGGCTATCGCCGAGGAGGGGGAAGGTCCTTCCCAATCCTGGATGGACATGCGTTTTCGCATGGAAAGCAAGTTCACCGTGTCTGAGCGGCTGAGTGTTGTAACCCGTTTTGATGCATTGGATAACAAAAAATACGGAATGGACGACAACGACACCACCGGCGGCGCCTGCCCTTCCCGCAATAACAACATCGACTTTGACCGCGCTTACATGGTCATCGCCACTGATTTCGGCAAGTTCCAGGCTGGCAGCATGGCTGGCGGCCAGTATGGAACCAAGTTTCTTGATACGGAAAAGGAACGGGACCGTGTTCGCTTTGACACCAAAATGGACAAATGGATCCTGAGCCTTGTTTATGAAAAGCAAAAAGAGGTCGACTCCGACGATTGCAAGGGTACTGATGTTTTGAGCGATGCGGATTATGACATCTACTACGCCGCAGCCACCTACAAGAGCGAGGGCCTTAGCGGCGGTCTGCTGATTGGCTACGGCACGGACAAAAGCAAGTCAGATATCCTGGCTTACGTCCCTGCCGCCAACAAATTGGGCTATGACTCCACCCTCATGGTGTTTAACCCCTATATCAAGGCAGGTTTTGGCGACTTCGGCATCAATGCGGAAGGCCAGATCCTTTTCGGCAAGTACAAGGAATACGACCGCGATGTGTACAGCGAAAGCGTGAAGCTGGCCGATATCGCCCGCAAGGCCGCCGGTCTTGGCCCCCTGGCTGACATTGATTACGACGCCTATGCCTGGAACATGGAAGGCACCTGGGCATCCGGTCCCTTTACTGCGGAAGTGGGGTATGTATGGGTCAAGGGTGAGGAAGATGTTAACGATGACAAAATGGAAAGCCTGGGCGGTATTGGAAATGACTGGGGCAAGGTTTTTATCCTGACCAACACCGATTCCGGCTTTGAAAAAACTCTGGGAGGACATTCCGGGGCCGCCGCAGCCGGGGCCGCCGCAGGCAACCTGTCCAGCGGAAGCACCGCGGCTTTGAACGGCTGCAAACTGTTCTACCTGGGAGGATCCTATTCCCCCCTGGAAAACCTTAAAATTTCCGCATTGTTGGCCAACTCCAAGTCCGAATCCCCTGGATACGTGGGATACAGCGCGGGAACTTTAAAAAAGGATAGCCGCAGCTTTGCTTCCGATCACGGCTCCGAATACGACCTGACCATAGACTGGGATATTTACGACAATCTGAACTACACCGCCATCCTGGCTTACCTGGACGCCGGCGATTACTGGCAGTTTGGAAACCCCTACAGGGAACTGGAAAACACCTGGTGCTTCTGGCAACAACTTAAGCTCTCCTTCTAAGACGTTATTCGCAAGGCGAATTTAAGTCCAGGCAAAATAATTGGATCTGGGCGCTTATTGCGCCCAGATCCTTTTTTGGTGTGCCACGTTTGACATGGATCGTATTAAGTGGAAGCCCTTTACAGGCCGAAGTGATCAAAACCGGAGACTAAAGGCGGGGGCTTGCCAGTCCGCAAGCAAGGCGCCCGAAATTAAAACCAAACGGAAACCGCGTTCGCGCCGGGAAAGTATGCCTGGGGGGGTGAGGGGGGAACCGCAAGGCCCCCCCTTCTTGATTTTTGGGGCTATTAATTTCTTTTGGCAGCTTCTTCGGCGCGCAGGTCTTTGCGGAGGATTTTGCCGACATTGGTTTTGGGCAGTTCTGTGCGGAATTCGATTTCAACAGGCCACTTGTACTTGGCCAGCCGGTCCTTCACAAAATCCAGCATTTCCTTTTCCGTGGCTTCCACACCGGCCTTAAGCACGATGAAGACCTTGGCGGCCTCGCCCCGGGAGGGATGGGGTATGCCCACAGTGCATACTTCCGATATCTTGTCATTCAGATAGTACACTTCGTCGATATCCCGAGGATACACATTGTAACCGCCAGAGAGGATCATGTCCTTTTTCCGGTCCACAATGTAAAAATAGCCTTCTTCGTCCATTTTGGCTATGTCGCCAGTATAAAGCCAGTTGTCACGGATGGTTTCAGCCGTGTCGTCCATGCGGTTCCAATACCCCTTCATGACCTGTGGCCCCTGAACAATCAACTCGCCGCTTTCTCCCACGGGCATGTCCTTCTCCCCGGTTTCAAGATCCACAATCCTTGCGTCCGTGTTGGGTATGGGAAGTCCAATACTCCCGGGCTTGCGCGCCCCCTGTAAGGGGTTGATGTGGGTGACAGGGCTGGATTCGGTCATGCCAAACCCCTCCACAATGGTGGCCCCGGTAATCTTTTCAAATTCTTTGATCACCTCGACGGGCAGGGGAGCGCTCCCTGAAAAACAAGCCTGGATGCTGGTTAAATCAGTGCTTTTGATTTTGGGGTCTGCCAGCATGCCGATGTACATGGTTGGCACCAAAGGCGCAAAGGTGGGCTTGAATTTGCCGATGGCCTCCAACAAAGGTTCCGGTTGGGGCTTGGGAATAAGAATGTTGGTCCAACCCTGGCACGCGGCCATGTTCATGGACGTGGTGAGGCCAAATACATGGAAAAAGGGCAGGGCGCCCAACATGACTTCTTTGCCCCTGTCAAAACCGGTAAACCAGGCCTTTACCTGCTGGAACTGATGGCTGAGGTTGCCATGGGTCAGCATGACGCCCTTGGAAACGCCGGTGGTTCCCCCGGTATACTGGAGCATGGCCAAGTCGTCCAGGGTCAGTTCCGTCTCGGGAGGATTGGGCCTGATGCGGGTGACCAATTCCTTCCAGCGGTAAGTGTCCGCAGCCTGCTTTACATCTGCCGCGAGACCCTTTTTCTTGCCCACCAAGGGAAAGAGCAGGCTTTTGGGGAAGGGAAGATAATCGCCGATGGATGTATACACAATCTGGCGAATCCGCGTCATGGGGCGCAGATCAATCATCCGGTTTCCCAAAAGATCCAAGGTAATGAGGGCCTTGGCTCCTGAATCATTAAACTGATGGGAAAGCTCCCGGTCTGAATACAAAGGATTGTTCATGACCACCACTCCGCCAATTTTCAAAATGGCATAATAGGCGACCACACAGGGAATGGTGTTGGGCAAAAGGATGGCGACCGCATCCCCTTTTTCTATGCCGAAATTGGTGAGCACCGTGGCAAAACGGTTCACCATGTCCTGAAAACCGGCAAAGGTGAGTTTGTAACCCTGAAAAATAAGGGCGGTGTTATTGGGGAAATCCCGGAAGGACTGGTCCAGGTAGTCCAAAATTGTGCGGTCCTCAAAATCGATATTTGGGACCACTCTGGAATCGTAAAAATTGGTCCATGGTTTAAGACCGTTGGTATCTGAAGGCATGACTTACTCCTTGGGTTTAATGTATATTTTGATCCTGAATCTCCAACATTAAATCATACACTTTTTTTTTGGCAATTCCAAATTCTTTTGCAAGTTTTGCCGAAAGCCTGGATGACGAAAGATCCCCACGGGCCATGCCCTTTTTGATTTCCTGTTCCAACGTACTGAGGTCAGGCAAATCCTCACCCGGTCCAGCCACCACCAGGGTGCATTCCCCTCGCACAACATCCCTGCTCTCCAGGTCACTGATGATTTCCAAAAGGCTTCCCCTGAGGAACTCCTCATGAATCTTGGTGATCTCCCTGGCCAGGACCGCCTGACGGTCTCCCAGGATGACAAGCATCTCCTCTGCCAGTTTAATAATTCGACGGGGTGATTCGTAAAAAATTAGTGTGGCCTGGATTGCCTTCAGCGCCTCCAGGGACTCCCGGAGTTTGCCTTGCTTTTTGGGCAAAAACCCGCAAAAAAGAAACCGGTCCGTGGGAAGACCTGCCCCGGTCAGGGCTGCTACGGCAGCGCACGCGCCAGGGATGGGGACCACATCCAAACCATGTTCAACAGCCAGGGAAACCAAACGAAAGCCCGGGTCCGAAACCAAAGGCGTGCCCCCGTCCGTCACCAAGGCAAGGTTCATGCCCTGTTCCATTTTTTCCACAAGGTCTTTGGCCGCCTCATGCTCATTATGCTCATGACAGGCCACCAGTTTTTTTTTGATTGTATAGTGGTTCAATAGCTTGATTGTCTGGCGGGTATCTTCCGCTGCAATGCAATCCACTTCGTTCAAAATTCGAACCGCCCTATAGGAGATGTCTTCCAGATTGCCTACAGGAGTGGATACAATATACAGTGTCCCCCTTTCAGTGCTGTTTTCAGGGGTATGCGAGTTCAAAGGCATTTTGAATTATCTCAATCCGGGGGGAATCCCCGTCTGCGTGAACAGACACTACGTCAAACCGGGCCTTCTGGCCGGACTTTCTGTTCCGTTTTAAATACTCTAAAGCCACCATGGAAATTTTGCGTTGTTTCTGGCGGGTGACTGCGGTCTTGGGATGCCCAAAGGCCAACCCCGTACGGGTCTTGACCTCAATAAAGGTCAGCGCGTCCTTGTGCCTGGCAATGATGTCGATTTCGCCCAAAGCGCACCGGTAATTGGTTTCGAGAATCTTGTACCCTTGTTTTTTCAGGTAAATAGCGGCCAGTTGCTCTCCCTGGTTGCCCTGGGCTTTGTTGCCGGGCTTCATGCATTTTCCAGGGGGGAGTCTTGCACACCCCGAAAGGAGAAACGATGGATAGGGCAGGGGCCGACCTGGGAAATGGCCTCCCTATGCGCTTTGGTTCCGTACCCCTTGTGCCGGGCAAAACCAAAGTCAGGAAACTCCTGGTCGTATCGTTCCATAATCCTGTCCCGGGTAACCTTGGCGACTATGGAGGCGGCAGCAATGGAAATGGAAAGAGAATCCCCGTGTTTCAAGGGATTTTGCGGGAGGGTGTAATTAATGCCAAAAGGCCCGTCTATGAGCAGAAAATCCGGAGAAGGCATCAAGTTCTCCACAGCTACAAGCATGCTTAACAAGGCAGCCTGAAGAATGTTGATCCGGTCAATTTCCACAGGATCAATGATGCCTATCCCAATACCTGTCGCCTTATCATAAATGGTCTCAAACAGGGCATCCCGTTTTTTGGGAGTCAGTTTTTTGGAGTCGTCCACCCCTGGAAGTCGGCAACCGAATGGTAACACCACGGCAGCCGAAACAACAGGACCGGCCAAAGGCCCACGTCCAGCTTCGTCTACACCGGCAACCCGGGTAAAGCCTTGCCTGTACGCCTCATTTTCAAAAGACCAAGGGTCTTTCATGGCGTCCCGTTCCAGGAGATAAAAGAGTGGCTTACCGAAAAACACGCATCGCGGTAAAAACTCCCGCTATGCCTTCTCCCAAATTAAGACCCGCCAGGGCCGGTGGATTCCGTACTTGGAAAACCATGGCCGGCCCCTTGGCGACCTGCAAAAACTTAGTAGCGTTTTTCCTTGATTCTGGCAGCCTTACCACGGAGATTGCGCAGGTAGTACAGTTTGGCCCTGCGTACCCTGCCCCTGGTGACCACTTCGATGTGGTCAATGCTGGGAGAATGGATATGAAAAACCCTTTCCACGCCCACGCCGTAGGAAACCTTACGGACAGTGAAGGTGGCGTTAGTGGTTCCGCCCTTTTTGCTGATGACCACGCCCTTGAAGGCCTGGATGCGCTCCTTGGTGCCTTCGATAATTCTGACGTGTACATTGACCGTGTCGCCCGCCACAAATTGGGGCAGGTCAAAACGCATTTGCTCTTGTTCGATTTGCTTGATCACATCCATTGGTTGTCGTGCTCCCTGATTGCCGTATTATGTCCCCAGGCCTGTGGCCTGCGGGAAAGGGTTATCAGCTTTTTCAGGCCTATCGGCCCAGTAATCTGTCCAATATAATGGAGGCTGCAGACCGCACTGAAAGGTGATTGTAGTCCGTGGGGCCAATAATGGGGTCCAGGACTATGTCTGCCGTCTCAATAAACTCTTTGGTCATGCCCCAGGCGGTTCCAAACACCAGGATACAGGGTTTGCCCTTATCCATATGAGCCCGGTACCCCGCATAATCCATACTCTTCGCCTGAGGTCTGGCGTCTGTTACCACGATTTCGGGCGCTTCGCCAGTCTCTTGTTCAATTTCCCGGATCGCCTGTTCCAGGTTGTCGGTTATCATTACAAGAGAAATCGCCTGTTTTCGCTTTGGGTTATATTTACTCCCCGGTCCGGTAACCCAGTGGTCAACTATTCTTTGAGCCAGGATCTTCTGATCCTCCAGGGGGGTGACCACATAAAACCGGCTGACTCCGTATGTCCGGGCCGCCCTGGCCATATCGTGCAAGTCCAGGTTGGTAACCGCTGAACAAATGACTTCGCCATTCTTATCGGTCACCGGATAATGCATCAGGGCCATGTAAACCCTGGGTCCTGATGATGTCGGCAATTTGCCTGCCCCACTTACTCAAAATGGTTATTTCATCTTTGGAAAATTCCCGGTTTTCCAGCAAGTCCGGCCTGTTTGCCAGCGTATATAAAAGGCTGGCCCGGGTTCTCCATTGGTCGATTTTTGCGTGATCCCCGGAAAGCAGTATTTCCGGTACTTCCTGCCCCTCAAAAACCGGAGGGCGGGTGAAATGGGAATGCTCCAGCAACTGATCCGTAAAGGATTCCTGCCCTGCTGAATTCTCGTTTCCCAAAACACCGGGAATCAAACGGGCCACTGCGTCCATGACCACCATGGCAGCCGGTTCCCCCCCGGACAGGATATAATCCCCTATGGAGACTTCCTCGTCTATCAGGGTGGCTGCAATGCGTTCGTCTATGCCTTCATAGCGACCGCAAACCAGGACAACCGTTTCATTCCCGGCCAGCCTGGCTGCTGTATGTTGATCAAACAGCCTGCCCCGGGGGCCCAGAAAAACCACCCTGGATTTCGGGTGGACCTCTTTAGCGGCCCGGATGGCCTTGGCAAGGGGTTCGGGTTTCAGCACCATCCCGTTTCCGCCGCCATAAGGCCTGTCGTCCGTAATCAGGTGCTTGCCTTCGGCAAAATCCCTGATATTGACGCAATCAATCTCTATAAGGCCCTGCTCCACCGCCCTTCGAACCACACCGTGTCCGGCAAAAGCCGGAAACATGAGGGGGAACAGGGTAAGCACAACAAAATTCACGATTCACAACCCTTCGGGCAGATCCACAACCATGGTGGCAGCCTCCAGGTCTATGGACAGAATAACCCAGGGCAGTGCAGGCACCAGGGTTTCTCTTTTTCCGTCTTTGACAACGTAAATATCGTTGCTGCCTGTTTCTATGATGGATTCCAGTGTGCCTAACCTGGAACCATCCTTTTCCAAAACGTCCAGCCCAACGAGCTCGAACCAGTAATACTCTCCCGGTTCCAGCTCCGGCAGGCTATCTTTGGGAACCATGATCAAACGGCCCTTCAAGGCTTCGGAACCATTTCGGTCCGAAACTCCCTCAAGGCATGCCAGAATCTGGCCCTTATGAGGCCGGGATGATTCCAGAACATATTCCTGGACAACTTCCCCGGGGCCTTTCAGGAGAATTTTGCCGCCCTTGATGAAAAGGTTGGAGTCCTCGGCGAAAGAACGCAACAGCACTGCGCCTTGGATTCCATGAACTCCGGCTACCTGTCCCACTTCGAGGAAATCGTTGGAAGTCATCAGCCCTATTCAATTATCTCCAGCACAGAGCGCTTTTTGACCTTGGCCGAAGCAGCACTCAATATGGTGCGCATGGCCCTGGCTGTACGCCCCTGCTTGCCGATGACCTTCCCAAGGTCCTCTTTGGCCACCTTGAGTTCTATCACAGATGTCTGTTCCCCTTCCACCTCAGAGACCACAACCTTTTCAGGATAATCTACGAGAGCTTCGGCAACGTACTTGATCAGTTCTTTCATCACTCAATCTCCTTACTGGGCGCATGGCCGCGGAGATCAGCCCATTTTCCGCGGAAGAATCAGAGTCAGATACAAGTGCGAATAAAAGACATCCAGGCACTAATCCGGTTACCCCTTAGGCTTCCTGGGGCGCCTCGGCAAAAAAACCCTGGTTTTTCAAAATGGTGCGCACCGTATGGGTGGGCAGGGCGCCCTTATCCATCCAATGCTTTACACGGCTGTCCTTCAGCTCAATCTGGGCTGGTTCCGCCACGGGGTTGTAAGTTCCCACTATCTCAATAAACCTTCCGTCACGGGGGCTTTCGCTGTCTGCAACCACAATACGGTAATAAGGACGTTTTTTGGCGCCGTGCCTTGCCAAACGAATTTTGACTGCCATTTCTGTTATCTCTCCTTAGTTAGAAGCCAAGCATGCGACCCATTTTGCGCATGCCGCCTTTGTTTATCTTTTTCATCATCTTCATGACCTGAGTGTAATTTTTCAGGAGCTGGTTGACATCTGTCACCGTGGTGCCGCTCCCTTTTGCAATACGTTTTCTCCGGCTTCCGTTAATGATGGTATGATTTCGCCGTTCATCCAGGGTCATGGAATTGATGATGGCCTCAATCCGGGCCATTTCCTTGTCACTCCCCTGGAGTTGATCAAGATGCTTGCTTTTTCCTATACCGGGTATCATGGAAAGAATATCTTCCAATGATCCCATCTTACGGACCTGAGTCATCTGGTCCTTAAAATCTTCCAAAGTGAACTGGCTTTTCCGGAGCTTTTTCTCAAGTTCCGCGGCCTTTTTCACATCCATGGTATCCTGGGCTTTTTCAATGAGGGTCATTACATCCCCCATGCCCAGAATACGGCCCGCCATCCTGTCAGGATGGAAAGCCTCAAAGGCGCTGGATTTCTCCCCGGTGCCTATGAACTTAATGGGCTTACCCGTGATGGAGCGTATGGACAAGGCCGCGCCGCCTCTGGCGTCGCCGTCCATTTTTGTCAGGATCACCCCGCCCATGTCCATGGCATCGTTAAAAGCCTTGGCCATGTTCACCGCGTCCTGGCCGGTCATGGCATCCGCCACCAGCAGGATGTCGGAAGGCGCCATGATTTTTTTGATACGGCCCAACTCCGCCATTAAGTCATCGTCAATATGCAGGCGGCCGGCTGTGTCCAGGATCAGGGTGTCGCATCCCTCCTGGGCGCACTTGATGCGGGCCAGTTCACAAATTTTTTCCGGCGTGGTTCCCGGGTCCGAAGGATACACGGGAATGGACAATTCCTTGCCGATTTTGGTCAACTGCTCAATGGCAGCCGGGCGATACACGTCCGCAGGCACCAGATAAGGCTTGCGTCCCAGGCCCCTGAGGTACACACCCAGCTTTCCGGCGGTTGTCGTCTTACCAGAGCCCTGGAGGCCCACCAGCATGATGCTGGCCGGGTGGCTGCCGCCCAGGTTGATCTCTTCATTGGCCCCGCCCATGAGGCGCGCCAACTCCTCGTTGACGATCTTCACCACCTGCTGCCCGGGGGTGAGGCTGTCCAGAACCTCCTGGCCTACCGCACGGTCCTGAATGGCGGCAATGAGGGTCTTGACCACCTTGTAGTGGACGTCCGCCTCCAAAAGGGCCAAACGCACTTCCTTCAGGCCCTCCTGAATATTTTTTTCGCTCAGTTTTCCATGGCCCTTGAGCTTTTTGAAAACCGAGCCTAATCTGTCACTTAGACTTTCAAACATCCTTTTTTCCTTCTCCAGACAAAGGAACAGGCGCTCCTATCTGGAGATCACCCAAAGAAAACGTTGAAAATAATCTTATAAAGGTGATATGTCAAGCCAAAACAACGTACCGGAAAAAAGGACGGTTTTCCTCTTAACCGATCGTTATTACATTAAATCCTTAATCTGTGGCTGGAAAAGGCCTCAAATGGCCCAAATAAACCCAACCCACAGGCTCAGACGGAAAGTATATCATGGAATTTTCCCCAGATCAAACTGATATTCTATCATTGCCTTATCCCGCCCTGGTCCAATGGCTGGCCGCCCATAAGCTGAAATCCTACAGAGCCGACCAAATCATGCAGTGGATCTATCAGGGGCAGGTGGACTCCTTCGAGCTCATGACCAACCTTGCCAAACGTCACCGCGAATTATTGGCCAAACAATTTTCAATTGGCAGACTAAAAATTCTGCAAACCCTCGATTCCCGCGATGGCTCCAGAAAATTTCTTTTCCAATGTCGGGATGGAGCCACCATAGAAACCGTGCTTATCCCGGAAAAGGGGCACCATACCCTGTGTGTTTCCACCCAGGTGGGGTGCGCCATGGGATGCAAATTTTGCTGCACGGCCTCAGGGGGATTTACCAGAAACCTGGAAGCCCATGAAATCATATCCCAGGTGCGGGATATCAAGGCCACTATGGAGGATCCCATACAACTGAGAAACCTGGTTTTTATGGGAATGGGCGAACCACTGGCTAACTGGGACAACCTGAAACAGGCCTTGGACGTCATTATGAATAATGACTGGGGCCTGGAGTTCTCAGGCCGCAGGGTGACTGTTTCCACAGTCGGGCTGGCCCCCAACATAGCCGCCCTGGGCAGTGATACCCGGGTGAAGCTGGCGGTATCACTCAATGCACCGGACAACGAAATCCGCGATCAAATCATGCCCATCAATAAAAAATATCCCATCGAGGTGCTTTTACAGGCCTGCAAGGATTTTCCTGTGGACCACAGCAGAAGGATCACCTTCGAGTATGTTCTGTTAAAAGGGATTAATGATTCGCCGGAACACGCCAGAAAACTGGGCAAACTCCTGGCGCATCTGCCCTGCAAAATTAATTTGATACCCTACAACCCCCACGAAAACAGCCCGTACCAGAGGCCGGACCCGCAGGCTGTGGACGCTTTTCTCCAGGTGTTGCTCGATAAGAATTACACCGCCATTGTGCGCCACAGCAAGGGGCTGGACATTCAGGCCGCCTGCGGCCAGCTAAGGGCCGCGAATATAGGACAGGATTGAACAGGGTGGCCTGATTCCTATAAAATGGCGTCATAAAAGTCTTCCTTGTCCGGCACATCCACGCGGAGGATCTCCCGGGAATCGCCCCTGATAACAGCCACAGCCGCTGATTCCCCGGCCCGGGCCTTGCTGTAGGCCGCGCACAAACGGGCCGCCTGACGGACTGCCTCCCCGTCCCCGCCGTGGGGCAACACCACGCTGGGGCCTGGAATGGACGACATCTTTACTACTATGTCTTCGCCCTCCTCAATAAGGGCAGCAATATTGTCATTGTCAGAACGGTTTCTACCTACAATGGCCTTGGCTCCCGGGGAAAGGCGAAAATGCCTGCCGTGTTTCAGCAGTTCAAAATCCCGCTCCCCATAAGTTTCCTGATTGGCGAAAACATCCCGCAGCCTATCCGAAAAACCCTTGTCGGTCAGCAGACAACCGCCCGCCGGAGCCGGATATTTTGTAATTCCGTATTTGTTCGCCAGCTCCATTTGAGGCTTGCGGCTTCTTCCCGAGAAATCAAGCAACTGGTCCCGGTCCACCAGACCCTGTTCCTCCACAAGGGTGGGGGTTAACCTTTTGGCGGAAAGGGGCCTGAGAATATACCCCGGGTTGCCGGAGCGCTTGTTCACATAGTTAAGGGCGTTTTGGGTCTGGCTTTTGGGGCGCTGGCCAAGAACCTCGCCGGAAAATAGAAAATCAGCCCCGATTTCTTCCATAACCTCCCCTGCCAAACGAAACATGAGAGCATGGCAGTCCATGCAGGGATTCATGTTTTTGCCGTATCCGGCAGGCGGGTCCAAAAGTATTTCCAGATAAACGCTGGTGATATTACGGACAATAAGGGGAATGCCGGTCATGGCGGAGGCTTCCCGCGCCTTTTCCGCCGAAAAAAAAGGGGTCTCAAAGCTGACCCAGGTGACCTCAATCCCCTGATCCTTTAAAACAAGGGCGGAAAGAATGCTGTCCAGACCCCCGGAACTAAGGCCCAGGGCGGAAATTTTTTTTGCGGGATCTCCCATTCATGACTCCGGTTTAACGCAAGGCTTGACCCATGCCTGAAAAATGATAATGATAAAAAATATCAAAACTAATCAAAAAGGACATTCCATGCCAGGAAACAAAAAGAACGTCGGCAAAATCCTCGAAGGTCTACAAAAGGCCTACCCAACTGTCAAGACCCAGTTGGAACACAATAGCCCTTTTCAACTGCTTATAGCCACCATTTTGTCGGCCCAATGCACCGATAGACAGGTGAATTCCGTCACCCCGGCCTTGTTTGCCAGGGCCGCAACACCCGAGGACTTCATCGGCCTGCCTCTAAAGGAACTGGAGCAAATCATCCATTCAACTGGATTTTTCCATACCAAGGCCAAACGGGTCAAGGAATGCGCCAAAGCCTTGCTGGAAAGACACGGGGGTGTGGTGCCCCATGATATGGAGGCATTGCTGGCGTTGCCCGGAGTAGGAAGGAAGACCGCCAATGTGGTGTTGAACGCGGCTTTTAATATCCCGGGGATTGTGGTGGACACCCATGTACTGAGGATATCCCAACGTTTGGGCTTTACCAAATTCAAGGACCCGGTAAAAATCGAGCACGATCTCATGAAAGTCCTGCCCAAGGAATCTTGGATCGATTTTTCCCTCCAACTTATTTACCATGGACGGGCGGTTTGTACAGCCCGAAAGCCCAAGTGCGGGGAATGCACATTGGCGGAATGGTGCAAAAACGCAGGAAAATATATATAATTTTATTGCTGATATAACAAAAAAAAGGCCCCGGATGCGCAATGCACCCGGGGCCAATTATTTCACCTTGGACCTAAGTCCGCCTTCTTAAGAAATCCTTAGAAGGAAAGCTCCAGTTGTTGCCAGAAGCAGTAGGTGTTTTCCAGTTCCCTGTAGGGGTTACCGAACTGCCAGTAATCGCCGGCATCCAGGTAAGCAGCGATGAAGGTGTAGTTCAGGTTGTCGTAGATGTCCCAATTGATGGTCAAGTCATACTCGGAACCATGATCGGAAGCAAAGCTACGGCTGTTTCTGGGTGTGGAATTTGCAAAAAAATCTACAAATCCAGGAGCATCGGATTTGGAGTTGGCGTACAGGGCCGAAATCTTCAGGTTTTCCATGGGGGAGAAAGAACCGCCCAGGTAGAACATCTTCATACCGTTTGCGGCTGCGGTGCTGCCGGAAGACAGGTTGCCAGGGGTAACGTTAGCATCAACAGCGCCTGCATGTGCGCCCAGTCCTCCCCAAGCCGGTGCTGCTGCCTCAAAGCCGGAATCCGTGTTGGTCAGGATGAAGGCTTTGCCCCAGTCATCGCCCACGCCGCCAACGGCTGAATTTTTGTCGTCATAAGGATCGTTGTCACCCTTGACGTAGGCGTAACCGATTTCAGCGCCAAAAGGCCCGGATGCCCAGGAACCTTCCACGTTGTAAGCATAGGCATCAAAGTCAACATCTGGCTGCTGGCCATAGCCCAAGGATTTCCTGACCGCATTAAGATTTTTTAACTCACGGGCGTAGAGATCACGATCAAATTCAGCAGCCTTGCCAAAAAAGATCTGTCCTTCAGCTTTGACGTTAAAATCGCCAAAATTTGCGTTTATGAAGGGATCAGCAATGATGACGTTGGTGTCAAATCCAACGAGCCTGTCCGTAGGAGCAAGCGGGTAATTAGAAGGTCTATCCGAGTTATTCTTTCCGTTGGAGTAACCAAGCAGCAGACCGCCGGAGATATCTTCGGACAGATAGGTGCCAGCTACATAATACCAATCATCATCCGCATCTGTCGTGTTAGAATACCAAGTCGCAGTTCCCGGGATAACGTTACAGGTGTCAGAGTCATTCTCGGCTTGTTTTTCATAAACCAGAGAGATGATCCAGCCGCTCAGTTTGGTGTCAAAACGGACGCGGTCGCGTTCGGTTACGCTATCACGGAACACGTTTCCGTAGGTTCCGCCAGCCATGCTTCCTGCCTGGAGCTTGCCAAAATCGGTGCCGACAACCATGTAAGCGCGGTCGAAATCGATGTTGTTGTTGTCCTGGCAATTAAGGCCGGTGCCGGTCCAATCGTCGTTGCTCTCGCCGTATTTCTTGTTGTCCAGGGCGTCAAAGCGGGTCACCACAGCTAAACGTTCGGAAACGGTGAAGGTGCTCTCCATGCGAAAACGCATGTCCATCCACGACTGGGAAGCGGTTTCCGTGGCGCCTATGATTGCCGGGGTGTAGGTCCTTTTGGGATCGTTGAGAGTCCCGATCGAACCAGTAGCCTTCGCATCCAATTGATCGGCCTGCAGGCCGGGGTTGGACAACAGGAAGCCGCGGACACGATAGGTGCCCTTGAAGCTGAACTTGGTCTCTGCCATGGCGGGCACGGTGAATGCCGCTACCAGAGCGATTACCATAGCAATGGTAAAAATCTTTTTCATCTGTTTTCCTCCTTAGGGAAAAGCCGTAAGTGTTTTTTTTTCCTCTTTAAATGCTGCCGCACGAACTCTTTGAAAAAGTCTGTGCTTTTCGCAACGCCCGGGTCTCTCCTCAAAGTCCCTGAATGGCCGTTGCAACGCAAGCCCTCCTTAAAAGCCTGCGTTTGGGTACATCGCTACGGGCCCTCCTTTTAAAAGCCCGCATCAGGTTTGGGTCGCCAACCCTAATGGTTTAAGGCCTTTTTTTCCTCTCTTTCTCCGGGGAGTTAGCCCGGCTCATTAATATTTTCGGTGCTTGAAGCGCATTACGCATATCTGTGTGATTTTACCACTCTGTTTTTATTGAATAATCACTGTGTATCCGGTGTTCGCCATTAATAAAAGAGGCGATGCACCAAGCATTTCATCCAATAGACAGAACATTTATTAGGAAACACGCCATAGTGTCAAGAATTTTTTGTCAAAAAGGGCTCAATGTTTGATTTTTGTTTAAAATCGGCCCGTGTCTGCAAACAGGGCCTGACTTGGGACGGGTGTCTGATATCAGACACCGGGAGGGGTTGGCGCCCCTCCCGGGGAAATTATAATAAATGATTATTGTTGAGGGTTTTGAAGCAGTTGAAGTTCGTAGGCGATGATGGAGCTTTTTTCCATGCCGCCCAAAATAGCGTTGCCCTGAACCACGGCGCCCACCAGTTCAGGCTGGCCGTCGTTGTCAAAGTCACCCACAAAGTAGTCCGACAAATAGCCGGAAATCTTGCGGGTGTGCCAAAGCGGAGACAGGCCCAGGCCGTCCCAGCCCAGGCAGGCAAAGGTGCTGCTGGTGTATTTGCGGTACCTTTCAAAGAGTTTGCCGGTGGATCCTGAATTCTGGTTGATAATAATCTCGGAAACACCGTCTCCGTTAAGGTCCGCCACCTGGACGCGTTGCCGCATGTACACCCGGCTTTTTGAATCCGAGTCTCCGGGCAGTTTGAGGAATTTATGGCTGCCGCCATAACTCTCGTCGTCGGTCCATTCCTTTTTGCCCTTGAGGGAGAAAAGCCGTAAATGGTCGTCATTGTTGTATCCCACAGGCCTCACCACTTCCACATCCCCCATCTTGACGAAGTTGAATCCAAAAACCTGCACATAGTCCGGGACATTGACCTTGGTTCCCTGGACGTATTCTCCGCCTTCCAGGTACAATTGAAAAATGCCGGGAAGCAAGGGGTCCGTGTTGCCTGATCTTTGTCCATACAGAACCGGCTCCTGGCCGGGTGTGCGGATGACGGCGAAAAACAGGCGTTGCTTTTCCGCAATCATAGCCAGTTCCGACCCGTTCCATTCCAGAACAAAGGATTCCACCCGTTCGGTATGCCCGCTCACCGCGGATACAAAAATTTCGTCCAGGCCGTTGCCGTTGACGTCAGCAGCGTCCACCCAGAGGTACTTTTGGTAGTTTTCGCCCTTAAATTCAGCCACGGAAACAAAACGGCCCTCCTGAAGGCGCTTGACCAAAAGACTGTGCTCCCCCAGGATTAGGGTTTCCTGCATACCGTCTCCGTCAATATCGCCCAGGGCAAGCCCCTGGATATCGATGTCAAAGTTGGGGCTTTTCCAAAAACGTCCGGCGGAAGTTCCGGTCATTACAAAGGGGGAATTATCCGTCTGGGAGCCGCCTTCTTCACCCACCATGGTCCCCCCGGTCAGGCCGGGAATGAGGGTGTTGGGATTGGCATGGGAACTGGGCACGGCAGGTGCGGGCCTGGTCTGGGCCGCAGCCGGGGCAGGGTTGCGGTTGAATATCTTGTCGTTGATCTCCATGGCAAAGTCGTTGACCCGGGGAATAAGCCCGTCCATGCCCTGGGATTGCTCAAAAACCGTCACAGGAGGGCGTTTCCCTTCCATATCCAACATGGTGGCGTCCAGGCTCACGCTGTTTCCAAAAACCGTCAGGCTGCCGAAAAGCACATAGTCCGCCCCCAGGGAGGTCCCCACCTGCTTCGCCGTGTTTTTGTCCACGCTGGCGCCCAAAGCGGCCACCTTATCCTGGACCAGTTGCTTTTCCACCACCACTACCTGGCCTTCCCAGGCAAGGCGTGTGGTGAGCATGTCCTGAATACCGCTCTGCAAAAAGGTCAGGTCCTTTTCCGCGTTCATTGTAAAGGGCATTATAGCCACCTTCACAGGTTCCTGGGCATGGAGGGCGCTTACAAAAGCCATCAGAACCAAAAGGGCTGTCACCCCTGTTTTTACTATGGATCCTGCCTTGGTTATTCCTGCCATATCAATCCGTCTCCTTAAAGTAAGCAAATGGGCAAAATGCCCATGGGCGATGCCTGTCATAACCCCATGATGGGGAGTCCCGACCTTATACTCAAATCAAATGGGCTTTGCAAGAGACGGGTCAGGATAGACGGCCCTTGTAGTCCTGGTATGTGAATGAACGCAATACCTCAATTTCACCGGATTTTCTCCCAACGGCGATGGATGGTAGGTTGATCCCGTTAAAAGTGTTGTTTTTAACCATGGTGTAATGGGCCATGTCAAAAAAAATCAGGCGATCCCCCGGCTTCAGGGGCTGTTCAAAGGAATAGTCCCCGATCACGTCCCCGGCCAGACAACTGGGACCCGCCAGCCTGAAAGTATGGGGCAATTCTCCAGGGGCCCTGGCCCCTTCCACATCGGGGCGGTAGGGCATTTCCAGCACGTCCGGCATGTGGGTGGCCGCCGAGGCGTCCAAAATGGCGATGGGCATCTTGTTATGGACCACATCCAAGACACTGGCGACCAGAACCCCGGCATGGAGGGCCACGGCCTCTCCCGGTTCCAGATATACCTGAACCCCGTGTCTTTCTGCAAAGTTCTTTAGGGTGGAACACAGGAGTTCCGTGTCGTAACCCTCCCGGGTGATGTGGTGCCCTCCGCCCATGTTGATCCATTCCATGGAATCCAAATACGGCCCGAACCGGTCTTCCACAGCCTGGAGAGTACGCACCAATGCCCCGGCCCCTTTTTCGCACAGGTTGTGGAAATGCAGGCCGGTAATGCCGTCCAGTGCGTTTCCCCGGAAATTCTCCAGGGTGACTCCCAAGCGGGAAAAAGGCCCGCAGGGATCATAGATGGGCGTCTCCACCTCATTGTGCTCCGGGTTGATTCTCATACCGCACTGCGCTCCCCGCTCCAGGGCCGCAGGCAAAAATTTATTTTTCTGGGAAAAGGAGTTGAACACCACATGCTTGCAATAATCCAGCATGAGGCCAAACTCCTCCTCCTTATAAGCTGGCGCGCACAGGTGAACCTCTCCGCCAAATTCCTCAAAACCCAGACGGGCCTCATTGAGTGAACTGGCCGTCACCCCGCAAAGGGTTTGCCGAATAAGGGGAAAAACCCCATACATGGCAAATCCTTTCAGGGCCAGTAAAATCTTCGCCCCGGATTCCTGTTGCACATGGTCCAGAATGGATAGATTGCTTTCCAGCCGGGATTCCTCCACGACATAACAGGGAGTGGGCGCCTTTTCGAAATTGTATTTCATCATTTGCCTTGGTCGTGATTCTCCGTGGTTCGGTGACAACTTACAAAAACTTTTCCGTCCAGGGCAGGCCGTGGCGATTTAACTTCTCCATGAACGGCGCGGGATCGAACTGTTCCATGTTAAAAACTCCCTGGCCCCTCCATGCACCGGTGAGCATGAGCATGGCCCCTATCATGGCCGGGACTCCCGTGGTGTAGGAAATGGCCTGGGCCTTGACCTCCTGGTAAGCCTGGGCATGATCGCAAATATTGTACACATAGTATTTGCGGGGCTGGCCGTCCTTGATTCCTTCTATCATGCAGCCGATGCAGGTCTTGCCCTGGTAATTCTCTCCCAGGGAAGAAGGCTCGGGCAGCAACGCCTTGAGAAACTTGAGGGGCACAATCTCCTGGCCCTTATATATAATTGGGTCAATGCGGGTCATTCCCACATTTTGCAAAACCCGCAAATGGGTCAGGTATTCCTCCCCAAAGGTCATCCAAAAACGCATGCGTTTGATGTTGGGAATATGCCGGGCCAGGGACTCCATTTCCTCATGGTGCATCAAGTACATTTCCCTGGGGCCGATGCCGGGGAAATCAAAGGGTTTGTGCACGGAAAGAGGATCTGTTTCCACCCATTGTCCGTTTTCATAAAACTTGCCCCGTTGGGTGATCTCCCGGATATTGATTTCCGGGTTGAAATTGGTGGCGAAAGGATGCCCATGGTCCCCTGCATTGCAGTCCATGATGTCTATATAATGGATTTCGTCAAAATGTTCCTTGGCGGCATGGGCGCAGAAAACGTTGGTGACCCCGGGATCGAATCCGCTTCCCAACAGGGCCATGAGCCCGGCCTGAGCAAACCGTTCCTGGTAATCCCATTGCCATTGGTAGCAGAATTTGGCCTCGTCCAGGGGTTCGTAATTGGCGGTGTCCAGATAGTCTGTTCCTGTTTCCAGGCAGGCATCCATTATATGCAGGTCCTGGTAGGGCAGGGCCACATTGACAACCAAGTCCGGCTGAACCTTCCGAATAAGGGCCGCCAGTTCGGGGACATTATCGGCATCCACCTGTTCAGTGCGTATGGGCCGGTCAATCTGGGACGCGATATTCTCGCATTTTTCCAGGGTCCGGCTGGCCAGGGTTATCTGCTCAAAGACCTCGGGAACCTGGGCGCATTTGTGGGTGACCACGCCTCCCACACCACCTGCTCCAATAATAAGTACTTTGCCCATGTTGTGATCTCCTTGTCCTTTTTTTTATATCCTTGCTTATTGCAAAATCGTTCACAAACTTTAAAAATAAGACATGGAAGCCCATGGGTCAAACGGCAAAATCCCCTGGTTGAGTTTTTTTTTCTCTCATGATATGCAAATTGCCGCGCAGGGCCTCTTTTTTTTGCCTTGAAAAAAAACAAAGCCCTGCTTTTGGGAGGGGGGAATGCAGCACCTATTCGACCGCTACGTTACCGCGCTTTCAGTGGTCTTTCTATGCACCACAGCCTGGATGGCTCATTTTGCCCTGTCCGGCCACTTCCTGCTCTATGAAGACGACTACGCAGTCATGGGCTTGTCCCTGGACATGGATTTGCCAAGCCTGATGGGGATCTTAAAAGCCCTTTGGCGCGAATGCCCCACGGGCAGGCCCCTGCACTTTACCTTTGGCCGCATCTTTGCCTATCTGGGCAACCAGGCCGGGGGGATCCAGGGCATGTACTGGATCGGTTACACAATTATCTGCGCCAATACCCTGCTGTTTTATGCGCTCTTAAGAAAAATGGCGCCCCTGGCCGTGGCCTTTTTCGGCGCCCTTTGCTTTTGCCTGTTTCCTGCAGACACCACCAAACCCTTGCTGACCCACTCCCTTATGATTCAGCCGGGCCTGACCTTTTTGCTGGCGGCCTTATTGATTTATACGGGAAAAAGGCCCTGGCTGGCCTATTTTGTCATTCTGGGCTCCCTGGTGACATACGAGTCCACGGCCCTACCATTTATAATGGCTCCCCTGTTGAAAACACCTTGGAACCGGGAGCGGTTTAAAATCCTTTGCAGACACATTCTGGCAATATTCCTGGTTCTGGGCCTTGCGGGCGCTGTGCGCCTGATGCTTCACGAATCCCGGGTCTGTGACTTGCTTCAATATCCCTGGGACGCGGCTGTCAAGGCTCTCTGGTCCCTGGTCCTGGGGCCGCTCACCATCATATGGACCTTTGTGCTCAGGATGTTTGAAGGCATAACAAAGGCCAGGCCCTGGGGCTCAGCCGTGGGGGGAGTGATTTTTCTGATTGGTGCGCCTTTGACGATGGCCTTGCAACAAAAAAGCCTGCATGCCAAAAACACGGAAAATCGGCTTGCGCGTGTTTCCATAAAAACGCGGGTCCTGGACCTGTTCTTGGAAATGGATCTTAACCGACATCACCGGGGGATTGCGCGCCTTTTGATCACAGGGGTAACCATGCGCCTGTCAGCCTACCTGCTTTCCTTCCCCTATTGGCCCCCTCTCACAGTAGAAGGCCGGTTAACCTGCGTGCATATCGCCGCCAGCGTGGGAGGCTCCATGGTTTTTGCCGCCGTCGCCTGGTTTTTCATGGCGGTTTGCAAGGCCTATAAAGGCAAGTGGGGCGCCGTTCTGGCCCTTACAGCCTATTTGTCCCTTTTTGTCTGCTTTCACACCAGCGTCCAGGATGATTTCGCCAAAAGCGCCGGGATTCAACGCAGTTTCTGGAAACAGACCCTAAACCTGTGCCCGGACCTGGAGGAAGGCGCCATCATCCTGGTGGACCCGGAAGGCTTGCCCGATACCCATTACATTCACTCGAATTTCTGGACCGATCGATTGATCCTGGACCTCATGTTCGATTTTCCCCGGGGCTGGATAACTCCGCCCCGACTGTATGTTTTGAATTATCAAACCTTCCAAAGCGTACGCCCCGGCCCGGACAACACCATCCTGTGGGACCGCCCGGTTTCACCTCCCCAAAACACCATTCCTTCTGTCCTGGAGCAGGGAAAAGTCATCTTTTTAAAAATGGCAAACGGCAGGCTTGAGCGTCAGTTCAGCCCTATCGCCCTTGGCCCGGATCTGGTGCTTGACCTGAAGCCTCTTGGACCAAACCTGCTCTCTAACCTGCCCAAACGCCCCCTGTTTGCATATATGACTCAGTACTGACGAGCCGATCCAAAAGCGAAGCCGTGGCAACCAACAGGGAGTCCCGGGAATTTGCCCCGGAATTTTTATTAATCTGAAGACGGTTGACAGCTATTCGAGAAACGCTTTTATGCGCTCTGCAATGTTGGCCCTGATATTTTCATAAAACAGAGAGTAGTCAAAAGCGTGATAGACACCGCTTGGAAATTTACTATCCTTGACGGTGACCAGAGCGACATTGGCGGGTTGCACAACGAGCCCGCTGTCTATGATTTGCGCTGAGGTGAAATGCGGGTATCTGGTTGGGGTTCCGTCATCTGCAAAAAAAACAGCGCCGAGATTTTTTTCAGCCGGGACAAATGATTCATCCATGGTCCAAGAGAGCGGGTTTACAACCAGAGCTCCCGGCACAAGAGTGGGAGCAACGGATTGTTTGCCGGACGACATGGTGTTGTAGGATATGACGCAGCCTGTGCTGACCGCGGTGGAACACATTACAATGGCAGGATGCGCCTCCAGGTCCGCCGGGGTAAGGGACCAGCCAAGGAGTAAAGCGGCAATGAGTCTGTCTTCCGCTCCGGTACTTCCCCAATGCTCAAGCATGAGGTTGGCCAAAATCATGGAGCCCTGACTGTGACCTGCAAAGAAAAAGGGACGGCCATTGTTCTCGTATTTGAGGTAGTGGGTAAATGCCCGCCAGATATCGTCATGACCAAGCTGTTGCAGAGGGGCGGCATCCTTTGCAGGAAGAGAGAGGACCGCCAAGTTCACCTGGCGATACATGGGAGCATAGATATTGGCTTGTCCTTCAAATACAACGGATTGGGTATCCAAAGAGGTTTGAGCCGCTGCCCGCATTGCAGGAGATGCAGGGTCCATGACCCAGTCTGTATCATTGAAAAGAACTGTAGGATACACAAAGAAGACATCCACAGGTGCAGTAAGGCTTGTAGGCTTGACCAGCCAGCCTTCAGGTGCTGTGAAATCTGGCGCGGCAGGTGCCGCCACGGAGTCTATCGGGCTCATCGCGTAAGATGCAGAGGAAAGAAGAACGCCCAGCAGAATAGTTGATAATATAGTTGTAACGGCGCACCAGAAGTCTTTTAACATTAGATTTTTCTCCTTAAAACATGGTTGTAAATACTGAGCGAACTATCACACCAAGCTGACTTCTCATTCTCGTTTGTTTAAGCCCTTCAGAGAATCGCTATAATTACCGGGAATTACCGCCTATAGGAGGTTCCCGGAGTTCACTGCCTGAACAAAATCCGGCATCCCAGACCCGGTGCAAATAGAATGCCAGTTCCGGGGAATTCTTGCCCGGAAAACTCGGCCAAGACCCATATATAAAAAATCAGCACTTCCGACCTGATACGAATTAGGTATTGTGACCCCCGGAATTCCGGACAGGATGTTGCCGATGGAGTCGTAGGTCCAGGCCATGGAACCCGAGGTGGCGGCTTCATTGGTCAGCCGGTGGAGATCGTCATAGGCGTAAGTGAAGGCGTGGCCCCGCATGGCGTCGGTGATGGAGGCGATGTTGCCGCCGTCGGTGTAGGAATAGGCGTAGTTCTGGTAATCGGTGGCGCCCAGGGAGGTCTGGATGCTCATGAGGCGTGTGGAGTCCGGGTCGTAGTCGTGCTGGGTGGTGACGCCGTTGCCGTAGTCCACCATTTCGTACTTGCCGTGGGTCGTGTACCCGGAGAATTCGGCCAACACCTGAGTCCCGGAAATCACCTGCTGAATGGGACCGAATTAAGTTTTGCTCCGCCTAAATTCGCTAAAATAATACTTGGGGATGACTTAGGTTCGATGTGGATCACTGGTCTTGGCATGGGTTCAGGGTCGAAGCCTCCTTGCTGCGCCTGGTCAGCGCCGTGCTCATCGAAAAAAGCGAAGAGTGGGAATCCGGCCGCATCTACCTCAAGGTGGATGAACCATAACCATCGCCAAAAGAAGGACGTGCGGACCACTAAACAATTTTACAGAAAGAATCTTGCTCTATCCGGGGCCGGGACGACATCTTGCCCACGGGCCGCAATTTTTATTCCCTGGACCCCAACAAGGTGCCCACCAAGGCGGCTTTCCGGGTGGGGGAGAAGCTGGCTGAGGCGGTTCTGGAAAAATATGTGAACGAAGAAGGCGGATATCCTGAAAACGTGGGCATATTCTGGATGGCCGGTGACATCATGTGGTCGGACGGGGAGGGTATGGGCCAGATTCTGGCGCTCATTGGGGCCAAGCCCTTGTGGATGCCGGGGGGAAGGGTCAAGGGTTTTGAAATCATTCCCCTCGAAGAACTGGGCAGACCCCGGATTGACGTAACCATCCGGGTGTCGGGCATCGCCCGGGACAACTTCCCAAACTGTATTGAGTTTGTGGACGAAGCCATCCAGGCGGTGGCGGCCCTGGACGAGCCCCTGGAGCAAAACCATGTGCGGAGGCACACCCTGGAACAGCTTGCGGAGGACGGGGGAACCGGGCCAAACTGGCGTCATGGATCGCGGCTACCAAAGCCATCAACGCTTTGACCTGTGGCAGGAAGATGACATTCTTTTCGTGTGCCGGATCAAGGAGTCTACCAGGAAAACCATTTTGGCCTCCAACAGCGTTCCGGAGGACAGTTATATCTTTTATGACGCGGAGGTCCTCTTGGGCACTCGCAATGTCAATCAGACCAAACGGCCG
>JAEINP010000006.1 GCA_016342355.1 Desulfatibacillum sp.
TATTCAGGCCTGTCCAGTTTTAGTTTTCTAATAACTTTTTCAATGACGGGCCGCGATTTTATAAGTTTGAAATGGGTGTTGAAAGTCAGAGTCTGGGAGGCAAAACTTTCAAAATCCATTCTTTCCCCTGTCAGGGGGGACGAGGTTTGTTCCTGTTCGATCACCAGGGTAGCTGTGGACTGGTAAACAGGCTCCGTGTATACTGTAAACAGTGCGGTGAGAATCATTACAGCCACAAGAACAAAAATCGTAGTCCATTTGTGTTTGACAATGACGTGGTAATAGTCGGCAAGATGAGGTGCAATTTCCTGTTGCTGAGGCACTTCCATGTTTTGCTCCGCTATCAAAATTCAACAATAATAAGTAGAGGGTTAGAACCAGGTTTCAGGCACATTAATACGATCGCCCGGTTCCAACTCGGGATCGATGAGCTTTCCTTCCCGGACCGCCACAAGATTTACTTTAATGACTCTTTGCTCCCCATTGTTCACCCGGATAATGGCTGCCCGGTGGGGTGCTGCAAATTTGGAAAACCCTCCGGCCATGACGCAGGCATTAAGAGCTGTGAGGCCGGGCTGATAATCGTACACGCCGGGAGATTCCACTTGGCCGTCCACATAGATTTTGCTGGCTGCCAAATTGAGGGCCTTTTCCAGGGGTATATACACCAAGTCCCCGGGTTCCAGGGGAACGTCATTGGCAAGATTCCCCCGGTCCAGAAGTTGGCGCAGGTCCACCTTGTCCGGGTCCCGGGTTTTTACAAGGGTGGATATGTCTGTACTGGCTTCCACTTCCGTGGCAGCGCTTCTCAGGACATAGGCCACATTGCCGCGTTCGGGCAAGGCGCCTCCTGCCTTGGCTATAAGTTCCATCAGGCTTAAACGGGAAGTGGACTCATAGCTTCCCGGATTTCTCACAGCCCCGGAAATATAATAGTGAATACTGTGGTATTCGGTCACTACGATATGCACTTGGGGATCTACATAATAATCTCTTTCCAACGGAATGCGGATGGATTTTTCCAACTGGGGTATGGTCAGACCCATGGCCGTGACCTGTCCCACCATGGGCACGGAAACTACTCCCTGCACCGAAACGGTCAAATCCACACTCAACTGTTGTTCTCCACCTGCATAAACCTTCAAACTGATGACATCGGTGGCGCCAAGTCGGTATTCATCCCTCTGCCCGGGGGCCAAATCAGGATAGGCCAAACAAAGAAATACGCATACCGAAAGGCAAATCGCCACGGAAACGCGAGATAGCATATTTTTTATCTTCACTTTTTGTCCGATTACACCTGAAAGGGCCGGTACGGCCCCCCAGGTGTATTAGATATTGATTGGATAAGGATGGAGCGAGCCGGACTAATTTCCACTGCGCCCGAATTCCAGGGCAGTGTCTATCCGGGCCATAACGTAGGTATTGTCGTAGCTAAAGCCCACAACGTTGGAGTCACGGTTTTTGTACCCGCCTTCCAAGGAAATAACCACAGGATCAATGATCCGGTAGCCCAGGCGGGCTCCGAAATCATAGGTATCGTCCTCACGCAATTCCCGGACGCCAGCCGAATTGTAGCCATATGTGCTTTCGTAGTCGCTCAAACGGTAGGAAGCCCACAGGTCCAGGTAGATTTTTTCCACAAACTTGTGCCCGCCTTCCAGGGAAATTTCCGGCCCCTTGTAATATTCGTCGCCAGACCCCGCATCGTTGAAGTTACTGGAAAACGCAGCCCTGATATAGCTGCGGGGGTCTCCGTCGTCAGGCGGATTCTGTCCTTCCACGGCAAACCGGTAGGTAAGGGTATCGGCGTCTTCTAATCCCACAGCGTCGAACTCGCGGTTCTGGTAGCCTGCCCCGGCTTCCACCTGAAAATAATGGAATTGCTGGCGAAAGATCAATTTTGCCTGCTGGGAGGTGTAATCAGAGGTATACTTGTTATAATCCCTGTTCCAAACTTGATATTCCACGTCAAAGGAGGCCTTGGAGTTGAGATTGTATACCACATCAAAAATACCGCGATTTTCCTGGTTGTCTTCGCTCCCGCTATCATCATAGTCGGTGAGAGTGTTCCGATAGGCAGCCTGGGCGGAAAAACGTTCGCCAAAACGGTACAAAACCCGGGGAGAAAACGTGTTGATGAAGTATTTGTCCCGCCCTGTTTCGTTGCTGTAGGCATCCAACTTGTCGGGGTCCCTGGTCAGGTAGTAGCTTTCGTCCAGGCCCAGTTCAATACGGTCAGTGGGCTGGGTCATGGCGCTTAGCCTGAGGGAATGGCCCACATAATCCCCTTCGCTGGCCTTTACTTGGCCGGGCTGAAGGTCGTCCGCATCATCATAAAAAGTGGGGCTTGCCGTATAATCCAGGCTCACATTACTTTTTGGGGTAGATAAAAGCACACTGATTCCGGGCTCCACCAAATAAGAATGTACTCCGGCAGAGTTATTTTCTGAGTTATAAAAATTGCTGTCGTATCGATAACCTATGCCTAATTTAGGGGTTATCAAAAGAGCAGGGCCGCCCCAGGCAGTTGCTGCAAATCCAAAGGCAACCAACGCACAAAGGCTCAATATTCTACGAATTTTTCCCATGGGGAAGAACTCCTTCTAAAAAATATACCAAGCATCAAACAGCAAAAAAGGGAAAATCCATTTTCCCTATAAATCTAAGGGTTAACAGGGGACGCTGGGGAATCGCCGCCTGTTCCGCCGCCACCGCCCAAGCCGCCGCCAGGTCCGATAGTTCCCGGTCTGCCCAACGAGGTGAAGCCGCCTCCTCCAGGAGCCTGATAGGCTTCCATGGTAGCGCCGCCGGGCAAGGTTGCCCCTGCAGCCAGCAAAGTCTGCATTGGCGCATTATTGGCAGTCACAGCAGCCAGAGCCTCTGCCTTAAGGCTATCCGCCAGTCCCACCGCCACCGGATCGGTGCTGGCGGCAGCAATTGCCTGAGCAGCATTCGTAATATTTTGCAGGCAAGATTGAACCTGGACATAGGCGTCCATCAAAGCCTGGGCGTCTTCGCCCGTAGCGCCTTCCACCTGGCCTGCCAACAAGGCGGCAGCATCATTGGCTTTTTGCAAGGCTTCCTGCAATTTGGCAGGATCTGCAGAAGCCTCGGCCTCCGCAATCAATGCGTTGCTTTCCGTTACCATCAAAATTGCCTCCGCCACATTGTCGCTAACAGCTGCCATGGCATTGGCAAATGGGAACAGACATGCTACCACTATTACAAAACTCATTAAAAAATAAAATCTGGCAGTGCTTTTCCTGGATATTCCGATCATTTCACACCTCCTGAATATAAGAGAAAGGCAATATGGCCATTTGCCTTTGCAAAAAGGTATGTTGAAGAGTTTCAAGATGTTAATTTCGATATAATTAAAAACAACTCACTCTTCAACTTAAATGCTTAACATGGTTTCTATCAAAATCAAAGCATAATCTTTCGTTTTTGCTGAGACAACTGGCTAGTTACTGGCAATAACCATTATGGGATTAATGACGAGGAGACGATGGGCTTCCTCCCGCCCTACAAGGGCTACTATTATTTTGGAAACGTGCTTCAAACCGGGTTTCCTGCCTCGAATGTCATGGGCGTCCGAGGCCACCAAGTGCACCAAGCCTGCTTCCAGAAGGGTTTTACAGCAGCGTTTGGGGTTCCGTCCCAGGCTTCCATCCAGGCTTTGAGCGGTAATTTGGCAAAGGGCTCCCGCATGTATGAAATCCTGCATAATGGAAGGATTTTGCTGAATACCATGAGATCTTTCCCCATGAGCAATAATCGGCGTCAAATTCATGGCATTCAATCGATTGATAAAGGCGATAACCCCCTGAGGCACAAAGGGATGGGGGAGTTCCAGAAGCACATACCGACCTTGGTCATTCAGAGTGGTGATTTCCCCGGATTCAATTTCTCCCATCAATTCGGGACACAAATGGGCTTCACACCCCGGGAGAACTCCCAGAGCAATGTTTTCCTGTTCCAAAGCCTTATTAAAAACAACACAGGCCTCCAGAATAGCGCTGCGGGAATTGTGGTACACGCCGTTTAATGTGTGGGGGGTGGCCACCATGGTGGAAACGCCCCTATCCACCGCCATGCGGGCCATGGCCAGGGCCATGGTCAGGGTAGACGGACCGTCGTCCAGTCCGGGAAGAATGTGAGAGTGGATATCAATCATCAAAAAGGTGTGCTTCCACGTACATGGACCAGACTTCGGCGCTGACTCGGGGAGGGCGAATCACCAAAAAATGGTCGGAGATAGCATGGCCCATTTCGTGGGCCAGTATGCCTTCGTGAATATCTTGGCTATTTATATAGATGGTGTTGGCCTCATACAGGTACCAGGACCGGACATTGCAGCGGGCTTTGTAAATACTTTCATATTCCCGGGTCAAATATTTTTTATCAGGAAGCACACGGATGCGCACCGCCGCCATTTTAGGGCGCATGTCCAGGATATCCTGGACCCGTTCGTACATGGCGTCTACTTTGTTTTTCAGGCTGCTTTCCAGTCCGGAAGACCCTTGGGACTCAATAATTCTTTTTGCGCTCCACTTGCCGGGGCCGAAGTTCAGGGAATCGTGAAAGTGTTTCAGGTCATCCTGGGAAAGGTATTGAATTTTTGTAAACTGGGTCTCCAGAGTCTTCCAGGCATCGCTTTCCACTGCCCAACAGGAATGGGTCAGGCATACGACCAGTATACTCATCCACATAAGGACCACAATTTTCCGAAAGGGTATTTTCCACCCCATATGCCTTGGTTCCCGACATTATAACTTGAAATGCGTGTCTATCTTCCTTTTGACATCCTCCAGTTTTCCGGCCCATTCCCCGCCTTTATCCTCATTTTCCAGGATTTGGGATAGCTGCTCCACCGAATCGCGAATGTCGGAAACCTTTGCATGCAATTGCCCTGCCATGGAATTAATGGATTGGGCGAGGACTGTTATTTGATCCTTGCTCCGTAGCTTCACTACCTTGGTGAGATCCCCCTCGGCTATATCCTCCAATTCCTTATTGAGACGAAAAAGAGGCCCGGCGATCTTGTGGGAAGCAAAAAGGGTAAGCACTATGACCGCCACGGTTACCAAGCCCAAAATTATAAAATTGGTCATGAGAACCGAGGGCATGATGGCCTGGGAAGTGCATTTGATGATGAGCCTGGAATGGGAGAAATCCGAAGTGAGGCTGTTGCAACTGAAATATAGGGTCAAAAGGGTGGACGCAACTGTTCCAAAAAAGACCACTAGGCAAAACTTAAAAATAAATGCCCCTTGAAAGCCCTTACTGACAAAATACTGTCTTCGGCGGGACGGGGTAGGTTTGGCTGGCATTTCCCACTCCTTCTTATTGGGGAAGAGTTCCATGGCAGGGCGTTTTCCATGCTATTCACGGATCATGCGCCTTCCGTGGCTCATGGTCTCATTTGCCCAGGTTGCTCGTCTTGTTGCCCGAGAAGCAAATCTTCGTCAATCTTCACTTCACATCGATTTTCCAGTTCCCGGATCCACTGGGCAAGGAGGCGGGTTTTCTTTTCCTCCATAGCCCGATCACTCAACTCCTTTTGCAGAGTGTCAAAGGCTGGAATATCAGGGTCCTCTTCCTTGAGTTGCCTGTAGAGATTCAGGACTTCCTCCTGGGTCACCTGAGTGGTTTCCCCTATCTCCCGGGCTTTCATTTCCAGGAGATCCCGAATCAACGCGGACTCCCAGAATCGCTGGACAGACTTGACAAATTTCTCCCTGGAATCAAGTTTTAGCCTTTTGGCCTCCTGGATAAGCACCTGCCGGGTAACCATATCTTCCAAAAACTGCATTTGAGCTTCCCGGGTAAGTTTGTAATCCTCTTCCAGCCGCATCTCCTGAGCCAACAAATCCTGGAATTCATTCTGGTACAAGCAATAGTCATTGACCCGGACCACAACCGGGCCCGCCTCTTGCATATCTTCCGAAGAGCAGGCGATGACCAGGAGGCAAGCCGCAGCCATAAAGGTTGTCAGTACATTTTTCATTGATAACCCGCTCCTTTTTGCCTAAAGCTATTGCCATAGTAGCCCGATACCTTGGACAGGAAGCTCTTATGTCGAAAATTGCTATAAAGAGGATTCGTGAAAAACATGTTAAACGCAAAAATCAAGAAATCTTCTCCATTGTTTTGGGTGCTCTTTGGACTTATGACCATACTTGGTACAGCACAGGCCACACCACTCGGTATTTGGCATACATTGGAAACGGAGCACTTAGTAGTTTGCTATCAGAACCCCGAGGACTTGAAGGCGCTGGGGACCCGTATTAAATACGATATAGGGAGTTGGAGCCTGTTCAGGCAATCAGGTTCCCATGTTCATCCTGACCAAATATCCCAAAAGATGGACAGCCTGTTCATCCGGGTCCAAAATCTTTTGGACATGAAAAAGACCTACCCAAAAATCACTCTGTTCCTGTTCTCCAACACAAACCAATTTAATGCGGCCTATGCCCAAGCCCTTAATGAACGAACTCCCGATAGCGCCAAAGCCCGGTATATCCACCAGGAACGGGCCATATATGCTGTCTCCCAAGACATTGACGAAGGAATCATGGCAAGGGAAATGGCCCATGCCATTACCAACCAATACCTTGTAGTCCGACCGACACGCAAAGCCGCGGATATTTTAGCCAGCTATGTGGGCCAGCATCTTCTTGATTCTTCCGCCCCCCGGGTCTATTAATTCCTTGTCCGTCTTTCGGACGATCTTAATTAATTACATATTTGTATAGAAAATAGCCGAAAGCTATCCATATTGGAATGCAAATGCCAAGCCCCCAGGCAAGACCGCGAAAAACGCTGAATTGCCTCCGGAGATCCTTCCGGTCCAAAGCGCGGCGGATGATCACATCCAATTCCGCCAGTTTGAAAGGCTTGGGAATAAAATCAAAGGCCCCCATCTTAATGGCCTTGACAGCGTTTTCAATGGTGCCGTATCCCGTGATCATGAGCACCGTGGCCTTGGGATCCCGGGACAGAATGGCCTCCAGGACATCCATGCCGTCCAGTCCGGGCATGGACAGGTCGGTAATAATAAGGGTGTAATCCCCATTAAAAAAGGCTTCCACACCCTGATTGCCACCATAGACGGCATGGGCTTGATACCCCAACTCAGCCAGCTGCTCAGCCAAGGTATCGGCAAATTCCTTATTGTCATCAATAATTAGGATTCTTTCAGCAATATCGACCGGCCCCACTTGTCTCTCCTCCACAAAATCATGGTATGCTGAAAGAATAGCATTGTTTTAATCTTAAGGCAATACGGGTCATTATGGCAATAGCCCGGCCAGCCCCGCAAAGGGAAGGGACTAACCGAAAAATTTTAGCATTGTGACTATGAAATCAGGCTATTGCATGGGCAAGCCCCATGCCAAGACCTATCCAGATCGGGGTAGAGAATGCAATTCCCCATGTCATTCGTTTCAAACGTCTGGTCTTTGCCGCCAGGCAATGCTCGGCAAAAGCTCTTTCCAGGGTAATTTCCAGCCTGGACGACTCGCATTGCCTGGGCAGATAATCGTAAGCCCCTTTTTGGATGCACCGGATGGCAGACTCCCGGGAATCTTGGTCGCAGGTTACCAGCATGGTGGGCCGTTTCCTGCCGCGTCCCAGGCTATTCACCCCCTGTGGGCCGCCCCAGTCAGGTAATTCCGCACAGGCGATGACCACGGAATAGTCTTCTTTGCCCATGGCCAGCCTGGCTTCGTCACAGGAATGGGCCACATCGGTGCGGTACCCAAGTTGGCCAAGCCTGTCCAATAGGGAATCGGAGTGCGAGCTATCCTTCTCCATCAACAAAATTTTTCCTGCGCCTTGTTCATTCATTTTTCCTTCCTCTTGGAACATTATCTTAAAAGCTCAGTTTTCAGGGGTGTACTCAGGGACCATCTCCTTTAACAACTGCTTGATGGCCTGCCCCTCGCACGACAGGGCGGCTTTCACCAATGTTTTCAGGGAGGCGTCCATGTCCACCAGTTCCCTATGATGATCCGAATTGAGTACCATGATGTCCTTGTGCTGAGTTTCCATCACGTCTTCCCCAGCAGTAATTAGTTCCTCGTACAATTTTTCTCCGGGCCGCAGGCCGATATATTTGATCTCGATATCCACGTCCGGTTTGAATCCGTGCAGGGTGATCACATCCCTGGCCATATCCGCAATGCGTATGGGAGTACCCATTTTGAGAAGAAAAATCTCCCCGCCCTCTCCCAAAGCGCCTGTCTGCAAAATGAGACTGCATGCTTCCGGTATGGTCATGAAATAACGCGTGACTTCAGGATGGGTGACAGTCACCGGTCCTCTCCGTTCTATCTGCTTGCGAAACAGGGGGATAACGCTTCCCGCGCTCCCCACCACATTACCGAAACGCACGGCCATGAACCGGGTTCCGTTTCGGGTGGCAAAGGCCTTCATGAGCATCTCCCCCACCCTCTTGGTCGCCCCCATCACATTGGTGGGCCGCACTGCCTTGTCTGTGGAAACCACCACGCACCGCTCCACGCTGTACTGGCTAGAAAGGTCCAGGATGTTGCGAGTACCCAGAATATTATTGAAAACCGCTTCCCAGGGGTGGAGTTCCATCATGGGCACATGCTTATAAGCCGCCGCATGAAAAACCACCTCCGGGCGGTGGAGCGCGAAAAGGCGGTCCATGAGCTCCCGATTCTGGACCGCGCACAGGAGTTCCTGGGTTTCCAGGTGAGGATACATGTCCCTAATCTGCAGGTTGATATCGTAAAGTCCTGATTCGCTCCGATCCGCAATAAGCAGCTTGCGGGGGGCATATCCGCCAATTTGCTTGCAAAGCTCCGAACCTATGGATCCTGCCCCGCCAGTCACCAATACCCTTTTTCCCCGGATGTAGCCTTCGATCTTTGCCAGGTCCAACTCCACAGGCTCCCTGCCCAACAAATCCTCGTAACGCACCTGGCGGATGGCCGATACGGTCAGCCTGCCTTCCAGCACCTCGCCCAGGCCTGGCATGGTCTTGAATGGAAGCCCGGCGACCTTACAGTGATTCACGATCCTCCGCATGTCCATGGCTGTGATTCGCGATATAGCGATGATGATTTCGTCCACCCCGAATTTTTCCGCCACGCGATGCATGTTGTGCAGGTCGCTCAGAATCGGGACGCCGTGGATCTTGTGGCCGCGCTTGGAAGGATCGTCATCAATGAGGCCCACCATGTCAAAATGCAGGGACGGATTCTCGTGGATTTCCCGCACCAACTTTTCGCCCATGGCCCCGGCCCCGATGACCAGAACCTTCTTCAGGTCGCGCGGGCGCCTGCCCGGCGTCCACCGGCGCATGGGACCCTCCGTGTACATAAAAAACAGACGGATGCCCACCCGATACCCGCCCAAAAGGATCAGGGTCGCAAACAAGTCGATCAAAAAAACGCTCCGGGAAAACCCCTGGAACTTGAACACTGCCAGGATCACCAGAATAGCCGTCATCGACGAAACGGCGCACGCTTTGACTAAATTCACCAAGTCGTATAGGCCCGTGTACCGCCACATGCCCTTGTACAGATCAAAATATGACAGGCACAGCACCTTCACCGGAACCAGCCAAGTCAGCACAAAAAAGAAGTTGGCCCACTCCTTCCGGAGAACAATCCCGTCAAACCTGGCTATGTAGGCAAGATAATGAGCCAGCACGATCAGCAGCATATCAATGCCCAAAATCAACCACAAATTATTTCTTCGCATCAGAGACCGCAAGGAAGCTCCCTTTCACGGGGCCGAAATGACAGGCATGCCTCCAGCCCATTCACATCAAATTGAATCACGCCCTTTAAAAGATTCAAAATACGCGATTCCTTATTACTTTTTTTCGGCAAATGTCCCCGCACTATATACACAGCCCATTCCCCCAGGCTCCCCCACATGTCGATCATCTCGTTGTAATAAATTTTCATCCGGGAAAAACGGGATAGTTTCCTGCCGTTCCTTGTCCCGGGCTCCACAGTATAGCGTTTGATATCCACCCCGTGGCCCGCCAGTATAATCCGCAGAAAAAAGTACGACCGGGGCATATGATACCGGTGAGTAATAAGAATAACCTTTTCCCACCCATGGTCGATGATGATCCGACTCGTAAGCAGCGCGTTTTCGAACGTCGTCCGTGCTTTGTCCTCCACCAGGTGTTCCACCCCCTCGGGAAGCCCGAAGGCTGCATCATACCGAGCCAACTGCATGGCGCTCGCCGGCGACACCACCAAACTCTCCCCTAATCCCTGGTTCACCAATTCATATCCTGCAATCACCCGGGAACGCGATCCGTCAAAGACCACCACGGCATCCGCAGGCTTCAAATCGTCATCCGCAGAAAGGACCAACGCAAAATACAGGACCTGAGCCCCAAGAACCGCGCCCGCAAACAACGCCAAAAGGCGCCCGGCGCGCCATTTAAAAATCCTTTTAGGATATAACCTCTTGAAAAATTTAATAATAATGAATAATTCTTAAGTGGGAAACCATTATAGCGGCCTTTCCTTCCAGAAAATATTCCCTCGCACGTTTCCGCATTATTTTCCTACGACGCTATTCTGGCTCTTCTTTGCCCGGAAGACCTTCAGTTTGCTTGTTTCAGCGCCCGCTCAGGCGCGTGATGGCATTCCATAATCACTTTCACAATGCGTTCCAGATCTCCTGCGTTTATGGCCGTGCCTGACGGCAAACACAGCCCTCGCTCAAAAAGATCCTCGCTTACCTCTCAGTCCACGGCCCGGGCCTGATACTCTGCCGCTTGCCCGGATTGGCGTCCGGTCCGCTGGTGGAAAACACCGGCTGGCAATGCATGGGCTTCCACACAGACCGGTATTCGATGTTCGCCGCCTCCAGGGCCAGGGGCGGGAAAATCGCCAAGGCGAACAGGCAAAAGCCGGTAATAGCCTTAAGACCCTTTGATATCGGGGAAGCCAAGTCTTTAAGCGTCATCGAAGGCTGCTGATTTACGGTTTCAGTTGCCACAAATTGCTCATGTGATTGTAGGGCGAAGGAACGTCGGGAGGAGCGGAAAATTCCGCTATATGATTTTGACAGGCAAAGCATGTTTGAGAGGACTAAACGGCCAACATTGCAGAAAGGAAGCGTGTTGCAAAATGTCCGTTGGTTTTTGGGATGTGTTTGGAATTTACGATTACTGCGCAGGTCAGAGAGATTCTATTCGTTCGGCCTGTTGTGGTGCGTTGGTTTTGGTTGTCTCTGGCCATTGATTGGGAAATTGGAGCAATTTGGAAGCTCGGGGCACAGCTCCGCCTCCTCGTTTACATCTCCAGTATATGCCGGAAGACGAATCGGTATGATATTCCCGATTTAGGAAACCAATAACAAGAAGGTCAATGAGCGTCTCATATATATTGGGATGGGGGCTTTGTCAAGGGCTTTTGTTGGACTTCCTATGAGGCTCGACACACCTAAAAACCTTGATATTACTGGGTAGAATCCGTTTTTTCCTCTCACACCGAACCACAGGCGTCAATACAGCACCTCGTGAAGTAACATCAGTCTACTATCCAATTCCAGCAATTTCCGGTTAGGTTTTTGCTGACACGGGGCGGCCTTGGGGGCGGCCTTTTTTATCCTAACCATTGAGAAAAGCTCCATTGCATTGACAAAGAGAGGGGAGAAGGCATAGTCTCACCCATTAACTTAAAACTCTGAGGGAGCGCTGTTTATGAAAAATATTATTGGCATGGCGGTTGTGTTTTGCCTTCTGGCGCCTGGCATTATTATTGCCAACCCCGGGGATAAGCAGCCCCCTATCCCCGTGTATGTGAGCATTCTGCCTCAGGCGGATTTTGTGGAACGCATAGGCGGCAACCGCGTGATCGCAGAGGTACTCATACCCCCGGGAAAAAGCCCGGCCACCTATTCCCTCACCCCTGCCCAGATGTCGGCCCTGGCAAAGGCCAGGGTGTACTTTCGCATTGGGGTTCCCTTTGAAAACGCCCTTATTCCCAAGATAAAAAACGGCGCTCCCCATACCCTGGTGGTGGATACCAGAAAAGGCGTCAGGCTGCGAACCATGGAAAGCGGGCATCATCACGAAGGGGAGGAAGAACTCCACGGGATGGAAGCGCATCATGATGAGGGGAATGATGGTCATGAGGAATCTCTGGACGAGCATGCCATGGGCAAGGACCCCCATATATGGCTGGACCCCCTGCTGGTAAAAATCCAGGCTCAAACCATATGCCAGACCCTGATTCATCTGGACCCCCCGGGAAAAGATTATTACCAAGCCAACCTGGAGGCCTTCGTTGGGGACCTGAACGCGCTCCATGGGGAAATCGCCCAGGCCCTGGCGCCGGTCAAGGGGAGCACGGTTTTCGTGTTTCATCCCTCATACGGGTATTTGTGCGATGCATTTGGGCTCAGGCAGCTTGCCATAGAGCTGGAAGGAAAGACACCCAAGGGCAAGGATCTGGCTGCTTTTATCGCCAGGGCCAAAAAGGAAAATGTTCGGGTGATTTTTGTCCAGCCCCAGTTTGACCGAAACGCTGCGGAAAAAATTGCCAAGTCCATCAACGGCGCCGTGATTACCATGGACCCCTTGGCAGGTGATTATTTTGTTAACATGAAAAACATGGCAAAGGCCATTTCCCGGGCACTGGAGCAATAAGGCTGTTCTGGCATGGAAGCCAAACCCTGTTCCTGAAAAGGTGTTTTGCCATTGATGAAAAAGCCCGCCTTTCCCATAGCCTATTCTGAAACCTGCATGCACGGGCACAGAGCGCCCAGACCGGTAAACCGGGCCGGAGCATGGGTCCAGAGCCTATTTCTAATTCTCGCTGTGTTGTTTTACATCCTATGGGGGCAGGAAGAGGAATTTCGCACCTTCAGCATTATATTTTCGTCCATTGTACTGGAAGCCTTTCCGTTCATGCTGCTGGGCGCCCTCATAGGCGGTTTGATAGAAGTTTTCGTACCCCGGGAGCGGATAGCCGGAATCCTGCCCAAAAGGCCTTTGCTCACAGTGTTTTTGGCGGCGGCATTGGGATTGGTTTTCCCGGTATGCGAATGCGCCATTGTTCCCGTGGTGAGAAGACTGATAAAAAAAGGACTGCCCTTAGGAGCGGCTATCGCCTATTTGCTGGGTGGGCCTATTGTGAACCCCCTGGTGGCGGCTTCCACTCTGGTGGCATATGCCATGACGTGGCAGGCGGCGTTCACCAGGCTTGCCATTGGATACGCCATTGCCGCCTCCGCAGGCCTGTTGATGGACATGTTTTTCACCCGGGAACAGGCTATCCTGCCGGAAAATCGTGCAGACCATGGGGGGTGCGATTGCCGCAATGGATGTGAGGCTTCCGGGACATTTCTTCAACGCCTTTATGCGGGTCTGGTCCATGGGGCCAGGGATTTTTTTGATATTGGACGATTCCTGATCATGGGCGCTTTTGTGGCGGCCTTGTTGCAGACCATGGTATCGCGCGATATTTTTGCTTCAGCCATGGGAATTCCCCTGCTATCCATCCTTTTAATGATGGTTTTAGCTGTTGTTTTAAGCCTGTGCAGCGAAGCAGACGCCTTTGTGGCGGCCTCGTTCCGTTTTTCGGGCATGCCATTTTCCGCCCAGATGGGTTTCATGGTTTTGGGGCCCATGCTGGACATCAAACTGGTGCTCATGTACTTGAGCCTGTTCAGGAAAAGAGCCATCATCGCCCTGAGTTCCCTCACTGTGCTATTGGTGTTTTTAAGCATGCTGGTGATGGAGTATTGCAGCCCATGACCCCCACGATCCGCACCATGGAGCAATGGTTCTCCAAGCGTTTGTTGTCCCTGGTGTTTATCGCCTGGGTGCTGGCTTATGCCTGGCTCTTAAATCAGGACCGATACATGGCCTTTCTCCAACCCCGGTTTCGCGGTCTCATGTACATGGGACTTTTTATATCAGGGGTTTTCGCCCTGGTGAGTGTCCTGGCCCATTCCTCCGGGCAGGATGGAGAGGAGACTTCTGGCGCCTGGATACGGGGCGGTTTTCTGATATTGCCCATATTGTTTTTGGTAGGCGCCCACAACACTACTCTGGGGGGATATGCCCTGTCCAAAAGGCCTTTGGGGACCTCGGTTCCCGGGCTTACCCTTGAGGAAAAAATCCTGCGTGACGACCCTTCCTTATGGACCATGGATATCCGGGACCTTCCCCCTGTGCATGAGCCGGAAAAGCCTGTCCTGTTAAGCAAGCTGTTGCGCAACTGGAAGGACTACGAAGGAAAGGAAGTATTGACCGAAGGAATGTATCACGCCCCGAAGGATAGCCCGGAAGGCTACGGCATGGTGTTCCGGTTTTATGTCACTTGCTGCGCTGCCGATGCCGTGCCAGTGGGCATTTTTGCCAGGGGCAAGGGCCTGGATTCCCTGAAAAATGACCAATGGGTGCGCGTGCGGGGTATTGTTCGTCTGGAACCTATTCTGGGCCAAGAGCTTCCTTCCATGGAAGTTTCCCAGGTGGAAAAGTTGCCGCCCCCGGCTACCGGGGAACAGTATCTCTATTTTTAATAGTATCTTTTTTGTTTTGACGATGGCTTGCTTGCTTGCTAAGATGGTTGGTTCTAAAATAATGGGAAAGAACGCCCTCCATTCGGACTATGAAGCGACGGCCAAAACGGCATGGATTATCTTTATTCGTTTTTCCAGGATTTAGCGTGACGTCATATAGCAGCACCATAGAAACAATCAGCGAGACTTTGGCCGGTATTCCCTTGGCCTATGAAGAAGAAAAGGCTTTTGTGAGCGAACAATCGCGGCGAGGAATTACCTGGCAGGAGGCTGGAGTTCTGGTGCTCATAACCCGGGGCGAAAAGGGTCTTTCGTTTATATTGAACAAACGGTCCCAGGAGGTTTCCCAGCCCGGGGACCTATGCTGGCCAGGCGGGCATCCCATGCCGCTGGCGGACCGATTTATGGCGAATTGGGTGATCCCCCACCTACTGCCCATGCGCAAGGGTCAGGGGTTT
Source organism: Desulfatibacillum sp. (assembly GCA_016342355.1). Classification (GTDB taxonomy): domain Bacteria; phylum Desulfobacterota; class Desulfobacteria; order Desulfobacterales; family Desulfatibacillaceae; genus Desulfatibacillum. The sequence continues at coordinate 14,997 of JAEINP010000006.1, forward strand.
GCAGCGGCGAAAAATCGCAGGCCTAAAACTTTTGAGGTGATTTCGTTTTACCTTGCCAATGCTTTAAGGGAATGCTGGGAGGAAATGCGGGTAGGCCCCAGGAAGGTGGATTTTTTAGGCGCCCTGCCCTGCTACAGGCTGGTTGGCAGGAGAAAAATTGTTTATCCTATGGTGGGTTGTCTGACCCAAACAGTAAAGTTTAAAACAAGCTATGAAATTGAACGGAACGTATGCCTGCCCCTGGAGGATTTGTGGGACACTCAGCGTTACGGAACCTATTCCCTGATTCTCACCGGAAAGTATAGGGAACTGGCGGGCACGGACACCTGGGATCTTCCATGTTACGCCGTGGCCAGAAGGGACGGCCCCGATGACATTTTATGGGGGGCCACCTATATTATTCTTATGAACCTGTTGGACAAGGTTTTTGGATTCCGGCCTCCTGCAAACGGGCCTGTTCGTGCGGCTGCGGACCTGTATCCGCTTAGGTCATAAATACCTGCGGATGATTTCGGGTCTTCGCCAAGTCAGGGAAATGTATTGTGTTTTGTTGACAGGCATGTGTTTTTATGTTTCTTGAGGTCCAGTTTCATGTGGGTTGTTTTCCCCCGCCGATTGACGGCGAAAACAAAACGCGCCAGAGGCGCTACAAGGAGAAATCTTAGATGAAATACAGATATGTCCTTTCACGGGATGATGCAAAGAACAAGCTCACCATCAGTGAATTCACCCGGGGAGTGGACGAGAACCTGACCAATATGGGTTCCCGGGAAGTGGATGGAGAGGCCATTGAGGCAGCCCTGGCTCAGGGAGGCATGGCTGTGGTGGATGTTGTCAGATCTCACGGGATGTACCCGCCTGAAAACGTCGCCATGGACATGGCCCGCCTAGTTGCGGATCTTTTCGGGTCCATGAGGGAAGAAATCAAGGAAGGGTATATAGACGAAGTGGACGTTATCACGGCGGAAGTCATTAAGCCGGAAGTGGTCGATGCCGCAGATGACGATGATGATATCGTAGATGATGACCTGCCAGATGAGGATATTTTGGAAAGTGATGATCTGGAACTGGGCGACACGGATGATATAGTTGAAGACGAAGAGGACGATGTCCTGGACTGATTCGTTTTACCATGAGGATTGATCCATGGGCGTCCATGAGCATAAAAGCCAGGCCCCTGTTTCCGTAAAAGCAGCCATTGTAACTGTTTCCACAAGCCGATCTTTGGAACAGGATAAAAGCGGCGCTTGGATTGCGGAGCAGTTGAGGGAACAGGGGCACACGCTGGAGGAACACCTTGTGGTGCCGGATTCCGCCCCGGAAATCAGAACCACGGTGGAGAGGCTGGCCCGATCGGGGAACCTTGCCGTGGTGCTGGTGAACGGGGGAACAGGCATTACTGCTTCGGATGTCACCATCGAGGCGGTCCGGCCCTTGTTTGACAAGGAACTCACCGCCTATGGGGTTCTTTTCGCCCAACTGAGTTACGGGGAGATAGGCTCTCCGGCCCTGCTTTCCCGGGCAACGGCCGGAGTAATAGGCCGTACGGCTGTTTTTTGCATGCCAGGCAGCCAGGGGGCCTGCAAACTGGCTTGTCAGGCCCTGATTTTCCCCGAAATGGGGCACATAGCCAAACATCTGTTCCAGGACTCCTGATCCCGGAAGCCTTCCCTGCTCCAGTTCTGATCCGCCATCACCCATTCTAAAAAAATGTTATTCGCTCCTTGCAGCATGCCATGTTTTAAAAACGCATCACAAATCATATCCATCTGTAATCATGTATTATTTTCATATTTAACATGCATTTTTTCATGGGTTCTGTCTTGTTGCGGCCTGCTTAAGGTTGTTAAATTTTGCTTGCAATTATTTTTGTCCGAGTGTACAGAATGACAAGTCATTCTGTTTTTCACCCCATGGACTCCCAGCCAATAAACCCTGGCCCGGGATGCCTTGAACAAGGAACCCGCTATGCCCACAATCAAAGAACAAGCATCCGCAGGCAGTGACCGAGCCGAGCAGAAACGGGCTGAAATCCTGGCGGCGGCCATGGATGCCTTTGCGGAAAACGGATACCACGCCACAAAGATTTCCGACATTGCCGGGCGTCTGGGCATGGGGCATGGGACCTTCTATCGGTATTTTGAAAACAAGCTGGATATATTTGTTTCGGTGATCGATTTGATCATTGAAAAAATCACATCCATTGTGGAGACGGATTATCCGACAGCCACCAACTCCGCTGCGGAGTATCATCAGCAAATCATCCGGTTGGGGGAAAGGATTTTTCAGGTATTCCGGGCGGACATGCGGTTTGGAACTATCCTTTTTTACGAAGCCCTGGGGGTGGATCAGGCCCTCAATAGCAAGTTGGAAACCATGTTGGACATGATCGCCATGGTGACGGAGCTTTATTTTAAGAACGGGGTGGAAAAGGGTTTTTTAAGACAGGATTTGGACACTCTGGTTTTGTCCAAGGCCATTACAGGGGTATTGGTCGCCGGAGTACGAGACGTTTTGGCGGCCAAAGACCCGGAAGCCACAACCAAACGGTGGTCAAAGGCCATAGCAGGCCTGATGATAGGGGGGATGGGATGACCCGGTCCTGGCCTTGGGGCCGGTGTCATCTTATAGCCTGATCCGGTAGAACCGGCTTTATTGGTTTTGAGACAGACCCCATAGGCAGGGGGTGTTTCCTGTTTGGGCTGAAGTTGGTCAACCACAAACAACTTGGGAGGGAAATCATGGTACAGGTTGATGTTTTTTGGGCGTATGCCTTGGGTGCGGGTTTTGCCTCGGCGGCAGCCAGGCAATTGAAAGACGAAGACAAACCTTTTACATCAGGCTATTTTGTGTACACGCTGCTTTTTCTTTCGTGTATTTTCGCTCCTTCGGGGATTTATCTATTATGGAACTTTCCGGACTGGGAGACCATGCAGGTGGCCAGGTTCCATGGGGATCTGCCTGCCTGGCTTGTGGTGATTTTTTGCGTGACCAACATAACCCAGGGGATTTTGGGTTTTTGGGTGTCCTATAAGTTTATTCGCATGGGAAAATTCTTTGCCGCCCATATGCAATGGTTTTTGGGGTATTTTTTCATGTTTTTCATCCTGCTTCATGGTTGGGACGGAACAGGGTGGCAGCGGTTCTTGTACGATTCCACAGTGAACAATGGGGTGCACTGGTCCCCCGGCGTGCACATGGGTTGGGGATTTCTCACATCCAATGTTTTCTATACTCTGTTGGGTATGGGACTTTTTGTAGTGCCGGGTCTTGGAATCCCTTGCATCATGTGGATAGCCCAGGGCGCAGCCCATGATTCCTCTTTGTCCAAGGAGAATGCAAAACAAAGCCCCGTGATGCTGGGCATATGGTTCCTCACGGCCATCTTTGTGGTGAGCCTTTGGTCGGCAGGCGGCGCCGGTCTTCTTGTTCATTATATAGGAAAGGCTGTCGGCAGCCCGGGCGGCTTCGTGCTTGGCCTGAGTGTTTTTGCGGCAGGTTCCTACTTCCTTCTTTTCCGTCCCAACATGCCCGGCTACAAAGTCTTTCAGCATTTATTCATCCAGGAACCCGCTGCATAGCTCCATACCTTTTTGAATGATTTACCTTAAACCCGGGCCGCTGAGATTGTGGCCCGGGTTTGATCGTGGCCTTTGAAGCAGTGCACACAAAGCGCCCCCATACTCCTCATTTTAAACCCTTTCGAATAATGGCTGTCTTTTGCATTCGCCACAGGATCCGGAGACTGGCATGACCGAGAAAAACAACATCGTAGCCGCTTTGACCGATCATGAAACCGACAAATACACTCTTTTGGAAAGGGTCCTGGATTTGTCGGAGTTTTTTCAAACCATTGATCAGGCATGGAAGAATTCAGGCAAGGCCAAAGAAAATTTTTCCGTGGCCATCAAACCCAATATTTCCATGATGCTGCGACGCAATGATGTGGGGACCTATACGGACCCCTTTTTGGTAGTGCACTTATGCAGACTTCTTTTAAAAAGGGACTACACCAACCTGTGCGTAGTGGAAAGCCAGAATTTGTATGGCAACTGGTTTAAAAACAGAAGCGTGGTTCAGGTTGCAGCCAGAGCAGGATACTTTGGGGATGTGGACCCGTTGAGTTTGGAGGATGAAGGCTGGTATGATATTCCAGTCCAAGGAGACGGGATAGACGCCAGGGTTCCCTTAATCGATTTGACCCTGGACACGGTGGAAGGAGATTTGGGAGAGGGAATTGGGACCATTTTATTGCCAAAAACATGGATTGAAGCGGATTTTCGTATCAATTTCGCAAAAATGAAAACCCATTTTTACTCCTACTACACCCTTGCCATCAAAAACATATACGGTTGTCTGCCGCTCCAGGACAAGGTCAAAAGCTACCATTGCAAACGAGCCGTTGGGCCATGGACAGCCCGTCTCATAGAAAAATTCCCGGTGCATTTCTCCATCATTGACGGGTTCCAGGCCGCCGACGGATGGTTGGGGGTCAAGATGAAGGCCATCGCCCGGAAAACCCATACCTTTATTGCCGGGAAAGATATCCAGGCTGCGGACCATTTCGGGGCGACCCTCATGGGTCTTGATCCGGAAAAAAGCATCATGTACACCCATTTGGCTAAACGTATTCCGCCTAAACCTTATAGCGAGGCGGGCAATGCCAAGCCGTTCAATCCTTGGAGCAATACCCTGGGTTTGTTAGTATGGTTATGCGTACTGATTGAATCCAACGCCGATTTTATGGACTGGTGCGGGTCCCTGGCCACGGGCGGCTATGATCCTTGTTTTCCGCACAAGAGCAGTAATGTCGGGTTATTAAAAAAGATTCTCTTCCTGATCACACTGCCGGTTAACATCTGCATTGACATAGGTTTCTTCCGTCTCAAAGCCCGAATCCTACGTTTTACAGGCCGATTAAAATCCCGAAAGGAAAAGGCCCCTACCCTCATAAATACGCCTTATCTCCTGTCCCGCCTGCCCCTTTTGTCCACCCGGGACCTAATGGCGTTTCAATCTCTCCTGGAAAACTGGCCTCAAAGCGGAGGGGCATTGACAAAACCCAATTTTTCAGGGCATTATTTCATTTTGGATGAAAATCCCATCCCCTTTCCGGCTCGATTGACTCCTGCCAACCTGGCATTGGCTGAAATCTGCCATTTTATCAGGGAAAAGGGCCTGGACCCCATAAGCGTGTCCCGGGAATTGGGCGCCCTGGCCACTTTCCATGGGGATCTTTTTGCACCGGACACCCAATACGCTCGCTGTTTCCAGTGACCCGGCCCGCCAGCCCTTTTGACGGCCAAGCCGGAGAGAGGGGTTTTACCGTGGCAGTCTTTTTCAAGGAAAGCATCAAGGGTCCCGTGATCCGCGTGTTGGCGGCCATTTGTTCCGGTATCCTCCTTACAGCAGCCTTTCCCAAGGCCGGCTGGTCCTGGCTGGCTTGGTTCGCATTCCTGCCGTTATTTTTTGCAGTGCGCAACAAGTCATGGTGGCAGGCGTTCAAACTGGGTTTGATAATGGGCATGGTCCATTATCTGGGGCTGGTTTACTGGGTGGACGGGGTCATGCGCCAGTACGGAGGGCTTTCCTGGTACGCCTCTGTTCCTTTGCTGTTTTTGCTATCTTTTTATCTTTCCATATACGTGGCTGTTTTTACTGCTTTTACACGCAAGGGACCGATCCAGCCGATGACGCATCTGGCACTGGCTCCCGCCTTGTGGGTGGCCCTGGAGTACGCCCGCACTTATTTTTTCACCGGATTTCCATGGGGTTTGTTGGGTCACACCCAATATCAGAATCTTGAAATAATCCAGATTTCCGACGCAACCGGAGCCTATGGGGTGTCCGCCCTGATTATCCTGGTCAATTATGGACTATATCTCCTTGGGGCATCTTTGTATTCCGGGACTCTTTTTGGCCCAACCCTGCCCCGCAAGAAAGGCCTGCTTGCCGTGGTGGCGGCTGGCTTGGCCCTGGGAGGGGCCTGGTATTACGGCCAGGTCAGCGTTCAGGGGTTACAGAATTCTTTCAAGGATTCCCCTTCCCTGGAGGTTGTGATTGTCCAGGGAAATATCGACCAGAATCTCAAGTGGAACCCTGCCTATCAGGAACACACGGTTAACACTTACGTTCGCCTTACCAAAGGTGCCCTGACTAAAAACACAGAGCTGGTTGTATGGCCGGAAAGCGCCATGCCTTTTTATTTTTCCGCCACCGAACCTTTTCTGACGGCGAGGGTTTTGACGGCGGCCCGGGAGAACCATACGTTTTTACTGACAGGCAGCATGTCCTTTGAAAGAACGGACGGAGACCCCCTTTTTTATAACAGCGCCTTTTTGATTGGACAAAATGGCAAAATTTTGGGGAAGTATGATAAGGCCCATTTGGTGCCGTGGGGGGAATATGTGCCTCTCAAAAAGTACATGCCCTTTATAAACAATTTGGTAGAGCAGGTGAGTGATTTCAGCGCAGGCCGGGAGGGCCAGGCGATTTCCGCCAATGGCGCCCGTTTGGGGGTGCTCATTTGTTATGAGATAATTTTTCCAGCCCTTGCCCGGCATCAGGTTCTGGAAGGCGCCAATCTGCTTGTGACCATCACCAACGATGCGTGGTTTGGCCGTTCCAGCGCACCGTATCAGCATTTTTCCACGGCGGTTTTCCGGGCGGTTGAAAACCACCGTTCTGTTGCCAGGGCCGCCAACTCAGGGATCAGCGGTTTTGTGGACCCCACGGGAAAGATCCTGGAACCCACGGAACTGTTTGAGGAGGCGGCCCGCAATGCAGTCTTGCCCATATTAAACCAGACCACGATCTACACCAGGTACGGGGATGTGTTTTGCTTTATCTGCATGGGACTTGCCCTGATGCTTTTGATTTTTGCACGCAAAAACATGCCTTCCCTTTAGAAAACCAGCATCCTGCTTTCAGGCCATGGGAGAGTGCCTGAAAACGGGTTAGACATTTGTTTCCAATACTGCGGGAGGATGATCCATGAACCAAAACAAGTTTTATGCTCTGTCTCTGTTTACCCTGTTTGTGTTTCTGCTGATCGCGCCTTGCACTGGCCTTGCTGCGGAGACATTTTCCCGTGCGTTAATGCTATCGGAAAGCCGTCAATATTCCTCCGATTGGTATTCTTTTCCAAACGGACATCCCTTTAGCAATGACAACCCGGTCTGGTTCATGACGGCTTATGGCGCGACCCTTGGCGATGCGCCTTTTCCCGTGACCCTCAACTCCACTCAAACAGGCCCTGTAACCCTATCCTATCTGGGTCCATGGGGTACGGCATTAAACTTGTCTGCAACCCCATTTATGCCATCCCCCATTGGAAGTTATAAAGCGCCCGGCGGCGATTGGGAAAATGTGACCTATACCTTCACTGTTGGGGATGCGACAGCAACATGGAACTTTCCTGCGGGCTCGCTCCAGCAACTGCCCGCCATAGCCCCTGTTACCGCAACGGCAGGAGAGCACCCTACTTTCACATGGAACGCAGTGGCAGGAGCAGACGCGTACGATTTTGTCATCCTGGACATAGACTACACGCGCACGCCCCAATTCGCCCGTCCCCTTTTCGTTAGCGCCCCTTTTGCAGATGATGGGTCCCCCACCTTTTCCTATACGTACACGGGAGACTTGTTTGCACAGGGAATTGACTATCCGGTTTGGATACGGGCTCTCCAGTTTCATCCCCTTTCCGGCTCGGACGCCCGTTATCACGAAGAGGTGCTCAACCGCTCCACCCATGTGATGAAGCACAGAGGCCATGCCACGGAAGACCTTTCAACCTGGACACTGGAAGAAAATGTCGGAGCCAATTTTTATATAGATGACCAGGACAGCGCCCGCTTCTTTTTCAACTGCACGTCCACGGACGGGGCCAATAGCGATGGCTATCTTCACAAATCACTTCCTCCTGATGCCATTGGAATGATAGCGGATGTCACCGTATTAACCACCACAACCACTGGGAATAGTGAATGGGGCGCTATGGGCCTGCGCGCAAACCTTGCGGATACGCCGCAAGGCACCATGATATCGGCCCAGATACGGGCAGAGTGGTCAGGCGGAAGCCAGCGCATTCAATGCCGACTAAGGGAGCACAAGGCCGATGGAAGCGTTTACAGGGACCTTATGAGGGTAAACCAGCATTATGGCTGGACCCACTACCAAACCGTTCCCATGGGCGTCGCTGTGGTGAACAAATCCGTGGTTTTCTGGGCGGAAGGCCGGGGATTGTTTGCGGTTCCCCTGCCCGATGACGTTATCATGCGAAGCGATGACCCGGCTATTTTTATGAGCATTGACCCGGGAGCCATGGAAATGTCCGGCATGGTGGACAATGTCCGTGTTGTCACGAAGGATAATCCTATGGTCTTTGGAGCTTTTGACAATGTCTGCGACATCAACGGCGATGGAAAGATTGGACTGGAAGAAGCCATAGGGGCTTTGCAAGCTGTTTCCGCCGTGGGTCAGCCATAAGATACCACCCCCGGGATTATCAAGCCATGGAGGGCAATCATGCCCCTCCATGGCTTTTTTTTAGGTTTTGTTTCCATTCAGGCGGTTTGCTGCTCCCTCAACCTTCTCCCCAGCCTTGTTGATATCCTTTAATTGATCTTTACAATGCCCTATAAATACGGCATTATGAACCTTTAGTTATCAGGATAAAAAATCTCGGAAACGAGTCTTATATGGGAGGTTATTATGAGCAGCGAACTGAAACAACATATCAAGGAACTCCACACCAAACTGGGCCAGCTCAAGGAGTATCTTTGACCTGGATAGCAAAAAGCAACGCCTTGCCGAAATCGAGTCCATCATGGCCCAGGATGGGTTTTGGGACTCTCCCGAAAAGACCACTGCCATATTGAAGGAACGCACCAGCATCACCACCCTGTTGGATGGCTGGGACAAACTCTCCGACGACCTTTCCGAAACGGAAGTGCTTTTGGAATTGGGCATGGAGGAAGAGGACAAGCAAACCCTGGAAGAAGTGCGCCAGCATTTGGCCGCTGCTGAAAAGGGCATAGCCAAACTCTCCTTAAGCCGGATGTTGAACGGCGAGAACGATTCACGCAACGCCATTGTGGCTATCAATGCAGGCGCAGGCGGCACAGACGCCCAGGATTGGGCGGAAATGGTGCTGCGCATGTATCTCAGATGGGTGGAACAAAAAGGTTTTACCTATTCCATGATAGATTACCAGCCCGGGGATGAAGCGGGACTGAAAGGCGTCACCTTTACCGTGACCGGGGAATACGCCTACGGCTATTTAAAAACCGAGGAAGGAATCCACCGGCTTGTAAGGATTTCTCCATTCAACTCCAACGGCAAACGCCAGACCTCCTTTGCTTCAGTATCGGTATATCCTGAAATCGATCAGGAAATTGTAGTGGAAGTGGAAGAAAAGGACCTGCGCATTGATGTGTTCCGCGCCAGCGGCGCGGGCGGGCAACACGTTAACAAAACCAGTTCTGCCGTGCGAATCCTGCACATTCCCTCCGGTATTGTGGTCCAGTGCCAGCAGGAGAAATCCCAGCATCGCAACAAGGATCTGGCCATGAAGGTTCTGAAGGCCCGCCTGTATCAGGCAGAGCAGGAGCAGCAGAAGAAGATAGTGCAGGATGAATACGAGGCCAAAGGGGACATTGGTTTTGGCAACCAGATCCGATCCTACGTGATCCATCCCTACCAGATGGTGAAGGATCACCGCATCAACATGGACGTGGGCAATGTGAACGCCGTGTTGGATGGCGACATTGACCCCTTTATAGAGGCAGTGCTCCTTTCCGGGCACAAATAGGCATGATTGTTTCTCTGCATCCGCATTTCAAGGGCGATTTCGGGCTGAATTTGTCCCTGAAAGGCCTTTTTGAAGCCCAGACCGCAAGCATCGTTAAAAACGCCACCGCCATTGTGGTTCCCCAGAGTATAAAAAAAGGGAATATGCTTTTTGCCGGGAGCAGACCAATAATGTTTTTCCGGACTATACCCACCGATTTGGGTTTGAAGGCAAGGCGGGAAACTTCCTGCTCCTGAAAAAACTCGCCCTGCCCTGCCCCGGGACCGTCCTATACGACTCGGTGAAAGACTGGTACGCAAAGCATGGGGACGATTCGAATCTTCCATTGCCTTATCCCTTTGTGCTAAAAAACGACCAGGGAGGATGCGGATTCGGAATTTTTCTGGTGGCGAACAACCAGGATCTTCAACACGCGCTTTGCTTTCTCAAAAAGCAGGGCGGTCGTTTTGTGATTCAGCAATATGTGGACCATGGGGGAAAAGACCTGCGTGTAGTGATGGTGGGAGACCAGGTTCACACCTACTGGCGTTGCCAGGAGACACCCGGGGAGTTCCGCAATAACGTAGGCCGGGGGGCCTCTATTGATCCGAAGGGAGATCCCGCACTTACGACTGCCGGGGTTGATTGCGTGTTGAAACTCAAAAGGCTTTCGGGCATCAACCTGGCTGCCGTGGATATCATGTTTGATAAAAAAGAAAAAAAACCGCTTATCAGTGAAATAAATTTTGTTTTTGGCCGAAAAGGAGTAGGAGGCACACCAGCCTTTCGCAAGTTATTTGAAACGGCAGCCAGGGACTGGTTGAAAAGCCTGGGGCTGAACCAACCTATTTGAGCATATGTTAATATGGAACCATTACAAATTATTCAAAAACATTATGACACCCAAAGCAAGGCGTACTCGCTTTTAGTGAACCATTCCACCTGGGTGGCGGAAAAGGCGGTAGAACTGGCCAAGAGGATTGATCCTTCCGGCCTGGATCTGGAATTCATCCATCAGGCCGCCATGCTCCATGACATCGGTATTTTCCGGGTAAACGCCCCTGGCTTGGACTGCCATGGCGACTTGCATTACCTGCTCCATGGGATTCAGGGCAGGGAGATTCTGGATGCTGAAAACATGCCCCTCCACGGCTTGGTTTGCGAACGCCATGTGGGTGTTGGAATCCCCCGCCGGGAAGCTAATAGCCTGGGCATGGGGCTCCCTGATCGGGACATGCGGCCCCAGAGCACGGAAGAAAAAATCATCTGTTACGTGGACAAATTCCATTCCAAGAATGGCCATGCCCAAGGGGTTGTGAAATCCGTGGAGGATATCATCCAGGGGCTGACGGCCTTAGGCCTGGACAAATGTCAGGTATTCACCCAATGGATGGAGGAATTCGGCCTGCCTTGATGGTCTGTCGTTAAGATTCAGCTCCCTAAGAAGCTGAATTTTTAAAGAAGTTAACTATCAAGGGTGAAACAACTTCATGTTTTTCGTAATGGGGAATGTGGGCTGCTTTATCTATGGGATGGAATTCGGTCCCCGGAATGAAAGCAATCACCTTCTGGCTGTGCTCAAAGGGTACGGTCACGTCTTCCCTGCCCCAGATTAAAAGCGTGGGTTTACCAAGCTGGCCCACCTTTTCGTATGCCGCCGCCTGATCATTAAGATTAAAATTCCTGAGGGTGCTTAATATGGCGCGTTTGTAGCCTTCATACTGCATCTGTTTTTCAAATTTTGCTATAAACGGCTCCACCTGACTTTGGTCATAAAAGGACTTTCCAGCGCTTTTTATGATAATCCCGTCTCCCAACGCGCTCATCAGCACATTACCCAAAAGTGGAACCCTAACCAGTTTGGCTGCAAAGGGAATTTTGACCGGAAAGCCTGCAGGAGCAATAAGCCCCAACCGGCGCACTTTCTCTGGGTGGCGTGCGGTAAAGATAGTCACTATGGCCCCGCCCATGGAAAGGCCCATGAGGTTCACCGGCTCTTTAATATCAAGGGTGTCCAGCAATTCCAGTAATTGGTTATCAAAAAGGTCTTCGTTATAAGCCACGTCCGGTCTGTCTGAATATCCACGCCCGTAGAGGTCAAAGGCCAGCACCCGAAATCCAGCCTGAGTCAAGGACGGGATGGTCCGTTCCCAAATGAACAGAGGGGTGGAAAAGCCATGGACCAGGACCACTGTTTGGCCGTCTTCAGGTCCATCCAGTGTGTAATGTACGACTCCTTGGGAAAGCTGCACAAAAGAGCCCGGCATGGTTGAACGGGCCGCGCTGTCCAGAGGTATCCCTGATGAACAACCCACGCACAAAACCGCAACAGCAAGGAGCAAAAGTCTACGCATGGCAATCCCCCTCCATAAAAAAAGGTTATCAACGATATGGAGTCAGTGTGCCATTTTTATTGGAAAAGGTCATCAAAAAAATGGGGAGGTGCAGGGAGGAAAGGAGCTACGCTGTCCCAAAAAATAAAAGCCGGGGGAGGCTTTTTTCGGATATGAAAAAAGACCTGCCCCCGACAGTGGTAACAACTAAAACAGCCTGAATCCTATTTGCTGTCCCGACCTGCATATTCGGCATAGGCGAGAGCAGTGGTCCTGTACACCAAGTGAGCCAGTTTGGAGAAAGGCACATAGGCAAAGAGGCACCATACAAAAACCAGATGCAGGAAGTAGGTCAGGTAAGTCACGAACTCGGCGCCAGCAAGGCGGGTGACTTCCGCGCCCAGACCCGTCACAGCCAGTCCAAGCACCAGTCCCAGCAGGCTCCAATCAGGATAGCTGCTTTTGACATGCTGTTCGTTCCTGCCCAAACGGTTTTTGATCATGGCCAGGGAGCCCACCAGCAGGGAGATACCGGCAAAGTTGGCCAGCCATTTTGCAGGATTCAACTGGCCATAAGGGCCGTGCCAAGCATGTTCATAACCCACGATGAGAGCCGAGCCATACAGGTAGACAAGGCAAATGTTTGTTACGACGAACAGGCCGATGAATCCGAACAGCACCATCATATGGGAGGTACCGCGGGATTTATTTTCGGAGCATTCATTGAACTTGTCGTGACGAAGGATGGTAACCAGGACCGTAGGCAGGGCCTTTGCCAAGCCCACCCACGAAAACTCGGTCTCCTTGACCTTGCCTTCCCGCACGGCGGAGTTATGCATGTCCACCACAAACCTTTTAAGTCCCAGGGCGAAGCATACGACAGCAAAGATGGCAGTGGGAATGAAGATCATGTCCACTAACCATGTGCTGAAAAACTGCCCGTGGGCGATTTCACCATGAAACAGCTCCGGGGAAAAATTAAGGAACGTGGATGTGGAAGGATCAAAACGAAAAATCCAACCAAAAATTGGGCCGATGATGGCCCATAGCATAGGAGCGATGAGTTTGCCCATGACCAGGAAGAGGATGACCGGGATCAAAAGCAGCACAGGCAGCTTTTTGGGATCGTTCACAGCCTTGGCCAGCCACGGAATAGGTGAATACTCTTCTATGGCGTAATTCCGGATAGCGCCCAGCACATCGCCGGGGCGTGCGCCGCGTGGGCACATCACCGAGCAATCGCCGCAATTGTGACACAACCAGATATCCAAATCGCTCACAAGCCGTTCCTTAAGTCCCCAGGACGCAGCAATCATTTCCTTACGAGGAAAAGGCTTATTATCCGGGGAAATAGGACACGCTACAGAGCAGGTAGCGCACTGAAAGCATTTTTTCAGGGTATCGCCGCCCCGCTCATTGAGCACTTTGATAAAACTAACATCAGGTTCCAACAGTAGTTGACCCATTGTTTATTCCTCCTAAATCAGAATCCCTTGAACGGGTTGGGTCCAAGATCTTCGACTTCCTCACAGAACTTGTTGATGATCCCTGGGAGCTTGTCGTATTCGTCTATAGCGATCTGGACCTGGGCCACGCGTTCAGGCTCAAGTGCGAGGCTGGCAAGGGCGTCACCGATTTTCTGCATGCGGATTTCCGCCAGTTCGCTACCTTTGACAAAGTGGCACTGGTAGTCGTCGCCGTGCTTGCAGCCGATGAGGATGGCGCCGTCCATGCCCTGAGACAATGCGTCCTTGATCCAAATCACGTTCACTGAACCCAGGCAACGCACAGGAATGAAGCGGATCTGATGGTTGTATGTCAGACCGTTCATGGCTGCAATATCCAGGGCCGGGTATGCGTCGTTTTCGCAAATAAGGGCCAGGATGCGCAGGGGCGGTTCATCAAAATCGTCTTCCGACGGGACCTTGATGCACTTGACCTGGGATCCAATGGAGTCGACATTGTAATCTGCGAACCCGATGATGCGCTCCGGGCAGGCGCCCATGCAGGTACCGCAACGGCGACACCGCGTGGGGTTGGGCTTGGGTGTGCCTCTTTCATCATCATCCAGTGCGCCGAAGGGGCATTCTTCCGTGCAACGCTTGCATTGGGTGCAGCGTTGGAAAAAGAAATCCGGGAAGGTCATGTCGCCGGAACGGGGATGCACGGCCACGCCGCGGTCTGTAGATTCCAGACACTGGATCGCCTTGAGGGCGGCGCCGGTAGCGTCTTCCACTGACTCCGCCATGGTAAGGCTGCGCCTTACGCCGCCGGCTGCGTAGATGCCGGTGCGCTGGGTTTCATAGGGGAAGCAGATGAAGTTGGAGTCACAGTAGCCATTGAACAGGCCGATGTCACGGAAAGCAGGCCCCTGGCGGTAGGCCAGGTTCACAACGGGATCAAGTTTGGTGGCGGGCACCATACCGGTAGCCAGAACCACCAAGTCGGCCTTTACCTGGATTTTTTCGCCCAGGAGTGTGTTGTCCGCTTCCACGATCATGCCGGAACCGTTTTTGGTCACGCTAACCACCTCACCCTTGGTGAGGAAGATGCCGGGTTCCTGCTGCATGCTTTTGTAGAAGTTTTCAGACAGGCCGGGGGTGCGCATGTGCTGATAGAACACAAAGGCTTTGCCGTCTTCATAATCTTCGGTCACGTACTTGGCTTGCTTGAGGGCAACCAGGCTGGTGACGGAGGAAGCATAGGGGAAGTCGGAGTCATCGCCCTGTCCCGGGCTTTGGATAAAGACAACGCTCTTGGCGGGCTGGCCGTCAGCGGTGACGATCTTGCCTTTGGCTGCCATTTCTTCAAACTGAGCGTTGGTGATGACATCTTTTTCCACGCCAAACCCCAGATGGGCGTATTCGCCCGCTTCGGGTTTGTAAGGCGTCCAACCGGCAGCCAGGACAACGGCGCCGAATTTTTCTCCGTCGGGGTCTACCTTCAGGATGTCGAATTTGCCTTCGTTATATTCCTTGTACTTGACTGCCAAAGCGTCGTTATCCAGTTCCTTACCGTTTTCATCGACTTTCATTTCATCCGGCAATGGATAGGGCACGTCAAAGGGAATTTTTTCACCGGGTTTCTTAAAGGTCACCGTAAAATCGCCAGGTTGTCCTGCGATACGAGCGACCACAGTTCCGGTTTTGATGGAAATTTTGGGATTGGCCTGGGCCTTGGCGATGAGATCGCCGATAACCGGGGCCTGGAGTTGTTCGAA
The DNA here is from genome assembly GCA_016342355.1 of Desulfatibacillum sp. GTDB lineage: Bacteria > Desulfobacterota > Desulfobacteria > Desulfobacterales > Desulfatibacillaceae > Desulfatibacillum. The sequence goes on from JAEINP010000006.1 coordinate 30,340, forward strand.
AGGATAAGCCATGGGAAGCTGCTTGCGGACCTTGGCAGCCCAGCCGCCCAGTTCCTCTGCCTTTTCCACGATGGTGACATCGTAGCCGGTGGCTGCAGCGTCCAGGGCAGCAGAGATACCAGTGATACCGCCGCCGATGACCATGATTTTCCGGGTCAGGCCTTCTTCCAGCTTATAGGGCTCGGGCAGTTTGATCTTTTCTGCGTTGACCATGCCCATGCGGAGGTAGTCTTCCGCCATCATCTGGATGTGGTTGGGTTCGTCTTCTTCGGGTTTTTCTCCCGTGATGAGGTCAGAGTGACACCATACCACCCCCTCACGCAGGTTCACGCGTTGGACGATACAGTTATCAAACTTGAAAACATCCCAGTTGACCCTGCGGGAGCAGGCGCCGATCACGATGGTGTTAACCCCGTCCGCCACGTCTTTTTTGATGAGGTTCACGCCGTCCTGGCTGCAGAGAAAAGGATGGGTCTTACAATTGGAATAGCCCTCTTCTTCGGGGACTTCCTCGATCAGACCTTTAATGTCAAGGGCGTCTCCGATTCCGCATCCAGAACAGATATAAAAACCGAACTTCTTGTCCATGGATTACCTCCTACCTTTTCATCAAGGTTTGAATGGCCTTCAAAGCCATGCCAGTTGCATTCTGGTTTGAAGACACCACGTCAGCCGGTTGGGCGGCGCATCCACAAGCAAACATTCCACCAGCCTCATAGTCGTTGATGATAAAACCTTCATCAGTGTACTTGAGGTTTGCCGGGAGCTTGGCCATGGCAGCGGTCGGTTGCATGCCAGTGGCCAGGACCGCCATATTCACGGTTTGTGAGATCTTTTCCCCGGTGACTGCGTTTTCCGCCGTCACGGTGATATCGCCAGAGGCATCTGCGGAAACCTGCGCCACTTTGCCCTTGATGAAAAATACGTTTTCATCTTCCTTGACCTTTTTATAGAACTTTTCGTACCTGTCGCCCGGAGCGCGGAGATCGATATAGAAGATGTAAATCTTGGCGTTGGGGTATTGCTCTCTGATGTAGCAGGCGTGTTTCAGGGACGCCATGCAGCAGATATAGGAGCAATAGGGCAGGTGATTTTCGTCCCTGGAGCCTGCGCACTGCACAAAGGCGATGCTTTCGGGGGCGGTGTTGTCGGAAGGCCGGGTGATGACGCCCTTTGTGGGTCCATTGGGGGCGGCCAGGCGTTCCAGCATCATGTTGGTGATTATATTGTCGTACTGTCCGAAACCGAGGTTATCGATTTTGGTAGCATCGTAAGGTTCCCATCCCGTCGCCCACACGATGGCGCCCACCTTCAAGTTGAATGTTCTGGGCTCCATTTCGAGGTCAACGGCGTTATATTTACAAGCTTCCAAACAGCGTTTGGCATCCTCGGTACCCACGATCTTGGGTGAGATCATGTAGCGCGCCGGAAAGGCCATTTCATGGGGCAGGAATGCGCCCTTGGTCTTGTCCATGCCGAAGTTGAAGTCGTTATCCACTTCAATCTGGCACGCTTTCGCACACTCGCCGCAGCAGGTGCAGTTTTCATTAACATACCGGGGATTCAGCTTTATTTCCACGTCATAGTCGCCAGGAGTTCCCGAAACCTTGACCACCTCGGCCAGGGTGTATGTTTTAATTCTGGGATTGTCCTTGATACGGCGAAAGTTGATCTCGAGTCCGCATGTGGGAGGACATAGCTTGGGAAAATACTGATTCAGCTGAGATACTCTCCCGCCTAGATACGGGTTCCTTTCAACCAAAAAGACCTCGTACCCCACTTCGGCGGCTTCGAGGGTCGTGGTCAATCCGCTGATACCCCCTCCCACCACTAAAATGCTTCCACTGGCACGAGCCGCAGTGTCTGTTGTCATGCTATCCCTCCGTGCACAAAAAACATATGCGCTAAAATTCTGGGGTATACTTAATAAAAACCTCCAGGCGTCGCAAAGGGCGCCTGGAGGTGTATGTCAGTCAAACAGCATGGGTACTAGCTGATGATCTTGATGTAATCTTCTTTCTTGCATTCCCAGGTGCCGGCTTTGGGATCGTACTTTGAATTCACAAAGCAGAACCAGTTGGCATCATCCTGGCCCGGGTAGTCGGCTTGGTAGTAGAAGCCGGGATAGCGGGTTTCTTTACGGAACTGGATGTGACGCAGATGGGATTCCACCGTCCAAATGCGGTGATAGATTTCCCAGGCGCGCATAAGTTCATGCAAGTCGCCGGCAGCCAGTTTTTCGCAGTCTTCGCGCATGGTTTCCAGAAGATCCATCACCACTTCCAGAGACTTGGAGGAGGTCTGGTAGTAAGTGGCGGTTCCTGCACCATACTCATGGGTGGCTTTCATGAGACGGAGAGCCATTCCTGCGGGTTTGATGTAGTTGGGGTTGATGTCCACGGCGGTGGTGTAGCCGGAGAACTCATGGTAGATCTTGACGGGCTTCCATACCAAGTCCACCAGTTCTTCAGTGGACTTGTTCAGAACAGGCTTGAAGCCAGCATTGTTCTTCACCCAGCGAGCCATGGACTTGGCGACCATACGGCCTTCAGCATGGGAACCGGAGGAGAACTTGTGACCGGAGCAGCCCACGCCGTCACCAGCAGTGAACAGACCGTTGACGGTGGTCATACGGTTGTAGACAACGCCGTTGTAATCCCACTTGTAAGAAGCGGGGACCCAGTCTTCTGCGGGGCCGGAGCACCACAGGCCGCAGCAGCCGGAGTGAGAACCCAACAGGTAAGGTTCTGTGGGCATTACTTCGGAGTTTTTCTTCTCGGGCTCGGTGTTGGTGGCGCACCACAGGTTGGCCTGTCCACATGTCATGTCCAGGAAGTCTTCCCAAGCTTCAGATTCCAGATGCTTGAGTTCTTTCTTGTCCATGGTTTTGCCCAAAGTTGCCAAAGCGGTGACGGTGTCCATGATGATGGGGCCGCGGCCGGATTTCATCTCGAACAGCATCAGGTGGTTACGCAGGCAGGTGGGGGTGATGGCGGCAGTTCCGTAAGGAGCGTATTTCTCCAGTTCGGCCTTGGCAGCATCGCTTCCGGCATAGGCTTCGCCCAGGCCGTTGAGGGTCTTGGCTTTGAACAGCAGGAACCAAGCGCCAACAGGGCCGTAACCGTCTTTGAAACGAGCCGGGGTGAAACGGTTTTCCATCATGGAAAGTTCCGCACCGACCTTCATGCACATGGTGTAGGTGGAGCCGGCATTCCATACGGGATACCAGGCGCGGCCTTTTCCTTCACCAACGGAGCGGGGCTGATAAATGTTAACAGCACCACCACAAGCCACCATCATGGTGTTGCATTTGATGATATAGATTTTGTTTTCGCGGACAGAGAAGCCCACGGCGCCGGCAATACGGTTTTCTTCGTTGGCGTCCAGGACGAGTTCAACGATGAACACGCGCTCGAGGATGTTTTCTTCGCCCAGAGCAAGTTTGGCAGCTTCAGCAACGATTCTTTTGTAAGATTCGCCGTTGATCATGATCTGCCATTTACCGGTACGGACAGGCTGTGCGCCGCTCTTGAGGGAACCTTGCTTCAGGCCCTTCTTGCCGTCCAGGTTCTTTCCGTCGTCTGTTTTCTTCCAAACGGGCAGTCCCCATTCTTCGAACAGATGGACAGAATCATCCACATGACGGCCAAGGTCATAGATCAAGTCTTCGCGGACCAGACCCATAAGGTCGTTACGGACCATGCGGACATAATCTTCTTTGGAGTTGGCGCCAATGTAAGTATTGATGGCGGAAAGGCCCTGAGCCACAGCGCCGGAACGCTCCATAGCAGCTTTGTCGCAAAGCAGGATCTTCTTGTCGCCAGCCCATTTTTTGACTTCAAAAGCGGTTCCGCAGGCAGCCATGCCGCCACCGACGATCAGAATGTCTACTTCCCGCTCTTCGACTTGGGGATTAAGATCCGCCTTGAGTTCTCCCAGAGGTTTGTTCGGTAAAGCCATATTGTTCCTCCTTTTAAAAAGGGTAGAATAATCAAATTACTACATGTTAAGAATCACTGCGTCCCCGCCTGGATTATGCCAGTTCGGTAGGGCCAGCAATAACCAAGCCGTCAACTTCTTCCGTGGAGAGAAGTTCGGAGTCCAGATCCTTGCCCTGCAGATCCAGGTAAGCGTTGGCCGCTCCTTCAGCAGTGGTACGGATGGGGAACTTAAAGCGTTTGACGGTTCCGTTACGGAACTTGCAGGTCCACATCACGTCTTCGGTACCCATCATGGGCATGATGGAGCTTCCCAGAGGCACAAAGTCGGAGTAACCGCGCACTTCAATAGCCTGGGTCGGGCAGATCTTGACGCAGGAAAAGCATTCCCAGCATTGATCGGGCTCTTGGTTGTAAGCCTTCATCGCGTTGGGGTCCAAGACCATCAGGTCATTGGGGCAGATGTACATACATGCGGTCTTCTCGCCACCCTTGCAACCGTCACATTTTTCTTGAATTACGAAACTCGGCATAAACTATACCTCCTAAAGTTCACGTTGTCAGCAGATTCACTCAACTAATTGCCAAGGCAGGGGCCAAGCCGTTCTGCTTTCCTGAAACCCTGCCGTAAAATCCCAAGACTTGTCAGCACCTCCCTTCCTTCATGCTTCTATATTTCGTATGTTTCGATTTCGTGTGATTAACAGCACCGGATTTCAGCATCCGGGCTATCTTTGTCTCCCTGGGGATTCCTAAATAAAAGGCCTATGTGGCTCATTTGCTTTAAGAATCGGCTTGTACTTCTTGTTTTACAGCCTGGGCCGTTTCCTGTCCAAACAACAAAGGCTGTCCTTTTTTTAATTATTCAAATTGGTTAAGAAACCCATTGGGCTCCTCCCAAAAAACAAACATACCGGTTTAAGCACCTGCATTTTATTTTGTCAAGAAAAGTTTGTGAGGGCTTGTGAAAATATTCATCAATGCTTGTGAAAAATTTCTTTACCCTCACGGCAAGTTTGTGAAAAAATGCGCAAATACCTCCGAAACAGCAGATGTGTGCATTTTTCCCCTTTCCACCCCCAAGCCAAAGGCCGGAACAGGCGCGGCACTTTTTCACGCCGGGCCTGTTCCCGGCCGACCAGGGCCTGGGCCCTGGGCTGTCTGGTCCAACAATCAAGACAAGCTTAATCATTGACTTTCATGAGTCCTTGTCGGAATCTATTTCCGTCGGCAATGCCAGCCTGTTGGTTTGGCCGCCGTGATGCTTACAAAAATTATCAAGGAGCCACAAATGACTCAACCAGACGCCACCGCCCTGGTCCCTTTGGGGCCAGGAGACGCCTTTGTATTTGCCTGCCATGCGCAGGCGCCTTGTTTTAACCAATGCTGCCGGGATCTCAACCAGTTTCTCACGCCTTACGACATCCTGAGACTGAAAAACCACCTGGGCCTGAGTTCCCGGGACTTCCTGGACCAATACACCACCGGCCACACCGGACCCCAGACAGGACTGCCCGTGGTGACCCTCAGGACCGAAGGGGCCAAAAACTTTGTGTGCCCCTTTGTTTCTCCCGAGGGTTGCACAGTGTATGAGAACCGTCCAGGTTCCTGCCGGACCTATCCTTTGGTGCGTCTTGCCTCACGGGACAGAAACACCGGCAAAAAAACGGAACGGTATTTTGTATTGACCGAATCCCATTGCCAGGGATTTGATAGTGATAAGGAATGGACCGCCAATGATTGGGTCCGTAATCAGGGCCTTGAACCGTTCAATCAATTCAACGATATCTTCATGGAATTGATCGGGTTAAAAGCCGCTGCCGGACCGGGTCCCTTAGACCTTAAAAGCCAGCAGGTGTTCCGTCTGGCTTGCTACGACCTGGACCGCTTCAAGGAGCGCTTGGAACAAGGGACCCTGGCCGCGTGTGAAGGCATGGGGGAAAAGGTTCTCAGCAAGGTCCTGGCTGATGAGACACAATTGCTGCACTTGGCCATCCGGTGGGTGGCCCATGTGCTTTTTAATGCGCCCTTGGTACTTGATCCAAAAGGGTAGCACCCTGGTTTTTGTTGTGGCAAGCAAATGTGACGCAGCCAGGACACCCCTCAACATGTGGGGGGATAGGGAAAATGCCCCTGGACATGTAGTATATCACCCGGGCGATTAGGCCAACTGATTGCGAATAAAAACAAGGAGCAACCCATGAATACACCCCGGCAAACCGCCCTGGTTTTGGGAGGAATCAAAGGCATAGGCAAGGCCCTGGCTTTGGACTTGGCAACCCGGGGAATGGCCGTGGCTGTCAATTATTTTGACTGGGAGGACTCCCTGCCGGACCTGGAAAGGGACCTGAAAGCCGCAGGCGCTCCGTATCTGATTCTCAAGAACAATCTGCAGGAAAGCGAAACCATCCCGACCATGGTCCGGGAGGTGACGGAGCATTTTGGCCGCCTGGATATATTGGTGAACAACATTGAGCGAGGCGGGTGGCCTGTCGTCCACGGCCAGTATACCGAGGACCAATGGGACCTGGAAATGGCCACCACCCTGCGGGCCAAGCGATGGGCCTTTGAAGCGGCCCTGCCACACCTGAAGGAATCGGGGAACGGGCTGGTGATAAACATTTCTTCTATAGCGGGCATAGTGGGCCGAAGCGGTCCGGCAGGGCTGGTATTCAACGATGGCTACGCCGCCGCCAACCGGGCGGTTTCCTCCCTGACGGAAACCTGGGCCAGGATGGGCGCGCCAAAAGTTCGGGTGAATGAAATCATGCTGGGATTGTTTGAAACCCGCCACGGCCCCGGCGCCCGGGGGTGGGAGATCCTAGGCCAGGACCAAAGGCAGGCTATCCTGGACCACACGCTTCTTGGCCGTACAGGGACCATGGACGATGTGGTGAAAGCCCTGCGTTTTCTCATCCACGACGCCCCATTCATGACCGGCAGCGTCATCCGTCTGGATGGGGGCTATGTGCTGGGGGGCGATCCTGTCCCTGACCTGCCCCAAGGGGTGGTGGAACCCGGGGAAAGCGTGTTCGGCAAGTGACGCTCCCTTCCAAGGGGATCAGCGGCGACTTTCAATATGATAGCCATTTGCTATCAGTCCACCTTGAACTTTTCGGCCAAATCCTTGAGGTTCTGACCCAATTCATGTAGCTGGGCGGTGGCCTGTTCCAACTGCTGGGCGCCATCGGCATTCTGGGCGCTGGCCAGTTTGATGCTTTCCATTGCCGAGGTGAGTTGGTCCAGCCCTATGAGTTGTTGCTGGCTGGATGCGGAAATCTGGGTGGCGGACTGGGATGATTCCTCCACTCTTTTTGTCAATACCCTGATGGCGTTTCCCGAACTGGCGGAAAGGCTTTCTCCCGATTCCACAGCCTTTGTGCCCCGCTCCATGGCCATGACCGCCTTACTGGTGGAAGCCTGGATGTCACTGAGAATGGCCTTGACCTGGGTCGTGGCCTGTTTGGACTGGTCGGACAGGGACTTGACCTCCTGGGCCACCACGCCAAAGCCCTTGCCAAAATCCCCGGCCTTGGCCGCCTCGATGGATGCGTTTACAGACAGCAGATTGGATTCATTGGCCAAGTCGTTTACAGCACCGATGATATCGCCTATGCTTTGGGAATGCTCCGAAAGTTTGACGATGCTCTCGGCAATGTATTGCATTTCCTCTTTGATGCGCTGCATCCCCCCTATGGCCTCCTGGGTGGCGTTTTCACCCTCCTTGGAAATCCTGGCCGCCTCTTCCGCCTTTTGGGCCACCCCTTCCGCCTTTTGATTGGAAACCAGGCTTGTTTGCCTGATTTCTTCCGCGGTGGTAGTCACTTGGCTCAAGGTGCTGGAGGTTTCCACGGAACTGGCCGAGAGTTGGGAAGCAGTGGCGGATATCTGGCTGGTGAAAGTGGAAAGCGTGTGGGCCATTTCCTTGACCTGGCTCACCACGACTTGGATTTTTTGCGTAAAGATATTGAAATTATTGGCCAGATCGGCGATCTCGTCTTTGGTGTCCATATGTATCCTTGCTGTCAAATCCCCTGCTCCCCGGGCGATGTTCTCCATGCCCAAAGAGATCTTTTTTAAGGGACGGACGACCACCCTGCGGAAACTCAGGAACAGGCTCAATACCAGAATGCCTGTCAAACCCAGGGCCAGGCCAATAACCACAATCAGTATAAAACGGAGTTTCTCGGCCCTGGCCCTCAAGGTAATACAATAGTCCACCGAGCCCAAGACCTCCCCATCATCCTCTATGACCTTGGTTTCCCTGACAAATTCTTCAACAAGGGCGCTCTCGTTTGTGATGGGACTCCATTGCTTGTCATCCACGCCCCTCACAACCCCGGCGAATATATCCTGGCTGCCGGTTTTCTTCAGGACAATAGCGTAAACACGCGGTTCTATGGTTTCGGCGCCCATAAGCTGGAGGATTCTGTCCCTATCCTGATTTTTAAGCGGAGCGGCCAGAATGATGGCCATTCTGTCTGCACTGGACTGGGCCAATTCCGTCAGAAACTTACTAATCACGCCGCTGGTCGTGAAATATACACCACCGACAAAAACAATCATGACAATGCCAAGGAGGACCAACATGTTAAGAATGAGCTTTGTCTGGATAGAACGCTTCATTACCAATCTCCAAAATTAGGTAGGTCTGACCGAAAACATGGGCAAAGCCTGTTCCAGGCCCATGGTTCTGCATTTTCTTTAGGCATGTCCCGCATTTGGAAGGCATGCCAGGATAACCGAGGTGGAGAGGTACATATTCAGCAGCGGCAAGGATGAAGCCCGTTACACCAGTCATGCTAACCATTTAACAAAATTCATATGTCGGTTAACAGAATTCAAATGCCAAGCTGAATATATACTTAGTGTCCTTCTGATGTCGAGGACAAATATACTGGATGGTTTTATTGGACACGAACTATCCAGCCAAATCCGACTGATGGGAAGGCCGCTCAATGCCGTATGAACAATGACTGCTGAAGGCCTGGACATGGCTCCGTAAATCTGGATATAGTGTGCACTCGATTTCCAGGGCAATCCGGCGCCCGTGATCCACGGCTCTCGCTATACACTATCTTGACATTGACAGATCCCGGGCCAGTTCAATCGGTGAAATTCCCATTTTTCCAGCCGCCCAAAATTCTGTGTTTTTCACGGGGGTAAAAGGCCGCCTGACTATCATCTTCGGGTGTCCGCGCCCCCACCATGCCGGGGTCGGCTTATAGGCTGGGGGGTTCAATGTTTCTCTGTCCGCCCGCCGAGCATTCCTGGAGTAGTCCATTTTGGCTATTGATGATGATCCCGGATTCTGCAGGCCTCCGGATGGCCTGCAGCCGGGAATTTCTCTAACTTCCCAGGGAACTGCCGCCATCTATGGGAATGATCTGGCCGGTCATGTATGCCCCGGCCCTGCTGCAGAGCATGATGGCAACCCCGGCGATATCTTCGGCTTTTCCCCAGCGGTGAAGCGGAATCACCTTGCATTCTTCGTCGTACGCCGCTTTATCTTTACTGACATACTCGGTCATTTTCGAGAAAAACCGGCCCGGTGCAATGGCGTTAACCCGGATATGATCATCCGCCAGATCCTTTGCCAGATTCCGTGTCATCTGGTGGATGGCGGCTTTGCTCGGGCCGTAACTGTAACTGGAAAGGCTGGTGGCTACAATCCCGGCAATGGAGCCGATATTGATGATACTTGCGGTATTGTCCGGGCTTTTTCCTTTTCTGAGCAGTTCCAAACAGGCCTGCGTCAGGAAGAAAGGCGACTTAACATTCAGGTCCATCACCTTATCCCATCCGTTTTCCGGGAACGCATCAATGGGAGCGCCCCAGCCTGCGCCCGCATTATTGACCAGCACATCCAGGCGGTCTTCTTTTTCAGATATTTTGGCAGCCAGATCCCGGATGCCCTCCAGGACGCTGACATCTCCGGGGATGGCAATGCACTCACCGGACTTTGAGAGCATCTCTGCCGCCTGCAGGCAGGCTTCCGCTTTTCTTGCCGTGATATATACGCGGGCGGCTCCGGCCTCCAGAAATCCCCGGGCCATGTAATAGCCAAGCCCCCTGGATCCGCCGGTGACCAAGCAGATTTTGCCTTTCATCGAAAACAACGTATCAATCATCTTTTCCTCCTCGTTTGATCGGCATAGAAATTTTTGCCAATTTATAGGGATATCCCATGTTTAATCCGCCAACTGTCAAATACCAGGGACCAAAGCGTGTTCAATATATCGGAGTAACGGAATATTTTTGCCCTGGCTTTACAGGATTGGGGGCAGGGAGATGGCAAAGCTGGCGCCCTGCGCCTCCTGATCCAATGCAATGGTTCCACCATGGCTTTTCACCAGGGACGCCACAATGGAAAGCCCCATGCCCGAGCCGCCGTTCTCGGCGGCTGTAGTGAAAAAGGGGGTGAATATCTTGGAAGCGTTTCCCCGGGAAATTCCCGGACCGTCGTCCGATAGCCTAATGACCACCCTTTCTTCCTCATCCGCCAATTGCAAACTGGTGGACACCCTAACCTGCACGTCTTCCTGTCCGTGAAACCATGCGTTTTCCAACAAGTTAATCAATATTGACTCGAGGGATTCCTGCGCCATGGCCACTTTATAGGAATCCCCCCCATGGGTGACGGAAATATCCCTGCCCTGATTCTGATATTTTTCCGCCAAAGAGTCCAAAACCTGCTGGACGTCTACGCTGCCTCCCCGCGGTTCGATGGCGTCCGCCTTTGCCAACTCCATGAGCCGTTTGACCAGACGGTCCAGACGGATGATGTCGGACTCCATCATTTCCAAAAAACGCTCCCGCTCCTGGTCGCTCATGTCCATGTCCGGGTCTTGGAGGAGTTCCACGGTGGCTGACAAGGAGGTGAGGGGAGTTTTAAAGCCGTGGGACACATTATTGGCGAAGGCGCGGGTTTGTTCCGCCCGTTCCGACAGGGTGCGGGCCATGCGGGATAGGGCCTCGGAAAGTTGGGCCACCTCCCTGGTTCCCGGCCTTTCCAAAGGACTTGCGCCTTTTCCGCCGGAGACCACTTGTTCCGCCTGCCGGATAAGGGCCTTGACCGGCCTGCTAATGGCCAGGGTGGTGAGGGCGCTCACCAGGAGCACCACGCCCAGCAATATTCCTCCGGCCTTAATCAGGTGCCAACGGATGAGGTACAGGCCCTTGTTCAAATCCAAGGGAGTCCGGGAGAGGACCACAGCGCCCCACACCCGGTTTCCATAAATCACGGGAATGGCCACAAATACCCGGACCCTGCTTTGGCGGCCAATTTCCGGGGTTTCTTCCCGCTCTCTTAAAAGGCTGACATGCTCCCCTTTCAAGGCCCTGGGGACTTCCTCCCTGGCAAGCAGGGACAGGCCAGTTTCCGTGCCTGAAGAGACCACCACGGTTCCCAGGTAATCCACTACCCGCGTTCCGGTGAGCGTGGTGTTTTTGGAAGACAGGATCACGGGCAGAATGGCTTCTCCGGCGGCTGCGGAAAAAATATCGGGAGGGAGGCTCACCCTGACTGCGTCCTTGCCGGGCGGCAGGACAGGTTCTGTGGCGATATCCAATTTGGGGGGGATGGTATCGTAAACATCTTTTTCCCTGGGAGCGAATCGGGGGTCCAGGGCGTTGCCGTAGGCCAGATCAAAGGGCTCCCCCTGGTCCAGGGCCAAGTCGAACTGCCGGGCCATTTCGCACCGGAACATGGAGGCCACCAGGGTTCCCTGGCCGATGAGGCTGGCTTCGGTCTGCTTGACAAGTTCGGTCTCATACAGGCGGAACACGGCGATGCCCCCCAGTGGCAATAGGAGAACCACCAGATTGACCAGCAGCAGGATGGAACGAAGGCGGGGGCGCCATTTTTTCATTGGCATTCCCCCAACTGGTATCCCACGCCGTGGGCGGTGCGGATGGCCTCTCCTCCGGCGGCGGCCATTTTTTTCCGGACCGACTTGATGTGGCTATCAATGGTCCTGTCGCTCACACAGTGGTCCCGGCCATAGGCTCCGTCAATAAGCTCCTCCCGGGTGAAAATCTTGGCCGGGTACCCCATGAGGGTTTGGAGAATTCTGAATTCCCGGTGCGTCAGTTCCACCCAGGTCTGGCCCCAGAAAACCCGGCGGGTTTCCGTGTCCAGGCGCAAAAGGCCATGCTCCAGGATGCTTGACGGGTTGTCAGGCGCAGTCTCGTGCCCGGCATTTCCCGCCATTCTTCGACGCAGCCTGGCCTTGATTCTGGCGATGAGTTCCCGAGGGCTGAAGGGTTTGGTCACGTAGTCGTCCCCGCCCAGTTCCAGGCCTATAATGCGATCGATTTCGTCGTCTTTGGAGGAAAGAAAGATAATGGGCACTTCGGATGCGGCCCTGATTTTTTTGCACACTTCGGTACCGTCCATTTCGGGCATGAGAATGTCCAGGACAATGAGGTCCGGGTTGACTTGCTGCATCATGGCGATGGCCTGCAATCCATCCTTGGCTTCCGCAGTCAGAAATCCTTCTTTTTTGAGGGCAAAGCCCACCACTTCCCTGATATGGGCGTCGTCATCCACCACCAAAATGGTTGGGGCCTTGGCCATGGTCATCTCCCTTAATTCCTGGATTCTTGAAGGATAATGGCTTGTTTCGAGCTTATCATAAGGCAAAGGGTCTGTTTTTACAAGCCCGTCCGGGGACGGACTTGAACGAATAACATATAATAAAAACAGATAGCTAAATAAAAATTCATAAATTCTGCACATATTTTTCATGCTTCTTCACAGGGGTTCCATCATGCCTGCACATCATTCCGGTAAACCTCCCGAAAACAAGGGAGGCGCACATGCACACCACAAGCCATGCAATACACAAGCCGGGATTAACCCATGTGTTGAGAAAAATTGTCCTCACTTTACTAGTCCATGCAAGAAACCGGCGGATGCTTTTGGGACAATCCGGACCAGGGGGATTGTTCCGTGCTGTGCCTTATATGGAAAACGGCGTTCATACTAAATTGGGGAGGCAATATGGAAGGACTATATGAAAATTCGGTAAATCGAAAACGGCGCATAAGCCCGGCAACTGTCAAGATGATTACAATCGTGATTCTTATTCTGTTGCTTTTGATTCCCACAGGAATGATTTCCGGGCTCATAAACGAAAGATCCGATCGCCGATGGGAGGCGGTGGCCGAAATGTCCTACAAATGGGGAAACGAGCAAGTAGTGTGCGGACCGTTCATCACTCTCCCGTATTCGGTCGTTCAAAAAGAACTCACTTCTAAAGGCGAGCCAAAAGAATATGTTACGCACCACAGAGCACATTATCTACCGAACGAATTAAACTTCAACGGGGAGGCCAAGCCCATGAACCTATCCAGAGGCATCTATGAAGCGGTGGTCTATAACTCCACCTTGGAAGTTACCGGAACTTTCAAAAAATTCCACCTGGAGAAACTGGGAATCGACCCCCAAACCGTGGATTGGGACAAAGCGACTTTGGAGATAGGCATATCCGACATGCGCGGATTGACCAAACGTGTTTCAGGAAAATTCAACAAGGCGGATCTGCAAATGGAGCCCTGCCTATCCTCTGGGGATGTGTTTCAAACAGGAATTTCATCACATATTGAGACGAATGCAAACCAGGAAAGATATACCTTTTCCTTTACAATCAACATCAATGGAAGCCATTCTTTGCAATTCATTCCGTTAGGGAAAACCACCTCGGTCCACATGAAGTCCGACTGGTCCAGCCCCAGCTTTTTTGGAGCGTATCTTCCGGGAGAACGTACCGTGACGGAAGGATTTACAGCCAGTTGGAACATTCTTGATTTAAACAGGGAATATCCCCAATTCTGGATTGGCAAGGGATACAGCGTTCTCTCCTCCTGTTTTGGCGTGAAATTCCTCAATACCGCGGACGCTTATCTGCAATCCGAACGGGCCTTAAAATACGCATTATTGTTCATCGTCATCACCTTTGTGGGATTCTTTTTGGTGGAGGTCATCTCCAAAGTGAAAATCCATCCCATCCAGTACACCCTGGTAGGCATGGCCATTGTCATTTTTTATCTTTTGCTTGTTTCCGTTTCCGAGCACGTCGCGTTTGGGTGGGCGTATCTGGTTTCCAGCATGGCGGTCCTGATTCTGGTGACAGGATACTCGTCCAGCGTGCTGAAAAGCAGGAGGTTCGCCCTGATTGTAGCCGCAGTGTACTCCACCTTATACGGATACCTGTATGTACTGTTGCAACTGGAAGACTACTCCCTGGTTTCGGGGGTGGCGGGACTGGCGGTTTTGGTTGGCCTGACCATGTATTTAACCCGCAACATAGACTGGTATGCGGTGGAATTGTAAGGAGGTGTTATCATGGATAGATGCATGAGTATCGGGGCTTATCACCGGAAACTGCTGGAGGAAAAAAAGCCAAACTCTTGCCCGGTGAAAAAATACAAACTCTTATGGTTGTTGGTGGCTCTGGTGGTCTTGTCCGCCCTTGCCCTGACGTGGTTTCCCAAAACCCGTTTTGATTCCATCATCATCCACCATTCGGCGTCAAACACGGACAATTATGAATCCATCCGCCGTTATCACGCCAAAAAGGGCATGGGGGACGCAGCCTATCACCTGTTGCTTTCCAATGGCAGCACCGAGGTTCCGTTGGGAAGCCTGGAGGCTACAGGAAGATACGCCACCCTGTCCCATGCCCTGGGCGCCCGGAGCATCAGGCATAACCTCACTGGACTGCACATTTGCATCGTGGGAAATTATGAAACCGGACAAGTGCCGGACAACATAAAACCTGCCATCGCCCATGCTATCCGGGGGTTGCAGAAAAAATTCGGGATACCGGACAGTAAACTCCTTTTCCACCGGGACATAGGCCAGACCAAATGTCCGGGAAAATATTTCGGCAAAAAGGAATTCCTATATTGGCTCAGGACCCTGGCCGGGGAATGCCCTCCCTCCATCGCCGCGCAGCAGGACAAGGTGATTGAGTCCGCCGGGTTTTCCATAGGCACGGCCCCTGTCAGACAGGTGGTGGTGCTAATGGCTGTGTTGGTTTTTTTCTCCCTGGGGTGGATCGCTGTGTTCCATGCCCTGTCTGTCCGCAGACATGGCAAGGCCCTGAGCCGGAACCGGAAAGCAGAAAGAAACCGCCACCCTCTTTTGGTGGGTCTGGTAAGGGTTTCCTGCGTTTCAGTGGGTGGCGCGTCCGCATCCCCGGAACATTTTAGCGGGCAAAGGTATGTATGACCTTGGAAAAAATATTGACGAGGTAAGGATCAAACTGGGTGCCGGAGCGCTTTTTCAACAGGTCCAGGACAAATTCTATGGTCCTGGCCGGGCGGTAGGGTTTTTCCGTCAGGGCAGCGTCGTAAAAATCCGCCAGGGTGACCATCTGGCTCACGGCCATGGGGGTTTTCACCCTGGTGGACCGGGGGTATCCGGCCTTGCCCGAATAGTGCAGGTGGTGTTCGTACGCGGCAATGGCGGCAATTCGGGGGAGTTGGGGATTGTTTGCCAAAATGCGTGCTCCGGAAAGGCAGTGCTGGGCGATCATGGTTTTTTCCTGGGCGGAAAGTGGCGTTGCCTTGTTAAGGACCTTTGCCGGAATACGCAGTTTTCCAAAATCGTGATACAGGCCCGCCAGGGCGATATCCCGGAAGACTTCGGGCGTGGTCTCCATGAATCTGGCCTGGGCAGCACACAGGACGGAAACATTGATGGAATGGCTGAAGGTTAGGGGATCGTGCTCCTTTAAGGCCTGCAAGGGAAAAATGGTGTCCGCGTATTTGAGAAAATAGTGGATAAAGCTCATGACGGAATTGCGAACCTTGGCCTTATGAAGGCCAGTGCCGTCGCAAATCTGGCCAATGGCGTCCCGGGCCTGATCCAGGAGGCCGGAGTCCAGTTCCTGCAACTCTTCGCCCGGGGTATGTTGGCCCGAGGCTTCCAGTTGGGCCATTTCCTCCCGGGACAAGGTTCCCTGAACCATGAGGTTCAACAGGGCCTTGTGGGAAATTCTGGGGCGGCCCCCTGCCATAGCCTCGGTGACCAGCCGCCCTACCCTCACGCACCGTGTGCTATTGAGATCAAGAGGCGCTTCGTCCTCGCCTTCCGGAGGAGGCGCCGTGGCATTGTGGACGAACTCCCGGATTTCCTCGGCGCTGAGACCCGGGAGGAAAACCAGGCGCTGGACGCCCACGGTTTGCATGAACTCGGCCAGTTTAATAAAGTGCAATCCCTTTTTGTTCATGGGTTTGCCCGAAAACAGGATTTCCTTTTCTATGCAGACAAAGACCATTTCAGGCAGGCTTTGAAAAATCTGAGCGGCTTTTTCCTGGGCCTGGGAAATGGAAAACTGCACCTGGGAGTGATTGGGATCGTAGATAAGGGAATTTCTGAGAGAAGCCACCACACTGGAAATAAAGGAGGACACTATCTGGTCCAATTGACTGGCTTGGGATCCTGTGTAGTTTGTATTCATCTGGATGCCTGAACCTTTTTCATTCTCGATAATAGTCGTTTGGAAATATCCACCACTTCCACATTGGAATCCTGAAGTCCCGCCTTAATAAGACCGTCCAATTTATAAAGGGGATAATGTTCCAGGGAGCGGTATATTTCCAGTTTGATCCGGTCGTAGGCGGGACCGGCGAAAAGCACTTTGGTAGTCACCACATAGTGCAATTCTTCCAGGACGTCGGGGTCCTTGATTTCCGCCAAGGCCTTAATGGCGCGGATTCGCATGGCCAGGGTCTGAGGATCCTTGGCTTTGTGATCCTTAACCTTCTCCACCAGTTTCTCCGTGACAAAAGAGTCGAAAATAAGGCCGGCCACGGAGATGCCGCCCATGACGACTTCATGATCCGGGTCGTCTATGGCGGCCAGGATCAGGGAACGCATGCGGGGGGTCCCCACCCTGGCCAGGGCGCGCAATGCTTCCACACGCACCTTGGGGTGCCCTTCCAGGGCCAGTTCCTCCATCCTGTCCACGGCTGTAACATCACCCACGGTTTTTATAATGCCGAGCATATTGCGTACCACAAACCAGCGGTCATCCTCCAGTTTTTCCAGCACAAAGGGCATAGCCGGACGGGAGGCGTGGGAGATGAGCTTAAGGAGGATTCCCCGCACGGATTTATTATCCTCCTGGATAAGGGCTTCCACAAGGCTTTTTCCAGCCAGGGGACCTGTGCGGTCCAGGATGTCCATGAGGGGTCCTGCTTCCTCCATGCCGTGCTGGAGCAGGGCGGTGGCCAGAAAGGAAATGTTCTCGGTATCCCAGAACCGGCCTGAAACCCGCGCCCGGACTTCCTCCAGGAAGGGCTTGTCGTATTCGTGGTCTGCGGCGATCGCCTCCATAAGGGACCATATGTAGCCTAGGACATCCCACCTTGCTATGGTCAGGTTTTCCCAGGCCAGGCTCATGAGTGTTTCGGCGTAAGTTTGGGCTTCATTGTCGTCGGTGGCTTTTTCAAACAGGTCCAAAACCATTTCGGCAAAGCGGAAACTGGTGTGGAGAGGGTCTTCCAGTTCTTCCCTTTCCCACCGGCCCGCCCCGGGGGTATCCTCCACCTGTTTGGCTGTGTAGGCTTGAAGATGGCGGACGCCGGCCTGGGTGGGGGTTTGTTGCTGGCTGGAAACCCCGGCCATGGACAAAAAAGCCTGGGCGTTTTCCTCCAGTTCCTTGCGTTGGTCCGGAGAAAGCTCTGGCAGGGCGTCATTAATTTCCTGTTCCTCGCTTTTGGCGGCCAGTTGGTCCACCAGGGCGAGGATGGCCGGATTGATTTGAAAGCTGGATTCCTTGACCTTTGCAATGGCTTTTAAAAGAATAGCGGCAGGGACCTGCCGGAGGATTTCCGCGGCAATGTGGGGGGCGCGGGACGAAAAGTTAAAAACCTCTTTGAGAAAATCCAGCCGGGGCTCCGGGGCCAGGGTTTTGATGAGATCCACAAAACTCTTTTTGACCACGGAGTCGGAAGACTCGCCATTTTGCGTGCTGGCCATTTCCTCCAGGAATTTCGCCGCCACCTTGCCGTAAGACATCCTGGAGTCTGCGTTCTCTTCCATTTGGTTTAGCAGCTTTGCTATTTCCTCCCCGTTTACGTTTAGCAGGGAAACGCTTTCCCTGTCGTACATGGCCACCTGCCCCAAAAGGCCCCGCACATAGCCCTGCCACCCGCCGTCATCGGATTCATTGCCTGCGTCTTCGGTTTCCGTGGCGTTCAGGTCTTCGGTAAACCGGAGGTTTTCGTAATCCAGCTGGGATACGGTAACATGGACCACGCCCAGGCTTTCCAGGACCTTGGCAAGGTCTGTCCGTCCGGTTCCTGGAAGGGGATCTTCCCCCAGCACCCTGCCCACGGTGACCAGTTCATCGCTGGTGAGCCCCTTTTTAATGGTGAGGGACAGCACGGATTTATCGTGGAGAAACGCCGCGAATTCGGCAAGAGCGGCATTGGGCGCCAGTTCCAATTGTCCGGCGATAAGGGACTCCCCCACCACCCCCAGGACAAGGTCCTGGCCCTGAGCTTCATGAAAATATTTCCGCAGGACCGTGGAGACCCGGGCCATGGCCATTTTCAGTTGAGGATGGCCGTCGGGATACAAAGCGGAGTTTTTCCGCACAATATTCAGTTGCATCACTACGTCTGACACAAGTTTTGGATCGATTTCCGTAATTTCAACCCCCTGCCTGACAGGCGTATAATCATCGTGATCGATGGATTAAATGGTTATCGGCATTGGTGGATTTTCCTGAAGTTATTTCCTGTCCTGGCGCATTCAGGATGCTGCTTCCCGGACAATTCTTACCTCCCGCTTGGGATAGGGAATTTCCATGCCAGCTTCCTTCAAGGCCTTATAAACCGCAAGATTCACCTTGTATTGGAGTTCAAAAAATTGCCGGGTGGGCACCCAGTATCGGATGCCGATCTTGATGGCGGAGTCGGCAAAGGCCTCTATGCCCACCTGGCTGGAGGGTTCCCGGGGGATTTCCTCGAAGCCTTCCAGTACGGCGTTGATGGCCTCAATGGCTTTTTCGGGATCGCCGCCGTAGGAAATTCCCACGCTGGTTTCCACCACGGAATTGGCAAAGGAGTTGGTCAGGATTTCCCCCACAATATGCTTGTTGGGGATCATGATTTTTTCGCCGTCTTCAGTCATCAAAATGGTGGATGCCAGGGAAATATCCTCCACCACGCCCCGGACTCCGGCCATGGTCACGGTATGGCCCAGGGTGAACGGCCGTGTCATGATAATGGTAAGGCCCGCCCCGTAATTGGATACCACGCCCTGAACCGCAAAGCTGGCGCCCAAGGTCAGGGCGCCCAGGGCCGCCACAAAGGGTCCCAGGGAAATCCCGAATTTGTCCAGGGCCAGAATCACCACAAAAACCAGGACAAGAATTTTGGACACGCTGCCCAGAAATCGACTGAGCATGGGATCCATGTTGCGGGCGTCGCATAAACGGGTGACGGATTTGGCCAGCCAACTGGCCAGGAGCCATCCAACAATCAGAATAATGAGCGCGCCCAAAATCTGGAAAGAATAATTCACCACAAAATCCGTCACCAGGCCCAGAACCTTTGTCAATTCCACATCTTCCAAGGCTATGTCTCCCTATTAGTATTTGGAGTTAGGAAAAAAATTATTGCGGTCAAAAATTTGTTCCCATTCAAATTACCTGGAAATCAAATGAAATAGGCTTCTAATAAGAATAAATATCACACTTGGGTAGATTATGCCAAATTTATTGAAACCCGCCGGGCCGCGGGATTCCCCCTAAATTTTGCATTTGTTTTGCTTTTTCTCCGGGCATTACTCATGTATCATGGATACAAAGAAAATTTTCAAACCCGAAAACCAGGAGAACCCCCATGAAAATCCGGCCTATTCTAATAGTCGCATCTTTGCTCCTAATGGTTGCATCCCCGGCCCTGGCTGGCGCGGGCAATCAGGAGTCCATACGGAAAGAAGCCAACAGCCTGCGGCAGGAAGGCAACTATAAGGACGCTTATGAGCTGTATGTGCGCCTGATGGACGACGAAATGACGGACCCCATGAAGGTGGAATCCGACCTGAATCAGGCCGTGGGTTGTATACGCAAGTTGGGGAGGGTCCAGGATTCGGACGCCCTGGTGGAAAAGGCTGTCCGTCTTCACGGGAACAACTGGAGGCTTTTGCATCGGGCCGCCGAAATATATTTTTCCCAGGACCATCGGGGCTTCCTGATTTCCGGGGAATTTGAACGGGGAGGCCACAGGGGAGGCGGCCAGTATGTGAACGCCTTAGCCCGGGACCGGGTGCGGGCCCTGCAATTGATGAAGCAGGCTTTGGACATCCTCCCTGCGGACGAAAACAAGGACGATGTTTCCAGCTTTTGCTTTCGTTTTGCGGCCATGATTTTCGAATACCAGAGCCCGGGCGAGCACTGGAGGCTTCAGTACACCACGGATTTGAGCGTTTTGCCGGATTATGAGGAAGGGTTTAAATACTTTATTAATAATAAATATATGCCCCCCCCTGTGGATGAAAAGGGAAATCCTATTTTTTATTACCCGCCACCGAGTTTTGAACAAGCTGCCAACGACGGAGAAAGATACCGCTGGCTACTGGATTATGCGGCCAAGATAAATCCCAAAGCAAAAAATGAGGCCATGTGGAACCAGGCCATGTTTCTGTATTGGCAGTTCGGGGTTCAGACCATGGCGGATAGTTTTGTTATTCACGGTCCTGCACATGAAGATGAAGTCGGCGAGGGACCTTTCTCTGTACAGACCCTGTCGGAAGACGAAACCATGGCTTCCCTGGCCACGGGCATCAAGCGATTTGCCCTGCCTGAGGGCCAGAACCACATCACCCTGTTTAAACGGATTGCCGAAACTGGCGGCAATTATAGCAAAAATGCCCTGGAAATGCTGGCTCATGTATTTAAAGATCGCCGCCAGTACCCCAAGGCGGTTCAGTACACCAAGGAATTAATCAAGCGGTTTCCCGACATCCGAGAAAGACAAGAGAATGAGCTGGAACAACTCACCGGCGCCATGGGCCGCTTTTATTCCACTCCCGCCCAGCCGGCCGGTAAGGAAGTGGAAGTGGGATTTGTCTTCCGCAACGGGAAAACGGTTCATTTCAAGGCTGAAAAAATCAAGCTGCAACAATACCTTGAAAATGAAAAGGATTTCTTCCGCAAAACAAAGGACCGCGCCGACTGGTACAGATCCAACAGCCACGAACTCTTGGCGAACCTGACCAACACAGAAAAATCGCCATACCTGAGTGGAACCGTTGCGGAATGGGACCTGGCCCTGGAACCGCTGCCGGATCATTTCGACAAGAGGATCATGGTCAAAACACCCCTGATAAGGACAGGTGTTTATCTTCTTACCGCCGAAATGGAGAAAGGATACTCGTTCAGCACCCTCATTTGGATAATGGACACGGCCCTGGCAAAGAAATCCATGGATGGCAGAGAGATGTTTTTTGCTGCCGACGCCGCTACCGGCGAGCCATTAGAAGGAATGAAGGTTGATCTATTCGGGTACAGATGGGACAGCCGCCAACACCGCTACGATATCATGCAATTGGAAAAAATGACGGATCGAAACGGGTTGGCTTTCCATACGGACTCTATAAATGAAGATCAATATCAATGGATCGTTTCAGCCTCCGACGGAGACGGTCGTTTCGCCTATTTCACTCCCAACATTAATTGGAATTCCAACGCCAATCAGGAAGATTTGAATAGAACCCGGGCATTTGGCATTACGGATAGACCGGTATACCGCCCGGGCCAGACAGTGCATTATAAGTTTTGGGTGCGTCAGGCCAGATACGACCTGGGCGAGAAGTCCATGGCCGCAGGCAAATCCTTTATGATCAAAGGGGCTGATCCCCAGAGCGCAGATATTATCAACGAAACAAAAGTCGCAGATGAATACGGCGGCGTGGAAGGAACATACACCTTGCCCGAAGATGCGCCTCTGGGCATGTATTCCATCCGGGTGGACTCCCGCGAGCAAGTCTTGTTTCGTGTTGAAGAATATAAAAAGCCTGAATTTGAAGTGACCGTGAAAGCCCCGGAAGAACCTATTGCCCTGGGCGACAAAATCCCGGTGGAAATCCAGGCATCCTATTATTTTGGTGGGCCGGTTACCGGGGCCAAGGTCTCCTATAAAGTTCTGCGTTCCGAGTATAGCCGGGATTGGTTTCCCCGGGGCGCCTGGGACTGGCTGTATGGTGCGGGATACTGGTGGTTCGCCTATGACTATGACTGGTATCCCGGCTGGGTCAAATGGGGCTGTCCCCGGCCTCATTGGTCCTGGTGGTGGCACGGTAGCAATTTGCCACCCGAGGTGGTTGCCCAAGGGCAAGGGCTGACAGATGAAAACGGTGTTTTAAAATTGTCCATTGATACGGCTCTGGCCAAGGAATTGCGCGGCAATAGTGATCACCGGTATGAGATTACCATGGAAGTGACTGACCAATCCCGCCGCACCATTGTGGGTAAGGGGTCCGTGATTGCGGCCCGGGAGCCTTTCAAGGTGTATGCCTGGGTGAACAAAGGGCACTATCAGGTCGGCGATGTGGTTTCCGCCAATTTTTCCACCCAGACACCGGACGGCAAGCCCGTACCGGGCAAAGGCAAGGTGGTTTTGTACAAAGTCACCCGGGCAAACGGCAAACCTGTGGAAACGGCTGTCAAAGAATGGGATGTGCTCCTGAGGCAGGATGGCCGGGCCGCATTGAAAATGGACGCCTCCCAGGCCGGGCAGTATCGCCTTTCCCTGAGCGTGACCGACTCCAAGGGACGCACCCAAGAAGGGGGTTATCTATTTTGTGTCATGGGGGACAAGGACACGGGCCGGGATTTTGTTTTTGATCATCTGGAACTGGTGCCGGATTTGAGGGAATATGCGCCGGGCGACAAGGTTCGGCTGCGCATCAACACCCGGGCCAAGGATTCCACGGTGTTGCTGTTTGTTCGTCCTCAAAACGGCGTCTATCCCCGTCCGCAAATTCTGCGCATTAACGGTAACAGCACAATCCAGGACATTGAAGTAAGCAAAAAGGATATGCCCAATTTCTTTGTGGAAGCCATGACCATCCACGATGGCAAGGTGTATTCCGAAGTCCGGCAAATTGTGGTTCCTCCGGAAAAGCGGGTTTTCAACGTGGAAGTTCTGCCTTCTTCCGAAAAATACAAGCCGGGAGAAAAGGCCATAGTCGACCTGAGTCTGACGGATGTAGAAGGGAAGCCTTATAAGGGGACAACGGTGCTTACCGTTTATGACAAAGCGGTGGAGTATATTTCCGGCGGCTCCAATGTGCCGGATATCCGCGACTTTTTCTGGAAATGGGTCCGGCGGCATTATCCTGAAACAGTCCACAGTCTTGAAAAGGGCGGGGCCAATATCGTTCATTTGAAATTTATGTCCATGCAGCCGCTGGGCGTTTTCGGAAACCTTCCTTCCCCTGAAGAGGACGGCGCCCTGACAAACGCCCCGAAGGGCGGCGGGACCAGGGCAGTAGCTTTTAAACTGGCCCCTGTCCGCTATTCCTCCGCAGACCCCGAGCCCATTAAGTCCAAAACAACCGGCGTGGCCATGATGGCCGAAGCCTCCAGCGCATCGGCCGCCGAACCCCAGGAAGAAAACGTGCATGTACGCACGGAGTTCGCGGACACGGCTTTTTGGGCCGGGTCTTTGGAGACCGATGCAAACGGCCACGCCCAGGTGGAATTTACCATGCCCGAAAACCTGACCGCCTGGAAAATCAAGGCCTGGGCCATGGGCCATGGCACCCGGGTGGGACAAGGCGAGGCCGAGGTGGCGACCTCCAAGGACCTCCTGCTTCGGCTCCAGGCCCCCCGTTTTTTTGTGGAAGGGGACGAGGTGGTGCTTTCGGCCAATATCCATAATTACCTGGATGACCGAGTGATGGTGCGGGCGGTGTTGGAACTGGACGGCGAATGCCTGGATTTTGCAGGCAGCGGCGCGAGCAAGCTCCTGCCCGTTGACGCCAAGGGTGAAGAACGGGTGGACTGGCGGGTGAAGGTCGTGAAGGAGGGCGAAGCCATCGTCCGCATGAAAGCCCTTACCGGCGAGGAATCAGACGCCATGGAAATGCGTTTTCCCGTGTATGTCCATGGCATGGAGAAGACTGAAACCTATAGCGGAGTGATCCGGCCCAGCCAAAACACGGCATCCTTTACGGTGGATGTGCCGGAAAAAAGAAGGCCGGAAGCCACCCGTCTGGAAGTAAGGTATTCGCCTTCCCTGGCCGGGGCCATGGTGGACGCCCTGCCCTATCTATCGGATTATCCATACGGCTGCACCGAGCAGACCCTCAACCGGTTTTTGCCCACGGTGATTACCCTGAACCTGTTGCAAAGCCAGGGGATCGACCTTGGCAAGCTCAAGGAAAAGCACACCAACCTCAACGCCCAGGAAATGGGAGATGCGGCCAACCGGGCGGCCCAATGGAAGCACTGGGACGAAAACCCGGTATATGATCCCGCCAAGGTTCGCGACATGGCCCGGGAAGGCATCAAAAAACTGGCTTCCATGCAAAATTCCGATGGCGGCTGGGGCTGGTTTTCCGGCAGGGGGGAATACTCCTATCCCCATACCACTGCCACGGTGGTCCGAGGACTTTTGAAAGCCCGGGAAGCCGGGGCCGATGTTCCGGCAGAAATGATCAACCAGGGCATAACTTGGCTGAATGCCTATGAAGATCAGCAACTCCTTCGCCTGAAAAACGCCGAAATAAAAGCCAATCCCTACAAAACCCGGGCCGACAACGTGGACGCCTATGTGTTCATGATCCTGGCCCAGGCCGGACAGGGCGATGCGGACATGGAGGCTTTTCTTGTCCGGGATAAAAATGATCTTTCCGTGTATGGGCTGACCTTGTTGGGCATGGGGCTCCATGCCATGGAGCACACGGAGGATCTTGCCCGGGTTTTGAAAAACATTGAGCAATACCTCCGCTGCGACGACGAAAACCAGACCTGTTACCTGGACATGGGCAACCAGGGCTATTGGTGGACCTGGTACGGGGATGAAATGGAAGCCCATGCCTGGTATCTCAAGCTATTGGCGTTGACGGGCTTTGAAGGGCGGTCCAATGACCCGGAACCCATGAAAGACCGGGCTGCGGGATTGGTCAAGTATATCCTCAACAACCGCAAGCACGCCGCACGTTGGAATTCCACGCGAGACACGGCCCTGTGCATTGAGGCCCTGGCCGATTACTTGAACGCCTCGGGCGAGGATACTCCAGACATGAAGATCGCGGTGTTCGTGGACGGGAAGTTGGAAAAGGAAGTTGCTGTCAACCAAAGCAATATGTTCGATTTCGACAACGTGTTTGTGATGGAAGGCCATGGAATTACAGCGGGTAAGCATGAAATTCGGCTGGAGCGCAAAGGCAAAGGCCCGGTGTATTTCAATGGATGGATGACCAACTTCACCCTGGAGGACGACATCAAGGCGGCGGGGCTGGAAATCAAGGTGGACCGCAAGGTTTTCAGATTGACGCCCGTGGACAAAACCATCAAAGACGCCGGGGCCCACGGTCAGGTGCTGGACCGGAAAGTAGAAAAATACGCCCGGACCGAGTTGCACAACATGGACATGCTCCAAAGCGGGGATCTGGTGGAGGTGGAATTGACCATTCAGAGCAAGAACGATTATGAGTACGTGGTGTTCGAGGACTTCAAGCCCGCCGGATTCGAACCCGTGGAAATAAGAAGCGGTTATGGAGGCAACAGCATGGGAGCCTATACGGAATACCGGGACGAGCGGGTGGCCTTTTTCTGCCAGTCTTTAGCGCGGGGGACCCACAGCCTTGCCTACCGGATGCGTGCGGAAATCCCTGGCAGATTTTCGTCCCTGCCCACCAAGGCCCACGCCATGTACGCGCCGGAGCTTAGGGCCAATTCCGATGAGATCAAATTGCAGGTGGAGGACTAAGTTTGATCAAAATTGGCAAGCATGTTGACAACCATGGTCCGCCCTGTATAAATTGCCCATCTTTCCAAGGTAATCTGGCAATTTGTTTTATACAGAACCATGTTTTACAGGCAGGCTATGCAATATCCCTCTAACCGTTTCCCGACAGGAATCGGATAACCGAAGAATGGGGGGATGAGGGCAATGCTCCCTGCCCAAACACATTTTCCGTTTTGCGGAACACCACTTTCTCATTCAGACTTCGGAGGCTGACAATGCAACTGACAAATCTGCAAACCATTCCGGGAAAAGACATTGTGGAACATTTTGGGCTGGTATCCGGGAGCACGGTCCGGGCCAAGCATGTTGGCAAGGACATCATGGCCGGTTTTAAAAACATGGTGGGCGGGGAACTCAAGGGTTATACGGAACTGCTCAACGAGGCCCGTGACGAGGCCACGGCGAGGATGATTCAGGCTGCCTCGGCCATGGGCGCCAATGCCGTGGTGAACGTGCGTTTTTCCACGTCTTCCGTGGCGCAGGGCGCTTCCGAAATCTATGTTTACGGCACCGCTGTCAGGGTAGAATAAGGGAGGCGGCCATGGAATACGCCAATATTATATTATTCTTCGCCTTCCTGGCTCTGGGTTACGGCGTGGGAACTTATCTGGAAAAACGCCACTACCGGGATATTGAAGCCAGGGAAAAAGCCTATCTCAACATCCCCATAGTCACCATGGAGGAAACCGTGGGCTATGAACAGGAAGTGGCTTCCGCAAACCTGGTTTCGGGGAGCGTTGTCATCTCCATTGATTACTTCAAACGCATTCTATCGGGCCTGCAAATGTTTGTGGGAGGCCGGGTGACCGCCTATGAAACTTTGGTGGACAGGGCTCGCAGGGAAGCGATTTTAAGAATGATAGAGAACTCCCATGGCGCGGACATCATAGAAAATGTCCGTGTGGAAACCTCGGCCATCGGCCAGTCCGCCAACCGGAAACAAGCCGTGGGCTCGGTGGAGGCCCTGGCATACGGGACCGCCATTAAGCTGCGTTAATCCTATCCCGGAGACCGTGCCTTGCCAAAAATTAAATACATTCCCCGGTATTCGGAGACAAACTACAACATTAGCAAGACCTCGCCCCTCAAGAGCTATTTTATCCTTTCGTTTGGGATAACCGCCTTCTGCCTGCTGGTATACCTGTTGTTGGGGGTCACGGTTTCCTTTCTGGCCCCCCACATACCTGTTTCCCTGGAAGCCAAAATAGGGTCCATGTACGAATCGTTTGGAGAGGGCGACAGAATGGAAGACGAAAGCGCCCGGTTGCAGGCGTTGCTGGATAGCCTGGTCCCTCTTCTGGAACCGGAGGATAGGGAACTGGACTATCGGGTCGTGGTAAGCGAGTCTCCGGTTGTCAATGCCCTGGCCCTGCCCGGCGGGAGGATTGTGGTTTATTCAGGCCTGCTTAAGGAAATAGACGACGAACAGGAGCTCACTTTTGTTTTAGGGCATGAACTGGGGCATTTCCACCACAGGGACCATCTCAAACGCTTGGGCAGAGGGCTTGCGGGAATGACTCTGGTTGTCACGCTGTTGGGTGCGGATAGCGGCGCCAGTGATTTTGTCCTTCAACGGGTTCAAAACCTGGAAAGCAAGTTCTCCCGGGCCCAGGAAAAGGATGCGGACATGTTTGGCGTGGAGCTATTGCACAAAAAATACGGAAACGCCAAAGGAGCCGTGGAGTTCATGGACAAACTGGCACAGGAAGAACGATTCGGCAAGCCGGCCTATTATTTCGCCTCCCATCCCCATCCCCAATCCCGCAAAGATTATTTGAAAGATAAATTGGAAGATATGAAATAAAATCAGGAAGGCTCCCGCCTGATTTGGGAGAGTTTTTTATACATTTCCTTCGCCCAGGTATTGTATTGGTCCGGGGGAGTGGGAAGTGTGATGATCTGCCGTAAGGTACTCTTGGCGTCTTCCAGGGCTTCGAAGCCGTCCCACAGTATTTCCGCCTTTAAAAACAGGGCTTCCGGCCACTTGGGCGCTTTTTTTAGTACCTGGTTCACCTTGGTGAGGGCCTCGCCATAGCGTTCGTTGGCTTTGGCGTAGCGGATTTGTTGGAGGTCGGATTGCAGGCCTTCGTGGAGGGTCCAGTTGGCCTTTTTGCCGATAAAAACGATACGGCCCACGTTGTCGGAAATGCCTTCTATCAGGAACTGGAATACATATACCGCCAGGAAGCTGAGAATTAATCCTGCCGCAAATCCCAACAAGGCTCCCAGGGCGCCTTCCAGGTAAAACCCTATAAATAAGCCTCCAGTGCAAATAAACAGGGCCAAACCGACCAGAACAGACAAGGAATAGCCCCGCCTTAGGGCATTGGCGTCCTTGATTTGTTTTTTTCCGTTGAAATTAACCGGTTCTACCATGACAGACCTTCCGGGCATTCGAAGATTTTCTAACACAAAATGACATGGATAAAGGAGCGCCACAAGGATTCATATCAGGAGACTTGGGCGCATTTTACGCAGGTGGTGGCTTCGGGCATGAGCATGATCCGTCCCATGGGAATTTCCCCATCACAAATCCGGCACAGGCCGAAATCCGGGTCGTCCAGGTTGTCCAGGGCGCGTTCCAGCCCGGATCTCCTGTCTCTTGCGTTGGCCAGGGCTTTTTCATTGATGCTTTTGGCGCCGATGGCTTCCATGCGGGATATCCTGCCGATGGCGTTATCCGGGGATATGGGTTTGGTGGCCTGGACCAGGGAGGATATGTCTTATTTAAGGGTTTCCAGCTGGGCTATTATCTTGTTTCTAAGTTCAGTTTTCTGGTGAGAATCCATGATTCCTGCTTTGTATAAAGGAGAGACCCCGGTCCGGCAGAATTAGGCTGCCGGACCGGGGAGATTTGATTTTATTGCCTGAGATCCTTTCTCAGGATTTTACCCACGTTGCTTTTGGGCAGTTCATCCCTGAACTCAAAGAACTTGGGAACCTTGTATCCTGTAAAGTTTTCCTTACAGAAGGCCTTGAGCTCTGCTTCGGTGAGGGAGGGGTCTTTTTTGACCACGAAAAGTTTGACCAGTTCCCCGCTCTTGGGGTCAGGCACGCCCACGGCCGCGCATTCCAGTACCTTGGGATGGCCAGCCACCACTTCCTCAATTTCGTTGGGGTATACATTAAACCCGGAAACCAGAATCATGTCCTTTTTCCGGTCCACCAGTTTCACGTAGCCCTCTTGGGTCATGAAGCCCATGTCGCCGGTCTTGAAAAAGCCGTCCCCGTAAAAGGCTTTGGCGGTTTCTTCAGGCCGGTTATAGTAGCCCCTGGTGACCTGGGGACCAAAGATGCAGATTTCCCCCACTTCGCCCAAGGGAACGTCCTCGCCGTCCTCGCCCCGGATGGCGAATATGGTAGATGAAATAGGCAGGCCAATATAGCCGTTGAATGCCTTAAGGTCCATACGGTTCATGGAAGCGGCCGGGGAGGTTTCGGTAAGCCCGTAGGCTTCCACCAGGGGTCTTCCGGTGATTTCCTTCCATTTCATGGCCACGGGTTCCTGGACCGCCATGCCGCCGCCCAGGGACAGCTTGAAGCTGGAAAAATCCACCTTGGAGAATTCCGGTTCATTGATGAGGGCATTGAACAGGGTGTTGACGCCGGTCATGGCGGTGAACTTCCATTTGTTCAATTCCTTTACGAAGCCTGGTATATCCCTGGGGTTGGTGATGAGGACGTTCAGGGCGCCGATGGAAGAGAACACCAGGCAGTTGGCTGTGAGGGAAAAGATATGATACAGGGGCAAAGGCGTGATCATGATTTCCTTGCCGAGTTCGGCCGAGTCGCCGATCCAGGCTCTGGCCTGGAGTACGTTGGCCACAATATTTTTGTGGGTCAGTTCAGCGCCCTTGGAAACCCCGGTTGTTCCTCCGGTGTATTGCAGGAAGGCCAGGTCGTCCAGGACGATTTTAACGGGTTTGAAAGTGGCGGAATTGCCCTTTGCCAGGGCGGCCTTAAACTTGATGGCGCCGGGAAGGCTGAACGCAGGCACCATTTTTTTGACGTGCTTGATGACCGTGTTGACCAACAGGCTTTTGGGGAAGCCCAAAAGATCGCCGATTTCCGTGACTATCACATGCTTGACGGGGGTATCGCCCAGAATCTTTTCCAGGACGCTGGCAGAATTGGCAAAGATGATGATGGCTTCAGCCCCGGAATCTTTCAACTGGTGCTGCAGTTCCCTGGCTGTGTACAGGGGGTTGACATTGACAGCCACCATGCCGGCCCGCAGGATTCCAAAAAGGGCGATGGGGTATTGAAGGACGTTGGGCATCATAAGGGCAACCCGGGCGCCCTGTTTGAGGCCCAGGTCGTTCTGGAGAAAGCTGGCGAATTTCTTGCTCTGCTCGTTTAACTCATCATAGGTGATGCTCTTGCCCATTTGGTGAAAAGCGGGTTTGGGACCGAATTTTGCGTACGCTTGGTCCATGATATCAGGAATGGAGGTGTATTCGTTCAGGTCAATTTCCTCAGGAACTCCGTCCTGATAACTCTTTAGCCAGATTTTTTCCATGGTTCTTCTCCCCCTTAAACAGATGGTAAGTGGTTGGTTGAACGGCTTTGCCGCCGGTTGGATAAAGCAGAATTTAATAAAAAATTATTCTACCATAATTGTATTAAATATGGAATATATTCTATTGATATTTTAATGTAAACGCCCGTTTCTTGAAATGCCATCCCCCCTTGGGCCAAAAAATTATCGGTTTCTTTGGTTGCAATCCCAGGAAGAATTGGAAAGAAATATTACAGGCAGCCGAGGAGGCCCCGGCTGCCGTTTCAGATTAAAGATTGATGACCTTATAGGCAGCCGTTATGTTGGTAACTCCTCTGGAAAGAAATATGGTCACCTTGTACACGTCAAATCCTTCGCGGAGAGTTGCGCTTTGCGTAAACTGACTATGGGGCCGAATTCTCACCCCATAGCCGCCTGCTGGCGAAAATTCCACTGTGTTGTCCGCTTGCTTGACTCCCCCATAGAACTGAACGGTAAGCCCTCCGTTAGAATCAATATCATAATCGGAGTTGTTCTTCACTGTGGCGTAAATCTTGCCGTCACGAATTTCCACGTTAGTAATTTCTAACTCCGGCGTGGGCATTTCGACCACCTTAACAGTCTTGGAGGTCCATACCTTGTCATTCGTTTTAATGGAAGCCTTAAGAGAAACAACAGATCCTTTTCGTAAACACTGACCCCGAAACACTTTTTCCTCCCCTGGGGCCAGAGGCGCTATCTCCTGTACCGGAGCCCCTTCCTCCCAAATAATCTGCTGACCAGAAACAACATGTTTCACATCCAGCGCCAATTTGGCGTGCCCTGAATAGGGTGAGGAGGTCTCGTTCTTAATTTTCACCTCATACTGTACTTGGGACAGAGTTTGAGTGTTCCTGGTTTGAATGCCCATAATGGAAAGATTTGGATCGACTAAGGGGATTTGTTTTGCGAATTCTTTCTTTACTAAAGGGGGAGCCGCCTGCAATTTGAGCGGAGGTCCCGCGTACGCAAATTGCCCCAGGAGAAAAACCATCAATAGCGCGAAGAAGAGCAAACCTCTACGTGACTTCATATTAAACTTCCTCCTTGTTGGAAACTATGATCCGGTGGGTGTGCGGCAAATCCGCATAACACCCAAACTATTACCTTGTCTTCATTGAATTTTCAAGCATTTTAGGACGCCAAATACAAAAAGTGGCCGAAGGGATCTTCCAAGCAGGAGTTTTGCCTTCCCATGGGGAATGGGGGGGCCTGGCAGTATGCCTCAACGCCCTGGCGCCATATTGAGCGGAAAGGTATGAAAAAGGCTCACTTTAGGTTTTATCCAGGACTTTTCGAAGGATACTGGCTATTTGCGCCATGACCACGGGTTTCATGAGGTAGGCGGAAATGCCGATACCCCTTGCCTGTTCCCTGGATAGTTTTTCTGAAAAACCAGTACATAGAATGATGGGTATGTGGGGCCGAATAGCAAGGATCTGCCTGGCCAGGGAATCTCCGGTCATGCGGGGCATGGTCATGTCCGTGATGACAACGTCAAAGGCGTCGGGATTGGCCTGGAATAGATTTAGAGCGTCCGTGCTGCTGTTGCTGGAAGTGACGTGGTAACCCAAACGCTCCAGTAGCTGCCGGGTCATTTGGATGATTTGTTCTTCATCATCCACTATGAGCACGTTTTCATTGCCCCCGGGAAGGTCATGGGTCAAGGGCTGGTCCGGCTCATCGCCCTGAACAGGCAGGTAAACATAAAAGGAGGCGCCCAAGCCCGGCTCACTATAAACCTTTATTTCCCCGCCGTTTTTTTCCACCAGGGCGTGGGCTTCCGACAACCCCATACCGGACCCCTGCCCCACGGGTTTGGTAGTGAAATACGGATCAAATATGCGTTCCATAACGTCCCTGTCCATACCCGGTCCATTGTCGCTGATGGCAAGTTTTATGTATCTGCCCGGTGCAATTTTGCGTGCAGGTCCCAGGTCGTATTCGGCAATATCCTGGACAGAAAGCATCAGTTCCATAACACCTCCGGTATCCTTCATGGCATGGGCGGCATTGGAACAGATATTCATGATAACTCTCTGAATTTCTATGGGATCAGCATAAATCATCCAGCCGGTGCTGACGATATCCTTCCTGATTTCAATGGTTGAAGGCAAAGAAGCCCTGATTATGATGAGGACATCCTCCACAATGTTTTCCATGAAAACCAATTTGGGATCTTCCACACCATGGCTGCTGAAAGCCATTATCTGCCTGACCAGTTTTTTGGCCCGTTCCGCTGCTGCCAGAACATCCTTAAGACTCTCCTGCGCCTGGCTCTCTTTAGGAATCTCCATCATGGCCAATTCTGTAAACCCCATAATGGGGAACAGGACATTGTTAAAGTTATGGGCGATACCTCCGGCAAGGGTTCCGATGGCCTCCATTTTGTGGGCCTGCTGCAATTTGGCCTCCAGGCGGGCCTTTTCCTCCTCCACCTTTTTTCGGGGAGAGATATCCCTAATCACGCATTGAAGGGACAGCAGCTTTCCGTTTTCCATAATGGGCTTGGCACTGGATTCCACAGGAAAAGGCTTGCCGTTTTTGGAAAGCATCACAAATTCCGCGGACTGGCTATGGCCTGACCTAACAATAGCTTCTACCTGTTGAACCAGTTTTCTCCTTTCTCTCTCATCCGCCAAAAAAGCATGGACGTGCATGCCAACCACTTCTTCCGGCGAATGTCCGCTGAATTCAAAAATCGCCGGGCTACAGTATTGTACAACCCCATCCGGAGAAATGGCCACCACCACGTCCTTGAGGTTTTCGGCCAGGAGTTTGTACTTTTGCATGCTTTCCCCAAGCTGTTGGGCAATTTCCTCTCGGAAGACCAATTCCGCTTCCAGTTCCCTGGATTGACGGGCAATGGTTTCAAGCAGCCGGTCAAATTCCTGCTCCATCATACCGATTTCATCGGCCCTGCCACTATGGCATCTGGCGGAATAATCCCCTGATTTGCGTATAGTAAGGACGTGTCCGGTAAGGCGTGTGATGGGCTGGACAATAGTGACCGCCAAAAGCCACAGCAATAGCACCAAGAGGATAAGGGCAATAAGGATGGTGACATTTCTTATTGTATGCATGGTGGCGTATCCCTGCAGCATGATATCGCGGGGCAGGCTTGCTTCCAACAAGATACATGGGTTGCCAGCAATATCTTCCATGAGGATGCTGGCCATGAGCAGAGACTGATCGACCGGCTGGATCACTGTTTTGATGGCCCCCCCGGCGCTTATATTTGATCCTGCCGTTTCAACAAATTTCAGGTCAAACGGAACACGCGTTTGCGCCCTCAGTTTTTGACTAAGTACCGGAGTGATAAGCCGGGCCATGACCAGGGTTCCCTTGGCAGGCCCCTTGTTTTCACTGGTTAGAACAGGAAGGGAGGCCGCCATCACGAAACCATACTCGGTTTTAAGCAGGCCAATCCGGGATATATCAGTGCCTGTGGTTAGGGAGTTAAGATCTATGAACAAGGGGTGACCTGCCTGGAGGTTTCCCGTCATCAAGGGATATAGGGCCATGGGTTGCTTTGTTTCAAGATCCAGGCTCATGCCCCAGAAAGGCTTTCCCTGGACATCATAAAAATAAATGGCGTTGAGTTGGGCATTCACAAAGGTTTCCAACGCAAGATTGGAATCCAGGTAATCCTGTGAATGGCTTTGAAGAAACTCGTAGGTATCGTCCCAGGATGCCCAGTCATTGCACAGGGCTTTTAGGTGTCCCACCTCGGTGTCTATGGCCTGGACACAGCGTTGAATGTCCTTTTCAGCCTCCCTATGCTCCAGGGCCTGGAACTGCGGATAAATTACCAAATGCTGGATTAAGGAATGGGTAGTCCCAGTCAGGACAATACAACCCAGAAGAATGATAAGCAACTTGGACCGTAACTTCATTAGAATTCCGCAAAAATCCTTTGCAGGCGACTTGAATGAGGATTTCGGGAACGGGCGCTTTCCACCAGCGTAAAAATGCCCCGCAATTTGTCCCGCAAACCAGAGAAAAAAAGCCTTTCCTGATGAACCAAGCCAAAGGCTGGTTCACAAGGGAGAATTGTCCCCCAAAAGGCTGTGGGCTTAAACATGCAAAGCAAAACCCGTGCCAACAAGTCAGAGAATAATAATTTAAATATCATAAAAAATCAAACATTTAACACAGTTATTGAGGCGCAATGGGTATCCTTTCAAGATTGCGATGGAAATGTTTGTCAAGGGATTGACGGAGAAGGGATCTGCCGGATTGAAAAATACTATAAAGCCCTCAGCCGGATTTTTTAAAACATCCATGTATCCGGCGTGGAAT
This sequence comes from Desulfatibacillum sp., assembly GCA_016342355.1. Lineage (GTDB taxonomy): Bacteria > Desulfobacterota > Desulfobacteria > Desulfobacterales > Desulfatibacillaceae > Desulfatibacillum. The sequence goes on from JAEINP010000006.1 coordinate 65,119, forward strand.
AATCAAGTTCTTTAGGGTTCGTTCCGATACCATAGCATGCTACGGGCCAGTCTTGTTCGGCCCCTCACAATTTGTGCTTCAGACACCAGGGAGAACACCTTGATCAGCAACACCGATATATCAACGCAGGATTTTCTCATGCTCGCCGGACTGGTTTACCAGGAAACCGGAATCAGCCTTTCGGACAATAAAGTGGATCTGGTCAAGGCCCGCATCGCTAAAAGAATGCGAAAAACGCACATTCGCACCCTGAAGGACTATATTGGAGTTATAGAAAACGATTCCAATGAATTTGCTTGTTTTATTGACGCCATGACCACCAACCATACCTACTTTTTTAGAGAAAATAAGCATATAGAGTATCTACTGGAAAACCTTGCCGGGGGCGTACGCCACAGGATCTGGAGTGCTGCCTGTTCCAGCGGTGAAGAACCCTATTCCATGGCAATCCAGCTATCGGAAGCCGGGCTTGCCTTTGAAATCCATGCTTCCGATATTTCCGATTCCATGCTTGAAACAGCCAGCCGCGGAATTTATCCTAAGGACAGAACCCGATGCGTTCCCCTTCCCTTGGTCCAGCGCTATTTCCAACAAGGCCACAACAAATGGCAGGGGCATTACAAAATCAAATCCGGAATCCGTGAACAGGTGAAATTCTTCAAATACAACCTTATTTCCGACCCTGCCCAGGAACAATATGATGTAATTTTCTGCCGTAACGTCATGATTTACTTTGACCACGAAACCCGGCAACATGTGGTAAACAAATTGTACCAATCCCTGCGGCCAGGAGGCCTGTTTGCCATTGGACAATCCGAAAGCCTAGTGGGTGTGGAACACCCCTTCAAATATCTACGTCCCAGCATTTACTGCAAATAGATGTTTTTCTGTTCGTGTTTTATCTCATACACCAATTGAGATTTTTACTTGCCAGCCGGTCTTTCCAGCAAACCACAGTCAAATCATAATTATTTAAAATAGTTATAAAAAATTATGGCCACAGGCAAAGCCGGCGGCCATAATGATTCATATTTCCTGCATAAGGCCATTAAAGCCAGTTGACTTTAGGAGCATTCCTAAGGGGCATACGATAATACTTAAACTTGGGAACGCCCACCATCAATCCGCCGTGCACCTCCTGGTTGTCAGGCAAACCCAGGGCATCCCGCAAGGGCTGCCACCCATTGGCTGCGGCTGTAAAAAATCCGGCCCAGCATGTGCCTATCCCCAAGGGAGGCGCTGCCAGTTCCGCGTAAGTCAGGGCAATGTGGCAGGCCACGGGGCCGGGCCGGGAATCCGCGTCTGCATGGGCCACCACCAGATGGGGCGCGCTTCGCATGATCAAGTCATAGCCCATTTCCCAGGCGGTTATCAGGCGGTCCATGTGCAACATTTCCGCCAGAGCGGGTTCCGCCGTGGTCACGCGGCGCATCCAGTCGATGGTGTGACCGGCCAGCTCGTGGACCTTTTCCTTGTCATAAACCACCCGCCATTGAACAGGCTGGCTATTGTGGCCGGACTGGGCGTAGCTGGCAAGACGAATGAGTTCCTCCAGGGTTTCCCTGCTCACCGGCGTATCCTTATAACGCCGGATAGAGCGGCGGGATCGGAGAAAATGTTCCGCCTTTTCCGGGGAAAGATGCCAATCCTTTTGCACCGGGAGGCATTGTTCGGGCTGCATGTCAGCAAGGGACAAGGCGCCGGTGGGGCACACAGCCACGCAATGCCCGCAATGGATGCAGCCTTCCTCGGCGGTGGGGGCGGGAATGGGGGGGGCGTCCTTGTTTTCCATGGAAATGATTCCCATGGGGCACTCAAGCACGCAAATTCCGTCCTTGTTGCATTTTTCAGGGTCCACGGTGAAAAGGGGCATGGCGTTCTCCTATGGTTGTTCCTGCAAAAAGGTTATTCCCGGGCGAAATCCCCGATCAAACGGGCCGTGAGTTCCGGTTTTTCCTCCTGGGGAATGTGCCCGCATTCGGGAATGACCACCAGGGTGGAATCGGGAATGTCCTGGTTGTATTTATGGGCGCATTCCAGGGGAATCCACGTGTCGTTTTCTCCCCAGATGATGAGGGTGGGCGCAGTGATATTAGGCAGGCATGTGGCAAAGGAGTACAGGCTGAAAAAATCCGTGTTCTGGGCCAGGGAGACCATAGCGTCTATGGCGCCCACTGTCTGCATCCGCTCAAAATAGGCAAGGACGCGCTCCTTGGTGACTACTTTTTTATCGTAGGCGGCGGATTCCAGGTTCTGGCGGATAATCCACGAACCTGCCGTGGCTTTCATGGCTTCGGCCGCATGTTCCCACTTGGCCAGTTTGATCACTCCGGGATGGGTGTCCGTGGGCTCGCCGGCGGCGTCCACCAGGATGAGTTTTTTCACCTTGTCAGGATGCTCCAGGGCCAGCATGGCCCCCACGAACCCTCCCAGGGAATTGCCTGCGTAAACCACCCGGGACAAGCCCTTGGCTTCCAGGAAGGCGTTGACGTCTTCCATGAGGGCATGCGGAGTATAGTCTCCGTCCAGGGGTTTATCGGACCATCCAAAGCCCCTCATGTCCAGGGCGATGACATGAAAACCCCTGTTGCTGAGAGGCGGAATGACCTCTCTCCATGTGTAGGTGGAACTGCCGAAACCATGAATTAACAGAATAACGGGGCCATCGCCCTTGTATTCCTCATAGTGAAAACGCACCCCGTCCATGGTCTGGTAATTATCGTGGTAGGTGGCGTCCGGGATCACTCCGGGCTGGATTCTGTCCGACGTCAAGCCGCAGCCGAACAAGGCGGCGCAGCACACCGCTATCACTGACAAACGCAATACCTTAATACATTTTCTCATTATTGTTCCCCCTGCAAAACTTGTTATATTCAGAAGCATATACTCCATTTCCCCGTACTTTCAGGACCATGTTTCCTTGAACCGGGTTATTTCATCCTGCGTATAAAAATGGCGCACATACTCATCCCCATAGATTGTTTCCAGAATATTTCCAGAGAGCTTCAAGTGCTCCCTAACATGCAAATAAGCGGGATAATAGTCCCGTTCCCTGGATAGATTGGTCCGCACCATGGGGGTGGACAGGATTTGGTCCAGGTTCAGCAGGCGCGATACTGCCGGGTGGAAAGCCTGTTCCAGATCCTCCAGCCTGATCGCCAGCACCCTAAACCGGCCTTTTTCCAAAAGAGAATAGCCTTCGCCCGAGTCCACAGGCAAGGACCGCACATCCAGACCTAAAGCCGATTTGAATTCGTGCTCAAACCATACATACCCGGGGTTCTCGCGTCCCCTGCCCTCAAACACACCTTCCAGGGCTTCCAGGGCCTTCCGGGGGTCTATCTGGCCCCGGGTGTTGAAAATGCCCTGATAATGGGTCCAGGCATTGTGAAAAAACGAAGAAATAATCCGGGCCACCGGGTCGCGCATAAGCGTGATGATAAACCACTTGGCCTTCGGGTCCTTATGCATTTTTCTCCGAAGGCTTTCGGACAGACGCAACTCATCCGGGATGGCGGGATCAGGCAACCTTTGGTGAAAGGCTTCCGCCTCCCGGATTCCCTGTTTGGACAGGTAATGGACATGGTAAACCGGATTGGGCAGGCCTGCAACCAACAGGCTGTCGTATACCGTGGACGAGCCCACGCCGCCCATCTGGAATACCACTATGGGTGGACAGGATCTAAAATCCCGCGCCATTATCTCCCGCCGGGCCCAATACCAGCCGGGAATTTTTTTAAATATCCCAATCATCCAAGGCCTGTCAGTTTAGGATACCGGTAGGATTCAGCGGCCATTCCCCTCTTTGGCCACCAAAAAGAACAACCGGCCTTCCTGCTTCATATGGCCCGCTGCGATTTCGGCGTACGGGCCGTTACCCCAAAAGAAATCCATGCGTCCCGCGCCCCGAATGGCGCCGCCCGTATCCAGGGTCAGGACAAAACGGTTCATTTCTTCCCAACGGGTCAGTATGCCGTGCTCCACAACGGGCTGTTCGGTCTGAACAAAGCCCAAGGCGCCCATGGGAAAAATACGGTAATCAATGGCCACGGCCCGTCCCCCTTCCAGGGGCTGCCCGGCGTAGCCGATGGCGGGTTCGTCCACCACGTCAAAAAACACGTAGCTGGGATTGTGGTTGAACACACGCTCCAGGTCGGCGGGGTTGTTCTCCAGGTAGTCCCGAAGCGCCTGCATGGACATGGCGTCTTTTTCTATCACGCCTTCGTCGATGAGGAGCTTGCCGATGCTCCGGTATGGGCGGCCGTTTTTACCGGCATAGTGGACATGCCAGGTGTCGCCGTTTTTGTCCACAATCCTGCCCGAACCCTGGATGTGGAGAAAAAACAGGTCCACAGGATCTTTCACCCAGGCGATTTCCAGGCCTTCCTGATCCAGCATGCCCCGGGAGTCGATTTCCTCCCGGGTAAAATAGGGAACCAGGGAATTCTGGGTCAGACGGCCGCAAATCTGGTCTCCGGCGTATTTTTCGCTGAACTGACCCAGGTTGACGCAAATAAGGTCTTCGGGCTTGGCGAACAGGGGGTAAGGATAGTCCGGGTCGTACTCCAGGCTGCCTTCCAACATGGGTTCGTAATACCCGGTAAAGAGCATGCCGCCTTTGCCGTCGGTTCCCACGCTCTGGTACACGATGAATTGTTCCGACACCATTTGGTTAAGCTGATCGGGCGTGGGACTGGCGTCCAGAATGGCTTCCAGGGTGTCCAGGGTTTGCAAGAGCCGGGAGGCGGGATACTTGTCCGGACCAAAGGTGAACATGCGGTCCGGGTCCAGGCCTTCCAGATAGGTGCGGGCCGAGGCCATGGATCGGCGCAAGGAGGCGAAGCCCGCGTCGTCGTTGAACAAGGGGCGGTTGCGTTCCGATAACCGCTCCAGGGCGTTTTCCGCGGTGACCACCCGGGGTTCCCGGACTCCGCATCCTCCCAAAGACCACAAGGCCGCCGCCAAAACCGCCAGCAGCAGCCACTTCCCTACCCATTGTTTATTGGTGCGCACGCTGTAAGATTTCATGCCCTGTTTGTACGATGCAAGCCCCGGGCGGGTCAACAAAAATGAAGGGATAGACTGTGTTGGAGGCTTTGGGCCACAGGCGGCGTAAATCCATGAGGATAGATAAAGCACATATACAAGAAATCATGCCCGGAAGCCGCATTCTTCCAGAACCTGGTTCAGGGTGTTGCGTTGAAGGCAGGAAACCATAAAAAGTTTCAATGCCTCTTTCAGGTTTTCCAGGGCCACTGCTTCGGTTTCTCCCTGGGAAAAAATATCCATTTGGTCGCATCCGGCAAGGAACCACTTGTCCTTTTTTTGAACGGAAAAAGGGAGTTTCAATTGCATTTCTATAATCCCGCCCATGGTGCATCCCTTTCGCAATTCCATACAACCTTTTGTAATTTCATCTTTTTCCATCGAAACACCCCATTTAAGTACGAATTGCATACCACTGTCAAGCCCCATCAACAATATCGAACATTCCGATCACAAACTTAAGCAAATACCATACCAAGGGGGACCTTCGATGATAGCTAAAACGTCCCTCACTATTAAAGGCGTTTTGCTGGGCCGGGCAGCGGTACGCAACCCATGCCCACGCCTTGCCCCAGTAGGCGGATAGTCCTGGCTGAAACCAGCATGCCAAACGAGGGGCGACTATCAGACCCTTGTTCAACTAAACAGATATCGTTTGACATCCGTTAAAATTTTGTACTAAGTCCTTTTCGGATCGTTATGTCATTTGTGACACAAAGAGGGCGCATCGTTATATCTTTTTTGACATATTGTTCCTCCCGTACAAAGCGGGAAACCCTACCCCATTTATTCAAAAATTTTGGAGTGAACGTTGTCAGTCAAAAAATTGCTGGTGCTGATGGGCGTTGTCCTGCTGTTAGGAGCCAACGCATTCGCCCGCGATGCGGGAAACAACACATTATTGGATATGCTGCAATCCAAGGGCCTCCTCACCGCCGAGGAGCTGCAAACAATCCGCAATGCAGATTCATCTGGCCTGAATTCCGGCTCCAACACCCGTGACATCGTGGTGGAGATCCTCCATAAAAAGGGAGTTTTGTCAGACCAGGAGGTGGCTCAGATCCGCCGGAACGCCGGGGTTCCTCCCAATGCTCCAGGCGAGGTGCCCTCCCCGGCCCTTACAAATAAGGACACGGGCAAGGAACTGGTGGGGTCCCTGGACAATGGTTTTTGCCTGAAGACCCGGGACGAAACTGCGGAGTTCCATCTGAAAGGCCTTTTGCAGGCGGATTACAAGGCCTACGACTATGACCTGGAACCTGTGGGCATAGGCACGGACCCGGGCACGGACAAGTTTGACATTCGCCGGGCCCGGCTCATCACCACGGGAAAATTGTCTCCGTTTTTCAATTTCAGGCTTTCCTACGAGTTCCAGGGAGCGGGTTCGCGCCGTCTGCTGGACGCCTACGTGGACGCCCGCATCCACGACGCATTTTCCCTGCGCCTGGGCCAGTTCAAGGAGCCGTTTGGCCTGGAAGCCTTGTCATCGGACAGCAATCTGTTCTTTACGGAGCGTTCCATGGGTTTTGACCTGAATCCCAACCGGGACGTGGGAGTCATGGCCTTTGGCGATTTTTATTCCGGCGCAGTGTACTACCGGGCGGGATTATTTAACGGCGACGGCCTGGACGACGCTTCCGGCGGAAACGTGGACGAACCCGAGGTTTGCGCCCGCATAGGATTATCCCCTTTTGCTTTCACGGAGATCCCCCTGATTGAAGGCATCCACCTGGGGGCCAGCGGCTCGTACATCCGGACCGATCTGAACAATGTACGCCTGGGAGTCAGTACGGCGGGCGGCACGGAATTCTTTTCCGTATCGTCCCACGCCAAGTTCAACATTATCCGCAATTGCGACACCAGGATTCGCCACGGCGCGGATGCGGCCTGGACCTATGGCCCGGTCGCCCTGTTTGGGGAATACATCCAGGCGCAGTACAACGATATCAAAACCAGCGCCCTGACTTTTGACGCGGAAATGACGGATATTTACGGGGCCGCCGCCTGGATGATCACCGGGGAGCCCATCAGGATTTCCCGGGGCATGTTCCAGCCCATTATTCCTGAAAAATCGCTGGGAGAAGGCGGCTTCGGCGCTCTGGGCATAGCCTTCCGGTACGATACCTTTGACGCAGGGGACAAGGTGTACGACACCCTGGTTTATATGGGGGATTCCGTGCGGGAGGTCGAGTCCATGACCTTGGGGCTGAATTGGTATTTAAACCAATACGCCCGTCTTTCCCTGGAAGCAACCCGCACCAGTTTTGACAAGCCTCTCCTGATTTATCGGGACTCTGCCACGGGCACGTCCCTGTATAGCGACAAGGAAGACACCATTATCAGCAGGTTTCAATTGGGATTTTAAGCACTTATTTTTTGAAAGGGAGGAACATGAAGAAATCGGTATGTATAATTGCGGTGATTTTAATCGCCTTTACGGGCACTGTTGCCCTGGCAGCTTATCACCACCAGGGTGAAAGCGATTCTGATAACTTTACGGCGGTTTATCCCGCCAAAGCAGGAACCAAACTGGACCAATGCGTTCTGTGCCATCGCGGGGGGGAATACGAAAAAAGCCCCGGGAAGATAGTAACGCTGGGAAGCTGCCAGTGGTGCCATTATGAATACGGGTATGACGGACAAGGAAACATCCTGAACACCCTGAACGGTTACGGTGAGGACTACCATGACAGCGGCAGAAACCAGGCTGCGGTCCAGGCCATAGAGGACACGGATTCGGACGGGGACGGCTACACGAACATTGCAGAGATCAATGCCGTGACCTTTCCCGGGGATGATGGCGATGACCCTAGCAAGACGCCTGCGGCTTTTCGGGTCTATTCCCTGGACCAGATTGAAGCCATGCCCCAGCACATTCAGTTCCTGCTCATGAACACCAGCCGCTCCGGGGACTTTTACGCGGAGTACACAGGGGTTGTTTTTCAGGATCTTCTGGAAGATGCGGGAGTATTGGACAGCGCCACGGGCATAACCGTGTATGCTCCTGACGGATGGTCCAACTATCATCCCATGGAAGCGGACGATGCGGAAATGCATTACCCGATCAAGGGAGTGTATGCGGAAGCCCAATACCAATATAATGAAGAGGCGGACGAGGCCCTAAACGCTGATGGTTGGTGCGATTACAGCGCTCCTTCCTGCAAGGGTCGGAGCCATTTGGACACCATTACAGTGGAGGGCGGACTGCGCATGATCCTGGCGTATAAACGGGACGGAGCCTATCTGGATACCGGCGTATTGAACACGGACAACAAACTGGACGGTTCCGGGCCTTTTAGGGTGGTTCCTCCCCAGGTTATCCCCTGCCCGCCTGACCAGTCCAGCACTTCGGACGCCCAGGAAGTGGTCTGGCCTTATGAAAACAGTTGGGACCACAACGCCGGGGCTTCCAGCCGCTCGGCCACTATCATCCGCGTTGATCCCTTGCCGGACGGCGTAACGGATATCGACATTCTGGAAGCAGGTTGGGAGTATGTGGACCAGGGCAAAATCATCATTTACGGGGCCATTGACGATGCGGACTCCAACGGCAACGGCATCCTGGACAGCGAAGAAGGCAGCAGCAACGCAGATCCCAAAAAGGCCACATTCAGGCCCATGACCGGCGCAGACCGCATGTCGGTGGATTCGGACAAGGGTCAGATCAAGAAGGTAAAGGCGCTTTACTGCCAGGATCCTTCCTTGAGCCAAAATAATATGCCCGCCAAAATGGATTTCCCCTATGGCGCCTTTAAGATGGAAATCCAAGGCCTGAACGCGGCAGACCCGGATGGTGAAATCGTTACCCTTACCTTCACTTTTCCCCAAAACATCCCCACCAATGCCAAATTTTACAAGATCATGGCCGGTGGATGGGTGAACCTTGCTTTCGCCGATAATGACGGAGACGACACCATTATCGTGACCCTCCAGGACGGAGATCCCAACACCGATGCCGACGGAATCATCAACGGCGTGATTGTGGACCCGGGCGTGGTGGCTGTGCCAGCGTCTTCTTCCAGCTCCAAGACGGTGACGTCCGACGACGGCGATTCCAGCAGTTGCTTTATCAAAAGCCTTTTCAAATAGTATGGAAATGGCCTGAGTGATTAATGGGGGAGGTCCATTGGGGCCTCCCCCATTTTTTTTAAGCAAAACGCGGTTTACTGGGCCAGGGCCTTTTCCACGGCGGCGGCGATTTCCTTTTTCAGGGCCAATTTGGTATCGTCGTCGCTCCACTCCTGGGACGGGGTGGCAATGCCGAAGCCAAAGCCGCCGCCCCCTCCGGCGCCTATGCCAATGCCGCCCCCCACGCTGAGGCCGGTGCGTTCGGGTTCCGTCCGCAAAATCCGCACGTTCACGTCCATTTCCACGTTGTTTTTCCCGGACTGCACTTCCACCAAGCGAACATTAACGTGATGCATGGTGTCAGTATCCGCCTCCAGGATAAAATTCATATACCCCTTGTTCTTTTCCACCCGAACCGGGGAGTAGCCTTTGGAAAGGAGTACTTGTTCAGCAGCGTTGAGGGCCGCCATGCGCCGCTCCGGAGTGTCTGCGCCGACATTGGTTCCTGCAATGGGAATCAAGCCGGAGTATCCGCCGGTTGCGCAACCGGAAAGCATGGCCGAGGTGATTGCCAGAGCCACTATCCACTGCATTGTCTTGTTGGTCATGGGTCGTCTCCATAAGAATTCGATAAAAAAAAGGCCGCCGCCACCTTTTGGCGAAGGCGGGCGGCGGCCGGATTGACATGATCAATGGTTGGACGGGAACGGGCTACCAGGAGTTGGTTTTTTCCCGCTCTATGGCTAATTCCGGGTCTTCTTCCAGGTCGGCGATGCGGGATTTCACTTCAAAGATTTCCGCATTGAGGTCTCGCATGCGTTCCACCTGGTTGGGTTGCATGGTTCCCTGGCGATGGATTTCGTCCACTTCCTCTTCCAAGGCTTTCAGTTTGTTGTTATACCGCAAAATATATCTATCTATGTCTTTTTTATCCTGCTGTTTCTTTTTCCATTCCAGCACTTCTTTGGTGATTATGCCCTGCTTGATCATTTGCGCCATTTCCAGATCCAAAGCGGCCTGGGCGATTTCGCGGGCTTCCTTGGCCCTTTTCATGCCTTCCAGCTCCTCCGGGGTATAAATAGCCCGGCGGGTGTGATCCACCTGGGTCCCGACCACAACTAGCTCCCCAGAGTCCAGGTTGGCTGCGTTATAGGCGGAAATCCAAAAATCAACGATCACATTGACAGCGATGTTGTAGGCATTGCCTATGCTTTCTTCGTCACAGGCGCCGTGATAGGGTTTGCTGAGTTCCAATGTGGAGAGGATGGAATCTTCCGGACTGGTGATGAAATCGGTGCCGTCATATAAAACCAATTCGGGCAGTAAGGCGTCCAGGGTGCGGCAAGGTCCGGGGCTGACCGTTTCTGACAGGAAAAAGGCCAGGGTTCCAAAGGATATGATGACATTGGGATCGTCCAATTTTCCCTGTTTAAGGCGCTGGACAAGCAGGTCATAGACCCTTTTGGAAGACATGGGGTCAATGGGGCCAGGGGCGTAATCGCCGTGCTTCATGCCTTTGGCGACCAGCATTTCTCTTGCCTTCAGGTATTCCCTGAGATTTTCAGGACAAAAGGATATGGCGTCTTCTATCATCGTGATGCTCAGATCCCTGTTAAAGGCCCCGGAGGAAGCCGGGAGCATCAACAACAAAGCCAGTGCCAGGATGGTTCCCATTTGAAATTTACCGACCATCATGTCCTCCCTTTCCACCGCAAGGTTCCCCGGAACTTCAAGGCCCCTTTTGATTTCGGATCAACTAATAATTATTTCCTGCCTTTTTAGGGACATACCACAATAAAACCGGCATTAGCAACTTTTTTTAGATTTATAAGGATCTGAACTGCTGGTTTTGCCGGTAAAAATGGGTTTTAGGTTGACATGAGCCCATGATTTCGCCTATTTGTTTTGAATTATCAGTTTAATATTGTAATTCCATTTCAAAATAAAAGGAGACCGTAATGAAAAAATTTCGGCTGTGGCTCTGTTGTGTAGTTTTGATAGTGCTTTTATTGCCCGGGTTGGCTTTTTCAGCAGCCTTCAGCATTTTTGACCAGGGCGCCAAGGCTGTGGCCATGGGTAACGCTTTTGTGGCCCAGGCTGACGATCCTACAGCCCTGTATTACAATCCCGCCGGGCTGGTACAGTTGGAAGGCGCCCAGGCCGCCATAGGCGTCACGGCCATCTGGCCTTCGGAAGAATTCCAATCCTCGGGCAAGACTCCTGGCTTGAATTCCTATTATGGCAAGGTCACAAAGGTTAACGAGGATGAGTTTTTTATTCCCCATTTTTATCTGACCCAAAAGTACAATGATAAAGTGGCATGGGGCATAGGCGCCTTTTCCAATTTTGGCCTCAGCACAGACTGGCCCGATTTCTGGGACGGCCGTTATTCTCCAGGCGCGACATTTACCCGAATCAAAACCCAGTCCATCAACCCGGTCATTGCGTATCAGCCTTTCAAATTCATGAGCATTTCGGCAGGCTATGTGGCCCAATATATGGATGCCCAAATGGAAAACATGATCCGCATGCCTGTCGGAGCTGACGCCCATTTCAAAGTGGAAGGGGATAACTGGGCCAGTGGCTGGAACGCAGGCGTCATGTTTTTCATCCAGGACCAGATTCGGATCGGTGCGTCCTACCGCAGCCAGATCTGTCATGATTTGGTGGGCGACGTGGAAATCACCGGCAATGCTTTGGCAAACATGAAGTCCGGCGGCACCCTGGGCATCAATCTGCCCGCCATCCTGCAGATTGGAGCATCCTGGAACCAGGGACCCCTTACCGTGGAATTCGACTACCAGTGGACCCAATGGTCCAATTACAACATGCTCCAGTTGAACGTGGATTCCACTGGCGGCGTAATTGAAATCGACAAGGACTGGGACGATGCCTCGGCCTTTCGCTTGGGCGGGTCCTACAACATTGTCAAGAACCTGGATCTTCGGGTTGGTTTGGCCTACGAACCTGAATTTGTTCCCAACAGAACCCTGGACCTGATCGTTCCCAACGGAGACCGCTGGACCTGGTCCTGCGGATTCGGGGGCAAGTACGGCAACTGGGTTGCCGATTTCTCCTACGCCTATCTGTACGAAGACGAACGCTCCTTCAACAACGAAAACGGCGACTATGTGTACTACGCCCCTGCCCCCACATTGGATCGACTGGTGGGTGAAGTCCAGGAAGTCAACGCTCACGTCGTGGGCGTCACCATCACGCGCAAGTTCTAAATCCACCCTGGTTTGTCCAAAAGGGGCCGGAACTTTTTTCCGGCCCCTTTTTAAATATCCATCCCCTTGTTCCATGCCCCTTTTCGGCAGTTCTTGCTTTACAATCCACACAAGCTGTGAAATGCTTTTCCAGGTTATTGAGTAATTCATGTATCTTGTTACCTTAAACAGTGGTTAACAATGACGATTCGCGAAAAATTCGAACAAAGGGAACTGGGGTTTTTATCAGAGTACGCATGCCCGAGTTCCAAGTCCGCTGGCAGAAAGCGCCTGGAGGAGCCTTGCCCCATTCGCACAGCCTTCCAAAGGGACCGGGACCGCATTGTGTATTGCAATGCTTTCAGGCGCCTCAAGCATAAAACCCAGGTTTTTTTATCTCCCTTGGGAGACCATTACCGGACCCGCCTCACCCACACCCTGGAAGTTTCTGAAATAGCCCGGACCATCGCCCGGGCAATGAGATTGAACGAGGATCTGACCGAAGCCATCGCGCTGGGCCATGACCTGGGACACACACCCTTTGGCCATGGCGGCGAAACCGTGCTGAAAGAGCTTTTCGACAAGGAATTCACCCACTCCCGCCAAAGCCTGAGAGTGGTGGATTGCCTGGAAAGGCGGGGCACCGGCCTCAACCTGACCATGGAAGTCATGGACGGAATCGCCAAACACTCCAAAGGCTTCGGAACCATCATGCCCAACGATACCGGCGAAGTGGCCTCTACCATGGAGGGCCGCGTGGTCCGGGTGGCTGATATCATCGCCTATCTGAGCCACGACCTGGACGACGCCATACGCAGCGGCGTGGTCACCCGTGAGCAGATCCCCGCCCATTGCGTCAAGGTCCTGGGGGAACGCCACAGGGATCAGGTAACCACCATGATTCGGGATGTGGTGTATACCAGTGGGGAGGAAGACGGCCGCATGAGCATAAGGATGAGCGATTCCATGCATGACGTCATGCTGGAAATGCGCACCTTTCTCTATGAAAATGTGTACCGTTCCCCAGTGGTTCATAATGAGTTTATCAAAGCAAAAAAAATCCTGTCCGAACTTTTTGACCATTATCTGAATAACGAGGAAGCCTTTCGCTTTGCCGCCATGGAGCAGGAGTTAATCTCCAGCCCGGAGGAAGCCGTCCCTACCAAACAAAGTGTATGCGACCTGATTGCCAGCATGACAGACCGTTACGCCCTGACACGGTATAAAAAGATCTTTTTCCCCACTCCGATGGTATAGAGAGAATGCATCCTTAATGACTAATTTAAAAGCTATATTGGCCGATCCCGTGATCCGGAGTTTTATTTCCCGCATTGAGGATCTATATGGCCGCATGGATCAAGTTTACACTGATATTTCCCAGGCCCATGGTTTCCATTGCCAGGGATGTGAGGACAATTGCTGCAAGACCTGGTTCTTCCATCACACCTTTCTGGAGTACCTGTGCATCATGGAAGGATGCTATCTCCTGGAAGCCAAGGATTATGAGGATGCGCTCCAACGAGCCCGGGATGTCATCATCCATGTGAATACCTATCATAAAACCAGTGAGGCCTTCCGCACCATGTGCCCCCTGAACGACCAGGGAAAATGCATGATTTATCAGCACCGCCCCACGATCTGCCGCCTCCACGGAATCCACTACCAGTTTTCCATGCCTAACGGAGCCATTCACCAGGGCATTGGTTGCCAGGCCTTTGAAGATATAGCCAAGGCCAATAATGTGGAATCCGTTTTGGACAGAACGCCCTTTTACCAGGAAATGGCTGGCCTGGAAAAGGAACTGAGGCAAAGATCAGGCTTTAACCAACCCATCAAAATGACTGTGGCTGAAATGCTGGACAAGCAAAATAAAGAGACCTGAATTTATAATGAAACGCATAGAAGACGCTGACATGGACAAACTTCCGGGCAGGCGCCTGGAAGCGGACGACACTTTTTGTTTTGAATGCAGGCCCGATATCTCCTGTTTTAACCTGTGCTGCCGCAATCTGAACTTGTTTCTCTATCCCTATGACATCCTGCGACTGAAAAAATCCCTGGGCATGACCGCCGCGGATTTCATTCAGAATCATACGGACGTGGTGTTACGGCCAGGGAATTTTTTCCCGGAAGTGCTTTTATCCATGGCTGACAACGAGGACCATACCTGTCCTTTTTTATCTAATAAGGGCTGTACCGTATACGGGGACAGGCCATTTGCATGCCGGACCTTTCCCACAGAGCACGGAGTGTCCCTGGACGAGTCCACCGGCGCTCTCACACCCGTTCATTTTTACAAGCCCCCTGATTTTTGCCAGGGTCGACATGAATCCAGGGAGTGGACTGTGTCCACATGGTCCCAGGACCAGGGCGCAGTGTATTACCATAAGATGATGACGGAATGGACTAAGGTAAAAATCCTGTTCCAGGAAGACCCTTGGGGAGCAGACGGACCTGAGGGCAAAAAAGCCCGCATGGCCTTTATGGCCGCTTACAATATGGACGATTTCCGGGATTTTGTTTTCAAAAGCTCCTTTTTAAAGCGCTACAAAGTGCCCAAGGCTTTTTTGAAAAAGGCCAAAAAGGATGAGGTGGAGTTGCTGCGTCTGGGTTTTGCCTGGATCCGGCTTTTTTGCTTTGGCTACCCCTCCCCGGAACTGGGCCTTGTATAGCCAGGCAAGAACCTGCATATGATTCCCCGGGCAGGCCTTGAAAGGCCTGTCTCCATATGGTGTTGGCCATGAATGATCGAAGCATTCAACATTTTCTCAGGTCCCTGTCAGTCATTCTGAAAATATCCTATAGTCCTGCTTAAAAATCCAATGAGGTTGTCTCGGGGTGTTGATAAGCCCCTCCTACCGTGCTAACGAATTTACGGGTTGTATTTACAAAAGCAAGGAGGAGTAAAATGAACACCCAAAAAATTGTCATAGTCGGCGGAGTGGCCGGGGGCGCGTCCTGCGCAGCCCGTTCCCGCAGGCTTTCAGAAGAAGCGGAAATCATCATGATCGAGCGGGGGCCTTTTGTGTCCTTTGCAAACTGCGGGCTGCCTTATTTTGTGGGCGAAGTCATCAAGGAAGAAGAGGACCTTTTGGTGGCCTCCCCGGAAATTTTTCGGGACCGATTCAATATCGACGTGCGCATCCAGAGCGAAGTCACAAAAATTGATCGGGAGAAAAAGCTGGTAACCATCCGCAACATGTCCACCGGCAAAACCTACGAGGAGTCCTACGACTCCCTGGTTCTGTCTCCCGGGGCCGCGCCCTTGCGCCCCCCGCTAAAAGGGATCGACCATCCTTCGGTTTTTACGGTGCGGAATATTCCTGACATCCGAAGCATCAAGGAAATGACCGGCAATGGTCAGGCCAAAAGCGCTGTGGTGGTGGGAGGCGGGTTTATCGGCCTGGAAATGGCGGAAAACCTGCATGCTGTTGGAATCAGCGTTTCAGTCATTGAAATGGCGGAGCATGTGATGCCGGTCCTGGACAGGGAAATGGCCACCATGGTGAACGAGCACCTGGATTCCATGCATGTGGACCTGTACTTGGGCTCGGCGGTCCAGAGCTTTGAAAACGGCCCGGACAACAAGCCCGTAGTGAATCTGGCGTCTGGAGAAAAAATCCCCACGGACATTGTGATCATGGCTATTGGGGTGCGTCCCGAGACCAGCCTTGCCAAGGCGGCGGGTCTGGACCTGGGCCCCAGGGGCGGCATTGCCGTGGATGGATTTATGCGCACCAATGCCCCCCATGTTTTCGCCGTGGGAGACGCCGTGGAAGTGGATGGTTTTGTCATGGGCGGCAAACGCCTTATTCCCCTGGCAGGCCCGGCCAATCGGCAAGGCAGGCTGGTGGCCGACGTCATCCTTGGAAAGGAAGAGCCCAAGCCTTTCCGGGGCACCCAGGGCACAGCAGTATGCGGCGTATTGGGCATGACCGTAGCTTGCACGGGCGAGACGGAAAAGAGCCTGGGCATGCTGGCCAAGGAAGGCAAAGGCATTGAGTATGAAAAGGTTTATTCCCATCCTTTCAGCAACGCCACCTATTATCCTGGCGCCCAACAGATGTCCTTCAAACTCATTTTCGCCAAGGAGGACGGCAGGATATTGGGCGCTCAGGCAGTGGGCCTCAAGGGGGTGGAAAAGCGCATAGACGTGGTAGCCATGGCCATCCAGATGGGCGGTACGGTCTTTGACCTGGAGGAGGCGGAACTGTGTTACGCTCCCCAGTACGGGTCGGCCAAGGACCCGGTAAACATGGCCGGCATGATCGCCGCCAATGTGCTTAGGGGCCTTTCCAAAATTGTGCATTGGAACCAGTTACCCGACTTTAAGGGTATGCTTATTGACGTGCGGGACCCTGAGGAATATGCTACCGGCTATGCCGAAGGGGCTATCAACATGCCCCTGGAAACATTGCGCCAGAACCTGGACAAGCTGCCCAAAGACCAGGAGATTTGGGCATACTGCTATGTAAGCCAACGGGCGTACTTTGCCGAACGCATCCTGACCCAGAACGGATTCAACGCCAAAACGGTGTCCGGCGGCATTCTTTCGTACTGGGCCGCTGATGCGGACGCGTAATTTTTTTTTTAAATCTATGGTATAATTTGCCCCGGGTTGTACTGGCTGGATCCAGCGGCCCGGGGCAATTACACAGGCCGGGCCATGGCGTCTCAAAAGCCGGGCCATTATGAAGCAAGTCGAATATCCAACACTTTCCGCAAGATCTGAGCAAAACAAGTTATAGGGGGGGGATACAGGTAGTTGTGGTCCGGGCCTTTGCCGGATCAAGTATGAACCGGTTGACGCGGCTTTCCCGGGGGGGGGATTTCAGCACATTGCCAGTAAAGGGTCGGGCAAGGTGCACGATTCATGCTTTACCCCGGAATTCCCGCATTACCGTGAATATCATCCCAAGCACCTTTCCCCATTATTTGTTCGTGGCAATGGCACATCCTTGGCTTTTTAGGATTCAACGCCCTGATCTATCGCCTTGACGGGGGGGCAAGCCAGGACAATGGTATGAACCAGACAAAGACAGAGAGGTGATTGTTGTGAAAAGGCAAACGTTTTTCCGGGCAACTTGGGTGATGGTGTTTTGTATCATGTTTACGATGTCAGCCGACGCAGGAGAATGGAAGAGTCGGTGGAAAATTGGAACCATCGCCCCTGATGGTGTAGGCTGGGCCAGGCAAATCAAGAATATTGTATTGCCAGCGGTGCAGGAAGCCACGGAAGGCAACCTGGATGTCAAGGTGTATTGGGGCGGGGTTATGGGGGATGACGAGGATTTTGTTTCGAAAATGCGCATCGGCCAGTTGCAGGGCGCCGGGTGGTCGGGTCAGGGGGTACTCATCGCCGTGCCTGAAATGGAAGTGGTGACCCTTCCCTTTCTTTTCAACAATTTCGAGGAAGTGGATTATATCAAAAAACAAATGAGCAGCGCCTTTGATGAGATAGCCCGAAAAAACGGGTATATGGTCGTCGCCTGGATCGACGAGGATTTTGGTCGCATATATTCCACCCAGCACGCCATGACCCAATTGCAGGATTTCCAGGATTCCAAAGTCCTTTCCTGGTTTGGCGGTCTTGAAGAAAGAATGTTAAAAAGCCTTGGCGCCAGCCCCATATCGGTGAATATGCCCGAAGCGCCCCCGGCCATACGCCAGGGCGTGGGGGATGCCATCATCGCATCTGCGGCCTGGGTTTTGGGAACCCAACTTTATTCTTCGGTGAAATACGTGAGTCCCTATGCGTTACGATATGCCCCCGCCATGATTGCGGTAAGCTGGGATACCTGGGAAACCATGCCGAAAAACTATCAGCAAAACTACTTCAAAGTGCGTCCAGACGTTGTCCGGCGTTTTGTGGCGGGAGTCCGCAACGACAATATCAAAAGCCTGGAAGCCATGAAAGAGTACGGCATTAAGGAGCTGACGGTTTCCCCGGAGGAAATGGCGAAAATCCGAAAAAACGCCCTCACGATTTGGGAGGAAAATGCGAACAAACCCGAAACAGCGGAACTGATGGAGGAGATGCTTTCTCACCTGGAGGACTTCAGGGCACAATAAATTTCAATGCGGCTCTGTTTCATACTATGCCGTCCCTGCCTCATGTGGTTGGCAGGGACGGCAGTCCCCATATTCCTTCTCTAAAGATAGGCTGAAACAAGCGGCCCGATCCAACCTGCCCCTTTTGAATGCAACTTTTTATGGTCTGCATTTTGCATGTTTTCTCTCTGACATTCTTCTATAGATGCCTGCGGTATAAGAGGATTCGCCATGATAAACGCCGGAAGGACTGTCTTGTTCATAGTATTGGCGGCATTGGGCCTGATTGCCTTCTGGGCGATTAAGAGCCACTACACCAAACCCGTACCCCCTCCCTTGCGCGAAACAGTCAGGTTCGCAGCTTCCCAGGCATTGATCAGCGCGCCTGTCGTCTTGGCGCAGGGCAAAGGCTATTTTGACGCGGAAGGGCTGGATGTGGATTTCATGGGCCACTATTCCAGCGGTAAAACCGCCTTTGAGGCCATGCTAAGGGGGGAAGCGGATGTTTCGGTAGTGGCCACCACTCCCGTGGTGGTGAACAGTTTCTCAAGGGACGATTTTTTTATTTTTGTCACCTATACCACCAGCTATGAGGGCGTTAAAATCATTGGGCGTCGGGATATGGGCGTCAGTTCCGCCTCCGACCTGAAAGGGAAAACCATCGGCATTGTTCCGGGAACCATTTCCCAACTATTCCTGGATTCAGTCCTTGCATACAATCGGATTCTTCCCGGGGAAGTCACCATGAAAGAGGTCAAACCAGAAGCAATCCCTGAATTGTTAAAATCGGGGGTCATTCAGGCAGGATCAGTCTGGGAGCCTCACGCTTACAACGCCCAACAGGTCAACAAAGATACCTCTGTCAAGATTCCGTCGTTTGATGTATACCGCATCGCGGTTTGCTTGGCCGCCACCCGGGATTTCGCCCAAAAACATCCTGGAGTCCTTATTAAAATGGTGAAAGCCCTGGATAAAGCCACCACCCATATGCGGGAGAACACAGAGCAGGCGCAAGCGGACTTGGTGAAACTGCTCCATACGGACAAGGAAACCCTGGTTCGGCTTTGGGAAGAGGTTGATTTTGAGCTCTCCCTGGATCAGGTTCTGCTCATGACCATGGATAATGAAGCGATCTGGCTCATGGAGCATCATTTTACGAACCAGCAAAAAATACCGGATTACACCCATTTTGTTTACTGCGCCCCTCTGGAGGCGGTAAAGCCCCGGGCAGTGACCATTGTGCGTGAAACCTATACCCCCCAAGGATAACAGTCTTCAGTAACAAATGGAATATTATCAATGAATAGGGATCTGGAATGAAAATCTCCACCCGATTACGCTATAATGCGGCGGCTTCCATAATCCTGGTTGCCCTGCTCTTTGTGCTTTTATTTCACTTCTCTTATTCCATGAAAGTAGAGCTGGATAAATTTGGTTACGCCAATGAACTGCTCCATAAAACAAGCACCCTGATAGTCCTCACCCACGAATATCTGATCAAGCGGGAACAGCGTTCAGAACGCCAATGGCATTACCAATTCCAGGATATCATGGAGACTATTGCCAGGCATGAGCAATTGCCTGATATGATCCAGGTGAAGGAAAACCTGGAAATGCTAAGACGCCAATATGAAAGACTTAAGAATGAAATTGAAACCCGGAAAGCGCTGAACGCCCAGAGCGCCGATGTGGAGGAAATCAACAGGTTCCGGTTTTCGGAGCGGTTGCTTTCAGACCAAATGCAGATTTCCGCCCAAAGAGCTCTTTCCCATGTTTTCAATATAACGGCGGCGGCGGAACAGAAACTCTCTATTTTACGCACCCGGAGTAGTTATACCGTGCTTTGTTTTGGCGCCCTCATGGCCCTCATCACTCTTGCCAACGCCCTGGCAACCCTTAAGCGGATAGCCCGTCCCCTGACCAGTCTGGTGGCCCAGGTTAACCTTTTGGAAAAGGTGAATTTTGCCACAGACAATCCTGCAACAGATTCCATGGAGCAGTTTTCCAAGAATGACGAGGTGGGCAGACTGTGGATAGCCTTTGCCGATATGAAAATCCGTCTGGCAAGGGCCTTTGGAAAAATCAACAGGGAATTGAAGGAACGCGAGGCTGCAGAAGCTGAAATCCGGGAAAGAAATGTGCAGCTAAAGCAGTTGCAGAATATGCTGGAAAGCATTGTCAACTCCATGCCTTCCATGCTGGTTGGCATTGACGGCCTGGGACGGATCGCTCAGTGGAACGCGGAAGCGGAAAAACTCACGGGAGTTGCCATGGCCCAGGCGGAAGGAATGTTTTTGCGTCAATTAGTGCCAGCCCTTGATCCATGGGTGGAAAAAATGCCCCGGGCTATCCAGGCGCTGCACCCCATGAAAGCGGAAAAACAACCATTGGAAATCTGCGGCAACAGGATATTTGCGGATATCACCCTGTTTCCTCTTGTGTCCGGCAAATTGCCTGGCGCCGTCATCCGTGTGGACGATGTTTCCGAAAGGGTGGCGATGGATGAAATAATCATTCAGTCTGAAAAAATGCTGTCCTTGGGAGGGCTGGCAGCGGGAGTGGCCCATGAAATCAATAATCCGCTCGCTGGAATACTCCAGAACATACAAGTGGTCATGAACCGTTTTTCCCCGGCATTTCTCCAAAACCAGCGTGTGGCCAGAGAGTGCCAGACTAGCATGGAAGCCATTAATACCTACCTGGAAGCCAGGGGCCTGAAACAAATCTTCGCCCTGATTACGGATTCGGGAGAAAGGGCCGCTGCCATTGTGGAGAATTTGCTTTCATTCAGCCGCAAAAGCCACTCCCAACCGGAACAGCATAACCTATCGGAACTGATAGATAAAACCCTGGAGCTGGCGGCAAGCGATTATGACCTGAAAAGAAAATACGACTTCCGGAAAATCCGCATTTTGCGGGAATATGACGCTTCTGTTCCAACCGTTATGTGTGACGGGGGAAAGATCCAGCAGGTTATGTTTAATCTGTTGAGAAATGCCTCCCAGGCCATGGCCAGGGAGAACAGACCGGACAAAACACCTCAAATAACTGTACGGATAACGGCTAACAGCGAAATGGCCACCATCGAGGTGGAGGACAATGGCCCTGGCGTTCCTAAGGACCTGCTTGCTAAAATATTCGAGCCGTTTTTCACCACAAAAGAAGTGGGTGAAGGCACAGGCCTGGGCCTTTTTGTGGCTTATTTCATTGTGACCAACAACCACCAGGGCGGCATGAGGGTGGAGTCTCCTCCCGGGCAAGGGGCCAGGTTCATTGTCCAATTGCCCCTCCGCCAGCAAATATCCCCATCCAATTAATCTCCACATTATTGTTGGGCTTGAATCAATACCGGCCTATTTCTTTTCCAGGGATCTCAGGGCTTTTAAGGCCGCCCGTTTGATGTCCATGTTGGAATCGTTCAGGAGGTTGCGAATGTCCTTTTCAAAACACTCCAACACGCGGGAGCCGCACTCCATCAGCCTTTCCAGGGCCAGTCTCCTGACCCGATGATCGGAATCCGAAAGGCAGGGCCTGATGAGGTGGGAAATATCTCCATCCCTCTGGGAAAAGGCCAGGAGAGCCAGGGAAGCCAGACGCAGTTCCGGGGCCGGGTCTGTCAGGTAGCTTTTGTATATGTGGGTGAGTTGCAGTTCAGGCCGTTCCAGTCGCCACAGGTTGAATAAAATAGCCCGTTTTTCCTCCAGGGGCGCCGCCTCCAGTCGTTCCAAAAGCAGGGGCAGCGCCCTGGTGTCCCCGCAATTGCACAAGGAATTTACGGCGGCCAGCCTCACACCCAGGTCGACATCGCGCAGCCGCTGGGCCAGGAGGACAAAAACATGGTCGTTGCATTGCCAGCCCATGGCAGTGGTGGCGAAGCGGCGCAGGCTGGGGTCCAGGCTGATAAGATCCTGTTCCAGAAGGCTGATTATGGCCCGGGAATCCTCTACAAAGGGAAGCACCGCGCATAATTGAATCGCCGCATAGTGCCGGGTGCGGGGAAGCTGGTCTTCATCCCGAAGAATATCGTACAGGGGCTGGAGGGCCTGATCCTTGGCGTAGCCCGCCAGCAAAATCATGATTTTATGGCGCAGGGGCGAATCCGCCACAGGCAGGACCTTGATGAGCTCCCGGATTGCCCGCTCGCGGTTGGCAGCAAAAAGCTCCGGGGAATCCACATAAGTGCGGGCCCTTTCCAATAGCCTCAAACGAGGTTGCAGCAGGATAACCTTGGCCATTTAACGGTCTCCTGTTTAGCCCGAAAATGCCGGGTTCAACATTCCTTTTCCACCCCCAGTTTGGACAGGATGGTTTCCATAAGGCACCATTTGGTAAAGGCGCTTTGGAGGAGATTAACCCCCACAAAGGCCGTAAACACAAACCAATAGGGGCTGTGGATCAAACCTAACAGCAAGGAAAGGAGGATGAAAGCTCCGGCTACCGCTCTGATCATGTGTTCCATATTCATGCTTCACCTTATCGAATGCAGCAGAAAGTGGTAACCCTATTCTTCCATGTTTCAAGCAAGCCATAACGCAAATTATGTTGAAATCCAATGGACCCGGGACAGAACAAGTCAGGGTTGGTCCAAAACGGGTTTTCCGCTTTTATAGGCTTCCAGCCGGGCCGTGACCTTTTTCATCAGGTCCTTGGCCGCCTTTTTTTCTCCAAGAATGACCACCACCTTTTCCTGGAACAAGGCGGCCTCCTGAAAAGAACTATTTTGGGCGAGTATCCAGGCCAGGGTATCCAGGGCGAACACATGGTCCGGCTGGGTTTCCACAGCGTTACGGGCCAGGGTCAGGGCTCTTTGCCTGTCAGATACTTCCCGGGAGGAAAAAAACAAACGGGCCATATGAGCCATTATATCGCTGTTTGAGGGGTCCAGGTCCAGGGCTTTTTGCCAATCTTCCAAGGCAAGGGCGTCCCGGCCTGTTTCTTCGTAAGCCTTGCCCCTCCAACGAAGAGCCTGGATGTTTGCCGGGTCCCTGTCCATGGCCTTGCTCAGGGTGGCGATGGCTGCCGGGTATCTTCTGGTCTCCAGGTAAGTGCGGCCCTTTTCCGTATACCAGGCATTGTCCATGGTATGGACTTGAGTGAATGTCCCGTAACAGGCCAAACCCATAAGAATGCAGGCGGTCACCAGAAAACCGGACATGCTCCTTCGCCCCCCCAGAGAGGCGGCGTGCTCCTTCAAATCGTCAATCAGGCCATCCAGGAGGACGTTGTCCGAAGGTATCGCGCCCACCTGGGCCATGTCCTGGCCAGAGAATACGGAAACCCTCAGACGGGATTTCCTGTTTGCCAGCCTGAACTCCGTGAGGTGTTCCGAGCCTTCTTCTTCGGAAACGAAATTTTCCTCAAAGGAAATATCCCGGGCAAGCAGGCTTTGGCGCAAGGCCTCGAAAAGCTCCTTTTTTCCCGCCCCGAAAACAAAATACCAGTCCCCGCGTGTGAGGATCACTCCGTAGCAGGCGGTGAAAAACAAGACTATAAAAATAAGGAAAGGCCGTTCGCGGATGAAATCCGGGACGACCGTGATCTTGTAAAGGGCGATGCCCACCATAATCATGACCGGCACACCTATGAAGGAAAAATGCCTGCGACTGGAAAGTATTATGGGCCGGGCCGTCACCATGGTCTTCACACACTGGACCAGAAAAAACAGGCAGGAAAACGCGGGAATGGCGGCCAGGAAAATTGCCAGGGGCATGGAAGTCATGGGCTTGGCTCCAGAATGCTCAGGATTTCCCCGGCAAGGGGCGGCGCCACTTCCCAGGCACGGACCACGTGTCCCTCTCTGACCAGCAAAAATCGGGGGGAAGACCCGTTCGCCACCAGCCGCCAATAGTCTTTCTCGGCAATCCGGAGCAGGGGGTATTCGGGCAGATAGGTTTCCCGGAACGCGGCGATATCCTCGGGCGAATCAAAGCATAAGGCCTTTATCGGCGGTATGCCCGGAGTGGCGGCCAGGATGTTGACATCCATGACCGACTCCTGGCAATGGAGGCAGTCCGTGCTCATCAATTCCACCAGATAGGGAGAGGCGGACCAATCCACGGCCTGACCGTCCAGGACAGTGAGAGGCTCCACCGGAGGCCCCTCCACGCCCGGCAGCAAAACCGAGTCCAACGAAAATCCAAAGGCGAACGGCAGGGCCAGGGTCGCCAGACAAACCAAAACCACTGCGGCGGGCTTGACCCGGCTTTTGCCTGATTCCGGCCTCAGCCAGGCCAGTCCAAGCAATACCACAAGAAAGATGTCCTCCAGCAAGGCCTGGCCCGGAGACCGGGAAACCCACTGGCCAAAGCAACCGCAATCTTCGGTGAGGCCCATGGTCCAGGCCCAGCCCAAGGCCCCGAAAAACACTGCCAGCATCAGGGCCAGCCCCACAAGGGCTATGCGAATCCGGTACCGCAGCACCAGGGCTGCGCCCAGGGCGCATTCCGCCAGAACCATTCCCCACACCAGAAAAAGCAGCACGGTCCGGTCGGTGACGATGTTGTAGGCGCCCGCCTGCCGGACAGCCTCGTTCAAGTCCACGGCCTTGGCTACTCCGGCGGCCAGAAATATGAGTCCCAGCACCAAGGCGGCGCCCTTGGATACAACAGGCGGTATGGTTGGGGAAGACTTTTTTGATGCAACGGTCATGATAGCGGTACCCTCCTGGTCCCTGAACCTGTAAACAGAAATATCTTGATACGTGAATTCCCGGGGAGGGTCAACGGGCATTTGGATTTTTGGGGGATTTGTAAGCCCCAAGGCTAACCCGCTGCCTTGGTTGTTTTCTGATCCGCTGGAATCCTTGACTTTCTGGCAGGACTGATAC
Organism: Desulfatibacillum sp.; assembly: GCA_016342355.1. Lineage (GTDB taxonomy): Bacteria > Desulfobacterota > Desulfobacteria > Desulfobacterales > Desulfatibacillaceae > Desulfatibacillum. The sequence goes on from JAEINP010000006.1 coordinate 90,319, forward strand.
TAATCTAATATTTTATGTGATTCCAAATCATTCACACGGCGTTTACTTTTGCTTTTGCTCCTTGTCAATGCCGGAAATGGGGGCGTTGGGGAGACTTGGTTGAAAAACGCCCGGTTATAGGGATTCCGAGTATTTGTCCTCAAGCAGCCCGGGCAGGAACTGTGACAATCAATCCGTAAGGCCTATCCGCCGGATTACGAGGCCCATGACCTGGGATTTCGCGTAGTCCGCGACCTGTAATCCACCCAGCCGCCAATTACCCTATGCATTCCCACGCAGAGCATGGGAGCGAGACAAGTTGCTCTCACCCCTGCTACCCATCGACATTGGATGACGACCAGGGCGGACGCCCAGGTCCGCCCCCTACGCAAAGACGGAAGGCTCTGGTGTCTTTTTATTGACATGATTTCAGGTAATTATGATTTACATCCCCACGGATGGCCATGGGAACTCACCCCCCATCCTGACCTTTCCCTGCCGGTGGCGAAGGGAATTGATCGGTGGCCGCTTCGCGGCGATGATTTGATTGGGCGCGGCAAGCCACGCCCCTACGCAGACCACAAGGCATTCCATGCCACCGGGGATTTTAATCAATCGCATACCTTTCATTTTGCTATGTAGCCGCAGGGCTTGCCCTGCCCCGAGGGTTGGGGGACCAACCCCCTACAAAAACCACAGGGCGTAGCAAGCGGCGCCCCTACGCAGACCACAAGGCATTCCATGCCACCGGGGATTTTAATCAATCGCATACCTTTCATTTTGCTATGTAGCCGCAGGGCTTGCCCTGCCCCGAGGGTTGGGGGACCAACCCCCTACAAAAACCACAGGGCGCAGCAAGCGACGCCCCTACGCAGACCCACGAACGAAATAGCCCTGCTGCTCGGAAGACCTCTAAATCGCTCGCATATCTTTTGTTCAAACTGCAATCCTTTAGCTTGCCCTGCCCTATCGTTGGACAACCGAATCAGAAGGGCGCAGCATGCAGCGCTCCCTACATGCGGCAACAATTCCGCTTGAAGTCGTAGGGGCAGGGTTTCCCTGCCCAAAGGTGCGGGTATCGCGCCCTACATGCAACACCCCATCCAGGAACCGAAGGGTGCAGGGTTTGCCCAGTCCCTACAAAAAATGCAAGACATCCCATGCCGCCCTGGATTTCAATCAACCCCCCAATTCGTGGAACTTACTCAGTTAATAGCAATTTCGTATCAATCAATGTCCCGGCCTTCATTCACATAGCAGGTCTCACGGCTTGCCCCAGCCAGGACTCAAAAAGCGGAAAGAGCACGGAGATATTTTACACACCCGTGGCAAATACCCGTTGACAACTTACTTTACTGCCAGTAATATAATTAACCAGCGGTAGTAGCAAGGTTTCGAAAATGGCCCGAAACCCCAAAAAGCTCTTCACTCATCCAAAGGACGCATCACCATGGATAAGCAGGACAAACATAAATCCATTTGCAGGAAGAGGAAGGAAAGGGAAAAAAAGCAACGGATTCAAAGCATTCTGGACGCCGCCAAAAAGGTATTCGCCTCCAAGGGATATTTGAAATCCACCATGGACGAAATCGCCATGGCCGCCGAGATCACCAAGCCCACCATCTATCTATACTTCAAAAGCAAGGACGACCTTATTTTAAGCCTCATGCAGCCTTTGATCGATGATAGTCGGAGCAGGCTGGAGATCGTTGAAAAGGAGCTTCTGTCCGGGGCGATCAAGAACGGTCGCGATTTGGTGACTGGTATTTTCCAGGCTTTTTACCACGGATATGAAATCCTGCCGGAAACATTTCGGGTGGTTCAATTGTTCCAGCAAAAGGACCTGATCTGTGAACTGAGGCCGGAAATCCGGGCGACCCTGGACGAAAACGGCCGGGGCAATATTGATCTGTGCCGCCGCATGTTGGCCAGGGGAATAGAGATGGAATTGATCAAGCCGGTGAATGTCTACGAGATGGTGGATGTGATCTGGGCTTTGATAGTTGGCGTGATCCAACTGGAAGACTGCAAAGGGGATGAGCAAAAGGATCATAGATTGAAAAAAAAAACCCTTGATCTTGCACAGCGGCTGATTGTGGAAGCGCTCACCCGCAACGCAGAGCAAGTCATATGACCGCAAAACAGGAGAAACACAAAGTGGACATGTCGAGAGTCGCCAAATTGATTGATCGCGTAAAAAAAGAGGAACGGTTGTCGTTGACTGAGGCCGAATCCAAGACATTGCTGGGCGCTTATGGAATTCCCGTTGTGGAGGAAGCCATTGTGACCAGTGAGGAAGACGCTGTTTCCCGGTCATTGGAAATGGGTTTTCCCGTTGTGTTAAAGGGACACGGCTCCCGGCTGACGCATAAGACGGAAAGAGGGCTGGTTAAAGTAAACCTGCGTTCCGAATCCGAGATTCTTGAGGCCTTCAGGCAGATTAAGGAATCCGCCGGGGAGGATTGGGAAGGATGCCTGATCCAGCCTTTGGTGGAAGGCAAACGCGAATTTGTGGCCGGTTTGATACGGGACCCCCAGTTCGGCCCCACGGTGATGTTCGGCCTGGGAGGCGTTTTCACCGAGGTCCTGGCCGACGCGGCCTTTTGCATCGCTCCGTTTTCCGAGACCCAGGCTGACTCTCTGATTGGTTCTATCAAAAGCAGCAAAATGCTGGGGGAATTCCGGGGCGAAAAAGCCGCGGACCGGGCGGCGCTGCGCCGGACCCTTATGGGCCTGTCCCGGTTGGGGCTGGAGCATCCGGAGATCAAGGAAGTGGACATCAACCCCCTGATCGTCACGCCGGACGGACAGGTCAAGGCCGTGGACGCATTGGTGGTGCTGGAAAACAACGCAGCCGCGATCCCGGAAAACGCCGTGCCCATGGAGGCCAGCGAAAAGCAGATTCAGGAAATCCGCCAGGCCCTGGACTGGGCCTTCAACGCCCAGTCCGTGGCGGTGGTGGGGGCCACAGTTCCCAACATAAGCGGATTTGCAGGCATGTTCGGTTGCATGCGTAACTTCGGGTATGCGGGAAGGCTGTATCCGGTCAATCCCAAACTCACTGAAATCGGCGGCATCAAGGCCTATCCCAATCTTACGGCCCTGCCCGAAAAGGTGGATCTGGTCATTGTGTCTGTGCCCGCGCCTGTTGTTCCAGCAGTATTGCGGGAGTGTGTGGCCACGGGCAACAAGACCGTTCACATTTTCACAGCGGGCTTTAAGGAATCGGGCGAGGAAGAAGGCATCCGGCTTCAGGAGGAAATGGAAAAAATCGCAGTGGAGGGCGGCCTCAACGTTATCGGCCCCAATTGCATGGGAATTTTTGTGCCGAAAAACAGGATGTTGACATGGCAGTGGGCGTCCGAGAAAAGCGGCCCTGTGGCCCTCATCAGCCAGAGCGGAGGCAACGCCCAGGAAATCACGAACTATACCACGGGGCGCTACGGGGTCGGGTTCAGCAAGGCCGTCAGTTTTGGAAACGCCCTGACCCTGGACAGCTCGGATTTTCTGGATTACCTGGCCCGGGACGATGATACAAAAATCATCGCCATGTACCTGGAGGGTCTCAAAGACGGACGGCGCTTTCTCAAACTGGTTACGGAAACCAACCAGAAAAAACCCATCATCATTTATAAAGGCGGGCTGAGCGAAACAGGCTCCAAGGCGGTCGCCTCGCACACCGGGTCCATGGCGGGCGGAAAAAAAATCTGGGAGGCTTTTTTTCGGCAGACCGGAGCCGTGCTGGTGGAGTCTACCGAAGAAATCGCCGACGTGGCCCTGGCGTTTAATCACCTGGGAAAAACCCGGGGACCCAGAACGGCGGTCCTGGGATACGGCGGAGGCGCGGGGGTATCCGTCGCGGACAATTGCGCCAAAGCAGGCCTGGCGCTTCCGGCCTTTTCGCCGGAATTGCTCCGGGAATTGCGAAAATTGATCCCGCCCGCCGGAACCATCATCCGCAATCCCATAGACGCCATGGTGGCCTATTTTGATTTTAATCTCATGGGCGATGTCCTCCAATTGCTTGGGGACAGTGAGGAAGTGGACAATATTATCGTGTCCATTCCCCTGGACTGGTTGTTTTCGGCGGAAGCAGACGGCGCATATATCGAAAAAGTCGCCCAATACCTGGCAACGGATGGAAAAAAACGGGCGGGCGGCAAGCCCATGGTGGTGGTGTGGCGGCAATATCAGCCCATGCCCAAAATCAAAAGGTGGGCGCCGGTCCTGGAAAACATCCTTTTGGAGGCGGGAATTCCCGTTTACGAGGGAGTTCTTCGGGCTGTCAACGCCCTGGCCAAGCTGACCGCCTATTACGAGTTTCATAGGGGCGATAAATAAGAAAATCGTTGGCGCTATTGTTTTGAAGCAAAAAGGGTGTCCGCCGGGGCGGATACCCTTTTTTTAAGAATGATTGGGGCAACGTGGCAGTGCCCTGGCCCCTTTGCCTTACATACCAGATTTTGAATCGAATACAAAAAGACCGCCTGTATACACCAAGGAATCTATCAGTTTTCCACCTCAGCTCCACCAAGGAAATCAAGGGGGTAGCCAAATCGGCTACCCCCTTTTGTATTTGGCGGTAAGCTCACGGTAAGCACGGGGGCGAATTTGAATTCATTTTGACTCCGTTCATAGGGTCCGGTTCCAAGGCAGGATGGAAGGTTTTTTTCTTGCCCGGCTACCAATGGGCTACCATCAATCCACACATCGTGTTCAAATAGTCGAAAACCGCTCAACAGATAACCATCTTGAATTACTCATTTTTATCCTAAAGGCCAACTTATAACGATGAGTTGGTTTTGTAATAGCGCGCCTTTCAAACAATTGCTGATCGATATCGCTGCCAGACTAACATTCAAATTTTATGCCAAAACCCAAATACTGCAGTTTGTGGTCTGTTCGTGCGCACCCATGATGGAAGGTCATGGGGTTTCTGGGACATTGCCTTTGCCCGGTTTTGAAGCAAAGATCTGATCAATGGATATTCAACAGGGAGGGATATTCAGCCCATCGCATGTATTTGAACTTTTTGTGGGGTGAGCTTGGAGCAGAAGTGCTCTATTTGATTCGACTTAAGTGCTTGTCAACAATCCAGGGAACCTTGAACGCACCCGTTCTATGAGAGATCGCGACTTGAAGGAACGTAACCCTCACGAAGCCAGGGATTTTGTTCGCAGCATTCTTTAAGTTGGCTTTCCATCACCTCCCAAAAAGACCCTTTCTGGGGATAGGGACCGTCGTCCTCGAAGTGAAAGAATTGAATCCGATTGTCTTCCCCGCTTCTGCCAATGGTCAAAACTCCGCAACCTTTAATTTCGCACAGGATCAGATAGTTCTCCTTGGGAAACACAACTCTGGGGAGGCTGGAAAGCCCATGAATGATGAAATTGTCAGATTCGGCGCCTTCCGTTTGATTAATAATGTCCAGATACTCGGTTGGAAAAGAAATGTCAAAATATTGCAACCACGCCTCAATGGCCTTTGCCGACAACGGGGGATGAAAACGGGAAAAACCATGTTTATCCGTCCATTCTCCCACAGGGCCGCTTAAGGCCTTGGGAGGCGCCTGATTACCATCAGGCCACATGGATTCCGGAAAAATTCTCGTTTCTTGTATTAAAATTGGCTTTTTGCCGATCTTTTTTGGACTTTTGTTAAGTTCAATGGAGAACACCACTCCGTTCACAAGTCCGATTTCCGCATGAAACAACTCATTCAATTCGGCGACCTGAAATTGCACTGAAGCACATACTCTTTCAGGCCAACGGTTGAAAAAAGGAGAGGCGGCCCGCAGCCTATCTTTGTCTTGAACCTTGTAACGAAAAACCACTTCCTTCTTGCTATTGCTTCTGACCACGGAGTGAATGGCCTCCATTTGATTGATAAACTCTGTCTGCTTCTCCGAGGTCAACTGATCCCCTATAGGTAATAGGATTTTTTTTTCATAAGATTTTAATGGTTCATGACGTTTGGACAAAAATGTGATCCATCTCATTGCACACCTCCCTCCCATCCATCATTCCTGAGCATTGTTGACCGCTGAGGAGGTTCCCCCATACAGAGCCCCTGTCACGACCCCTTTTAATGTATTAGGGAAACGAATGAAATGCTTGGCCAACGTACCTGCCTGCTGGCGGCTATTCCGCCAGATTTTTGGTAAAAAGTCCCATCTATGCGGATCTGACAGCGCATGTTTTGCAATGGTCACATAGTTCCCGTTCAGAAGAGATCGAGGTCCATTCATCCTTGCTGGTATCCAGTGTGAAAACTCCAATCCTCGGCCAGCCGCGCCTGCAGCTTTTGCACCACCGGCGAAACCGGAAGACATGCTAAAAGCAATTCCAGACACTTCACCGGCCAGGTATGCTCCAGAGTCTTTGTCAACGCTTTCAAACCCCCAAATTTTTTCGTCAATATTGTCCCGTATGGCGGATGTCAATCCAAAGGAGATAAGGTCTCCGAAGCCAGCGGAAAAATTGCTGACATCCTCCAGCAACTCATCACTGGAGTATAGTCCGAACCTGTCGTGCAAATTAACGGGATTGGCGCCTGCATATCCGTATAGATCCAGATCTCCGTCAGCAAAGCCAATAGGGTCCTGGCGGAGATAACGGCCTGTCTCGGGATCATAGTATCGATGCATATTGTAATGGAGGCCAGTTTCAGCATCATGATACTGTCCGGGAAAGCGCAAGGGATTTTCAAATCCTTTGGCTGCTTTCACATCGGTTTTCCCAAACGGTTCATAGTGAGCAATCCAAACAGCGTCGCCATTCTCATTGCTCATAGCCTGGGGAGTCCCCATATGGTCATTATGATAGAAGTAAACCCTGCCATCACATTGCATATATACAGGGTCCGTTCCCCATGCAGAGTCCGGGATATATCCGTATGTCTTTGTCACCGCTCCATCTGCATCCGCTTCCGCCACGAGCCCTTCATCCGAATAAAAGAAAAAGGTTTTGCGTCCGCCAATCTCTTTATAAATCCGCCTGCCCAAAGGGTCATAGGCATACTTTGCAATCAATTGTCCGGAGCAGTCTGAAACAGCTCTCAACCGGCCTGAGATGTCGTAAGCGTACCGAGTGATTGTTCCCTGAGCGTCTTTGAAAGTTCGATTTCCATCATTATCGTAAGCATAACGGGTGTTTCCCCTTTTTAGCAAGCGATTGTTTATGTCGAAAAGACTTGCAGTTCCATTTTTTACTACTCGATTACCTGCTTCATCATAATTAAAAGCGATTTTTCTCTTTCCCTCTGCTGTTTTAAGCCGACCAAACGCATCGTAGGAGTATTCCACTTTTTCATATGGAGTAAATTTTGAGACAATCCTTCCGAAGTTGTCATAGCTGAAAGCCATATCCATGACTGGTTTGCAGGTCGGCTTGGCCGCTTTGATTAACAAGGGCCTATTCTGACTATCACGAATTTCCATATCTTGAATTCCGTTGGGGAATATTCTTAAACAAGCGTCTTTGTCCTCATGGATTCCTATGACGCCGCCTTCGGGCAATCTCATAACCAGACCATTGGGATCACTATATGTGTATTGGGCAGTGCGGCCATCAGGACCGCTGAACGACTTTTTTCGGCCTAATGCGTCATAAGAGTAAGCGCCGGATAGCTCCACAGCCCCACACCTTAACGTCTCACCTGTCAATCGCCTGTTTTGATCGTATGAGAAAGAAAGGGAGCAATTGCCATCCTCGCAAAAGATCAGGTCACCACAATCATTATACTCAAATTGAACAACTTTTTCGGCAGCGCGAGTATTTTTAGTCTTGAAATATTCGATGCGGACCAATCTGTTGTTTTCGTCATACTTGAGCTTTGTGCAGATGCCGGAGGGCCTGACTTCCATGAAGGGGAGTCCCTTGTTGTTGTACAAGTACAGGGTCTTTTCCCCCATGGGCTGGATCAAAACGCATAGTCTGCCTTCATCATCGAACTGAAAACAAGTTGAAGTCCCACTAGCATCTTGAGCCATGAGAATATTTTGTTGGCCATCAAAAGTCAGTTCTGCTCGACTTTGGACTCTGCCAAGTAGAGACGAAAGAGTTTGGACATCGTTTTTTATCCCAGAAAGTTTCATGATACAATCCTCCAATTCTTAAGATAGTTGGAGCCCGCCGGTTCAGCGTTATGACTATATCATGGAATTTTGGGCTGTTCGCCCGATGACCAGTTGTGTTGCTTCTATGAACAGCAGAGTGCATAAAAAGGCTATTGACAAGGTTTCAAGGGGGCGATGGGCTGTCTTTAGACATCGGGTTGTTTAAAGCACAATTGCTAAAGACGGATCTTCCGGCTACCAGTAGGCTACCATTCTATGCCGACGGCATGCATAACATACTGAAATTACAGACCCCATGCACACCATGCACAAGGCAAATTCGGAAACAGGGTGGCGAGATAATAGCGTTTAATATTAAGTGGTTATAGGTTATTTCACCATCCATTGCTGAGGTTGGCGGACATGTGTTCATTAGCCTTTAGGGCAGGGAGACCCTGCCCCTACCACAGACATGCGGTAGGGCGTCCACCATGATATTTCAGTAGCATTTTATGGTTTTCTTGGCCGCATAGTTAACAGGCCTCGGCACACGCCCGTTCACATATTCACCACAAAGGACACGAGACTCCCGACAGGGGCATTCGAGAATGACAGTGGAGAAAGGTTTTGACATGGCGGCGCTTCGCAGCGAGAATTCAAATAGGCGCAGCAAGCGATGCTCTCCACAAAAAAAAGCGCGGCAAGCCACGCAGCTACATTGTATCGAATAGTCCGATACCTTTCTTTTGCTGTTTAGGCGCAGGGCTTGCCCTGGTTTAGGACACGAAAACCATAGCCCCTGCTCAGCTCTCATCAAATTCAATTTATTTATACCTAAGGGCGGCGGTGTTGGCATAAAACCGGAGGCCAGCCACGCCCACGGGGAACATATAATCGGAGCCGGGGATATCCATGACCACAAACCGACCGCTTATGGCGGGACCGGCAATCAGCGCGGCCAGGGGATCAAATTCCGAATACTCGATTTTCACGCTCACATCCAGGGCGTAGGACTCGTGGAACACTTCCTTGGGCTTGAACAGCCAGATGGGATTGATGGCCATCATCTGCCCTATTCCGCCCACATTGAAAGTCTTTTTGGCGAATAAGGGTTCGGGCGCGGATTGGGCCTGGCCCAGAGTCCCCTCAAGGGTAAGGGCCGTGACGCCCCGGCGCGTGATACTGCCAAAGACCTTGCCGTCTTCTTCCCTGAACTCGAATTTGGCCATCTTCTTGGGATAACCCAGGCATTCCCGGCCATAGATCAGGGCTGTTTCATCATCCACCACCATCCAGCAACAATGGACGCCCCGGCCCAGGGGGGTTTTTACGTCCACCATGAGCGCCGCCTCCTTGTACGCCACGTCAAAGGAGGTCTTGGGATAATCCACAATAAACAGCATGCCCGTGGCCGGGTCGGCAGGCCTCATGCCCCGAGGCAGGATCTCCCTCACCGCCTTGGGGTCCAGGGGCACGTTGGCCGTGATGAACCGGGCCTTATCCCACATATTGCCGCTCTTGAACATCTTGTTGGACATTCCCCTAAGCCGGATCAGATAATGCCTGTCATCGTGTATTCCTGGCATGGTTATCTCCCCAAAAAAATGCGGTGTCGCCCGGGCCGGGCGGAAATGGGCTGATTTGGGCGCTATTCCATATAGCGGAGCCAATGCCCCACATTTATCATATCATTTGCTAAAAATGTAATACATTTAACAAGGGTGAACTTATTGGAATGCAATTTTCCCCATGGTTTCCGGCGACTGCCGGAAAATGATTCACATCCCCGGAGGAAACATCTTGCCCGGGTTTAGGATATGGTTGGGGTATTACCTTGATTCAGTCCTCACCGGTGTCAATGTCCGGCTCGGCGTATCCCGTTTCTTTTGGGAGCGTAAGGCCCAGGCTGACCATGAACTCCCTTTCCGACCTTTCGAGGTCTTTGGCCCTTGTTTCGATAAAACAACGGGCGTCGTCATTTTGGAGTGCATGAAAGGCCTCTTCAGAGATGCAATGGCTCTCCAGAACCTTTTGCCTCAATTCGTCGTACACACCCAATAACTGTACTTTTGCAGGCCTTCCCTGAATTGTTCTTAAGAAAACACGATTGGCCGGGCTGGAAGTCAATCCGCCGGGTGCACGGTGAAAAACATAGGGCAAAGCACTGGTTCCCGGACCACGAAAAACCTGATCCGCCTGTAAGGGAGTTCCGGTCTCGGGATCGAGGGGCTCCAATAAGAGCATAAAGAGCAGCAACGCCCGTATTCTTGCGGCACGCAGGTCAAACCTGTTGGGAAAAGGTCTGGCAGGGTCATCCACCGACATAATTTTAAACCCATTAAACCCGGTTTGCTGGTACCCGGCAAGCTCGCGCATTTCTCCCAATCCATAATTGAGTTGAGTTGTGTTGCCTCCGTTTCCTGCAAACCAGCCTGATAGAGAAGTGCTCCAGAACCATTTTTTCAAAAGGTCTTCTTGATAGGAGTCAGGCTCAGGGCACATGCGGAAAAACTCGCTCAACAGTAGTATCTGATGCGTATAAGGAAGCAACCTGTCCATAGGGACCTTCAGGAAGACGTTCAAGAATAATGCACTGCTTCGCAGAGCTGCTTTTGTTTTTTCTGCAGCCTCGTTCAAATCCGTTTTTTTCAATTCTTCGGCGAGTGCTTCCCAGTCACTTTTATGAATGCTCTTACCACTGGCGGCAACAATGGCCCTGAACACCGTTATTCGGTTAATGGTATCAAACTGAAATTCCTGCAATGACTCAAGAATATCATCAATGGTCCCAGCCAGCGTTTTGTCGCCCATAGCGTCGTCATATGTCAGGGCAGATACCATCTGGTCCGGCATCATGGATTGCCCGGAGGTATTCAGCCGCGAAAAAATATTTACAGCCTGATCAAGACTACCGCCAATTATCCTTGTGACGGCAAGTTTATAATTGGTCAGTTTGCTTGATAGTTCCTCCATCTCGGAAATATAATCAGAAGCCTTGTCTCCGCACGATTGCTCTATGGTTCTGGCTACCTCCAAAAAATCCCTGGTATTGAACATGGCACGCAGGGGAATATACCTGTCATGAGGAGGCCCCTTGGGCACATGAACAAATCCTTTGCTTTCAGGATCAAAAAAAATCCACCATCTCCAGTCCTGTTGCTTTTCAGTCCGTGCATAATCCTCCGGGAGGAATAAAACCCCAAAGAGAGTGGCAAGCCTTTGATGACCGTCAAGAATATAGGACACTGGCTTCACTCCCGCCTGAGGCACAGCTATCGGTCCCACCACATCTAAGCTTCTAACAGGATCTGCGGATTCCCAAATTAAAGGACTTCCAATGGGGTATCCCTTATAAATACTAACAAAAAGCTCCAGCATTTTTTCCGGCCGCCAAACAAAGGGTCTCTGAAATTTTGGAACCCTCAGTTTGCCTCTACGAATTTCTTCAAGCAATTCCTTGATGTGGACCACTTCCGGTTTGACGACGGGTGCGGATTTTTCGTTCATGGCGGCAAGCCTTTCAAATGATGCTCTCTATGTTGTCCAGCAGGATTTCGATTTCCGAGGCGTTTCCCCCGCAGATGTTTGTTACCGTTTTTGCGGTTATCTCTTCTGCGGAACTCCTGAAATGGGTCCAAACATTTTCTCCAAAACCGCCAGCCAATTGCATAAGGCATTCCTCTGTGCAATCTTCATAAAGGCCAAGCTGTTCCGGCTTGACTTCCACCGACAAAGCGCCTCTCTTTTTGAATCCTTTTTTCAGATCATAATGGCTTCGTTGCTCGGTATTCAGTGCCGCGTACGCCAAAATTTTCCCGGAGTACTTTTCTCCCTTGAGGGTTTCAAGGGCTTCCACCGGAATGTAGTTTTCAATCTTCCGTTTGTGCAAAATTAAGTAAGCCACCCCTCGCTCTTCGCATTCTTTGGTAACCTTCCTGACAGTGTCAGTAACTTGCCCCGGAAATAGCCTATCACTATCCGCCAAAACAAAAACCCTCAATGGGCCTATGGTCTGGTTGCTAATCTGGTCAATCCGTTTACCGACCTCACCAAAGCCGCCCAGTTGTTCAATATGCCACCATCCCGCTTCCAAGGATTCAAAAAGGTCCATTCTGTCAAAGGCTTCTATCATCGCTATTAGAAAAGCGCCATCGCTTGCGGCATTTTCAACCAATACCGCTGCAGGAGTTTCCAGACATCTTCTGGCTTGTTCAGGGCTAAGTTTCAGGTTGGAATCCCCATCCATGGTCACAAGGATACATAAGGTGTGCAGTTTGCTATTTCGGGGGTAAAAAGAATCCGTGAAGCACTTTTCCGCTGTTTCCAAATTTCGTTTTTCCGCCCGTCCTGTAGGATTGGACTGAATCCATGGGCTATTGTGAACAGCGTCTATATCATCAATGTCCCATAAGTGCCGTCTTTCTTCAAAAAAGTGGATAATGTCGTCCAGGTGCTTCCAGGCGTCGGCGCGGTTCAGGACATCCTGTCCAAAGCGGACTTTCATCCCCTCTCCTTCTGAGCTTTACGGATCATGCGGACCTCTTTAAAATCCTCGGAAAAGACTCCTTTGGGCCAATCGGTCACATCCCCATCTTGCAGGATTTCAATGGGCACGATACGTTTTTCCTCTCCAAACTCATCATCCACCCAATAAATAATCACCTGATTGGGATCCAGCTTTCCCTCGGCCACACGCCGCCTCATCCTTAATATGAAATTTTCGGAATGCGTTTCCAACAGGAATGTCAAACCGGCATCTCCGGCCATTTTAATTGCATCGATATATAAATCCGCGAGGTCCCCATGTGCGCTGGGATGGAGGTGCAGTTCGGGTTGCTCCACGATTTCCAGGCTCCCCCATTTCCCCGAAATCAACTCCAGTTGCCTCTGGACGACAATAGGAAGCACCTGGGCAATGCCTGCACCCGCATCGGCTATGTTGATTTGGATATTGGGATCCCTCGGATTGACCAACACTATGGAAAAAAGGTCACCTTGTTGAGCAAGGTCAATTGTCCAGCCGCCAAGCTGACCTGCAAACCAATCAGAAACTGCCCTTAATACATCGCCGTTGCTCCTGAGATTGTCGTCTGCGAGCAGTTCTCCTGCCCTTGCCCCCCCAGGTCCCACATGTCTCACCCGTCCGCCACCAAGGCGATAATACCTTTGAGGCTCGCTTCTGAATGGTCCCAGGTAAGTTAACCTGTTATAGAAGGAAGAGACACTGTCCCGCAATTCATTGATATTTTTTATTAAATCCTGATATCCGTTGGTATCCTGCGTGACTATTTCCTGAGGCAACAGACCCCGGAAATGAACGTTTAAAGACCTGTCCCGAATTTTGTCCGTATACGTTTCACCGCCTTTAATAGGGTCCGTTTCGGGATATATTAAATCCAATAAAATCTTTTGATTTTTTATAAGTTTGAATTCAGTAACTACCTGAAATTTTAATTCTTCATAACCCTGAACCCTGGACTTGAACTCATAGGAATCGCCTTCCCTGGACAAAAACCTTCCGGAGACGGGAATACTCTGGTGGGGCATGTGATTATGCACAATATCCTTAAAGGACGAGCCAAAATCCAATCTGTCAAATTCCAGCTCCAGAGGGCTTTCCGCATTGGGGGCCAGCCCTTTTGCCATAAGCAGGGGAAATCTGGCGATTGCGCTTTTTCCTGAATTGTTGCGACCAATCAGGATGGTCATAGGCCTCAGGTCCAGATTGACTTCACCTGAAAACGCCTTGTAATTTTTGAAAGAAAAGCCGGAAATCCGCATATAAGTCTCCCACATAATAATCTGTATGGACAATGTGCATACAATACCGGTTATCTTCCATCATTTCAAGCCATTTCGTCTCATGGGCAGGATATACAAAATTAGAGTTACGCCCCCGGAGGAAACATCTTGCCCGGGTTTAGGATATGGTTGGGGTCGAAGACGTCCTTAATATGCAGCATGAGTTCGATTTGGGTTTGGGAGACTTCCATGTCAAAATAAGGGGCTTTGGAGATGCCCACGCCGTGTTCGCCGGAAATGGTGCCGCCCAGTTGGAGGGTGTATTGAAAAAGCTCCACCACGGCGGCCTCGGCCTTTTCCAGGGCCACGGGATCTTCTTTGTCCAGCATGATGTTGAAGTGGATATTGCCGTCTCCGGCATGTCCGAAGCTCACCATGGTGAGCCCGGTTTTTGCCCGGAGTTCGTTGATTTTACGCACCACGTCGGGAATTTTGGTGCGGGGCACCACAATGTCTTCGTTGATTTTATGGGGGCCGTATTTGAACAGGGCCGGAGACAGGCCCTTGCGGGCTTTCCAGAGATTGGCGGCCTCGGCGGCGTCGCCCACGCCAGTCACCTTACGGGCATGGTTGTCCTGGCAGACCTTCACCACCCGTTCAGCGGCCCGTTCGGTCTGTTGGGGGTCTCCGTCCACTTCCAGGAGGAGAATGGCTTCGGCGTCCGTGGGCAGGCCAATGCCCAGGTGGCTTTCGGCGCATCCTATGGCTGCCTGATCCAGGTATTCGATGCTCCGGCAGATGACGCCTGCGGAAAACACGGCGGCCACAGTTTTGGCGGCATCGTCGATTTTATCGTACACAGCAGTGATGGTGCGCACCGATTCCGGGAGGGGAAGGAGACGCACGGTGATCCGGGTGATGACCGCCAGGGTGCCTTCGGACCCGGTGATGAGCCGGGTGAGGTCGTAGCCCACCACGCCCTTGGCTGTGCGCACGCCTGTTTTGATGATTTCACCCGCGCCTGTGACGGCTTCCAGGCCCAGGACATAGTCCCTTGTCACGCCGTATTTGACGGCTTTAGGGCCGCCTGCGCATTCGGCCACGTTACCGCCCATGGTGCAATAGGCGGAGCTGGACGGGTCCGGGGGATAGAAAAGCCCCTGGGCTTCCACCATTTTTTGAAAATCGCCGGTGACCACGCCGGGTTCCAGATCCGCCACCAAATTGGCCGGGTCAATGGAAAGCACCTGATCCATGCGGGTCATGGGCATCATGATGCCTCCCTGCACAGCCAGAGCCCCGCCGGTCATGCCTGTGCCGGCGCCCCTGGGAATCACAAAAAAGGAATTGAGGTTGGCCAGCCGGATGATTTCAGCCACCTGGGCCGTAGTGGAGGGAAAGACCACGGCGTCGGGCACGAATTCCCGATTGGAGGCGTCATAGGCATAGGCGGCCCGCTGATGCCACGCATCGTGGACATGCTTGGGGCCGATGATTTTTTTAAGGTTTTTTAATATGGATGCGTCAATGGGCATAGTGCAAAAAGGCCTCCCCCGCAGCAGGCTGCGAGGGAGTCCCGAAGGGCAGCTTCAGACTGCGTGAAAAAAGATATCGTCAGGTTTTTAAAATTCCCCGGATTCAATTTTCCCGCACAGGAAAAGGACTGGCTCTTTAAGATCTCCGCTTTCCCGCAGGTGGCGTTCCACCACGCCTACGGCATGGAGGGCTGTGGCATGGTATCGGTTAAAACACCGGCCAATGGCCTGGAGGGACTGATCCGTATAGCGTCTTCCAAGGTACATGGCGATCTGCCTGGGCCTGGATATGACTTGTTTCCGGGACCGGGACCGCAAATCCTCTTCGGTAACCCGGTAATACCTGCAAACCATCTTTGTTATAGCGCCCAGAGTCAAGGCTTTTTTATTGCGGGCGATATTTCCCACCACTTCCCGGGCCATGCTCATGTCTATTCCCCTGCCCATGAGGGAAGTCCGGGCGGCCAGGCCCTTAATTCCGCTTTCCAACTGGCGGATGTCGCCGGTCAGTTCGGAGGCCAGGTATTCGGCCACTTCCGGGGGCAGGATGATCCCTGACAGGCGGGCCTTGCGCTGGACAATGCGCATTCGCATTCTGAAATCCGGGGCTTCCAGGCTGGAGATGATGCCGGCATTGAGCCTGGAGCGCATGGAATCGTGCATCTTGGGGATTTCAGAAGGCAGATAGGAACTGGTGAAGACCAAACGTTTGTTGGATTCCATGAGGGAGTCCAGGGTGAATGCCAGTTCGTCCTGGGTCCGGTCCTTTCCGCTTAAAAAGTGGACATCATCCAGGATTAAGGTGTCGCATTTTCGGCGGTATTTTTCCTTGAATGCGGAAATGGTTCCCTTGTGGAGGGAGTGGATCATTTCATTGGTGAAATCTTCGGCAGTAATGTAGAAGACCCTGTCTTCCGGGTTCTCGCGGATTACCTGATGCCCCACGGCCTGGGACAGGTGGCTTTTTCCCAGCCCGGTCTGGGCCAGGAGAAACAAAGGCGCATGGAGCTTGGAGCGTCTGGATGACATGGACAGAGCCGCCGAATAGGCAAAGTCGTTGCAGTCCCCCACCACAAAGCTGTCAAAGGTGAAATCGCGGTTGAGCATCCTTCCCGCGCTGGGGCGGGCAATATCCAGGGCCGGCAGGCAGACCTGGGTGGGCGGCTCCTGAATCAGGGGCGCCTCCGTGGTGCCCACCGCCACTTCCAGAAGTACTTTCATAGGCCGTTGGACCACCTGCTGAATCGCAGACTCCAACAGTCCGCAATAATGATCCGTCAACCATTTTTTAGCCAAGGGGTTGGGACAGCCAAGCACCACGGAATCCCCGGCTGCCTTGACCACCCGCAACGGATCAATCCACATGAAATATCCTTGATCCGGCACCTGCGAACGGATGGCTTCCTTGGCCTTTTCCCACACAAGCCGCATAGAATCTGTCATCATGGATATACCCTACATTTCTTAAAAGGTTTACGATTATGGGACCAGCCCGGAGCCGCAAAAGTATCCTGTGCGGTTATGTCGGGGTTTGGCTATCCCTTTTCCAACAACCACTGTGTTTGATTTTTTTGGCTGCTTCGGAAAATTAAGAAAAACTATCCGCAGGCTGTGTTACAATAGCCCTTCAGTACCCGGCCGATTTTTTGGAAATAAACGTCCCAGCATGGCGACGCCAAATCCAAATGGGAATGATTTCAGATATTTTTTGATATTTTTCAGAAGCGGGCCGAAGTGACCCAAGCGTTGATAGCGTTATAAGACCCAGGCCCCTTTTTGGTCAACTCGGATGAGAGCGGTTTTCAAATCAAACTGTTTTAGGATGTCCACACAGGAAGCCTAATACTAACCAATTGAATTCCTAACAATATATTTATTAGAGGGTCTTAAAGTACCAAAATTACACCTGTTTTCCATGCTGTTTTTTTTCCCAAGCATATTGGTAACATCCACGCCGATGTGAAGTTATTAACAATTATGCGATCTCTTAAAATCAACTATTTACTTCGATTTTCTCCAATTTTTGAAATACAGTCTCTCGATTTCTCCCCATAAAGCTCTTGGGCTTTGAAAACATTGTACTTTGGGCCAGATTATATTTTCTTTCATTTTCAAAAAAAATCTTTATCGAAAAAACCTATACCAGAGTAGACGAAATCAATGATCATGCCCCGGATCATCGTTAAAGTGCTTGTTAAAGCTCATGAGCGTATTTAGGGCCTTGAAATCACAAGGAACCTGCTCTATGATTCGCCATAGGAGGTGATTATCATGAAATCTTTACCCATAATCGGAATTACCATGGGCGACCCAGTGGGGGTCGGCCCTGAAATCATAGCTAAAGTTTTGAATAAAAAGGAAATTTACGCGCTGTGCCATCCCCTTGTTTTTGGGGATGTACGGGTATTGGAAAGGGCCGCAGCCATTGTGGGGGCAAACCTTGCTTTCAGGAGAGCGGACACGCCCGAGGCCGGTCTTTACAACCCCGGACTGGTTGACGTGGCGCCGGTCTCTGACCTGGACCCGGACCAGCTTGCACCCCGGACTCCTTGCGCCCTCACCGGGGACGCCATGGTGAAATACATCACCTCAGCCGTGGATTTTGCCAAAGAAAACAGGATACAGGCGGTTACAACCGGTCCTATTCAAAAAGCAGCCATGCATGCCGCGGGTTATGACTATGCGGGCCACACGGAACTGCTTGCACAAAGGACGAACACGGACCGATATGTAATGATGCTTGCAGGGGACAGGCTTCGGGTGGTTTTGGTAACCATTCACATGGCCATGACCCGGGTGCCGGCCCACGTAACCCGTGAAAAAATAATCTCCACCATCGAGGTCACCGGCCAGGCTTTGCAGGAGCGATTCGGGATTGCACGGCCCAGGCTGGCCGTAGCGGCCCTCAATCCCCATGCCGGAGAGGAAGGGGCTTTCGGCAACGAGGAAAAAGATATCATCATCCCGGCCATGGAGCATTTTCAGGGAACGGATATTCAACTGGACGGTCCCCTTCCCGCAGACACGCTTTTTTACCATGCCCAAAAAGGCAAGTGGGACGCCGTGGTCTGCATGTATCACGACCAGGGGCTCATCCCTTTCAAGATGATCCATTTTCACGACGGGGTGAACACCACCCTGGGCCTGCCCATTATCCGCACCTCGGTGGACCACGGCACAGCTTACGACATCGCAGGGACAGGCAAGGCCGACCCGGGCAGCCTGGAGGCCGCGATCCGCATGGCCGCCCTCCAGGCCCAAAACCGCAGGGACCTCCCCGGATAGGGATCACCCATAATCCGGATGGAAGGCGGACATCATTTTGGCCGTGATTATGAAAAGCTGCCCCGGTTAATACAGACTCCTGTCAAAACAGCCGAACCCCGACAACTCCGGGCCTTTGGATGCGGCCGATGTAAGTATCAATATTTTCAGGAAAGAGGAATGGAGAGCAATGTTTCAATGGTTTATCAATCGTCGCCGCAAGAAGCTCACACAGGTTCCTTTCCCATCCTCCTGGGAGGAGATAATCCGTCGGAATGTCGCCCATTACAGCATGCTGGAGAATGACGAGCGGACTCACCTCCATTCCCTGATCCAGGTATTTATCGCCGAAAAAAAATGGGAAGGCGGTGGGGGGCTTGAACTTACCGATGAAATCCGTGTCACGATCTCGGCCCAGGCCTGCCTGCTTCTTCTGGGCCTGCCCCACAATTACTACCGGAATGTCAACTCCATCATCGTCTATCCCTCTACGGTTGTTCCGCCTCCACGCAAGGCAGGTTTTTTTCAGAACTCATTCAATCCCGTGGAGTTGGGGCATCCCATTATCGGGCAGGCATTCCAGCGCGGCCCCTTGATTATTAGCTGGGATGCTGGCCTTAGCGGCGGACGCCATCCTGAGGACGGTCACAACGTGATTTACCATGAGTTCGCACACAAACTGGACATGCTTGACGGAGCCGCCGACGGGACGCCTCCCCTGCGCGACCGGGCGGAATACCACGACTGGGTTCGCACCTGTTCGGATGAATATCTGCGTCTCAAACACGACACTGAAAAGGGAAAGAAATCTTTCCTCAATGCATACGGCGCCACTAACGAAGCGGAATTTTTCGCCGTGGCCACGGAGCAGTTCTTCGAGCAACCGCGTTTAATGGTTAAACATGCTCCGGACCTTTATCGTGTTTTGAAGGAATATTACCGTCAGGATCCCCTTGAACGCGTGTCCCGAAAACTTTCATAGGGGTAAATCCCTAACAAGAATCAGGGGGTCATGGTTTATGACTGATACCAATTTACCACGCCAATGCAGGGCAAGCTCTGCCGCTACGATTCATTTCGGGGTCCGGGGGTAGGCATATCCAGGGCTTGTCGGATGGCCTGGGAAAACTCCTTGGTAAGCAGGGGTTTGAGATAAGTGGAGCGAATGCCTATTTCCTTTGCTATTTTCCGCGAAATATTCCGGCTGTAACCCGTACACAGGATAATGGGCAGATCCGGACGGATGGTTAGCATTTCAGCCGCCAATTTATCTCCGGTAAGCCCGGGCATGGTCATATCCGTAATTACCAGATCAAATGCCATGGGATTTTCCTTAAAACGCTCCAGGGCTTCCAGGGGGTCTGTGCAGGCAAAGACCTTGTAGCCCAGGACGCTGAGCATCCTCTCCCCGAATTTGACCAGCATTTCCTCGTCATCCACAAAAAGGATGGATTCGGAACCCTTAAGAATGGCGCAGTCATCGGGCAGAAGATCCTCATCCTCCCCGTAAACAGCAGGCAGCCAGATACTGAATGTGGTTCCCAGGCCCGGGGAACTGTTCACCGTAATAGTTCCGAAATGGCTGGTGACCACCCCTTCCACCACGGCCAGTCCCATGCCCGTGCCCTTTCCCTTTTCCCTGGTAGTGAAATAGGGATCAAAGATTCTTTGGAGGGTGGCTTCATCCATGCCCTGGCCATTGTCCGAGACCGAGAGTTTGAAAAAGGGGCCGGGAATGATGGAATGTGTGGCGGCCCATTCGTGATCGGTCACTTCTTCGGATTCCAGGGTGATCTCCACCACGCCATTGTCCTCGGGGACGGCATGGCGGGCATTGGTGAGCAAATTCATCAGCACCTGATGGAGCTGGCTGGAGTCTCCCATGATTCTGTCGTTGTCACACAGGACGATTTTCCGCACGGTAATGGTGCTGGGAAAGGACGCCCGGATAAGGGTAATCACCTCATCCAGCACGTTTTCCATGTGCATGAGGATTTGCTCCGGCTCGCTTCGTCTGCTGAAAGCCAGAATCTGGCGGATAATCTTTTTCGCCCTGTCCGAAGCTTGCAGGACCTGTTGGATATGGGGGTAGGAGGAATGGGCGGGCCCCAGGTCAAAGGCGACCAGTTCCCCATACCCGATTATGGCAGCCAAAATATTGTTGAAATCATGGGCTATCCCGCCGGCCAATGTGCCGATGGCCTCCATTTTGCGGGATCGTTCCAACTGGGTTTCCAATTCCCTGCGTTTTTCCTGGGCCTCTTTCAACTGGCGCACATCAATAAAACTCTCCAGAAGGTGGTTTTTTCCGTCCAGAACCAGGGGAATAACCGTGGAAAGCACATTCACGGGCTGTTTCCGCATATCCAGAAGGGTTTTTTCCTGTCCTCCTGAGCGGGAATTCCGGACCAACTCACGGGAGGTTTCGGAAATTTCTTCAAAATCCTGCCACCGCCGCCCCACAAGGCTTTTGCCGTCCGAGGCCAGCAGCCTTTGGGCAAAGGGATTGGCGTTGACCACCCTGCGGGTTTCCGCATCCACAATGATGATGCCGGCGCTGATGTTATCCAGCATGCTTTTCAGGCGTTCCTCGCTTTCGGCAAGGGCGTCCTGGGCGCGCCGCCGGTCCGCCATTTCGTCGATAAGCTGCTCGTTGGCCAAGCGCAATTCCCGGGTTCGTTCCTCTACCCTGTCTTCCAGGTATTCCCGGGATTTTTCCAGGCGGGAAAGGTTGCTGTAAAGCCTGCCAGCCATGGAGTTCAAGGTCTGGAGTACGATGTCAAATTCCCGAAACGTCCTGACTCCCCAGGGAATCTTGTACGAAACATCCTGGCCGATGCGGACGGTTTCCCTGACTATGCGCTGGGTTTCGTTGATGATCCTTCTGCCAATCAAAAAATTCAGGACCACAAAGATGGCCGCAATGACCAGGGCCAATAACTGGAGCAGACGGGTGTTATGTTTCCCTCCTTCATAGCGACTGGCGAAATCCGAAGTAAGGCCCGCCAACAGGGTTTTGACCTCCTCGCTTTCGAAATTCAAACGGCTTTGCAGCTCCTTTTTTCGGCTTTCCATCAGCAGCAGATTTTCAAAGGATTTCTCGAACCCCCTTCCCATAAGGAGAAGTTCTTCCACCAAAATGCCGTCCTGGGCGTCCAGGGAATAGTCCTCAAAAGCATTGACCGTGGCGTAAAATTCCTCGATACGGGCTTTGAAGGCTTTTTCCACCTCAAAAACCTGCCTGCCCTGCTCCATGGCATGAAAGATGCCAAAGGTGTCGAAAAGGCTGGTTTGGATGGTCGAGGCCGCCTCCAGAATATCCACTTCCGAAGCGGATTTGACAGAACTTCGTTTGAAGTCATCCTCGGCGCCGTACCCCGGGGTTGTCTCTCCCCTTTCCATCATGTTGCGTATATAAACGATATGATGCTGGTGGATATACTTGACGCTGGCCAGCAGGTCCAGGAATCGGTCCCGCACCAGAAAATAGGAATTTTCCGATTCCCGGGTTATGGAATACAACTCTTCAAAAAGGCCTTCCCGTTTGCCAAGGACTTGTTGTTGCCGGGATTCGTGGCACTGGGAGCACCTGAGTTCCAGAAGCTCCAATTTCGCACCAACATCCTTATAATGGGAGGGGTCCCTAAGGGCTATGTCTTCACTCAGGGTCAGGGCGTAAAACGAATCCTTGGCGCCGGAAATGTAATACAAATTTTCAAAGGCTTTGTTGGATTGGAAGGTCAACCAAAGGTTTGCCACGAGCAGGAAAAAGAACACAAAGATGATGCTCACCCCAGTCCACAAAACACTTCGTAACGATCTACCTGAAAAGCCTGCCATACGTCTATCTTCCCTGCACATATCCCCCGGTTGACGGGGATTTAACGGCTCATTTCCACTGGATATCCTGCTTTAATCCAGGCCCGCATCCCAAAACGCAGGCCCACAATATTGTCGTACCCGTGGTTATGAAGGTAGCGCATGGCAAAGGGATCCCGATTTCCGGTTTCGCTTACCAGGATAACCGTTCCAGTGCGGGGAATTGTATCGCGTTTAACTGGGTCGGCAAAATCATCCAGAAGCATGACCAACTGGGGGCATTTCGTACTGATTACAGGCAGGTCCTTACCCTCGTTGTGCACCAATTCCGTCCTGTAATCCAGAATGGTGAACAAGGGATTGCCTTGCTTGTCCTTGCAATCTTCTATATCGGTTCGACGGATGAGCGCAAGGAGTTCCTGAGCCTCCATGTAAGACCCCTCATACTCCGGCAGGGGCTCCTGGCTTTCTATTTCATACCCGGCCTTCGCCCAATCCTTGAGCCCTCCGTTGTATATCCTGATATTGGAAAAACCTAAATCCTTGATGGCGACCGCCACCTTGTAGGAAAAAACTCACCGGTATCCTTTGCAATATATAACTATGGGACGATCCTTATTGTCGCCAAGGCGGTGTACCGCACCCTCCGTATTGGCCCAGGGAACATTGATGGAGCCGGGAATGGCTTCATTCCGGAAAAGAAGCTCATCCAGGGCGTTCACCAACAGGAAATCCATCTTCCCCTCCTCCCGGTCTTTCAGCATGGCGTGCATTTCCTCGGTGGTCACGATATCGAATCTCTCCATGGCCAGGGAGGAAAAAGGAAAAATATAAACCATCAGCATTACCCACAAAACAATTCGCTTCATACAACCCTCCGGAATAGGCAGTTACCCTAAAAATCAATCCGATCTTTGCAAGCCTGACGGATGACAAGGGCTTTCAGTCAAATGCCGATGCAAGCATTGTACCGATGGAATCCAACTCCCGGACATTATGACTGAAAAAACCAGGGAACCCTCGAAACAGCGCACATACCCGCGTTAATGAGGAATACAAAAAAGGAGAATTGCCTTTACTGTTGCAGTAAATCATTATAGCAAAAACAAGGTCATAGGCCTGTGAAAGAAATAAAATTACAGCAAAGAAAGAATTCCATGAACAACACAAGTAATGATTCCGTTTCCTTAAAAAAAAGTTTTTCATTCCGCCTTGGCACAACGTCCTATATCATTCCCGACGATGTCCTGCCCAATATTGTCTTTTTGGCCGACAAAATTGACGACGTGGAACTGGTCCTGTTCCAATCCGATGAAATATCCAACATTCCCACCCACGAACAAGTGAAGGAATTACGGAATATTGCTGATGACAAGGGCCTCTCTTATACTGTGCACCTGCCCCTGGACACCTGGACAGGCAGCACGGACGAAGCCATCCGCCGGTCTTCCGTGGAAAAGATTAAAAGGGTGATGGACCGCATGGCGCCAGTGGCGCCAGTGGCGCCTTTCGCCTACATCTGCCATCTGCACGGGGAAAAGCGGGGCAAAAAGCCTGTCAACGATCCGGCGGCCTGGACGGCCCAACATGTCAAGTCATTGACAGAAATCCTCTCCATTGCGGAGCCCCGTGACATCTGCATCGAAACCCTGGACTACCCCTTTTCCATGGTGGAAAATATTGTGTGGGATTTAAACTTGTCTATTTGCCTGGATATCGGGCATCTGATTATCGGGGGATATGATGTGGAGGACCATCTGGACAAATACCTGGCCAGGGCCAGGGTCTTGCACCTTCACGGAGTAAACCAGGGCAAGGACCACACGGACATCTCTCATGTGGACCCTGCCCTGCTGAATGAACTCATGGAACGCATCAACAAGGATTCAGAACCGGAAAGGGTGTGCACCCTGGAGATTTTCAGCCAAAAGCATTTTGAACGATCCCTGAAAGTGCTGCGGCCCTACGCAAACCCGGCTTAGATTTCCTTACCGGAAACCCCGGCCTGGTCGAAGGTCAGGACTTCCCGGAACACTTTGACCGAAGCATCCAGGATGTTCATGGCCAAAGCCCCGCCCGTGCCTTCACCCAGCCTGAGACCCAGGTCCAGGATAGGCTCCAGGCCCAGGTGTTTGAGCATGATTTTATGCCCGGGTTCCTCGGAACAATGGCCCGCAAACATATATTGGGCCGCCGTGGGGCACAGGGCGTGGGCGATGAGGGCTCCGGCTGTGGAAATAAACCCGTCAATGACCACGGGCCTGTTGTGATAAGCCGCCGCCAGGATGCACCCTGCAATGCCGCCGATTTCAAACCCGCCCACCTTGGACAGCACATCCAGGCCGTCCAGGGGATCAGGCCGGTTGAGCTCAATCCCCTTTTGAATGGCTGCCTTTTTTCGCTGCAGGCCTGCGTCGTCCACTCCGGTGCCCCGGCCTGTCATATCGTCCAGACTGGCCTTGGTCAGAACAGCGCCAATGGCCGCCGATGGGGTGGTGTTCCCTATGCCCATGTCGCCGGCGCCCAACAGGCAAACGCCCTCGTCAAACAAGGCGCTCGCCCTTTGAAAACCATGCAGGATGGCGGCTTTGGCCTGTTCCCGGGTCATGGCCGGGCCTTTGGCGAAGTTGGCCGTGCCAGGGGCGATTTTGTGGGAGAAGAATGTCTCGCCCGCCTTAAGCCCCAAGGATTCCGGGTCCGTCTTCATGCCCATGTCCACCACAATCACCCGGGCGCCCACATGCCTGCACAGGCAGTTGATGCCCGCGCCGCCCGCCAGGAAATTCTTGACCATCTCCCCGGTGACTTCCTGGGGAAAGGCGCTCACGCCTTCCTCCACGATGCCGTGATCCCCGGCCATGACCACCACGGCCTTGGAGTCCATGATGGGGTTGAGGCTGCGGACGATCCCGCACAGGCGTTCCCCCATGGTGTGGAGCCTTCCCAACGCCCGGGGAGGCAGGGCCAGCTTGGCGGTGTGCTCCCGCGCTAGGGCTATGATTGACTCATCAGGAGGCTGAATTTCTTTCAGTATTTCTTCCAAATTCAAAATATCACTGTCCACTTCGTGCTCCTTCTTAACCTATCATTCGATAATAACAATGTTGCTTCATCAAGTACGCAACTGGCCGATCGATTCTCGGAGGTCAACTTCGTTAACTCTTAGTCCCTTCCCCCCTTGCGGGGGAAGGACAGGATGGGGGGTAATTATTTAATAATAAACAATATCCATCCTGTTATGGCCACACCAAGCAGGGAAGCCATCAGCATAAGGCGGCGGGCCATTTTTATGTGATTTACCGTGGGGTCGCCAAACCGGCTGCCTATGAAAGGTTTGTCCTCCGGAATGCCGTGATACATCGCTGGACCGTTTAGCTTGATTTCCAGGGCGCCGGCAAAGGCGGCCTCGGGATAGCCTGCATTGGGGCTTTTATGATGGTTGCCTTCCAGCACGGCGGTCCTGAAAGACTTTTTGGGAGAAAGGCCCAATGTCCAAGCGGCCAGGGCGATGACCGGCACGGACAAGCGGGCCGGGATGAAATTCGCCGCGTCGTCCAGGCGTGCGGAAACCCTGCCGAACAGGAGGTATTGCTTATTTTTGTAGCCCACCATGGAGTCCAGGGTGCTGATCATCTTAAATGCCATGGCTGCGGGGGCGCCGCCCAAGGCAATCCAGAAAAGGGGGGAAAGCACGCCGTCCACAAAGTTTTCCGCCACGGTTTCAATGGCGGCCCGGCAGATTTGCATGGGGGTTAGATTCCGGGTTTCCCGCCCAACGATCATGGACAGTTCGCGCCTGGCCTTTTCCACATTGCCCTGGCGCAGGGGTTTTTCCACATCCCTGGCGGCCTTGTCCAGGCACCGCGGGGCCATGCAATAATAAAGAAAGAGAACTTCCAGGGCGCTTTTCAGATAGGGATGAATCCCTTGAGCCAGAGCAAGAAGCAGCCATGTAAGCAAAAGGATGAAACCAACCAGGAACAGGGCGAAAAGCCCTCCTGCAACCACGGAAGACGCAGGCAGGCGGCGAAAGGGTTTTTCAAGCCTTTGGATCAGCCAGCCCATAAACCGGATGGGATGGGGCATCCGTTGGGGATCTCCCAGGATCATGTCCAGCAAAAAGGCCAGTCCAAGGGTCTGCCACAAGACCAGGGATTGAGCGGGCATCAGTCGCCCCCTTTCATGCCCGCATCAGTCGCCAGGGTGACCAACATTTCTGCGGCTCGGGCGTTGGCCTGGCTGTTCTTGAGGGACACGCGCACAAATTGGAGGCCGAGGCCCTGGAAATTGGCGCAATCCCGCACCAAAATGCCCTGTTGCAGCATGGCCTCCCAAACCGTTTGGGATTTCAACCCTGGCGGCAAGTGGAACAGCACAAAGGGCGTCACCCCTGGATACGGGGTAATCCCGGTCTTGCCTCGCACTGTGTCCTCCATGGTTTTTCTTTCCTGAGCCACAAAGGCGGCTGTCTTTTCAATATACGCCAGGGCCGCATCCTGGTTATTGGCTGCAAACAATACCGCTTCCTGGGCCAGGCTGCCCACGCTCCAGGGCAATTGAAAGGTTTCCAGCTTTTCCTTCAAACCTTTGGGGGCGATGGCAAAACCAATGCGTAGGCCAGGCGCCTTGAAAATTTTGGAGAAGGAACTCAGCACTAGCACGTTGGGCAGGCTGGTTCCCGCCATGGTCAGGGCGGAGGATTCCGCCACAAAAGGCAGGTAGGATTCGTCCATCACAAACACCGTATTCGGGCATTTTTTCGCAAACCATTGGATTGTATCCGGAGCATACAGGTTGCCCGTGGGATTGTTGGGATTGCATAAAAAAACAAAGTCGTGATCCCCCGCAATTTTAACAATCATGTCAAAATCATGGGCAAAATCACGCCCGTCCTCCGGGAAGGCCCAGGTGACAGGAACACGATTCATGGCGCAGGCGTCGGCATAGTCCGAATACGTGGGGCCAAGGATGAGGGCCTTGCCTGCGGGAAAAAGCCTTGGCAGGGAATAGATAAACTGGGTGGTGCCCCCGGCTGCCAGGATGCTGGCGGAGTCCAGGCCGTTCATTCCGGCGAATGCCTGCACCACGGCCCGGGAATCGGCCTCGGGCAGGTTGGTGACGGCATCCATGGAATTTTTCAGATGCTCCAACATGCCGGGCATGGGTCCCAGGGGATTGGTGTTGGAGCTCATGTCCGTAATGTCCGCCGCGTCCAGGCCTGCCCTGGCGGCGGCTTGGGCCATGTTGCCCCCGTGTCCGATAATCATGTCCAGGCTCCTGAAAGAATAAGCAAGGCCAGGGCCTCGTTGACTTCGCCCATGGCGCCCAACATATCGCCGGTGATGCAGCCCATTTTCGCCTTAAAAAATGCCAGCAGGGCGCACGTGGCGACGGCGAAGCCCAAAATGGCCATCCAACCGGCAGCGCCCGCCATCATGCACAGGAACAGGGGGATGCAGAGAGGATAAAAGGCTCGGGCTGGCAGGGGTTTGTCGAAAAACGAACTGCCCGTGCCGCTTGGCCTGCCATAGGGCAAAAACCGCATGCCGAAAAGCATGCTGCCCCGGGCCAGGGCGGGAGTCGCCATGATGCCCAAAAACCTATGCCCTTCCAGCCCGGCCAGGCCGCCCCACTTGAGACCCAGGCAGGCTGCCACGGCGACCAGACCCATGACCCCAATGCGGCTGTCCTTCATGATTTCCAAAGCCCTTTCCCGGGGCCGATGGGAAAATATGCCGTCCGCCGTGTCTGACAGGCCGTCCAGGTGCAAGGCCCCGGACAAGGCCGCCAGCAAAATGACATCACACACCGCCGCCACAGGAGGAGACCAGACATGGAGGGCCGCAGAGTCAAACAGGGCCACTATAAATCCCAGGATAAGCCCAACCACGGGAAACCAGGGAACCATGGCTGAAGCGTCAAAGGCGGCGGGTTTTCCCGCAGGCAGGGTGGTGAGGAATTGCAGAGCTCCTTGAAGCCCGTTCAGCCTTTCCCTCAGACGCAAATTTTGGGTTAATCGGCTAAAATTCATGATTATATTGTTTTTCCTTTGATTGAAACGGGAATACCCGCCACCACCCACAAAACCTGGCCGCAGGCCTTGGCAGTGATCTGATTAACCTTGCCTGCCGCGTCCCGGAATTGGCGGGCCAAGGCGTTTTCCGGCACGATCCCGGCCCCTACCTCGTTGGAAACCAGAATCACCGGGCAGGGAGAATTTTGAATGATGCGGGCAAGATTCGTTGCGTGTTCCTCTATCTGGTCCCGGGAATGATCCGCCAGCACCAGATTGGAAATCCACAGGGTCAGGCAATCCACCAGAATCACCTTGCCGGGCCGGGCCATTTCCTCCACAACCATGGGCAGGGCCAGGGGCTCCTCCACGGTTTTCCATTCAGGACCCCGGTCCGCCTGATGCCTTGCCACCCGGTCTTCCATTTCTTCGTCCAGGGGCTGGCAGGTGGCGATGAATATTTTTTCCGTGGAACGCAGGCCGTCCGCCAAATCCAGGGCGATGGTGCTTTTGCCCGACCGGCACCCTCCTACGATAAAAACAGATTCGTTCATTGAAGATACTCCTTGATGAGAGCGTCCACATCCACATGCTTTTCAAAATGCCGGGCCAACAAATCATACTGCCGGTTCCTTGCCTGCATACCCGATTCGTCCCGGACTTCCAGTGCTTCCAGCCCCAGGCCCTTGAGCCATTTTTTCAGGATGGCCGGGGCGTCAAAAAGCCCGTGCATGTACGTACCCATAATCCGGCCGTTTTCGGAAACCGCGCCGTCGTGATCCTGGCAGGGCTGCTGGTTGCGTTCCAGGACCTTGAGCAAGCCATGGGCGCAAGACTTTTCCATGCCGATATCCTCGGACAGGGCGGTCTGACCCATGTGGATTTCATAACCAGCGCCCTGAACCCCGTCCCATTCAAACCGGGTGAGCGTGGTGGTTTTGGGGGCCTTGAGCGCGGTCACATGGGGCAACAGGCCCAGGCCTTGTGTAGCGCCGGGCTTGCCTTCCAGGCCTTCGGGGTCCTGGACCTCCTGGCCGAGCATCTGGTATCCGCCGCAGATCCCAAGCACATGGCCGCCGTTTCGGGCGTATTCCCGGACTTTGGCGGTCCAGCCGGTTTGCTCCAGCCAGTCCAGATCGTTGCGGGTGCTTTTGGAGCCCGGGAGGATCACGGCCTTGTAGGGGGAAAGATCCCGGACCCTTTCCACAAAATCCACTCCCAGGCCCGGAACCTGGAACAGGGGATCAAAATCCGTAAAATTGGAAATATGGGGCATCCGCACCACCATGACGGTGGGGGTTTGATGGGGATCGCACCGGGTTTCCGGGTGCTCGATAACCACCGAGTCTTCGGACTGGATATGAAAATGGTCGAACCAAGGCAACACGCCAAAAACCTTTTTGCCGGTTTTTTGCTCGATCCACGCCACGCCGTCTTTGAAAAGGGAAATGTCGCCCCGGAACCGGTTGATGATAAACCCGGCAATCTGGTCCTGCTGTTCCTTTTCCAGACAAGCCAGGGTGCCCACTATCTGGCCGAACACCCCGCCCCGGTCGATGTCCGCCACCAGGATCACGGGCGCCCCGGCATAAGCGGCCATGCGCAAATTGACAATGTCCCGGGGCATGAGGTTGACCTCGGCGCAGGACCCGGCACCTTCCATGACCACCACGTCATGAGCAGCCCGCAGGCGGTCCAGGGCCTGGCAGGCGGTGTCGAACAGCCGGGCTTTTTCCTTGTGGTATTGGACGGCGGAAAAATCCTGGAGCACCTTCCCCAAGAGAACCACCTGGGACCCCACCTGGCTGACGGGTTTGAGCAGCACCGGGTTCATGTCCACATGGGGGGGGATGCGGGCGCTTTCCGCCTGCACAATCTGGGCGCGGCCCATTTCCAGCCCTTCGGGAGTCACCCCGGAGTTGTTGGACATGTTCTGGGCCTTGTACGGGCTCACATTGTATCCCCGGTCCGACAGGATGCGGCACAAGGCCGTGGCGACCACGCTTTTTCCAACGTCCGAGCCGGTGCCAAAGGCGGCCAGGCATTTTGCTTTTTTGTTTTGAGGGCTCATATATCGTACTTTTTACTATAACCCCGGGGGGTGATCATGAGATCCCCGTAGATGAATGTTGACGAATTTCCCACAAACACAATACTTTGCATATCCACATCCGCCATATGCAAATTCTCCAGGGAGCTTAGTTGGATCCGCTGGTTCTCCCGCATGGCTCCGGTCACAACGCCCACGGGCGTGGTTCCGGGTCGATGTTCCAGGATAATCTCCCGGGCTTTGTTCAACTGCCAGTCCCGCTTTTTGCTTTTAGGATTGTAGATGACAATGACGAAATCCGCCGAGGCTGCTGCGGCAAGGCGTTTTTCGATCAATTCCCAAGGGGTGAGCAAATCGCTCAGGCTGATGGCGGCGAAATCGTGGGTCAGGGGCGCCCCCAGCAAGGCTGCTCCGGCGCACAGGGCGGGTATGCCGGGAATCACCTCAACCTTCAGGTTGTTTTCCGCGCTGGTGTTGCAGGCGATTTTCCGGTTCGCCAGAACTTCCAGCACAAGGCCCGCCATGGCGTACACGCCCGGATCTCCGCCCGAAACCAACGCGCAGGATTGGCCGTTCAAGGCTGCGTCTATGGCCGCCTCCACCCGATCAACCTCCTTTGTCATACCCGTGGCCAGGGTCTTCTTACCCTGGATGACCGGTTCTATGATATCCAGGTAGGTTTTGTAGCCCACCACAATATCCACAAAGCCAAGCACCTCTTTGGCCCTACCGGACATATGGGCCTGCTCGCCCGGCCCCGCGCCTACGATGTAAAGGGCATGGCCGCTATGGCTATGGTCGCTGTTTTGCTGGCCTGTTTGGTCACTATCAGACTCCTTTGCCCTGTCGCCAGGATGGCTGCTGCTTCGCATACGCTTTTGACTCCTATGTGCTTGTCCACCAGGGGAGAGGGATTGGGCACGCTCTTCACCTGATCCAGTTCGTTGGTTGAATAAAAACTGATGGGCGCGTCCAGGGCCGTTGCCAATTGATTGAGGCCGGGCTCGTCCGCCTTCAGGTCCACGGAAACAATGCGGGCGAGGCTGTGGATGGACAGACCCTGATCCTGGAACACCACCCGAATGAAGGCTTCCAGTTCCTCCTTGGACACGCCCCGCCTGCATCCTATCCCGGCCACCAGGCATTTGGGCCTCAGGATCAAAACCAGTCCGGGCAGATCCCGCACGGCATAATCCACAAACACCCCTGACCGGGTGGGGGAAAACATGGGGGGCTGCTCCACCAAAGATTTGGGGAGATGGGGCCGCACCAAATTGAAGGGATCGTGCAAAGGCAATGCCTGGCCCTTGATATAGGCCATGCTCACATGCCTGATGGCCCGTTTGTTCTCGATGTAAAGCCCGTGCTCCTTGGCGATAACGTCAATGCTGGGGGCCTGGTTCACGTCCGTGGAAGTGGTGATGACCGGCTGGGCGTCCAGGGCGGCGGAAAGTTCCCGGGCCAGGGCGTTGGCCCCGCCCATATGGCCGGAAACCAGGCTGATGACGAATCGCCCTGCCTCGTCTCCCGCCGTTACAGCCGGGTCCAAGGTTTTATCTTTGAGCAGGCTGGCGATCACCCGGACCACGATGCCCGTGGCCATGATGAAATAATGCCCGTCATATTGGTTCCAGACCTGTCCAAGAGAATGGGAGAATGACGTAAACGTTTTGTGCTCCCCGTTGATATCCAGCTTGGAGGAAAGGAACACATCCGCATGGGTCCATTGTTCCTTCACCCCCAAGGCCAGTTCCGCGCCTTGGGGAGTCATGGCCCAGACAGCCAGTTTTTTACCGGACCATGGGGTCATGATTCCTCCCGGTATCCGTGGGAAAAATGCTTGGAATAAAGGAGCGATTGGGCGGCGCCCTTGGCTTCCAGGAACGACCCCGCAATGATCAGGGCATGGCGATTGATTTTATTTTCTTCCATGATTCCGGCCAATTTGTCCACGGAGGTGAGGATGATATTCTGCTCCGGGTGGCTGACCTTATAGGCGATGGCGCATGGCGCCCGGGGACCGTATGCCGTGGCCAGGATGCCGCCGACCTCTTCGGCCATGCCGGAACTCAGGTAAATGGCCATGGAAGCCTGGTGGCTTGCCAGGGACAGGAGGGATTCCCGTTCCGGGACAGGGGTCCTGCCGGAAATGCGGGTGAATATAAGGGTCTGGGATATCCCCGGCACGGTGTATTCTGCCTTGAGCGCAGCGGCGGCGGCAAAGGCGGCCGTCACGCCGGGAATGACCTCGTAAGGGATGTCCATTGCGTCCAGCTTGCCCATTTGCTCCCTCACAGCGCCATACAGGGATGGATCTCCAGTGTGCAGGCGGACAACCCTTTGCCCCTTTTCGTAGGCCAGGACCATGCGTTCCACCATTTGATCCAGGTGCATGCCTGCGCTGGTTTCCATGATCGCGCCGTTTTTCGCCCACGTGAGCACCGCTTCCGGCACCAGGGAGCCCGCGTACAGGATGTAATCCGCCTGCTCCAGGGCCTGCATGCCCCTGACCGTGATGAGGTCCGGGGCTCCCGGGCCTGCTCCTGAAAATATAATGGGCTGTTTTTCCATATTATTTTCCCTTTTCTCCGGCGATGATCCACACAGGGTTTAAAGCCTCCATACGCTGCCCAAAAGGCATTTTCCTTGACTGGCTCACTTGAATTTGGGTGACGCTGGTCTTGAACTCCATGGCTTCCAATTGGGCGGCGGCCTGGCTCAGGCTTTCCAGCAACACGGTGTTCACAACCACCCTGCCGCCGGGCCTCAAATACTTTTTCACCGCGTCCAGGATGCCTGGCAAATGCTTACCCCCTCCGCCAATGAACACCCGATCCGGTCGGGGCAATTGGTCCAGGCCCTCAGGCATTTCAGCATGAATGACGGACAGGTTTTCCACCTGAAATCTTTGAATGTTGGCCTGAATCTGTTTGATTCTGTCCGCATTTTTTTCCACTGCGTAAACAAAACCTTGGGGGACAAACAGGGATGCTTCCAGCCCTACGGACCCGCTGCCCGCACCCAGGTCCCACAGAATATGGTGCTTTTCCAGGCGCAGCAAGGACAGCGTGACGGCCCGGACCGGAGCCTTGGTAATCAGCCCCTTTTCATGGACAAACCAATGGTCCGGGGTTCCCAGGCCCAAGGAGCCGCGGGGATCGCCCAATTCCCCTTTTTGCAGGACCACCACGTTGGGCTGGGCAAAGTCCGATAAGGCCGCCTGCATGAAGTCCAGGTCCGAAATTTTTTCGTCCGGGGTTCCCAGCTTTTCCAGAACCCACATTCTCCAGGAATAATCGTGCGCCCGCACCATCTGTGCAATGGCAGCCGGATTGTTTGCAGGGTCCGTAAGCACGCACAGGAGGTCTTTTTCATCCAGGGCGGTTTTCAAAGGAGAAAGGCCCTTTTTACCGTGAAGGCTGACCCAGGCCGCCTCCTGCCAGGGGAGCTTAAGACGCGCAAACGCCCCAGCCATGCTGGTCACGTTGGGATGGATCACCACCCTTTCCGGGCCGAGCCTCTCCACCAGGGTTTTGCCGATGCCGAAAAACAGGGGATCGCCCGAAGCCAGGACCACCACCTTGCGGGTGTCCATGTTCTCCTGAATGAAATCCAGCACGCCGGAAATGGGGCTGGCGATTTTCCGCTGCACAGCCGGGACATGGGCGAAGGCCTCCAAATGCCGTTTACCCCCCACCAGCACCTGGGCCTCGTGGATGAGTTCCAGGTGAGTCCGGGTAAGGTCATGAGGCGAAAGGCCCATGCCAATGACGTGCACCTGTTTTATTATCTTGTCATCTTCCCGGGTCATAATCTTTCTTCCTGTCCTTCCGAGTCAAAGGCCACGTTGCCGTCAAAGTCAAAAATGATCGCCCTGATATGCGCGGCCCCGTGACAAAAATTTTGGGCGGATTGGATCATGAAATCAGCTACCCTCGCCAATACAGCAGGACAATCAGGATACACCATGCCGAACGCCTGACGGGCGGTGTTGGCTTGGGAGATTTCTTCAGCCAGGGATTCATCCATACTAATTTCCCGGGCCAAATCAGCCAGCCAATCCATGGTCAGGCTGGACTTGGCCGCATGGGTGTGGGGAAAGCCCCGGGCCATTTTAAGGGCTTTGCCGAAAAAGACCGCCAGGGTGGCCCGGGGAAATCCATTTTCCGCCACACATTCCATGGACATCTGAAAAAAATCGCCGATCTGGATAAAGGCTTCCTCAGGTAATTCCATGAAAAACGCCTGGGCGTGTTTTTCCGTGCGGCGACCTGTGGTGAGCGCTACATGCCTGGCCCCGCAGGCCCGGGCCACGGACATGGCCGACGCAATGGTGGCGGTGTAGGCTTCGTGGGACAAGGGCTTTACCAGGCCTGTGGTTCCCAAAATAGACAGGCCCCCTTCGATGCCAAGACGATGATTCAGCGTTTTTTGCGCCAGGATTTCCCCGTCTTCCACAAAGATTTCCACATGCACCCCATCCCGCCTGTCGTGAGCCTCAAGCACCTGCTCCACAGATTGCCGGATCATCTTGCGCGGCCCCAGGTTGATGGCGGGTTCTCCGGGCGGGATTTCCAGGCCGGGCTTGGTGACCATGCCCACGCCCTTGCCGCCGTTTATTATCACCAGCCCAGGCTCGGGCAGGAGGCTCACCCTGGCCCCTATCCGGGCCTTGTGGGTGATGTCCGGGTCGTCCCCCGCGTCCTTGATGACGGTGGCGATGCTGGCAGCGCCGTCCCTCGCCACGGAATCCACTACAATGGTCAGGGTTTCTCCGGTGAGCAGGTCCACGTCAACCTGCTTGGGCTTTTCCTGGCCGAGCAAGTGCATCAAGGCAGCCTTGGCCGAGGCAGCAGCAGCCGTGCCGGTCGTAAATCCCGGCCTGAGCGTTTTTTTGCGCGGTTTATCCAACAATCCAGTACACCGTTCCAATTAAAATTATACTGGCAACCCGGAAAGCCTGGCCCATCAACAGCATCTGAAGGCCCATGCCAGGAGAAAAAATCCCCATGTACCGGGGCAATTGATGCCTGATGGCCCTGATGGGAAAGGCAATGATATTGCCAAGCAACAGGGCGATAACCGTCTGCTTGACGGTGATGGTCCCTGCGTCCATAAGAGCGCCCGCCGCGGCAAACCCGGCGGTGAACTCCGAGGCGAAGCTCAACACCACTACGCTCAGGGATTCCACCGGGACAAAGGCCTGCACCGCAAACCGGGTCATGAACCCTTCCAGGGCGTCGAAGGCCCCGGCGGCGGTGAGCACATACACCACCGTATAGGTGGGAACCACGAAGGCCATTACTCTGGTGAATCGGCCAGGCAGTTTTTCCTTGATGGAAGGCCAGAAGGGTTTCCTTTTTTTGCGGGAAGCCTTTGCCCGGGCGGTTTCCTGGTTGCCGCCCTCCCCTGCCCTGGCGGCCTGGGGCTTCATGAAAAAATGACCGAACAACGCAAAAAGCAATGTCCTCAAAAGAGTCGCAAAAAAGGTCAGGGTAAAATAAAGCAACCCGGCGGTTCGGGTCAGGGGAACCACGATAAAAAATGTCATTGGCAAATGAAGAAAATAGGCAGGAAACTGGTTGATGAAATTGGTAAGGAACAACTGCCTTTTTGTGATGCGTTCTTCCTTGTAAAAGTCCAGAAGCATGGCGTTGGAGGACACCCCGGAAAAAAACGCGGTGGTAAAAGCCGCGCTGCAATGGGAGCCCAAATTGGCGAACCGGAATATGGGTCCGGCCAAAAACCCCAGTTTTTCGGTCCAATGGGTGGAATCAATGGCCTGGGCCGCCACAAGTCCAATGCTGACAAATAATAGCAGCCGGGCAAGGGGCAACAGCAGCCTGGAGGGTAGTTTGGCGGCTTCCAGACCATCGATCGCCAGCAACCCCACACCAAGGGCCGCCAGGGTAATGAGCAGCCCTATGGCCAGGGCTTTGGGGTTATTGGTTTGTTTTTTGCGGGACAAAATTTTTACCCTTCTTGGAAATAATCAGGGTCCAGTAATCCGGTTTTTTGTCCCTGAATTCGTTCACGTCGTTGATTATCTGTTCGCCTTCCAGGCCGCATTTCACAATGCCCACGCTGTTGGCGCTCATGCCTGCGTCGTCCAGGGCTTTGGCAATGTCGCTGGCGTTCTTGTAAGCCTTGAGAAAAACCACATTTTCCGCATTGTGGGATATCTCCCGAAATCGCCCTCCCCCATGTACACCCGACAGCAGGGTCAGGGATTCCTCCCCTTCCACCAACGGGGTGTTGAGCCTGGAAGCCGCCGCCTGATAGGATGTGATTCCCGGTACGGAGCAAACCGTGATGTGGGGGGCCAGCCGTTGGATGTTTCTCAGCACGTATCCGAAGGTGGAATAGGTCATGCAATCTCCCAGGGTGAGAAACACGACGTCCAGGCCTTTTTCCAGGGTGGCGATGATTTCCAGGGCGTTTTTCTCCCAGGCCGATTCCATGGTTTCCATGTCCTTGGTCATAGGAAAGGGAATCATCCGCACCAACACAGAATCTTTAAGATGAGGCCGGGCGATCTCCACGGCCTGGCTGTGGGTGTTTTTGGTGGAAGATGCAGCGAAAACCACATCCGCCTCGCCCAAAATCCGGGCTGCCTTCATGGTGATGAGGTCGGGATCTCCCGGCCCTACGCCGATTCCGTACAAGGTTCCTGGGTTCATGCTAAGTCCTTTCCCGGGCGATCAGGGCCAGGGCGTTGATCACGCTTGCCGCAATATTGGAGCCGCCTTTGCGGCCCTGGTTGGAAATATGGGGAATGCCCGTCCGCATCAGGGCTTCCTTGGACTCCGCCGCGTTGACAAACCCCACGGGCAGGCCAACCACCAAAGCGGGTTGGGCTGCTCCCTCCTGGATGAGATCCAAAAGATGCAGCAAAGCCGTGGGGGCGTTGCCCACCACATAAATGCCGCCTTTGACGAGGGGGGCGGCCTTTTCCACCGCCGCATAAGCCCGGGTGACACCCCGTTCCAGGGCTTCTTTGCCCACTGCGGGGTCGGCCATAAAGCACGAAACCGCGCATCCGAAAGGCTCCAGGGAAACCGTGCGGATACCCACACGGGCCATGTTGGTGTCGGTGATGATGGCGCAGCCGCTTTGGATGGCCGCAACTCCCGCCTCAATGGCCAGGGGATGGATGCAGGCCATATCGATGTATTCAAAATCCGCCGTGGTATGGATCATCCTGCGGACAATCTTCCACGCGTCCGGACTGAATCCGTGATCCCCGGCTTCTTGGTCAATGATGGCGAAACTTTGCGTTTCGATTTCATGGGGTTTCATTAGCAGCAATCCTTTTCTTATTGTATTCCAGGCAGGCCTGGACAAAGGCCCGGGGCGCCCGGGGTTGGCTCATGAAATGCAAATGCAGGTAACTGCCCAGGCAGTTGTTGACCTGGAATCCCTGCACCGTGCGCACGCCGCCTGAGCGGTCCCGGGCCTCGTACACGGTTTCCCGTTCGTGGGTATCCAGTTGGGAATAGTGGAATTCATGGCCTCGGGCGCAAAGGCCTGCCTCGCCCAGGATGGTTTGGCGGCTGAAAGTGATTTCCCGGTATCCCAAAGCCCTTAACCGGGCAGCCATGCGGCAGGTGAAATCAAAGCAACCGGCCATGGCGTGCTCTTTCCCCTCCAGGTCTTCCAGGGTTTTACACAAGTACATTAATCCGCCGCACTCCCCGTAAATGGGCATGCCGTCACGGCATTTTTGCAAAATTTGATTTTTTAGAGCAGTATTTCCAGCCAACGTGGAGGCATGGAGTTCCGGGTATCCTCCGCCCAAATAAATGCCATCTGTGTTTTCAGGCAACGAGGCGTCTGTCAGGGGGGAAAATTGGACGATTTCCCCGCCGCAGGCTTCCAGCATTTCCAGGTTTTCGGGGTAGTAAAAACAAAATACCTGGTCTCGGGCCACGGCGATGCGAACCGTGGGCGTGACAGGGGGGCGGGCCGCAGGCTGGATCGCCCCAATTTCCGGCAAAGACTCCAATAGGGCGTCCAGGTCTATACTTTTCTCAACCAAATCCGATAGATTGGCTCTGGTTTTAAGGTTTAGACCGTGGTCCTCGCTTGTCACCAGCCCCAGGTGCCTTTCGGGTATAGCAACCTTTTCATTACGGATGAGGCCCCCCAGGCAGGGCATGAAAACCGTCCCTTCCAGGGCTTCTTCCAGGTATTTCAGGTGGGTGGGGCTTCCCACTTTGTTGAACAAAACGCCCGCGAATTCCAAGGCGGGATCGAAATTTTCAAAGCCCTGGACCAAAGCCGCCGCGCTTCGGGCCATGCTTCGGGCATCCACCACCAACAGCACGGGCAGGCCCAACCATTTGGCCATCTGGGCCGTGGACCCGGCTTCGGTCCTGCCGTCGTATCCGTCAAACAGGCCCATGACCCCTTCCACCACGGCGATATCCGCCTGGCTGGCGTGGCGTTGGAAAATTTCCCGGTTCACCTTTTGAGGGAGCATCCATCCGTCCAGGTTACGGCTTTGCCTGCCCGCAGCCCGGGTGTGATGCCCTGGGTCGATAAAGTCCGGCCCCACCTTGAACGGCGCAACGCGCAGGCCCCTGCGTCGCAGAGCCGCCATAAGGCCCAGAGTGACGGTGGTTTTTCCGCACCCGCTATGGGCGCCTGCCACAACGATTCCCTTCACGGCGCGCCTCCTTTGCCAAAAGCCCGGGGATAAAGGATTTCTCCAATGGCCCGAACGCCTTTTAAAAGGTCCGAGGTGGGCCGGGACACCAGTTTTTCGTCCACAATAAACACTTGGCCCTCTTGCACCGCTTTGATGACCTCGAATCCCGGCTCATTGATGATCATGGAAATGGTGGGCTGGTTCATTGCCCCATTTTGGGAGAGGAACACGTCAATCTCACCGGCTTTGGATATAATCCGTTCCTTGCCATAATAAGCGATGTTGGTTCCCCTCACTGATGAAGCGTCCGCCGCCGCATTAACGCCACCGGCGGCTTCCAGGGCGAATATGGCCATGGAACTGGGGGTGAAGGTTTTCATGCGGGAATGAATGGCCTCGAAATAGACCCGTTTTTTGTCAGGCAAGGCATCTGTGATTTTTTTGATCTGGACGATTTCATCCTGGAATTGCCGGACCATTTCCCTGGCTTGGTCTGTTTTTCCCGTCAATTGTCCCAGGGAAACCCAATAATCAAACATTTCCTCCACATTGGAAGGTTGAAACGAGGCTACTGTAATCCCGGCCTTTTCCAACCCCTCCACTAACTGGGGATAGCCCCGGTCAATCATGGGTCGCATAAAAACCAGATCAGGCCTAAAGGCCAGAAATTTCTCCAGGCCGTTATGATAGGAAAATACGGACTTTCCTTCCCAGTGATCGCTGGCACTGATACCGATAATTTCTCTGTCCAGACCAAGAGTTCTCAAGTTGTCCGTGTGGGCGCCGTAGAGGGAAATAATCCGTGTAAACGGAGCTTTAATTTGGATCGAACGACCCGTGTGATCCTGGATGACTGGAAAATCGTCCCCGGCCATGCTCGTCCCGGCCAACAACAGGGGCAAAAGAATCCACAATGATAATAAGCTGAAAACCCGGTTCATTATAAAAACACCACCTGTCTGCGGTTGATTGTTTCGTCCAGATAGGCCCTGGCTTCCACTTCAAAAACCTCGCGGATAACCGCTTCGGTCAGGACTTCCTCCACCGGGCCGTGGGCCGCCACCCGGCCGTTTTTCAGAAATACAAGAGACTGGCAAAACCTGGCCGCCAAGTTGATGTCCTGCATCACGGCAATGGCGGTCAGGCCTGCCTGACAAACCCTTTCCGCAACAAGACGCATGAGGGAAAGGGTATGCCTGATGTCCAGGTTGGAGGTGGCCTCGTCCAGAATAAGAGTTTCGGCGTTCTGGGCCAAAGCCCGGGCGAAAACCACCCGCTGCCTTTCCCCGCCCGAAAGCTCCGTGACATAACGATGAGCGAAAGCCCGCACGCCCGTAGCGTCCATGGCTTGTTCCACCAAATCCAAATCCGCCTGGGACGGACCGCCGAATCTGCCCACATGGGGATACCTTCCCATCATCACCACCTGGAACACGGTAAATGGAAAGTTCACCCTAAAATCTTGGGGCACCAGGGCGCATTTTCGGGCCATTTCCCGGCGGGAAAATTTTTCCAGGCGATGCTCTTCTAACAAAACACTGCCCTGTTGGGGCTTGTGATGCCCGGTCAGAAGATCCAGGAGAGTGGTTTTTCCGCTGCCGTTGGGACCCAAAACTCCATGGAACAGGCCGGTTTCCAGTTTGATGGATACGCCTTCAAATATCGGCCGATCCTCGTAGGAAAAGCCTATGTCGTGCAAGGAATATCCCATGCCGCCGCGTTTGACTCCCTATCCTTGAAATTCTGATTTTTGGGAAAAACCCCGTTTGAAAACGTAACAAAAAAACGGACCGCCAATGAGGGCCGTCAACACTCCAATGGGCAACTCCGTGGGAAGCACCGCCCTGGTAAAGGTGTCGGCGCACAGCAAAAGCACGGCCCCGGCCAGCAAGGATACCGGCATGAGCCACTGGTTGTCCGCGCCCATGACAGAACGCATCATGTGGGGCACCAACAAGCCCACAAAGCCGATGATGCCGGACACGGAAACGCACACGGCGGCGATAAGGGACGCCGCCACCAGTAAAATCACCCGCGCCCTTTTAACGTCCACGCCTAAGGATGAGGCGGCCCGGTCTCCCAGGGCCATGAGGTTCAGGCCGCGCCCGAAACACAGGCAAACAAGGGTTCCCGCGCTCACAAAAACCAGAACCAGCCCCGCGTCGGCCCAGGTCCGGGCGGCAAAACTGCCCATGAGCCAAAAAATGATGACTGAAACCCTTTCGTCCGCCACGTATTTTAAGAAGCTGATGCCAGCGGAAAGGATGGCCGCCACAATGATCCCCGAAAGAATCAGGTTGTTGGAGGAATACCCCCCCACCGAATTGGAGAGATACAGCACCACCGCCAAGGTGATAATTGCCCCTGCAAAGGCGAACATTCCAATGCTCAGGCCCTGGAAATGGCTCATGTTGAACAGGAACGCTATGCAAGCGCCAAACGCCGCACCCGCGGAAATCCCCAGAGTGTAGGGATCGGCCAGGGGGTTTTTTAAAATGCCCTGAAAAACCACGCCCGAAAGGGACAAGCCCGCTCCCACTATGGCCGCTGTAAAAATCCTGGGCAGACGTACGTCCCAGACAATCGCCGAAACGAGCGGGTTCGCCGGGTTTTGGCCCAGAATTCTTTCCCAAATCACCCCGAGCACCTGATTGTAGGGAACGGATAAAAAACCCATGCCGGCGGACGCCACAATCACCCCTCCCAGCAATGCGCCCAGCAGAACCACAATCAAAGCAGGAGATTTTTTTGTGTCTTCAATAACCGGCATGGGTTGACTTACCTTTTCACTATTCAGCAATTACTTGTTCAATTTTCAGGCATGGATAAAAGGTTAACCAAAAAACGATGAAACAGGTCGGCCGTTTCTCGGAGGCCGAAACCCTGTATTCTTCGTCCCTTCCCCCCTTGCGGGGGAAGGACAGGATGGGGGGTAATGGTTTAATCATATGGGCAATATCACCCCCACCCGGACCCTCAATGCTGTTGAATTAAGCACCTTTAGCAATTTTCGCCACGGTCCATTTGTTTATCGCTCGTTTCGTCACT
>JAEINP010000007.1 GCA_016342355.1 Desulfatibacillum sp.
ACGTCCCCTAAAACACGTCCCCTAAAACACGTCCCCTAAAACACCCGTCCCCTAAAACACCTGGACCAGCCTGTCGGCGTCGATCACAAGGCGGCTTTTGTCACATTAGGCGATTACGCAGGGACGTCCCCGAGATTCGTCCCCGAGATTCGCTCATGTTTAATCAGCACCCAGTTCTTCAGCTCGCTCTAACCATATATCAGCAAGGGTTCTATCTTCTTCAATACCAATACCGTAATAATAACAGCGTCCTACCTCGTGGAATGATTGCTTATCTCCACGTAATGCCGCTTTTAAATATAACCGAAAAGATTCACTCACATCTTTCTCAGTCCCCTTTCCCTCCTCATAACATACTGCTAAATCATAGAGGGCACTAGGATGCTTTTCCTCCGAAGATTTCTTTAGTAAGTAAACAGCTTTCTCCCAATCCTGATCAACATGATTTCCAAACAAGTACCATGTTGCCAAAGCATAAGCGGCTTCAGAAGAACCTGCGTTGATAGACTCATTTAACAAAGCTAAAACTGAAGAAATATCTGGAGATTCCTTCGAAATTTCTGCAAGAGCCTTGTTGTATTTAGTTTTTGCGATAGACATAGCTATTCCACCCCACATTCACACTTATCAGGAAACATGTTACAGCAATCTTCTGGATGCTGCCAACAATAACAGTCAGAGGTAGACATACAGGGAGCGGGGCCACCAGCACCAGCAGGAGGCCATTTACCTTTCCAGCCCTTTGGTTTTTTCCGGTTAGGACGCCTCGCCTTATCTGCTTTTTCTCCACCTTTGTCCTTTTTTTTCCGGGCTTGTCCATCTTCATGTTTTTGTTGTGTAGAAGGTCTTGCATTGCTCGTATGTTCTCCCTCAAGCCCTGTTGAATCAAACCAATTTATAGGATCGCCACCTACATAGATATAATCATGTAAGTCTTGAGGAGTTTCTAAAAGCCATGGGACTAAAAAGGGAATCCCTATTCCTTCCGGATTAAGTGAATGAGCCGGGTCCGCCTTCAAATACCTCCCTGTTTGGGGATCATAATACCGGTTCCAGTTGTAGTGGAAGCCGGTTTCTGCATCGAAGTACTGCCCGGCAAAGCGCAGATTATTGACCACTGTGGAGGAAGCGTCCACCTCGGCTTTGCCGAATGCATGGTAAACCGCCGACCAGACCACGGCGCCGTTGAAACTTATCAGCTTCTGGGGCGTTCCCAGGTGGTCGTTTTGGTAATAATAATACTCCGAATCCTGGACCATGAAAAGGGGATTTGTGGTCCAGGTGGAATCGGGCCGGTATCCATAAGATTTGATCAGGGTCCCGTTGGCCGTGAATTCTGCGGCCAAGCCTTCATCCGTATAGAAGTAACAGGTGCGGGTTCCGGCCACGTCCTTCCACAGCCTGCGGCCAAAGGGATCGTAATAGTATTGTGCGACAACGGTTCCGTCGCCTTCTTCCACCCGGATCAGCCGGTTTTCCACATCATAAAAGTAATTTACGACATCCGTCCCGTTGGTTTTGGACGTGGTGTTTCCGTTGGCATCGTAGGTACAGGTCACATTTCCGTGGCTGATCAACTCGTTATTGGCGTTGATCAGGTAATCCTGAGCCCCGCCCAGTTCGGTCAGGCGATTGCCCACGTCGTCGTAGGTGTACCCTTCATCGGCTATCGCGGGATTGTCCACGGATGTGAGTTGGTACAGGTCGTCGTAGGCATAGGAGTAGGCCCCATGCTCGGTGCCCTTGGCGGTGATGTTTCCTTCCAGGTCCCGGCCATAGTGGTATTCCATAATCGTTTTCTGGGCCGGGTCCGAAGCCTCAATGGACTTCATCTGCATGAGGGCGTCGTAGGAATAATTCCTGACCG
Organism: Desulfatibacillum sp.; assembly: GCA_016342355.1. Taxonomy (GTDB): domain Bacteria; phylum Desulfobacterota; class Desulfobacteria; order Desulfobacterales; family Desulfatibacillaceae; genus Desulfatibacillum. The sequence goes on from JAEINP010000007.1 coordinate 1,868, forward strand.
CGCCTCCTGGATAGGTGGTGGAGGTTGGACGGGTCCAGTTGAACACGTTGTTGGTGATGGAGCCCTGGCCGGGGATATCCACGCTCACCCATTGATTGGCGTCGTCATAGGTGTAGGTATAGGCGGCTTCATCCGGGCCGGTGTAGGTTTCCTTGAGGCCATTCTTGTAATAGGTATAGGAAAAATCCTTGGCGAACAGGCCGTAGTCCACCGTGGCCCCGGTTTTCCGGTACAGGTCGTCGTAGGCGTAGGTCCCGGTTGTGACGCCGTCGTCGTAGGTTAGGAGATTGCCCTGGCTGTCGTAGGTGAACGAGACGGTCTTGACCGCGTTTTCCCCATCCGAGGCTTCAAAATACCGCACCTGGACCAGCCTGTCGGCGTCGATCACAAGGTGGCTTTTGTCACATTAGGCGATTACGCAGGGACGTCCCGGAGATTCCCTATTCCACCCACGTCATAGATTCAATTATGCCTTGATACATGTTAAAATTATTTTTATTACCTGAATATGTTATTATTAATGATTTATCAGGAATTAATATCTGATTAGTGTAAATCCAGGCATCATCAACATAGGTAATCTCATAAGCATTGTATTGCTTAAAACGAATATCTTTACATCCTATAACCTCATAACCCTTTGTCCTATAAAATCCCAACACTCCCGCAAGTTGCTCCTTTGACAATTCAAATTTTGAAAACTCCAATCTAGAACTCAGATCATCCCATCTGTAAAAAAAAAGCATTTTGTCAGTATTTTGGTATATTAAGCCACAGGGCACAACAATTTTGGCACTATAAAATTCGACAGTCCCTTTGTACTTCCACTGTAGAATCCAATAGCTTAGATCGATTCTGTGGTGGTAAATCAATAATAAAACCGCTGCTAAAAAAATGCTAATTGCCATCTTTTTCATTGATTCCCCTAAACTCTTTCTCTGAAAGTTGGAAGCATAAGAGAACTAAGAACCAGGTATCTTAGCAGGCATCTTAGGCATCTTTTTCCCAACCTTTCCATAGACCAAATCTTGCCCAGATATTGCTGCTTTTTTTGCCGCTTCAAGAAATTCTGGATCCAACTCGTCTGCTCTATCTAACAACTCTTGCATTTTTTTTGTATCTATATCGCCTGCAAGCTCGTCATATAATTCATCCATTATCTCCTGGTGTTCCTTTGCCAGATCACAACTTTCATCCACCGCACTATAAAACTTCCAAATGGCGTAGGCAATAGCGGCAACCCCTATAGCCGCAGCTACTAATCCAAGCAACCCTGTTTCGCCTTCGGGATCAACCACATTGATCACATTGTTATAAGAGTAAACGTACAGATTTATCCCCCCATCAAACCCAATGGGATCTGTTCTGAGATACCTCCCTGTTTGGGGGTCATAATACCGGTTCCAGTTGTAGTGGAAGCCGGTTTCTGCATCGAAGTACTGCCCGGCAAAGCGCAGATTATTGACCACTGTGGACTCGGCGGCAACTTCAGCCTTGCCAAAGGCATGGTAAACCGCCGACCAGACAACGGCCCCGTTGGAACTTATTAGCTTCTGGGGCGTTCCCAGGTGATCGGTCTGGTAATAATAATACTCCGAATCCTGTACCATGAAAAGGGGATTTGTGGTCCAGGTGGAATTGGGCCGATATCCATAGGACTTGATAAGGGCGCCAGAGGCCGTGAATTCTGCGGCCAAGCCTTCATCCGTATAGAAGTAACAGGTGCGGGTTCCGCCGACTTCCTTCCACAGCCTGCGGCCAAAGGGATCGTAATAGTATTGTGCGACAACGGTTCCGTCGCCCTCTTCCACCCGGATCAGGCGGTTTTCCACATCATAGAAGTAATTTGTGACATCTGTTCCGTTGGTTGTGGTCTCGGTGTTGCCGTTGTCATCGTAGGTATAGGTCACATCGCCATAGCTGACCAACTCGTTATTGGCGTTGATCAGGTAATCCTGAGCCCCGCCCAGTTCGGTCAGGCGATTGCCCACATCGTCGTAGGTGTACCCTTCATCGGCTATCGCGGGATTGTCCACGGATGTGAGTTGGTACAGGTCGTCGTAGGCATAGGAGTAGGCCCCATGCTCGGTGCCCTTGGCGGTGATGTTTCCTTCCAGGTCCCGACCATAGTGATATTCCATGACCGTGTTCTGAGCCGGGTCCGAAGCCTCGATGGACTTCATCTGCATGAGGGCGTCGTACGAATAATTCCTGACAGCGCCTCCGGGATAGGTGGTGGAGGTTGGGCGGGTCCAGTGGAACACGTTGTTGGTGATGGAACCCTGGCCGGGGATATCCACGCTCACCCATTGATTGGCGTCGTCATAGGTGTAGGTATAGGCGACTTCATCCGGGCCGGTGTAGGTTTCCTTGAGGCCGTTTTTGTAATAGGTATAGGAAAAATCCTTGGCGAACAGGCCGTAGTCCACCGTGGCCCCGGTTTTCCGATACAGGTCGTCGTAGGCGTAGGTCCCGGTTGTGACGCCGTCGTCGTAGGTTAGGAGATTGCCCTGGCTGTCGTAGGTGAACGAAACGGTCTTGACCGCGTTTTCCCCATCCGAGGCTTCAAAATACCGCACCTGGACCAGCCTGTCGGCGTCGTTATAGGTGTATGCGATTTTCTGGTTTTTGGCGTCGATCTTTTCGAGCAGATTGCCCCGGGCGTCGTAGGCGTAGGATGTCTCCTGGCCCATGGGCCGGATTTCCTTCACCAGCCGGTTGTTCCTGTCGTACTGGAATTGGGTCAGGTTGCCTTCCCCGTCTTCCAGGGAAAGGAGGTTGCCCCTGAGGTCGTAGGAGTATTTAACGGTGGCGCCCAAAGCGTCTGTCATGCTGGTTTGGCGGCTCAGGGCGTCATATTTAAAGGTGGTGATATTGCCTTCTTTGTCCGTGACAGAAACCGGCCTGCCCAGGGTGTCGTATTCCGTATGGCTGGTCCGCTGGAAGGGATTGGCGGGATTGGAAAAATCCCAGCCCCGGGTCATGTTGCCGTTGGCGTCGTGGACAAAAGTTTTTGGTGTATTGGATCCATAAACCACAAAAAAAGGCCGCTGTTTACAGACTCGTGGTTTTCTATTCTCTGTCAATAAAAAGGAAACCTGATTCGCTATTTCCCTCTGGATTCGGGTAACTGGCTTTTAGGCATTGACACGGGAGCCTCTTTCCCCTATATCAAAGGGCAAATTGCTATTATTTCCGTTGGTTATTATCCTTGGTCCGGGCGGAAAACAATCCCATGCTCGCTGAACTTTCCATCAAGAATTTCGCCATCATAGATGACTTGTCCGTCCGCTTTTCCGAGGGCCTCACGGCCATAACAGGAGAGACCGGCGCGGGTAAATCCATCCTTATAAATGCCGTCAATCTCTTACTTGGGGCGCGGGCTACGCCCAAAATGGTGCGCACAGGAGCTGAGGAAGCGGAGCTGGAAGCCCTTTTCTTTGTGGACCCGGACTCTCCGGCGTCCCGATTTATCGAGGAGCAGGGCCAGGACCCCGGGGAGGGACTTCTGGTCCGCCGGGTTATTTCCGCCAATAACCGGCATCGGGTGTACATCAATGGGCGGTTGTCCACCATGACCGTTCTGGGAGAGGTCGCCTCGTCCCTGGCCAGTATTTCCGGCCAGCATGCCCATCAGGGATTGTTGAAGGAAGAAGTCCACCTTTTGGTCCTGGACCAGTTTGCCGGGCTCATGCCCTTGCGGGAACGGGTGGAGGCCCTCTACAACCAGACTGTGGAAGCCATGGCCTGTTTGAAAAAGCTGGCGGATTCCCGGGATCAGGACGCCAAGGAACGGGATCTTTTATATTTCCAGAAAGATGAAATAGAAAAGGCGGCCATTGAACCGGAAGAGGATGAGACCTTGGAGGCGGAGAAAAAACGCCTTAGAAATGCGGAAATGATTCAGCAGACCCTTGCCATGGCGGTAGATACCCTTTATGGGGCTGACGGGGCTGTGGTGGAGCAGCTCGGCATGATTCACAAGGGCATGGTGCAGGCCATGGAGGCGGACTCTGCCCTGGAAAAATATTCCACTGTACTGGAAGAAAAAATGTTTGCCCTGGAGGATCTGGCCTCAGATCTTCGGGTTTACCTGGATACTGTACAGTCTGATGACGAACGCCTGGAAGAGGTGATGGACCGGCTGAATCTGCTGTCCACCCTCAAACGCAAGTACGGCGGGTCCCTGGAGGCGGTGGAGGCTTTTTACCGGGACATTGAAAAACGGCTGGAGAGGCTTCAGTCCCAGACCACGGACACAGCGGCGGCCCGCGAAGCTGTCAAGGTCCTGGGAGAACAACTGGCAACGGCCGTGCAGGAGCTTTCCCAAAACCGGGCCAAGGCGTCCTCCGGTTTTGCCCAGGCTGTGACCCGGGAGCTGGATTCCCTGGGCATGGGCAACACCCTGTTTGAGGTCAACCTGATCTTTTATCCGCCGCCCCGGAATGGAGACAGCCCCTTGTGCGTGGAAGGCCACGGGGTGGAAGATACCGGCATGGACCGGGCCTCTTTTTACATAGCCCCCAACGTGGGGGAAGAGCCCAGGCCGTTGAAGGACATCGCCTCGGGAGGGGAGCTTTCCAGGGTCGTACTGGCCCTCAAGGCCATTCTTGCCAAGACCGACGCGGTAAAAACCGTCATTTTCGATGAGGTGGATGCTGGCATAGGCGGGGCCGTGGCTGATTCCGTGGGGGAGAAACTCCTAGCCCTGAGCGTCAGCCATCAGGTAATCTGCATTACCCACCTGCCGCAGATCGCCCGGTTTGCAGGTCAGCATTTAAATATCACCAAAAAGGTTTCGGGAGGGCGCACCCAGTCCATGCTCACTCCCCTGGACGGCCCGGCCCGTGTGGATGAAATCGCCCGGATGCTTGCCGGTGGCAACATCACGGAGACATCCCGCCGACATGCCCTGGAAATGCTCGAATCTACAAGTATTTAGGCCTTGGACACTTCAATCGGCTTTCCAACGATTTTTTTTTATGGTAGGGATACAATTATGGGACAAGTGATCTGCATAGCCAATCAAAAGGGTGGCGTGGGCAAAACGACCACTGCTGTCAATCTATCCGCGGCCCTGGCTTTGGCCGGGAAACGCACCCTGCTGGTTGACTGCGATCCACAGGGCAATGCCACGACCGGAATGGGCATCGACAAGGCAGGTATAGAGCAAAGCCTGTATCATGCCCTGATAGGGCTGGCGGAGGCCAAATCCGTGGTTGTGGATACGGAAATGGATTGCTTGAAGGTCCTGCCGTCCAAGATTGAGCTTATCGGGGCCGAGGTGGAACTTATTGAACGGGAAAACCGGGAAATGGCCCTGAAGGAAACCCTGGCCCCCTTAAAAGACGGGTTTGACTATCTGGTTCTGGATTGTCCGCCCTCCCTGAGCCTTTTGACCATCAATGCCATGACTGCGGCCACGGCCATGGTTGTCCCTTTGCAGTGCGAGTTTTACGCCCTGGAGGGCCTGGGCCAGTTGTTCCAGACAGTGCGCCGGATCAAGGGCTCTGTGAATCCCCAACTGGGAATAGCAGGCATTCTGCTGACCATGTTCGATGCCAGGACCAACCTGTCCAACCAGGTGGCAGAGGATGCCCAGCACCATTTCAAGGACCTGGTTTTTAAAACGAGAATCCCCAGGAACGTCCGTCTGGGTGAAGCACCCAGTTTTGGCAAACCCATCGTCCTTTACGACAAGACCTCCACTGGAGCCTTAAGCTACCTGAACCTGGCCAAGGAGATCCTGGCCTTTGGGTAAAATCCCGTTGGTGAACTAAAAATATGAAAAATACCGATTCTGCAAAAAAAACAAAAAGAAATGTTTTGGGCCGCGGCCTGGACGCCTTTCTTCCCGAGGCGGTTTCCTCGGCAAAGGACTCTCCCGAAAATTATTTTGAATGTGATGTGGACGATATTGTCCCCAACCAGTTCCAGCCCCGGACCATATTCTCTCAGGAAGAGCTTGCCGAACTGTCTGAAAGCATTGCTGAACAAGGGATCATTCAGCCCCTGGTGGTTCGAAAAAACAGCCAGGATCTTTATGAGCTGATTGCAGGCGAACGAAGGCTGCGGGCGTCCAAGATGGCCGGGCTTTCCAGGGTTCCTGTTGTGGTGGTGGAGGCCTCGGACCAAAAGGTCCTTCAAATGGCCCTGGTGGAGAATATCCAAAGGGAGAATTTAAATCCTCTGGAAGAAAGCCACGCCTATTCTCGTTTGATGGAGGAATGCTCCCTTACCCAGGAGGAAGTGGCCAAAAGAGTGGGGAAAAAGCGCTCCACGGTGGCTAATTTTATCCGTTTGAGAAACCTTCCCCGGCTTATTCAGGACGGAATCCGGGAAGGTGTTGTTTCCATGGGCCATGCCCGGGCCATCCTTGGCCTGGAGGATTCCTCCACCCAATTGACGGCGTACCGGGAGACTGTCAAGCGGGCTCTTTCCGTCCGGGCTACCGAAGCCCTGGTCAACCGCCTGAAAAAGCAAAAGCTATCCCAGCCCAAAGATGTGGAACCCACATCCGCCGCCATTTATATGAAGCATTTGTGCGACGAGCTTTCCCGCCAGCTTGGCACCAAGGTGGAAATCAGCAAAAACGGAAAGCGGGGAACGATTAAAATCGAGTTTTACGCGGAACAGGATCTGGACCGGATCGTCACCCTCCTTAAAAACGCCTAGGATTTTCCATTGGGCGTTCATGTAATCATAGACGGCTATAATCTTGCCCATGCCCTTGGCCTTTTGGACGGGTTTGGCGGCGACGACCTGGAGCAGGCCCGGGAAGACCTGTGCGACATGCTGGCCAAATACAAAAAGGTCAAGGCGCACAAGATAACCGTGGTCTTTGACGCCCAGTACGCCCCGGATTACGAAACCCGGCGCGACACCTCAAAAGGCATTGCCATCCGCTACTCCCCCCACGGCAAACTGGCTGATTCCGTCATCAAGAACATGGCGCGCAAGGAAAAGGAACGGGCCATTGTGGTGACTTCGGACCGGGACGTGGCCGGAGAGGTACAGGCATGCGGCGCAGCCGCCGTATCCAGCCAGGAGTTCCAATCCCGGCTTGCGGAGGCCATGTACGCAGAGCCGGAATCCACGTCCGCCAGTTCCAAGGAACGCCGTGTGGATACCCGCAAAAAGGGTCAGGGATTCCGCCCCAAAAAGCAACGCCGTAAAAATTCCGCCAAAGCCAAAAAACTATAGTCGATCTTTTATTTCTCTCCTTATTCTCTTTTTCCGGTGTCAGCCGCTCCGACAAAACAGGAAAATCCCTTCCTGCGCTTGCTTTGCGGGCCAGGTTGTTGTAATTATTTTTGGTTGTATATGTTTCCGGGACCTGTTTTTCGGCCGGAAAATCTGCGGGCTTGGGAGGAACCATGAATATTTGCGTCATCGACGGCCAGGGCGGGGGAATAGGGGCCGCCATCATTAAGAAACTCAAGGAGACCCTGGAAGAAAGCGTCACCATACTGGCCCTGGGGACCAACGCCATCGCCACAGCTCAAATGCTGAAGGCCAAGGCCAATCGGGGGGCTTCGGGAGAAAATGCAATAGTTCAAACAGTGCGAAATGCCGACCTTATCTTAGGGCCCATCAGTATTGTGCTGGCCCATTCCATGATGGGGGAAGTGACCCCCAAAATGGCCGAGGCCGTGGCAGCCAGTCCGGCAAGGAAGCTGCTGTTGCCCCTATCCCAAGAGAATGTGGAAGTGGTGGGGGTGCAAAAACTTCCCCTTCCCAGACTTGTGGATGCCCTGGTTGATGAATATCTTAGAGGACGAGGTTTCTCCCCCCGGGAGATTTTATAAGGAATATAACTTAATTACGAGGGTTTATCATGTGTGAAGCAAATGCATACTTCATTGAAAACGGCGAGGAAACTCTGATCATGGAAGCGGTGGATACCGTGGCTCCTGAGCCGGAAGGTATTTTATTGACCAGTATTTTCGGGGACCAGAAACTTGTCAAGGCAAGCATCCACTCCCTTTCGCTGGTGGACCATAAGGTGTTTTTGCAAAAAAAAGGATAGTCGGGCGTCCAGGCGTCAATTTTTCATGAAAATCACCATCGCAAAGACATCCGGGTTTTGCATGGGGGTGCGCAGAGCAGTTGAAATGGTTCTGGACACCACCAACCGGGTTAAAGGACCTGTTTACACTTTCGGACCCCTGATACACAACCCCCAGGTCATGCACATGCTGGCGGAAAAGGGGGTGGAGGTTCTGGAGGAGATCCCTGAAAAGGGTTCGGGCACCGTCCTGATTCGGGCTCATGGCGTGACACCCGAGGTTCGGGACCAGCTTATTGAGGCGGGTTTCAATGTCCTGGACGCCACCTGTCCCCGTGTCATCAAGGTCCAAAGGCTTTTGGACAAATACGTTGGCCAGGGTTACACCCCCGTCATCGTGGGCGATGCCGATCATCCTGAGGTCAGAGGGCTGGTTGGGCATGCCAGAGGCAAAGCATATGTGGTTCGCACTCCGGAAGATGCCTTGTGCCTGCCTCAGGGGGAGAGGGCTGTCCTGGTGGCCCAGACCACCCAGGACCTGATGCTTTTCCAGTCTGTCCTGGATGCGGTAAAACAGCGTTTTAAAACCGTTAAGGACTTCAACACCATCTGTGACTCCACAGCCCGAAGGCAGGAAGAGGCCCGAGGATTGGCTCACCAGGTGGACGCCATGGTGGTGGTGGGAGGCAAGAGCAGCGGCAACACCCAGCGCCTGGCGCAAATAGCCGCGGGCTCGGGCGTTCCCACCTTTCATGTGGAGACCGAAAGGGAGTTGGATGTCACCCAATTCAAGGGCATGGAGCATATTGGCATTACAGCCGGGGCATCCACGCCCAACTGGATTATCAGGCGTGTCCATCAGGCCGTGGCCGATCCCGGCGTTTTAGGCCGCAGGGGTGCGAGCCTGAGTTATTCCATCCGCAGGTTTTTGATCCAGACCAATTTATATCTGGCTTTGGGAGCGGGCGCCTTATGTTTTACGTGTATGTTGCTCTTGGGACAGCCGCCGTCTTTGGATGTTCCTGTCATTGCAGTTTCTTATGTCCTGCTCATGCATATTTCCAACAACTTTATTGGCCGCAATGCCACGCGGTACAATGATCCTGACCGGGCCCGGTTTTATGATAAATACAGGGTCCCTCTGGCGGCCTTGGCCATATTTGGAGGCGCACCCGGTTTTGTGGTGGCTTTTGACTTGGGGTGGGCGCCTTTTTTCACCCTGGTCGCCATTACGCTTCTCGGGCTAAGCTACAATGTGCCCATTTGGCCGGAAAGGCTCCGTTTATTGGGCCGGTACCAGAAAATGCGTTCCATACCCGGCTCCAAGACCATATTCATAGCCGGGGCCTGGGCCGGCGCCACAGCGGTGCTTCCGGCCATGGTCCATGGAGTTCCGGTTGACACTGGTCTGGGTATGGTCATTTTTTTTGCCACAGCCATGGTTTTGATTCGCACTTCCATTTTTGATGTTCTGGACGTGCAAATTGACCGCATGGTATCGTATGAAACGATCGCCACCTGGATTGGGGCTGCAAAAACCCTGCGACTGATCAGGGTTTTGCTGCTTTTCCTTGCGGTCACTCTGGTTGTGGGCGGCGCAATATCGTGGCTGCCATCCCTGGCTTTCTGGTTATTGCCATGCACCGTGTTGCCCCTGTTGGTGACCAATGGCTTCACCAAAGGAAGGCTTCATCCCGGCCATCGGCTCGAATTGCTGGTGGACACCAATTTTATCCTGGCAGGAGCAATCGCCTCCTTCTGGCAAATGTTCCGTTAGCATAAAACCGGTTGTTTGCCGTCAACCGAACCAAGGATTTTTTATGAAAGAGCAAACCATTATGTTGGCAGGCGGCACTGGTCTTGTGGGCAGCCATTGCCTGAAATTTCTCCAGGATGCTGCTTTTTGCAAGCATATTAAGGTGGTAACGCGCAAGCCCGTTCCGGTTATTGAGTCTTTTTCCAAGGCCCGCCAGTTTTTAGTTGATTTTGACAACCCTGAAACCCTGAAACAGGCAGGCACGTGCGATGCCGTGATTTGCGCCATGGGGACTACCATCAAAAAGGCAGGTTCCCCCGAAGCCTTTAAAAAGGTTGATTTCACCTATTGCCTGGAAGTGGCCCGGGCCGGATTGGCAGGTGGCGCCCGTCATTTTTTGCTTGTCACGGCCATGGGTTCCTCACCCCGCTCCAAGATTTTTTACAACAGGATTAAGGGGGAATTGGAACAGGCGGTTATGGCTTTAGGCTTTCCTTGTGTGAGCGTATTCAGGCCTTCCCTGATTCTGGGCGCCCGAGAGGAATCTCGATCAGGGGAAGAATTAGGCAGGCTTTTTTCCCGTATGTTTGGTTTTGCCATTCCCGCCAAGTATAAAGCCATTCAGGCGGCGGACATAGCCAGAGCCATCGTCGGCCAAGCGGCTGAATGCAGAGACTTCAGCCAAATTTTTGAATCTCATGAAATTCGTGCTTTAGGGCAAGAAGCCTGAAGGCTAAAGGGAAGCATTCTATGCAAGTCGATCAATTCAGATATGGAGCTGACAATCTGGCCTATGTTCTTTCTTCGGATTTCAAGGCCATTGCCATTGATCCCGGAGCAGTGGGCGACATTCTCACCTGCCTGGATGAAAAGGCCCTGGAATTGGTGGCCGTAGCCAATACCCACTCCCATCCGGATCACGTTTCCGGCACGCAGGACCTGCTTACCGCTACAGGGGCGACCTTTCTGGACAATCGGTCGCTCAGGCAAAAAGAGATCATCAAGCTGGGCAAGGAAGTGATTCAGGTCTACCACACGCCTGGCCACACCCACGATTCCCTGTGCTTTTACACCCCGCCCTACACAGACGAAGCCCTGGATTACACAGCCCCTGGCTTCCTCATTTCCGGGGACACCCTGTTCAACGGCACAATTGGCAATTGTTTTTCAGGGGATTTGAAGGCTTATTACCGTTCCATCAAAAGCCTTATGGTCCTTCCCAAAGACACTATCATATACGCCGGGCACGATTACGTGCGGGACTCTATTCAGTTCGCAAGAAGCATAGAGCCGGGAAACCCGTATCTGGACGCCTACTTGAAAAAATATGACCACACCCATGTTTGCTCCACGCTGGAAGATGAGATGAAGGTCAATCCGTACCTGCGCTTCAATGCTCCGGACATGGTAAAACTCATGGAAAGCAAGGGACTTTCCACCCAGACTGAATGGGAACGTTGGGATGCCATCATGCATTTGGGATAAACCAGCTCAATCAACCAGGAGGATGATATTATGGCCAAAGGACGCGTGATCAAATGGAGCCTGGGAATCCTGGCAGTCTTGGTGGTTATCTGCCTTGGCGCGGTTGCATATGTGTTATCCACCATGGATTTCAATACCTTCAAGCCCGAGATTGAAAAAGCGGTCCTGGACGCTACGGGGCGCAAACTGACAATGGCAGGGGACGTGAAACTGAAAATCGGCTTTTCTCCCGCTCTTTCCGTTGAAAATGTTTCTTTTGCCAATGCAGAATGGGGTTCCCGGCCCAACCTTGCCAGCATCAAACGCCTGGATGTCCAGGTGGCATTCTTTCCCCTGTTCAGTGGGGATGTTCAGATCAAAAGGCTCATCTTATTGGAACCCGATATTTTGTTGGAAACCAACAAAAAGGGTGTCTCCAACGTGGCCTTTGAAACCGGAAAACAAGAGTCGAAATCTGCCAGGGACAAAAAAACCAAGCCTGAGAGTGAAAAATCGGGGGCCATGCCTGAAATCCAGGTGGATAAACTGGTCCTAAAAGATGCTCAGATCACCTATAAGGATGGAAAAACCGGTGCATCGCACCAATTGGCCCTTGCGAATGTGGAAGCTGGTCTAGACAAAAAGGAAGGCCTGAAATTTTCCGTACAGGGGACATACAACGACCAGCCCTTCCAGGTCGAGGGCGACTCCGGCCAGATAGCACAGGCATTGAACCCCAATGAGCCCTGGCCTTTTCAGATTGAAGCACAGGCAGGAGGGGCTACCGTCAGCCTGGAGGGTTCCGTGAAAGACCTTGCCGGGGGGACAGGACTTGAACTTCTGTTCAGTGTGTTTGGCAAAAACCTGACAGACCTGAACACCCTTGCCGGAGCAGAGCTTCCTGACATTGGCAAATATTCTCTTTCGGGAAAAATCATGGACACCGGCCCCAAGGCTTTCCACATATCCGATCTGAAGGGCGAGTTGGGGGAAAGTGATCTTTCAGGGGCTGCATCCTTGGATATAAATGGGAAAAGGCCCTTTGTAAATCTTTCCCTGGCTTCCAAAACCCTGGATCTCAGGCCTTTTCTGCCAAATAAGTCCGTACCGATTGAAAAGGGGCAACCCAAGGCGGAAACTGAGCCAAAACAGAAGAGCGAGAGGGTTCTTCCGGATGATCCTCTGCCCACGGATCTGTTCTTTCTGGCTGATTGCAAGGCGGACATACGGGCCGAAACCATACAACTCCAGGGCTATGCCCTCACAAACCTTCTGGTCGATCTCATTCTCAAAAATGGCGTCCTGGATGTCCCCACTCTCAAGGCCACTGGTGGCGAGGGCACGTTGGACTTAGCGCTAAAGGCGGCAGCCCTGGGCAAAAATATGGACCTTGAGGGCAAAGCCACCCTGGATCAGTTGAATTTGGGGGGTTTGTTGGGATTCATGGGAATTACCGAGGCATTCAAGGGGGATCTGGACCTTGGCCTGGATTTCAAGGGCAAAGGGGCTACGGTACGAGAGATCATGGCAGGCCTGGATGGTTTCCTGAGCCTGTCTGTCAAGGATGGAAAACTGCTTAACAAATATTTGGATCTTTTGGGCGGGGATCTCACTTCCGGAGTCATGCGGATGATAAACCCTGCGGCCGAAAAAAAGGATTATACCAAAGTCAATTGCCTCATCGCCCGTTTGAATGTGGAAAATGGCCTGACAGATACCAAGGTCATGGTCATGGATACAGAGTATATGAGCATTATTGGGCAGGGGACTATTGACTTTAAGACTGAAAAGCTGAATATGTCCCTGGACCCTATGCCGAAAAAGGGCATGTTGTCCGGTGTTAATTTGAGTTTCAGTTTGTCCGAATTGGCCCAACCATTTGCGTTGGGAGGCACCCTGGCTGCACCCAAGTTGGTGATTGACCGGACTAAAGCGGCTCTCACCCTTGGCAAGGGAGTTGGCGGGGCTTTGCTATTCGGGCCTGCCGGAGCGGCCGCCGCCTTGCTGGGCGGAAGCCAAACCGACGAAAACCCCTGCGAATCCGCCGTTGCAGCAGCCGAGAAGGGGGTTAAGTACGATGGCAGTGGAAGCAAGGGGAGCGAACAAGGGGTGGCTGAAAAGGCCGCGGATTCTGTTGTTGACGGACTTAAGGGAGTGGGAAAGGGGTTCAAAGATATGTTTAGCCAGTAAATTTGGCTCTGGTAGTGACATTTTTAAATAATGTCTTATGCTTAGTCTGTTGAAGTTTTAAACTTAGCTAAAACCAGAAGGAGTGTTTTTATGAACACAATAGCAAAATCTGCCTCAAAAGCAGGTAATTTGGTAATTTCAGCCCTGTTTGTTTTTGTAATGTTCGGGAGCTTTACCCCGGCCCCGGCGTGGTCCCGCGGTCTTCCCAGTTCTTTTTCCGATCTGGTTGAAAAGGCCAGCCCTTCGGTCGTGAACATTGGAGTGGTTAAAGTGGTAAAGGGAAAGCAACTTATGCCCTTTAGCCAGGAAGATCCTTTTCACGATTTTTTTGAAAGGTATTTTGGGGACAAAATGCCTCAAAACCGGCGCCAGGATGGATTAGGCACCGGCTTTATAATCGACAAGGAAGGCTATATCATCACGAACAACCATGTCATTGATGACGCGGAAGAGATCAAGGTTAAGCTTGCCAGCGACAAGGAATATGACGCAGTAATTGTTGGGCGAGATCCCAAGACTGACTTGGCCCTCATTAAAATCAACCCGGAAGAGCCCATCGTCCCCCTGCCTTTGGGAAATTCCGACTCCCTGAAAGTGGGCGATTGGGTATTGGCCATCGGCAACCCTTATGGCCTGGGCAATACAGTCACATCAGGAATAGTGAGCGCCAAGTTCCGCCGCATAGGAGCGGGAGCCTACGACAATTTTATTCAGACTGATGCCTCCATCAACCCTGGCAATAGCGGCGGTCCCCTGGTCAACATGGATGGGGAAGTGGTCGGTATTAACACGGCCATCTACTCCCGGTCCGGGGGCAGCGTAGGGATAGGCTTTGCAATCCCCTCCAACATGGCCAAGGATTTATTGCCTCAACTCAAGGATGGCAAGGTGGTCCGCGGCTGGCTGGGAGTGCTGGTGCAAGAGATCACCCCGGAACTCATGGAAGCACTTTCCCTGGAGAATTCCAAGGGCGCCCTGGTAGGCAGCGTAACCCCGGAAGGGCCTGCTGAAAAGGCAGGAATCCAACGGGGCGATGTTGTGATAAATTTTGATGGCGCCCCTATCAAAGATATGGGCGATCTTCCTTACGTTGTGGCATCCACGCCTGTGGGTAAAACGGTACCGGTGGACGTTATCCGCAAAGGCAAAAAAATGACCATTTCTGTCAAAATTTCTCAACTCCAGGATGATGAGAACAACACCATTGCAGCGGCCGAAAAGCCCGCTGGCCCTGAGCTTGGCATGGTTTTGGAAGACATCACCCCTGAAATCGCCTCCGGGCTTGGCCTTACCCAGGCCAAGGGCGTGGTGATCGCCAGAGTCAATCCGTATTCCCCGGCAGGCGAGGCGGGTCTTCGTGCGGGCGATCTGGTGGTGGAAGTGGACGGCAAAGAGATTGAATCCGTGACCGACGCCAACACAATTTTGACTGGGTTCGTGGAAGGCGACACCATCCTGTTTTTGATAGAGCGGCAGGGCGCCACCCATTTTGTTACGGTCAAAGTTAGAGAATAGGAGCGTTACAGGGCCACATTGACCAGAGTCGGCTGCAGAATCCCGACCAGGGTTTTGGGGGAGACAGAGGCCAGTAGTCCGCGTTTCCCTGCGTTGATATAAATAGTTTCCAAATCCATAATAGAGGCTTCCGCAAAAACCGGAAGCCTCTTTTTTGTGCCAAAGGGAGAAATTCCCCCCACAAGGTATCCGGTGAGGTTGTTGGCCCTCTGAGGGTCACAAGGGTGGATGGTCCTGACTCCAACAATTCTGGCCAGGGCCTTGGTGGACACCTCCTTATCCCCGTGCATGAGAACCAGCAGGGCCTCTTTGTTTTCATCTTCCATAACCAGGGTTTTAACCACTTCATGCCCTTCCAACCCCAGAGCCTGTGCTGCTCCGGCGGCTCCGCCCTTGTCTTCATATTTATAAGGAAGGAGGTCGAATTCGGCCTTATGGGCATTTAGCTCCCTGATCGCCTGGGTAACCGGAGTTTTGTCTTTCGCCATGATAAATCCTTTTTTTTCGGCAGCATCATCCATGCAGTTTTCATTTATTACAGTATACGCTCAATTGAAACAGGAATCAAATCCCCCACTCACGAGTGTTACGGTCGATCTATACAGGAACTCAGCGCGTTTTCTCGGAGTTCCCTCTTGCATTTTTTTTTTTGCCCGTTATGATTGCTCCAGAGGCTGCCTACAGGGGGGAGGGTGGAATGAAGGACTATACCAAAAACCAATTTCTCTTTATATTCGGCGCGATCGCCGCCATGGCTGGCTTTTATATTATAATTACAGCCACTTCTCGATATGGAATTGGTCTGACTATGGACGGGGCGTCTTATGTTGCATGCGCTCGAAGCCTTGTGGACGGCCAGGGGTTTTACGCATTTGACGGAAGGCCATATATCCATTGGCCGCCGTTATTCCCCTTGGTACTGGCAGGGCCGGCATTGTTCGGCCCTGATCCCGTGGATATCCTGCCCTGGCTTCATGCCCTGGTTTTCGGTCTAATTGTCTTTGGTTTTCATTATATTCTTCAAAAAAACCTGAAGTCTTTTCTGCTGGTGGTTTGGGGTACTCTGACCGCCCTGCTTACGCTTCCCATTATTAATTTGTCAATTTCCGCCTATGCCGAACCCCTGTTTATCTTGCTGAGTGGTGCATACATCTATTGTCTGCAGGCATTTTTGACCAACGAAAAAAAGGCCTGTTTCGTCCTGGCTTGCTTGTTTGCCTCTCTATCCTGTTTACAACGGTATGCAGGAGTAATACTGCCGGTGGCCGGGGCAGTACTCATAATAGCCGGATTTCGCCACCTTACTCTTGAAAAGAGGTTTAAGCACGCCGTGATCCTATGCATGGCGGCTTACTTGCCTCTGGGCGTATGGTTGGTGCGCAATTTGGTGGTCAGCACCCGTATTGCGGGATTTGAAGCCGGGGGAGGAGGACACTGGTTGGAATTGGTAGGATCTCACACAAAAATTGTGATGTCCTGGATATTTCCCACGCAAGAACACCTCATTTGGACTCCCATGGTTATAATTTTGCAAATTTGTATATTGGTTTTGCTTTGGTTTTCAGATAGAAAAAAAATTCGGCTGGTTTTTCGCGCTCAAAACCTGAGAACAATGCCCGGCGCCATGGGGCTCTGTTTTGCCTTTTATTGGGTTTTTATCCTGTTTACAGAATGGTTTTCCTATGATGTTGACAATAATCCTCACCGCTTTCTGGCAGTGATTCAGTTGCCGTTTTATTTTTTGGTGCTTGCCTGGATCGACAAGCTAATGGCTGCGGCCAAAACCATGCGGTGGTTCAGGGCATTACAGGTTGTCACGGCCTGCCTGGCTTTGTTTTGGATAGTGGCTTTATGGGATCGCACATCCGCTAAAATTGAGCAAACCATGGTAAAAGAGCCGGGCTTATCCTTGTTCAACTATGAAGGACCAGGAAAAGGACGTATACCCAGTGACCAAAAAGAGCGGTTGGCTTTATGTCGATGGCTTGAGTCGCTGCCGGAAGATTGTCCGGTTTACAGCAATGTCGCTCCCTTTTTGTATGGGCTGTATGGAGTAAAATCCATGTGGGCTCCGATGAAACGCGGAAATTCGGAGGTCTTTGCCAAGGGGGTTTTGGGGTGGCGGAAGCCTTGCGCGTTTCTTCGCTTCGACCTGCTTACTTCCCCTGACTACAAGGGAATTCTGACTTTGCAATATATAATGGATTTTCCTGAGGGACAGGCATTTTTAATAATGCCCGAAGCCCCCGGTAGGGGGCGTCCCCTGGTCACCCGATAAACCGTCGTATGACCCGGGCGTGCTTTTCTGCAGCGCCCCGGCGGGTTTGGACGCATGCCAGGGCCTTGTCGCCCATGGAGCGGGCCTTTTCCGGGTCTGCAAGGAGCTCCATCACCTGCCGGGCCAGGTCTTCGGGGTTTTTTACGGTTCTGCCGCCGCCTTCCGATTCCAAAAGATCCCGGGCCTCGGTGAAATCATCCATATGGGGGCCATACAGTACTGGCTTTCCCCAGGAAGCTGGTTCCAGAACATTCTGGCCCCCCAAATCCACCAAGCTTCCCCCGCAAAAGACCACGTCAGCAAGGCTGTACAAATTCAGCAGATGGCCCATCAAATCCACAAGAAGAACCGGCGCGTTGGAAGGTGATGCCTGTTGCAGGATGGAGGACAATGGGTCATATTCCAATGATCGACTCTTCAAAAGGCAGACAATGCCCTTTGCCCGCTCAATATGCCTGGGCGCCAGAACCAGCCTGGCATGAGGATGTTGTTTTCTGACCCTGACAAACATATCCAGGACAGCTTCTTCCTCGCCCCGCCGGGTGCTTCCCGCCACGATGACTGGCCCGTCCTGATGCTGCAATAGAGCCCGAACCTGAGCCTCCATCTCAGAATGCGCTTGGCTTGCAAGGAAATCGTATTTAGCATTGCCATTGACTTCAACCCGTCCAGGGGGGGCGCCCATGAGTTTTATGCGTCGGGCATCATCAGGTCCGATCATGGAAAAAGCGGCTATAGTCTCCAGGGCCTTTGAAAACAGAGGTTTAAAGCGTAAATAGGAGCCAACGGACCTTGAGGAAATTCGGCCGTTGGCAAGAATGATGGGGATTCCCATTTTTCCTGACTGGAAAATCCATTGGGGCCATAATTCTGTTTCCAGTAATACCAGAACATTGGGCCTAAACCAGCGCATGGCTTTTTGAACCGGGGCCTTGAAATCAAGGGGGGCGTAAACGCAGGGCGCTTTTTCACCGAACAGGTTGAATGCCCGTTCCCTGCCAAAAAATGTGCCTGTGGACACAACCAGCCCAAATTCCGGCGAAATGTTTTCAAGGGCGTCGCTTATGGCTTTTGCCACGCCAACCTCTCCCACGGAGGAAGCGTGTATCCAGATTCTGGGGGCGCCCTTTGCAAGGGTACGCGTAGCGGCAGGGTAAATACCCAGGCGTTGGGAAAAATCCTTTGGGCGCCTGGACACAAGCCGGGAATAGGCCCAGTAAAGTGGAACCCCGTACAAAAAAAGACCTTCCATGGCAAGGGAATAGGCCAGATTCACGGGTTAGTAGGGCCTTTCATGGGATGTTCCGGCTTCCGGATTGGAAAAAACAGCCCTGGACTCGGGTTTAGGCACCTGGACAAAGCGTTGACGATTGATCTTGAGTAGATACAGGTCCTTATCAACCTCGCCGGACTGGTCAAAGGATGTCCTGCCCGTGACTCCATGAAATTCTGCTTTAGCCAGGGCGTCACGCAGGGAATCCCGGCTGAACACTTGGGGCAGGTCCATCAACTGGATGGTCAGATTGGCAGAGTCATAGCCCAATGCTTCCAGGAATCCCGGACTATTCCCGTAGGTATCTTCATAAAGGGAAATGAATTCCCTTACCTCGGGATCTGGGCTTTCCTTAAAGAAGATGTCAGGCATGATGGCCCCGTTGGCATAGGTCCCGCCTACCTCAATGAGCTTGGGAGAATGCCAAAGGTTGGTCCCCATAAGAAGTACACCATTGACATCATGGAATTTTAACTGAGGCATGATGAGCCCGGCAACGCCTGGAGAATCGGGGATAAAAACCACCTCGAAATCAATAATGGGGTCCGGCTCATCCTCCTTGCCTTGGCTCTCGGCTTCAGGTTCCTCTTCTTCAAGGGGATTGGGTTCCACTTCAGATTCGGGCCGTTCATGGTACAGGCCCACCAGTTTTCTGATGGAATCGGCAAAATCTGTTTGCTTGGGGTCGTAGGATTCCACGCCATTGACCACTCCGCCCTGGCGGACCACTTCTTCCCAAAAAACAGACATGTTGGCGCGTCCGTAATCATCGTTGGGATAAAGAATGGCAAAGCGATTCAGGCCAAGGGTTTCCCTGGCGTGGGTGACCAGGGTTCTTGCCTGCATTGGCAAAGTGAGGTAGTTTCGGAAAAGATACCCCTTGGGGTCGGCGATGGATTCCTTTTGTGTAAAGACAATGGCAGGGACGCCAAGTTCCCTGGCGGGCTGGGCAATGGCTTCGGCAGCCAGCATGGGTCCAATGACCATAGACACATTCTGTTGCGCCAATTCCCGAAACCCCTGGGCCGCCAGATCGGGATTTCCCTGAGTATCTCGGACAGCCAGCCTGTACCCCTTGCCGGGATGCTGGACATTATACAGGCTGAGAGCCATTTCAATCCCCGACAGGAGTTGATTGCCAAAGCGCTCATACGGGCCGGAGAGAGGAAGAAGGCATCCTATGGAACTTTCATGAAAGCCTTCCATTTGCTTTAAGTCCTCCAGGAGGAATCGGGCTTCTCCGGCGCGTTGATGGTCCGGGCACTGGGCAAGAAGAGATTCCAGGGTTTCCTGCGCCCGGGTCCATTGTTCGTTGCTTATCTGGTCCCGGGCATTTTTTAAAGCCATAAGCCCAACTGTGGAGCAATCCCTGCCAGCGCCCAGAATGGCCTGGGCCTGGACCGGGGTGAGGAGGTCCAGAACCTTTTCCATTTTCATGAAAAGGAGATCCTTTTCTCCTGCGCGGGCCAGGGAGTGGGCTTTTAGATAGGAATCCAGGGCATTTTGAGCATCTCCCCAAGTCATGTACACATCTCCCAGGAGGGAGAAAGCGCGGACCCGCTCCAAGGAATTGGAGGAACTGGCTGCTATGCGCCTGAGCCGGGGAATAAGGATTTCGAAACGTTCTTCCCTGTAGTAAGTATCCAGGATGCCCCAGGATGCGTCATTGACCATGGCCGACGTGGAATATTTGGCAAGGATTTTCCTGTACGCGTCCCGGGCTTTCTCATAGTTTTGGTTCTCTAATGCAATCTGGGCAATCTGCATCCAGGCGGCCGGAGCCAGAGCGCTACGGGGGTATTTGTTCAGGTACACCTGATAAAGTTGTTCCGCTTGGGCGAATTGTTTTGTCTTAAATAAGGCTTCCGCCTGGGAAAAAAGTTTTTCGTCAACCCTTTCGGCAGAGCGAGGCAATGGGACAGGGCCGGACGGAATTTTTTTCCCTCCGCATGATGCTCCGGCCAGTATGATAGCCAGGACCAGACAGCACAGACAGGCGGCCCTCTTCATATTTTCCATATAGGCTTGCATAGCGCTATAAATCATCCGCAAATAAAAGTTAATGCCCGCAAGGGGCGGTTAGGGGAAGCAGAGGGCAACCCCAAGTGTCAGAGTCCGAATAATCCCCTATCGGCCGAGGATATCCTCCATTTCCAAAAGCGAGTGGATATGAACATCCGCTTTAAGGGCAGGGTTGGCTACAGCCACAAACCGAACACCGGCAGTAAGCGCAGCCTGTTCATCCACCACCGAGTCCCCGAGATAAGCCAACTGGTCCCCTGGCAAGGAAAATTCCTCCATGATTTTGTACAATTGCTCCGGGTCGGGCTTGGGGATCTTAACGTCCCGGGAGGTCACCACAAGGTCAAAAAGGCCGGTGAGCCCATGCTCTGCGATGACTGCATTCATGGTATCGGTCCTGTTTGTGGATATTGCCAGACGAAAATTCGGCTTGAGCCACGTCAGGAGATGCATGAGATAGGGTTCCATGCGCATCAGTCGCACAAAGGGGAAGTAGGTCATTCTCTTGGCAACGTCCAGTGCTTCCTCAAGTCTGGGGCCCTGGCCCAAAAGGTGTTCCAGGGTTTCCAGCGCCGTGTGCATGTGTGCGTATGCGAACTCCTGGGTATTCATTGGAGGTCTTCCAAAATGGTCCAGAATCGCGTTATAATATCGGCGATTTGCCTCTGCGGAATCGAACATGACTCCATCGCAGTCAAATATGACTGCCTTTATGTTCTCCCCTAAGGGGTTGTTATTCTTCTCCAAGTTGGTTATCGTCCTTGGGCGGCAGCCGTTTGATGCGGGTTGGCTTTTGTTCCGTGAAATTGGCGTACACCCTCACCTCCAGCCTGGGCTTAATTTTGCTATCTGTGTTCAGATATACGGTTCCGGCATAGCGGCCCGTGGGTTCGGGATCTGTCACAGTAAGAATCCATCCATGTTCCTTGCCATTTTTGAATTCTTCCAACGTATGGGAGAATTTGGCGCTGGCAGTTGCCGACGTTCTGATGATTTTAAACGGATAAGCCTCAGAGGGAGTGATTCTCACCGAGCCTGTAGCCTCTCCCTCTTTGCCATCCTTTGATAAATAAATGGTGGTGGGCGCAATGGAGGCAAAACTCGCCACTGGCCCTGAAATACTCAACTCGATCTCCGGATTGTTCGGATCATTGGTGACGACTCGGACACTCTTGTGCAATGTCCTTCCGCCATACCCCTTGGTATTGACTCTGATTTCCACGTTTCCTTCCCCGCCCGGAGAAGTGCGCCTCGTATACGAGGTAGCCGTGCATCCTCAAGAGGTTTTGATCTGTTTGATTTCCAGATCGTGGGCCCCTGTATTTTTAAAAGTGTATTGGTGTGTTACAAGGTCACCATCCATGACGCTTTCAAATGCAAAATTGGTGGCGTCAAACACTATGGTGGGCAAGCCCTCCCGGGGATTTGATATATCCCCTGCCATGGCCGGAGCCATGCATACCGACAAAAGCAACGCTCCACTAAAAAGCACCCGGGTCAAAACACTTTTTACTTCCATCCTTTTGGCCTCCAAAAATCAGCTCCGCAATAAACAAATACCCATTGCACAACACGGGCCACTGTAGGAGCAACGGTCCTGCTTGTCAACCCGGCGCCACTGGCAGGCGGATTGCCCACTGAAGGCGCAAGAGAC
This sequence comes from Desulfatibacillum sp., assembly GCA_016342355.1. Taxonomy (GTDB): domain Bacteria; phylum Desulfobacterota; class Desulfobacteria; order Desulfobacterales; family Desulfatibacillaceae; genus Desulfatibacillum. The sequence continues at coordinate 24,028 of JAEINP010000007.1, forward strand.
ATAAGTGGGGCCGGAGCAGCTTTTTATTATTGGAGGCGCAAAATTCCACGCAAGCATTCTTCCAAATGTCACTTCTCGCCTTTTGGCGGCATCTGGCTGACTTGGGTGGTTGGCCTCTTTTTTGTAAAATTGCCGTACACCTTCACTTCCAGGCTGGACTTTTCCTTGCTGTCTGTGTGGAGGTACACGACTCCGGAATAGCGGCCTTTGGGGTCCTGATCTTTGACGGTAAGGCGCCACCCGGTTTTATCCCCTTCCTGGAATTCTTCCAGGGTATGGGTGAATGCAGCATTGGCTGTAGCTGAAGTCCTTATGATCTTAAATGGATAAGCCTCAACCGGCATTATGGTGGCGGTACCTGAAATTTCCTTTCCCTCATCACCCCGCAACTGGATAACAGCCGGTTTGATGACAGCAAAATATTTCACCGGCCCGGATATTTCCAATTTCACTTCCGGGTTATTGGGATCATTGGTGATGACCGTGGCGGTTTTGTGCAAAGTTCTGCCGCCGTATCCGTTGGTGTTAACCCTGATTTCCACTTTTCCTTCCCCACCCGGGGAAGTGCTACTCGTATAAGAAGTAGCAGTGCATCCTCAAGCGGTTTTGACCTGTTTTATCTCCAGATCCTTGGTTCCGGTATTCTTGAAGGTGTATTGGTGGGTGACCAAGTCGCTTTCCAAAACCGAACCAAACTCGAATTTTGTGGCATCAAAGACTATGGTCGGCCCCTCCTCCAGGGGGTCCTGGATGGCATCATTCGTTTCCTGGGCCATTACCGGGGCCATACAAACAAAAAACATAACAACCGCGCAAATAAAGAGCTTCGTGGCAATACTGGTGATTTTCATACAAAGGGTCTCCCGAAAAAAAAATCGTATCAAAATTTATCCCAAATGCATTGCATTCAGTTTAAGAGCAATAGTCCAACTTGTCAACCTGCCAGAGGGCTGGTTAAATTAGAAAACAACCTTTGCCAGGACACAAAAAAATGGTACAAAGGGCTATGTCAAACAACATAGGACAGGGGCCCTTGGTCATGATTAAATTTCCCACCAATACAAAAACTTGTATTTTTACATGGATGGCAATGACGCTTTTGATCTTGCCTGGGTGCTCGTCTTCTCCCACGCGATACATGCCGCCGGCCGGTCCCGGCCCTCAGACAGTCTACATTATGGAACGGGATTATAAAACCACCTGGAATGCCCTGATCCGGGCGCTGGATCAAATGCCTGACGCTGATTTGTGGTACAAGTCAATCGAAGAAGGTAAAATTACCCTAAGGGATACGGAGGTCCCGGTTTACGGGAACTGTCTTTGCGGGACAGTGGGCGACAACGACCTGCGGGGATTGGCTGTGAGGGCAACATCCATTGATGTTGGCAAGGAAGCGCCCCAACTCACTCGCATCAGAATCCACTGTACCTATACTCTACCCTTTTCCTGGCCTAATGTTTATGGCCGTTCCTCCATGCAGCAGGACATAGAGTGCATTTCCACCGGGCGTTTTGAACAGGGTTTGTTCGAAAGGGCTTCCAGATTCCTTTTTCCTCAATAAACCGGTGAATTATCCTTTCAGCTGCCTTTCTGCGACTCGAATTCCCCAAAGAGCATTCACGCCAGTAATGGGGCCTGCCGGGACAATACTTTTTGTCTTCCGGTCAATGGGTTCCAGAATCCCCAACTCAATGGCCAAGGCAAGCGCCTCCAAACAGACCGCGTTGTCGGAAACGTCGGGAAAAGGAGAATGTCCACCCGTTGCCTGAGTGCCCAGGAATTTTTCTCCAAATGATTTCCTGAGAATATCTTTCATAATGGTTGCGAATTGGCAACGCGTGACCACATCGTCAGGCCGAAACGCATGATCTTGATTAGGTTTAAGGCCGTCAACCCCCAGAGCAATGACTGCTTCCATGTCATTCTGGAATTTATGCCCACTGACATCAATAGCAGAAGCTGCCGTGAATTGTGGTGGGACGAGCCTATCTGCGCCCATCTCCCGCATTAGGAGGACGGACAGCTCCGCCCTGGTGACGGAGGGGAGCAGGGCGATTTTTCTTCCCGGAAGGGTTACCGGGCCAGCCTGCTCGATTTTCTTCAGTAGTGCCAAGTCCTGCTTGGCCTTGGCGTTAAAAACCCTATCCTGTGAATGGTCTCGAACTTGGCTGAAAAGCTGTCTGGCCGAGGAAAAATCACAGGCGTTTTTATAGGCCAAGCCCATATAATATGTAAGGGCCGTGCTCTTGGGAACAATTTGACTGGCCAGCTCAAATTCTTTTTCCGCCAATGGCAGCCAGTTTGCGTCCAATGTTTCCTGGCATGCTGCGTAGACCCGGATAAAACCTAAATTGACCTCCGCTTCCTCATTTTTGTCCCTGGCATATCCCCTGGCCTTTTGGAGCATTGCCAACCCGCCGGGACAATCATGGTCCAGGCTTGCCAGCACGCCCAGCCCCAAATAAGCCAGGGCGTACTCGGGGTCCAGTTCCCTGGCCCTTTGGAATTCCCGCAAGGCATCGTTCAATTTTCCCGCCTGCAAAAAAGTATTGCCGGTGATTGCGTGATGCTTTGGTGTGTCCAATGCAGTCTGGGGGTATTGGTTTTGCAACCCGCATCCTGACAGGTTGAAGACCAGGATGGCAAGAACCGTTAGAATTTTCCATGGTTCATTCCTGTTCATAGTTCCTCCTGCATGACGGCCTGCGTCTCACAAGCAGGCCTTATTACTCCATTACAATGATAACACGGCATTGCTTCAGAAGAGTCAGGTTTTCGGAAGCGCCTCTTATAAGGTCTGCATCCGCTTTGCTGATAATGACATTGGATTTGCCCTGGCCTTCTGTTTTTACGCCTTTGACAGTAAGGGGCTTACCTGCGACTCGCTTGTCTTCCCGGGCGGCTGTCATGTCCTTGGCGTATCCCGCCATGCCCTGGTGCACGGCAAACTCCCGGCTGACGTAGGTGCTTCCAAAAACCTCCCGGCCATCTTCATCCAGGATATTGGGAGCCATGGCCGGATTGACTCCGATACCCCTGGCGTCCACCACCATGCCTGTAAAGACCTGGGAGCCTGGTTTGGATAGGGTTTCCTCCGGTTTTTGACTTGGAGAGCCCACCGGTTGATTTTGTGCGGCAACTTCGGTTTCTTTGGGCGAGGAAACTGCTTTGACATCGGGAACAGTCCTGAATTCCGGGGGAAGAAACAATTGGGTAAACCCGCCCAGGAGAGGCATACGCAGGGTTACTTCCACAGTGCCATCTGACAAATACTCCCTGTGCACCATTTGAGCGCCTTTGGCCATGCTCTCAACCTGATCCAAAACCTCCTTCTTGGATCCCATGGAATCTTTGACCATAAATGTGGAGTGGATACGAACAGCTCTGGACACTTCCAGCAAATTTTGGTGAGCAGCAAGCTGAGCCGCCCTGAAGGCCAAAGAGCGGGCCTGGGGTTTGCCATAAAACTTTTCATACTTTTCTGGAGGAATGCCAGTTCCTTTGGCTTCCAGATACCCCTGGGTCCAGTTTATAATTCCCTCAAGCCCCACATGCTCCATCACATCCCCGAATGGTTTGGCCATTACGGAATCAGCCGGAATAGTCAGCAGGGCCAGGGTGGTAAAAATAAGCACATTCATAGCCATCCCTTTAAAATTCATGAAATCTTCCTCCGTCAATCATATCCTTCATTGCCTTGCCAAACCCTTCTTTAGCTAATGTCCAATTGGAAAAGTTGGCCCATGGGCCTCAAGTTTCTTAGTGATTGACGTCCAGGGCGTAGTCCAGAATCTCCATGATGGCGCCCTTATAATAATAGCTCAAAATATTCTGGTATGTTTTGTTTTCAAGTGCCATATTCCTGGCTCCCCATTGACTCATGCCTACTCCGTGACCATATCCTGTTCCCTTGAAAAGATAGACATCGTCCTTGTTTGTGATGGCAAACCGTGTGCTACGAACCCTTGCAGGATCCATTTTCAGGCGAAAACTATTACTGTTTAAGGAAAGTGCGCCGGAATCGGACATGATGCGTACGGTACGGACTCTGCCTGAGGTGGTGGCATCCAGCAGCCTCAGGCCGGTAACCTTGCCCACATCCAAACCCGCGTTCAGCATGGCCTGCTGGATTTCCGCTGCTTTAAGGGAACATTCCCAACGAGTGCCGGGAGATTTGGAGCTAAACGGATCCGCGCCCCCTTTAAGGTAAGGCATATCAGCCACCCACACGTTGCCTGCGTCCTCGGTATACCCTCCGCTGTTGGAGTGATAATAAGTAAGAGCCAGCTTGCCGTCATGGGTCAGCACCTGGCCACGGGTATCATCCACAGCCCGGATGGCCTTGCTGAATGTTTCGTCATAGCCTCCGTACACTTGGGAAGCGGTGGTGGCTGTAAGGTCAAAGGGTTCGTTAAGCCTTTTTTCCTTAAGGTACAGGGCATAACTCCTGGCGGCCACAGCCTGGGCCTTGAGTGCTTCCTCAGGCCAGCCTGACGGCATTTCCCGTGGAACCACCCCATACAAATAAGTTTCCACCCCAACCCTGTTGATGACGTCAATCCCGCCGGGAGCAACATATAAAATGAGCAATCCCTTGTACTTGGCTTTTCCTGCAGTAATGGTTTGGCCCCGGGAAAGAAGCTCACAACGTTCTGTTTCCAGATCTCTCCCGTTTACCCACAGCCTGCCGCCTTTGATGGAAAAAATTCCCTGGTTGGCTTCGAACAGGATTTGCCCGGTCACTGGGTCCGTACACTGAAACCCGGGATCACCCTTTACAGGCAGGCTTTCAACGTCAGATCGGATGAGTATGCGCAGAGTAGTGTCTCCCGTATACCGGGTGGGCGAACTCGGCTGAATCCTGGCTTCTAACAAGCAGGTTTCCGCGTTCCGTTCCCAAACCCGCGCCATGAGGGCATGGCGACCGCCCGGATGTTTTCCCAGGTATTGTTTGAAAACCTGCCTGGCGTCCTCATAATCCCCATTTTGAAACAAAACCATGCCCTTGTTAAACAAACTTTCCCCGGCTGTCAGGGTACGGGGATAGGAAGCCAGAACCCTGTCAAAGTAACGGATGGAGCCTTCCTTCTGGTCCAGGTACAGGCCATAGATAGTCCCCATAAAAAACAGGGCCTTTGCCCTGTCTTCCGGCATGGAGGCAAAGGTGGCCACTTCCTGGTATTCAGACAGGGATTCCAGGTACTGCCCCTGGTTTATGAGGGTGGCAGCCCTTCCAAACCCCAATTCCGCCTCATATACCGCAATGGCTTTGGGAATGGGAACTGCCAAGAATAAAGCGATGGCCATGACGGCAACTGTCAGCGATTTTCTCCCCGGGCGGCGGGATGGATACGGATTCCAATTTGGTCTGCTACCTTGAAAAAACACTATAAAAAACTCCGGGTACGGCCTATTCCTACAGGTTCTGGCTATTTACTGGTCATGGTATATGCCCCGTTCCATTTTTCCGGGGGCGGGGTTTTGTGGTACTCGACGCACCGTTTTTTCATAGTGAGGCTGGGGGGGTCCCCCGGATCAAAAGCCAGGGCCTTATCAAAATGCCCCACCGCTTCTTTCCATTGGCTCTGCCGATAGGCGGCCAAGCCTTGTGCATAATGCCCCACCAATTGTTCTTTATGACTATCCACCTCGCCTTTAAGGCCTATGATCTCATAGATGACAATAGGCTCGGCTTTGCCCACCACGTTGACGGCATCCAGTTCCCGGACCGCAATATAGTCGCTGCATTGGTCGTATGTGGCCTGGCTTATCATGGTGTAGGTGCCGTAGACCTTGTTGACGCCCTCCAGGCGGGCGGCGATATTCACCGTATCGCCCATCATGGTATAGTCAAAACGTTTAGAGGAGCCCATGTTACCTACAACTGCCTGCCCCGTGTTCATGCCGATGCGCATATGAAGAATGGGCCTGCCTTCCAGGGTAAAGCGTTCCCGCAATTCCACCAATTTCCTCTGCATTTCCACGCAGGCGATGGCAGCCCGGGCTGCATGGTCGGGCATTACATTAGGTGCACCGAAAAAGGCGATGATGGCGTCGCCCTCGTATTTGTCAACCGTGCCTTCGTTGTCCAGGATGATCTCCGTCATTTCGGACAGAAATATGTTGAGGAGTTCAACCAGGGCCGTAGCCGTCAGCTTTTCGGAAATGGATGTGAATCCCTGGACGTCGGAAAAGAAGGCTGTGATTTCGCGTTGTTCCCCACCCAGCTTAAGGCTTTCCCTGTTTTTGATGACCTGGTTTACCACACTGGGCGCCAGATAGGTGGAAAAAGCGTCCTTGATAAAACGCTTGTCCTTTTCTTCCGTAAGGTATTTGTACACGGTCATGGACACATAGGAAACCACAACAATACCAATTGGATAGACCATATTCAGAATAGTGCCGCGGGTAAAAAGGAACAGGCACAGGACCATATAGCCTATGGCCAGGATCAGGGCAGTGGCCAGACCGGGAATCACGGGAAAACGGGGAATGGCCAACCCCAGGATGCTGGCTACCGCTATGATGGCGAAAATATCCAGAATATGAGAGAGATTGGTTCTCCTTATAAAATCCCCTCTGAGTATATTGTCCACCACATTGGCGTGGATTTCCAGTCCCGGGTAATTGTCCGCGGTAAAAGGGGTGACCCGCAGGTCAAAAATACCAATGGCCGTGGCGCCCACCATGACAATTTTATCCCGGAGCTTCTCCTCAGGCACCCTTCCCTCAATAATGTCGGTCACGGAAATGTGCTCAAAGGTTTTGGCAGGCCCTCGATAATTGATCATAAAACGGCCGGATTCATCCGTGGGAATAAGCATATCCCCCACCTGGACGGAGGATACGCCGAACTCCGCCACGTTCAGGGCCAAATCCGCTTTCTTATAGGCCGCCAGGGTCTGGAGGGACAAAGGCGCATAAAAGCTCCCTTGGCAATGAATGACCATGTTGAGCCACCGGAAGGTTCCGTCCGGATCCGGCATCATATTAAAATAACCGGAATGCCGGGTGACCTTGGTGATGTCCGGGATATTGGATTGAGGCATGAAAGCGTTTGGGAGGTCAATTCCCAGGGCAGCCTGTCCGCTGTATTTGACATGGGAATACTTGGAGCCGATGGTATGGTCGATATGGGCCTGCACCTCTTCCGGGGTGACATTGGAAAGGCCTTCGGAACTCATCTGGAAAAAATAACCCAGGACAATGGGCATTTGGGCGTTTTTGATAGCCTGGGCCAAAGTCCGGTCATGATCGCCTTGGGCCTTTATGCGGTCCAGTTCGGAAAACAGCTGATCATCCCCCAGCCCTCTCCCGTGTAAGGCTTGCTCAATCTCTTCCACGGTGTTTGTGGTACTGTTCTGATCCTCTTCCAAAAAACCGATATCCAGGCCTATCACGGCTGCGCCGGCATCTGACAGCCTGTCGATCATGGAGGCCAATTTATTCCGGGGCCAGATCCATTTTCCCTGCTCTTCCAGGCTCTTTTCGTCAATGACCGCCAGAACCACCTCAGGGCCGGGACTAATTTTACTCCTAGCGTGGAATCGCAGATCAACGGTTTTTAATTCCATAAATTCCAGGAAGTTGGGTTGAATGGCGTAAGCGATCAACCCGATCAAGATGGTAAGCAGGGTGAGTGTCAACGGATTGACCCGGGCAAAACGCTCCAAGAATTGTTTCATGCTTCCAGCCTCTTTGGGATCGTTTGTTGGATGGATTCTGATATTCCCAATAACAGGGACACACCACGGATTCCGGCCCGGCAGGGTTGGATAAAACGCTATACAGGATATGTTTGCAGGCAGGCCTTTCCCCGCAATAGGCCCACGATTTAAGTCCCTGATCCGGTTATTCCCTGGTTCCCGAAGCTTATACCAACTCCCATTGTCCAGGTCAAGCATGGGCAGCGACAATGCATCCCCTCAAAAGGATTGAACATTTGACCCAATCAGAGCGTTTTGATTAGGATAGGCCAATACATATGTTATGTAGATAAGGTTCCAAGTGACACACACAGGTATGGAAAATCGGAATAAATGCTTTTTTTTGTAACCTTGCTTTCTGAAAAGCGTTTAGGAAGCAGCATGGAATTCGACACTTTTTATATTGAGTACCGAGGCAAGGTTTTTGGATACCTTCTGCGCATGACAGGGGATAGGGATCTCTCCCTGGACCTGGCCCAGGAGAGTTTTACACGCTGCCTGGAACGATATTCCAAGGTCCCCAACCCGGTCCCCCTGGTCTTCACCATTGCCCGCAACCTGGTGTACGACAACCATCGCTGGCAAAGCAAATGGGATGCCAGGGAGGCGCCGGAACAACAAGATGAGTCGAATCCTGAAAAAATGCTGTTGGAAAGAGAAAAGGGCCAGCATATCGCCCTGTCCATGCAGCGGCTTCCGGACAATGAGCGTGAAATCCTGGCTCTGGTGGTCACCAGAACCCTTTCTTACAAGGAAATCGCCGGGATAACCGGCATCTCGGAGGCCAACGTAAAAGTCCGCGTACATCGGGCAAGAAAAAACCTTCGGCAATTCCTGGAGGATAAGCAATGAATCTTAACGAATTACTGATTAGCCAATACATCGATGATGAGTTGTCTCTAAAAGACAAGGCACGGTTTTTGGAGGAACTGGCCCGGGAGCCTGAGTACTCACAGGAGGCCATTGCGCTTGTACGTCAGGAAGTCCTGATGGACGAGGCCGAAGAAAACCTATTGGATCAGGCGGACGACATGACTTTTCCCGCCAGCCCGGTAGAACGCTCATATTTCCCAAAAGGAAAAATTTTCAAAATTGTCGGGACTGTGGCAGTGGCGGCCTGCGCCCTTGTGGCTTTTCTGGTTCTCCTGCAAAGCCCTTCCCCTTCGGAGGGGGTCCCCCACCGTTTTGTTCTCTATATGCCGGACGCAGGGCGGGTTGCCATTTCAGGCAGCTTTAACGGCTGGAACTCCCTTCCCATGGAGCAGCCGGGGCAAAGTGGCTACTGGGAGGCGGTTTTGGTGCTGCCGCCGGGGGAACATCGTTTCAGCTATCTGGTGGAAGAAAGCAAGCGTGTAACTGATCCAACTATTCTTGCAAGGGAATATGATGGTTTTGGAGGTATGAACTCTATTCTTAAGGTGGAGACGCAAATATGAAAAATTTTCTGATAGTTGGGTTTGCCGTATGTCTGCTTTTTGGGGGATGCGCAGCAAAAACCCATTACACGGAAGCCAGGGACGGCAACACTTCTCTGTATTTGAAGATGCCCAAAGCGAAAAATGTTCAACTGGTTTCTTCGGGCAACCGATACCTACCGATAAACGCCCAACGGGGCAAAAAGGGAGTGTGGTCAGTGTCTGTCCCCTCAAGATCTTCGTTTGACTATTTTTACATAGTGGATGGAGTCCCCTATTCGCCGCCCTGTCTGCTCTCACGACCGGACGGGTTTGGGAATAAAACCTGCATTTATGATCCGGAGCCGTAACCTTTTTCAGGGTACCGCGTTTAGGAAGTGAAGACGGCGCGCCCTAAAAAATAACCATGTAGACTCGGATGGAGATATTACAATGAAAAACAAAATAGCCTTGCTTCTGGCACTATTACTGGTCCTGGCTTTTCCGGCCCTGGCGGCGGATGAGGACACCCAAACGGGAGAGCAGTATTCCACAGCAGTCACGAATAATCTTCGGGAAATGGTGCGTGCAGGAGTGCCCCGGGATGATGCCGAGGAGTTTACCGGCCGCATGACCCAAAGCCGCTTTACGGAAAGAGAAATGGTTCAGGCCCAAAACACGGTCAAACAGGCCCAGCAGGCAGGGCTCTCCGGCCAGGCCGTCATGTCCAAGGGCATGGAAGGGATGGCCAAGGGGGTTTCGGCCCCTTCTGTTTTGTCAGCCATGGACGATGTTGTGGCCAGGCAGACCTCTGCCCGAAAGCAGGCCGGGACTCTCACAACCAAGAGGGACAAAACACACCAGCTTGAACAAACCATTGATGAAGCCCTGACCGCAGGCCTGAAAGAACAGGATAGCGAGCGCATAGGCGACCGTCTGCGCCAAAGGGATATGGTCAAAGATCCGGAACTATGCGAAGAATCCTATACGGCTGCCAGGGACCTGTGCCGACTGGGCGTTTCGACCAAAACCACCGCCGATGTGGTGGAAAAAGCGCTAACCAAAAACTATAGTTCATCTGACATGCAGGACTTACGCACCTCTTTTATGACCCAGGCAAGGACGCAACAACCTGAAGAGCTTGGCATGCGTTATGCCAAAGGCATTGAAGAGGGCATAGCGCCTGCCCGCCTTGGAAGCGGCCTGGGCGGAATGAACCATGGCGGTTCGGGCCAAGGCAACACTTCCAGCGGTGGATCAGGCAACGGCGGCGGCTCGGGCGGCGGTTCGGGCGGCGGTTCGGGCGGCGGCTCGGGCGGTGGCTCGGGCGGTGGCTCGGGCGGCGGTTCCGGCGGTGGCTCGGGCGGCGGCGGTCGCGGTGGCAAATAACAAACCCCGAATATTTCTTTAATGCAACAAACCGGCCTGTTTCCTTTTAGGGGAGCAGGCCGGTTTGTTGTATTTGGGGGACATAATGCCCGTGCATGTCACGTCCAAACCAACAAAAATCACCTGCAAGATACCCCCAACGGTTTTCTTTCCTGGTTTTTGTTTCAGGATTTGATATATTGGCGCCAATATCAGAGGAGAAAATATACAAACCCAACACGCAAGGAGTATCCCCTCATGACTGAGATCATTGCCCCGATTACAGCCTCTCCTTCGCTGGAGGAAATCCGGACCCGTCTTTGCAGGGTTCGCCAAAGCATGGAACAGGCTGGCCTGGAATATTATGCAGTCGCCCATACGGACAATGTATATTACCTGACCAATTTCTCTTACATTCCTTTTGAAAGGCCGTTTTTTCTGATTATCACACTGGACGGCCCGCTCGTAATGGTTCTTCCCGGGCTGGAATTGAGTCACGCTGAGGACCGGGTGATCCCTGAGGTAACCTATAAAACCTATTATGAATTCCCCGCTCCCTCCGGACAGGGATTTGTTGACGCTCTTCAGGAAGTGATTCCGGCAAATGCCCGGGTAGGCATCGAGTCGTCCCTTTCCATTGGGATTAAGGACATGTTGCCGGGTAATCTGTCTGTAGCAGACCTGGTGGATGAGGCCAGGGTGGTCAAGTCGGATTATGAAATCGGACGCATTGCCTATGCCTGCCAGGTGTGTGATGAGGGATTAAAAAAGGTTTTGGAGTTGAGCAAGCCAGGGGCTTTGGAACTAACTCTCTATAGCGAAACAGTGCGGCAAATGATGGGCAAGGTCATCCTGGAGGCTCCTGGCCTGAATTTATTAGTGTCCAAATTCGTAAGCGCGGTTTGGCCCAAGATTCTTTCGGCGCAGCCCCATTCAGTCCCCGGGCTTTTTGACACCCTGGAAGCAGGCGGCCCCCAGGTGACTATCCTCGCGGCTCAGACGGACGGATATTCGGCGGAATTGGAGCGCACCTTTTTCATTGGTCATGTACCGGAAGAAGCCATAGCCCCGTTTAAGGCCATGGAAGAGGCCCGGAATCTGGCCTACGAGCTGGTCAAGCCAGGCGTACGCGCCGAGGATATTGACCGGGCCGTGTTGCAGGTGCTCCGGGACGCCGGGTACGGCGATCACATTCTGCACCGCACCGGGCATGGTTTCGGGATTACAGGCCACGAACCTCCCTGGATCGCCCTGGGCAGTGATGCGGTTTTGAAAAAGAATATGGTGATCAGCATCGAACCCGGGATTTACATCAAAGGACTGGGGGGGTTCCGCCATTCAGACACGGTCCTGGTAACGGAGAATGGGTGCCAAGCCCTGACCAACGGGCCTGAGACCCTGGAGAAACTGGTTTTTCCGGTTTAGCTAAGCGGCGCCTGAGGAGCAATCAACAAGACAGGGGAGGGGAAATGGAAGGTTATCCTGCACAGGAAAATAGGGTTATGTCGTGGTTGCCGGGTTTGGTTCTGGCTCTTGCCACATTGTTTTTTTCGATGATAGGAGTTTTTGTGTCTTTGGTCTTTATTTTTGCGTTGCCGGATCACACCGTTCAGCCCTGGCCTGCTGTTTTGGTATTTATGTTCACGGCGCTCGTGGTTGTTGCACTGGTATTGGTTTTTGGCAGAAAAAATTTGCGGAAATACTTCCCGGTTCGGAACGCGGGAGATTTTCCTCCGGCAGTGGAAATGGTTTTAAAAGAAGGAGCCGCTGACGCCGTCATCAAATGGTTGGTATTGCTTTTTGGCATGTTTTTCGCCATTTGGGGCATATTGATTGCCCTGATTTGCATATATGCCCTCCCTGATCAAACAGTCCAGCCAACGCCAGCCGTTTTTTCTTTTGCAGGCGGAGCCCTGGTTATGATTGCCAGCTTGCTGGCTATAATCAAAACAAGCAAGGGATAAGCTATTCCCCTACAACAGGAGTTTTTTTGTATACCCAGCTTGAAAAAATCAACCAACGTCCTAAGCCCTTTGCATATTATACAGCCAGGGATCTTTGGAATGACGACTATGTTTCCCGCAAAATGCTGGAACTTCATTTGAACCCGGACATGGACCTGGCCTCGCGGAAAATGGAGTTTGTCGAGATGTCCGCCCAATGGATTGCCTCCCGGTTTGAACTTGGGCCTGGCAAAAGCGTATGCGATTTCGGGTGCGGCCCTGGCCTGTACACCACCCGGTTTTCCAAAACAGGCGCCCGGGTGACCGGCCTGGATTTTTCGCGCAATTCCATTGCCTACGCCAAACAGCAGGCTTTGGAACAAGGTTTGGAGATCGAATATCAATTGGGGAACTACTTGGATTTTTCCGCCCCCGGGAAATTTGATCTTATCACTATGATATATTTGGATTTTTGTCCCTTGAGCCCACCCCAAAGGCAGCAACTTCTGGATATCTTCACCAATCACCTGAATGATGGGGGCCATGTTTTCATGGATGTTCTCACCCTCCGCTATTTTAAGCAGGTGACAGAGGAGCGGACTTATGAATATTCCCGGGAAAACGGTTTCTGGAGTCCAGAGCCCTACTATGCGTTTCTCAATACATGGAAATACCCGGAAACCAACCTGATTTTGGGCAAGCACACCCTTGTGGAAGAGCATCGCACCAGAGAGATTTTCAATTGGCTTCAATGCTTTAGCCCCAAAACCCTGTCCCGGGAACTGGGCGCAAAAGGGTTTCGCATTTTGGAGAGCTATTCGGATGTGGCTGGAACTCCCTGCCAGGAGGATGGCTCGGAAATGGCGGTTGTTATTCAAAAGGTCTGATCCGGGTTTTGGGTCAGATGGATTGCCAATTTTTTGTTTAAGGCCCAAAAGGCATTTTTTCTTGACACAAATAGCAATTATTACAACAATGGAAGCATTGTGTAGCGCCATTTGCCAACCTGTTTTTTTGTTGTTCTGTCTTGTTATATAATGCCCGGAACAGGCCCAGGTTCTTCCATGCCCTGTACGCAGGTGTTCCGGGATAACGATTTTGGAATTCTCACTACTTTGACGGAGGTGGTCACCATGCATGAAACCCTGAAAAAACGCATTTTCCCTTTATTCCTTTTGGCAGCGCTCGTGGCGCTGCTTTCCGTAACAGGGGGCTGTCTCAAGCAATCGGAAGTCAAGTGGGTGGAAGGTCAGTTCCCACCCCCGGCGATAACCATCGTTGAGAAGCAAATTCCGATTCCGGCGCCTCCTCCGGCCCCCAAGCCAATGCCTGTTCCTGTGCCCACACCTTCCGCCCAGTACACGCCCAAACCCATGCCCAAGCCCACCCCTATAGTTCTGGAAGTGCCGGGAACAATGGTCGATCGTCGGTCTTACCTCATCCCCACCAGGGAAGAAACGGACTACGAAGTTTTTGGCCTGTGCGCCTATACCGTGCTTCCCCATGTATACCCTTCTCAGAATACCGGGATTTTTTCCAGGTACGTCAAACTGCACAGGGCATTCAAAAATGTGCCCCAGTTCAATACCATGGAGGCCAGAGGCACGGACAAGGTCAATGTTCTGTATTGGAACCTGAAAAGGGAGGCCTTTAGCGCCAACGCCTATAATATCTTTGATTTGCCTGATAACTTTTATGTGGAAAATTACGATTACTCGCGCGCCCAGGCTATTCTGGAAAAAATTCAAGGCCTGGACAAGTTCAGCGGCCCCTTTATAGTGGCTACCCGCTATCAACTGGGGACCCTCAACCGGTATGATGTCCCCGAGGACCAGGAAATGTTGATCGTCGACCTTTCCAGGGTTCACGAAGATGCCTTCGGCGGAGTGGTGGGATCCTTTTTTAACAGGGTTCTGAAAAACGCCAATACCTGGAAGGGCCAATTTGAGGTTGACCGCATCCAGGCAGCTACTTCCGGACCGGATAATGGACAGAAAACAAGTGTTTATATTGCCAAATGGAATGGCAAAAGTTTCAGCATCCAAAAATAAAAGCGCAAAAGGCGTGGGACTGGCATTGCCGTTCCCACGCCTTGTTTTTTCCCTTTAAGCCGCCTGCACCTCAATCTTCCTGGGCTTGGCTTTTTCCACTTTAGGCAACACCAGGCGCATGACCCCATTTTTCAATGAGGCCTCTATCTTTCCCTGGTCAATGTCGTTGGATAGGAAAAACTGCCGGTAGTAGCTTCCGGTCCTGTATTCCCGGAAAATCAGGGATTGCCCATCCTTTTCCTGGGGCTGCACAGCGCCTCTGATTGTCAAAACATTATCCCGCAGGTCTATTTCCAGACCAGTGGCAGCCACTCCGGGCATGTCCGCCAGCATGACGATGTCCGTTTCTTTCTCGTAAATATCCACCTCTGGGATGAACACACGGCCCGGACGGGTTTGTTCCGCAGGGCCTGCCATCTCGGTTTTTTCTTTGGCCACAAGATTTTTGTCCTTTTGTTCCGTATTTGACATGGAGCACCTCCTTTTCGCAAAATCCTGAAAGAAACCTAAACCGCTATGGGAATTTGCCGGGGTTTGGCCTCTTCAGCCTTGGGGAGAGTGATGATCAGGACTCCATTGACAAAGTTAGCCCCCACCTCCGCCACATCCACATCGGTTTTCAGCGTAATGGTCCGATTGAACTTTCCGCCCTTCCGTTCCTGTCGGTGATAGCTGGCCCCTTCTTCCTGTACAATGCTTCTTTCACCGGAAAGGGTAAGGGTTCTGCCAGTAATGGAAATGTTTATATCCTTGGGTTCCATACCAGGCAGTTCGGCGTAGACGAAAAAGCTGTCTTTGTCCTGACTCACATTGGTCAGGGGAAAGACTCCTGCTGACGGCACATCGCCCAAGTTTGCCTCAGGGCCTTTGGACAGATAGTCCAGAGTTCTCTGCATGCGCTCCAACTCTCCTTTCAAACCTCTTTGACCTTCCCATGGAAAATCCAACCAAAATCTTGTCATGGCTTGCCTCCTTTCAGTTACTCACCGCGGGATTGGCTTCCAACCCCTTGGGCTGTATGATCCCAACAGGATGTCATAAAAATGCGCGACCGGCCTGGCCCAAAAAACAGCACAGCTGTTCTGTCGGAGCAGTTAATGCTCTGTTTTAATTGTTTAATTGGCCATATTTTAAATAAAAAATATTTCAGATTTTTTTCTTGTCAAGAAGAGGTGAGTAAATTTTTTTTAGGGTTTGGAGTGCGCATAATTTACCGTTGGTCCAAACACTTGAATAGGAAGATTGACAACTAAAGATGCCGCTGGAGAAATATCCCCAGGGAGGAAACGCGGTGTTTTAAGTTCTGGGCTTGGGACGCCAGGAAATTTTTCACAGTCAGCCCGGGTATGGCCACCAGCAAACCGGTCTGGGTGGATATAAGAGCCTCTGATATGCCCCCCGCCATGGCCCTGGCGTTGCCTGTGCCGTGGAGGGATATAGCGTCAAAGGTGGATATCATGCCCAGCACCGTGCCAAGCAACCCCAAAAGCGGGGCCACGGAAGCCAAAACAGTAATGGCTGCCAAGCGGCGATCACAAGAGGAAGCCACTGCCATGACCGTTTCGTCCATGGTGCTTCTGTCCACGCCTGGATTGGTTTCCCGCCTTTTAAGAAACTCCGTTACAACCAAAGCGGTAGCGCCCCGGTATTTGGCGGGATCGGGATATTGTTGGTCCCGGACCATTTGGGCGGCCATGTCCCGCGGCATATTGCGTCGGCGCATTTGACGCAGGAACAAGGCTTTTTTAATAATAAGCACCCACATGAACACGGAAACCAGTGCAAGGGGTCCCATGACCAGCCCCCCCTGCCCCATGTATTCCAGGATGCGGAAGATATTTTCCCAAATCCAGTTCATGCCTTTTCCCTGACTGCGTAAACCGTGTTTGTGAGGGATACGGCTTTTTCCTCCATCTGGGCGATGGCCCCTTCCACACGCCGGGACAACAGGGTGTGGGCCAGCATGATGGGAATGGCCACGGACAGGCCGAGCATGGTGGTGAGCAGGGCCTCGGATATACCCCCTGACATCATTTTGGGATCACCCGCCCCATAGTAAGTGATGACATGAAAAGTATTTATCATGCCGGTCACCGTACCCAAAAGGCCCAACAGGGGCGCCACCGCCGCCATCATTGCCAGGATAGACAAAAACCGTTCCAGACGGGGTATCTCGCCCAGGATAGCTTCCTGGAGAGCATTTTCCATGTCCATCCTGTCCAGGCGCCGATGCTTGATCCCCCACGCCAAAACCCTGGCCAGGGGTTTGCCCCGCCTCTTTTTCAAAATTTTCAGGCATTCTTTGTAATCGCCTTTTTGAGCCAGGGGTTGGATCTCGCCCATGAGCTTGTTGCCATTCAGGTGTATCCGGATAAGGAAAATAGCCCTCTCCAGCACCAGCAACAAAGCAAACCCACCCAGAACCAAAATAACCCAGACAATGGGGCCGCCCTGGGGGAGGCGTTCCGCCAGACTCTTTTCCTGGGTTAGTTGTCTTAAGGCCGCGCCCTTGGTTATATCCAGAGGAACCATGGGGCTTTGCCCAGCCATATAGGCCTTTAAGGCTTTCCGTTGGCGGGCTGTGGGAAGTTTGGAAAGAGCGAAAAAACGTTGGCTGGTATCGGAGTAAAGCAGAAATCCGGTTTCGTCCTCCAATGCATAAGCGGCTGTAAAATTGCCCAGGATCAACACCTTTGCCGCGGCCTCCCTGCCGAACCGGTCCACAATGGAGGCTTCCTCGATGCGCACCTCTCCGGATCGGGATATTTCATCCAGGAGAATTCCTGCCATGGCATCAATCTGTTCCAGGGAGGGAAAACGGGACTGCCCGGCCAGTTCTTCCAAAACAAGGGTCCGGCCAGGCGCCAGGGCGTTTTGCTGACTTTGGGTCACCAGGGCCAGGGTATCCCTGGCCATGCTGCGCACATGCCCAACCAGTTCCCGGGTTTGGGCGTCCATGTGAGAAAGGTCTTCTTTAAGGGCCGCCTGTCTGGCTTCCATTTCAATGATTTCTGTTTTCAACTGGTTGACGCGGGAGGCGGCTGCCTTGTTGCTTTGCTCCAGCCGGGTAATGGCTGATGTGGCAGCCTCCCGGTCCTCTATAATCTTAACCAGGGCCGCCCGGGCTTCCTGCTGGGCAGCTTGCTTTTCCAGGAGGGCCTTTTCCTCAATACGCGCCTGAATCTCCCGGGCTTCCAAAGACCTCGCCCGCATGTCCTCCCCAAGACCAGGGGTGCAAAGAAAGAAAATGGCCAAGGCCGCAAGTACAAAATGAGCTTTTTTCATTGGGCCGCCACCTTTCCCAAAGGAAGCAGCACAATATCCGCAGGACGTCTTTTGGCCGCAATGTCCACGGCATGGGCAATCCCGGAATCAAAGGCTTGCGGGCCGGCTATCCAGGAATTGGCTACAGGATCAAAAAACCCGGTGGCGGATTGGTCCAGGGTCTGAAAAAACAAGGACAACCGGCCAAGACGCAAAACATTGGCCATGATCTCCCGCCCTTCCACCTGAATGAGCTCACGGACGACCTCAATGGAACTGCCGTACCGGGCTTCCGTGAGCAAAGCCTGGAAAACCTGACGAAATTTGTCTTCCACACCTGCCCGGGGATCAGCCATCACAAGGCCCAGAGCCTGAAGGCTGGCTTGCCGATTTTCCTGATGAAAGGCAAGACTGTGCTCTTCTATCTTCCCGAGTTGCACAAGGGCCAGATTCAGGCTTGGCTCCAGTTGGGAGGCCATCCGCGCCATTTCATCCTTTTCCTTTTCCAAGTCGGCCACAGATTGGGTGAGTAATGCAAGGCGGTCCTCCAAAGCCTTTTGTTCAGCCTCCAACCGGTCAGCCTCTGCCGTAAGCTGCTGATGATTGGCGGCCAGCTTCTGCTGTTCCGCATCCCAATTATCCTGACGGACTTGAGCTTCCTGACGAATGGCGACAGACTCTTCAACCGGCTTTAAAGCCGAGTTGGGAAAATCCCCTGCCATACCCGGCCCGGCCAAAGCAAACAGGCTTATAAGCGTATATGAGATCTTTCTCAATAGACTCCTCCTGGATAGATATTGTCCTATCCTTTATATATAGTTTTTTTGGAAAAACAAAGGCCCGGCGCCGATTTTTGGGGATAGGCCGGGAATTCCGCCTTGACAGAGGCTGCTTTCCCGATTATAGATGAACAAGTGATCATATGTTCATTGGAGCATATAAGCCTGAAAGGAAAACCATGGAAACAAACAAGGATAAAACCAACCAGGAAGGCCCCCTCCCCCATGCGGATGAAGACACCTGCTGGGTCCGGTGCATCCATCAGGACCGGGTGGAAGAGGCCAGGAAGAACGCCGTGCCTGACCGGGACCTCCAGCGGCTTGCAGACACCTACAAGGCTCTGGGAGACCCTTCCCGCTTACGAATCCTTATGGCTCTCAGCCGGGGAGAGATGTGTGTCTGCGATCTGGCGGCCTATTTGGAAATCAGCGAGTCCGGGGTATCCCATCAGCTCAGGAGGCTTAGGGATCTGGCTTTGGTAAAAAACCGTAGGGACGGCAAAATATTATATTACAGCCTGGATGACGACCATGTGTTTCGTTTGGTGGCGTTGGGTCTTGAACATGTCCGGGAATAGCAGGAGATAAAAATGGATTACTTGACAAACGTTTTAACCCAAAGTGTTGATTTGCTGGTGGCATCCTCGCCGTATATCATTTTCGGATTGCTCATAAGCGGGCTGTTAAGGGTATTTCTAAATCCCAATCTGGTGTCCAGGCATCTTGGGCAGGGACGTTACCGTTCTGTTTTCAAGGCGGCTTTTTTGGGGATTCCCCTCCCCTTATGTTCGTGCAGCGTTCTGCCTGCCGCCGTGACTTTGAAAAAGCAAGGCGCAAACAACGGGGCCATCACGGCGTTTTTGATTTCCACGCCCGAGTCCGGGGTGGATTCCATCGCCGTATCCTGGGCGTTGCTGGACCCGATTATGGCGATTGCCCGGCCTGTGGCCGCCTTTGTGGCGGCCTCCGTGGCGGGGATTACTGAAAACATGTTTGGAACCAACCAGGCGTACCAAGCCGCCAAACCAGACCTGAGTTGCCCCGTGGACGGGTGTTGCTCCGGCGAAAACTGTTCCCCGGAAGAGCACAGGCATCACCACAGCCTTTTGGAAAAATTGCGCACCGGCGTACGATTCGCCTTTGGGGAGGTTTGGGGAGACATGGCTGGATGGTTTTTTGTGGGCCTCTTTATAGCCGGGCTGGTGATGGCCTTGGCGCCGCCGGACATCCTGGGTAAATACCTGGGAGGCGGTTTTGGTTCCATGCTCATCATGCTTGCGGCTGGCATACCCATTTACATTTGCGCCACGGCTTCCACGCCTATTGCAGCGGCCCTCATCCTCCAGGGGGTCAGCCCTGGAGCGGCCCTGGTCTTTTTACTGGCCGGGCCTGCCACCAATGTCACCTCCCTGACCGTGCTTTTTGGGGTTCTGGGAAAAAGGGCTGCCTTGATATACCTGGGAACCATAGCGGTTACCGCGGTTTTGTTCGGCTTGGGAGTGGACTACGTTTACGCCAGCATGGGCATGACCGGAACAGCCATGCTGGGCAAAGCCGGAGAAGCCTTCCCTACCTGGATTGGCTGGGCCAGCGCCTTGTTTCTTCTTGTTTTTTCGGTCAGGCCCCTGGCAGCGTCCATCAAAACCCGGTTAGGGAAAAATTCAAAAAATGCGGACGCCTGTTCTTGCCACGGGTGTGGTTGCATTGAGGAACCGGTCATGATTTTGGATCACCCGCCCGGGAATCACCGTTAGCCATTCAACACACGTATTATGGGAGACGGGCTGTGACAGTGAAGCCCGTCTCCTTTTTGCAGCCAACTTCAATAGTCCTATTAGAAAATCCCGAGGTATGGCTCAGTAATCAAGAATTTGCCTTTTCTACCAGCCTGGAGTAAGGCTATGCCAAAAAACAGGGAGGATCATTTGGTGGACCAAAAGAAATTTCAAGTGCGCTCCAAGGTGTGGGTCCAGGACGAGGAAGGCAACGTGGTTTTCGGCTTGGGCAGGTTGCGTATATTGGACGCCATCCAGAGGAAAGGTTCTTTACGGGCTGCCGCCCAGGAACTGAATATGGGGTATCGGGCCATCTGGGCCAGGATACGGGCCACGGAGGAACGCCTGGGCGTCCCGATTTTGGAGAAGAAGCAAGGCGGGCGGTCTGGTGGAGGGTCCTCCCTAACTCCCATTGCCGAACAATTGCTGGAGGATTTCAGGAGCCTGCAACGGGTCATCGAAAAGGAGACCGACAAAACCTTTGCGGACACCCTGCAGCAGGACCTGGACACATTCATCCAAGAGCACGGCCAGGAAGCCAAAACAGACAAATAGTTCGCCGTTGCCGCTCCTCCTAATTTGATTCAACCGGGGTGTTTTGGCTTTTGGCGTTTGCGCCCAGATTCTCCAGAATAAAATCCGCATACAACCGATGACCCTGGTTATTCAAATGGTGACAGCTTTTCTTGTTGTATAGGGCGGGGCTGATAAAATCCGGCGCCAGGGGCGAGAAATCCTTTAAAAAGTCCAGATTTTCCTCCAGGCTGTTATTCTCATTTTCCATTTCCGGGTCCACGGGGATGACGAACAAAAGGCATTCGGCTCCATATTGCCGACATACCCTTCTAATCCGTTCCAGAGAATGGATGGTATGCTGACCCGGCTTGTTCCATACGCCCTCGGTTACCGGGAAGTCATATCCCATCCAACCCGCGGCCCGAACAAGCAGGGGGGATGCATGGAACCAGGCATAGGAGCCAATAACCGTCTTGAGCAACAAGGATTTCAAGGGGTTATCCGGCAAATCCGGCCTGTCCGGCGCGTCCAGCCAGTTACTGTGTTTTTTCCAATAAGCATAGGCATCCCGGGGAGACTCCATGTAATTTCCCTGGTCGTTAAAGGCGTACATCCAACCGGCATTGGTGATATGGTGCAGGTTCTTTCCCGGCAACATGGGCCTTGGACGTACAAAATCATTGCCCATAAAGAACATAATCGCCACAAAATCCGGATGGAGGAGGGGGATGTATTTTTCAGCCAGGTAAGCGTATTGATTAGGGTCCGCCCCGGGAATACCGGTGTTATAAACGACATACCCCTGATTCGCCACCAGGTCGGCAAAAGAATTGGTCTCGGGCCAGGCTGCCACGCCCCAGGTGAATGAATCCCCTAAAAAAAGCACCTTGGGTTTTCCCGAGTGGTCTTCCTGGAACTCCCGGCTTCGGAATCCTTGGGAATTAATGTGGTTCTCCGGCCAGCCAAACCCGGGGTCGGCCCGCCAAATCCCCTCCTGATCCGTAAACCACCGGGCCTTGACCAGTTCCACACTGTCCACCCTGGCCAGGCCCAACTGGTATCTTGGAATATATCCGGGTTCACATCCCCCAAGGCGCAGGCCAGCCTCTCCTGCAACCAGCGCCAGCAAAATCGAAAGGCAGACCAGTGCAAATTTTGCAAACCGCCTGGATTTATGAAAGACTGGTCTCATGAACGAAAACTTTCTCCGGATGGCATGGCCCGGTAGGGTGCCTAATCGAGCATGGGATTTGACAAAAGGTCCTGGTTCTGCTTTGTTTCTGTGCTTGAAAAAATTGCCGGATCGTGGGCTGTCGCCGGACTTTCTTAGACAACAGCCCGTTTACACAGTTGTTAGAACGGAATTGGATATATGGCCAGGAATAATTTCCCCGACCGCGTGTTTGTCACAGGCACGGATTCGGGCATAGGCAAAACCACGGTTTCCGCTATCCTCATGGCGGGCCTCCCCAACAGCGGATATTGGAAACCCGTGCAAAGCGGCACGGAGGATGTGACGGATTCCCAATGGGTCCGCCGGATGACCGGCCTTCCCGAAACCCGTTTTTACCCCGAGACCTACCGCCTTAAAGCGCCCCTCCCCCCCCATGCTTCGGCAGCCATGGAAAACGTGACCATTGACCTGGAAAAATTCTGGGTGCCGTACCTGGGTTCCCTGGAACGGTTGATTGTTGAAGGGGTAGGCGGCGTAATGGTGCCTTTAAACGAGCAACATTTTGTGCTGGACCTGATGAAAAGACTCAACTATCCCGTTATTCTGGTATGCAGGAATGGTCGCGGAGCAATCAACCATACCCTGTTGACCCTGGAGCAATTGAGAAACCAGGGTTTGAATATTCTGGGCGTGGTTCTGAACGGCCCCCCTATCGCCTCCAACCGCCAAGCCATTGAACGGTATGGCAAGGTCCAGGTGATGGCCGAATTACCCGTGTTGGAGACCATCAATCCCCATACTTTGGCTCGGGCGTATAAGGACCATTTTCACTTGGAATAAAGCCTTTTGCCCCTGCCTTTCGCCCTGGTGTTACGAGGTGGTTTTGGCCTGGGCTTGGGATTCCACCACTTGGTCCCCGT
The DNA here is from genome assembly GCA_016342355.1 of Desulfatibacillum sp. Lineage (GTDB taxonomy): Bacteria > Desulfobacterota > Desulfobacteria > Desulfobacterales > Desulfatibacillaceae > Desulfatibacillum. The sequence continues at coordinate 46,918 of JAEINP010000007.1, forward strand.
CCTTCAGGTTATCCGTCCCGGAGATAAGAACGCGTGCGCCCTCAGGCAGGGTGTCGGTTATGGCCGCCTCGTTGCCGTTTTTAAGCCCCGGGGTTACGGACAGGCGTTTGGCTTGGCTCCCCTGTATCAACCAAATAAAATGGCCCCCGTTTTCCTCTTTCAAAGCTGAGGCAGGCAGGACCGTGGGGTTGTCCATTTTTTCTTCCGCAAAAAAAACTGTGGCGAACATGCCCGGCCGCATGGCCGAAGGGTCGTCCGCAAGCACATCCACGCGTGTGGTGCGTGTGGCGGTGTCCACTGTGGGCTGAATGCGCCAAACCTTGCCTTGATAAGGGCCTTTTTTGTCACCCATCAACGAAATGAACGCTGTCATGCCCTGTGTGATTCTATGGGAATACTGCTCGGCCACATTGACCCGGGCGTACAGGCGATCTGTGCTAACCACCTCCACAATGGGGGTCTCGCCGTTTATCATCTCCCCTGGCGTGTGGGAAAAGTCGTCGGAAATCACCCCGGCGATGGGCGCCTCGATGGTCGCCTCGTCCAGGTCCACCTGAATTTCGCCGATGGCAGCCTTATTCTTGGCTATATTCGCCTTGGACACGGCCACAGCTGCCTGGGCGGTCCGGAGGGTGGTTCTGCGCTGAGTCAACTGCTGCTCCGTGCAGTATCCGTCCTTAAACAGTTTTTCGTAGCGATCCACCTCGTTTTGCGCATCGGCCAAGCCTACCTGCGCCTGCTCAAGCTCAGCCACGGTCACATCAAGTTCCGCCTTGGCGCTTTCCAACTCGGCCTGAATGCTTTTATGCTCCACTACAGCCACGAGTTGTCCGACCTCTACCACATCGCCCTCGTGCACCAGGATTTTCTCCAGGCGGCCGCTGATTTTGGATTGGACCGTCACTTGCTCCACCGCCTCGATGGTTCCGTTTTCCTTCATGCCGCTATAAAAAACCGGAACCTGTGTGACGGAAATTGACGTCACCACGGCCTGTTGCATTTCCTGCGCTGGCGGTGCGGCATTTTCATCGACCTTCTCCTGAGTATTGCAGGCGCTTAAACCCAACAAAAGAACCAGGGTGGCGGCTCCGGACAGGATGACATGGATTGTTTTTTTCTTACTCATGATCAAGACCCCTTGTTTCCGTTTCAGCTTGCCCGGCCACCGGCTTATCTACGGTTTCCTGGCCAATTTCGTCCAGCAAAACGCCTGTAGCCCGTTTCAAGTCAATGCGATAAATATTATGGTCATACACGGCTTTGGAATAATTCAAACTGCTGTCTGCAAAGGTAAGTTGGGCATTAAGAACGTCAAGTTGCTCATTGACTCCGTGCTCATAACCGCTTTGGGCCAGACGCAGGGCTTCCTTAGCCTGGAGCACGCTGGTCTCCCGGGCTTTTACCACCTGGGCCGCAGCCTGGAGGTTATCCAGGGCTTCGTTCACTTCCAGGCGGATTTCATCGGTTTTTTGGTCTACGGCGTACTTGTATTGATTACGCAGGGCCTTCTCTTGCGCCATCTTTCCACTAACCCGCCGCCCTTCAAAAATTGGCAGTTTAAAAACCACGCCCCCGTAATATTCTTCCGCCCAGCCGTCCTCAAGAGGGCTTTCCGGGGTTACCTGGCTGTATTTCCCCGTGGCATCCACGGAAAGATATCTTTCCGATTGAGTGGCTATAATATTTTCGTCCTGCATATTCACCTGGGTTTTAAGAACCTGGAGATCAGGCCTGCGTTCCCCGGCAGTTTTAAAGGGATTCGCCACCAAGCCGGATTCCGGGGTGAAGCAAAGATCCCCTTGAATGGCAATGGGGGCGTCCGGCGGAATGCGCAATACCGTGAGCAAACGCATACGGGCTATGGACAGGGCGTTACGGGCCGAAAGCAGGTCAGCCTGATAGTTGCTCATTTGTTCCTGAGCCCGTATGACGTCCAGGTTGGTGGCAGTGCCCTGGGCTTTTCTGCCCGTGACCACATCCAGGTTAAAAGAGGCAAGGTCCACGGTTTCCCGGGCCACCTGCAAATTCGTCCGCGCCAGGAGCACGTCATAATAGCGAATGCATGCCAGACGCACCACATCCAGTTTGGCGGAGGCGATGCTTTTTTCCGAATAGTCCTCGTAGAGTTTAGCGGCCCGGATTCCGGCGGAAATGCTGCCTGCCCTGAACAAGGGCTGGGTCAGGGACAAGGACACGGTGGCCTGCTCGTTGTCTCCCCGGGAAAGGGAGTCGGACATATACATGAGTTCTGTTCCGGCGTTCAGCACGGGCAAGGCATTGGCATAGGCTTCCCGAATTTTGCCGTTGGCGACCTCCCTGCCCTGAGCCGCAGAAAGAACATCCAGGCTTTGGGTGGCCGCCAGATGCATGACTTCCCTGAGATCAAGCCTGCCCATCCCGGCTTCCGTGTTCTCTTCACCGGCGCCCAGCCCGTGGGAGGCCAGGCATAGAGTCAGAACACAGCCCCACACAATAATTTTTATTAAATATCTTTTCACTTGAACATCTCCTGAGAATCCATTTCCATAGGCGGCGGCTCGGTTGGCGAGGCGACTGCCTTAGACCGGCCTGTCACAGCTCTAAAAAGACGTTTCAGCCCTTCCGTAAGTTGCTCCATCCAGATATATCCCACGGGAATAACCACCAGGGTCAGGGCCGTGGACGTGAACATGCCGCCGATGACCGCCAGGGACATAGGCTGACGGAATTCCGATCCTTCGCTCAGAGCCAGGGCAATGGGCAGGGAACTGATCATGGTGGAGGCTGCGGTCATGATGATAGGCCGCAGGCGCAGAGGCCCGGCCTCCAGCATGGCTTCCACCGGATTCAGGCCCCGCTCCCTTCGCTGGTTGGCGAAATCCACCAGCAAGATGGCGTTGTTCACAACAATACCCACAAGCAGAATCATGCCGATCATACTCATGATATTGATAGTGGTGCCTGTGAGCAGATGAATGCCGAAAACCCCGCTGAAAGCCAGGGGCAGGGAGAACATGACCGTCAGAGGATGGACAAAGGACTCGAACTGGATAGCCATGACGATATACACCACAATGAGGGCGATGAGGATCGCCTCCACCAGGTAGCCCATGCTTTCCATCATCATCTCGGTGTTACCGGTAACCACCGTGGCCATGCTGCCGTCCTTGGGCGCGTATTTGTCAAATACAGCCTGAAAGTCCTTGGTGGCCTCGCCAGCGGAATAGCCTCCCACCACATTGGCGTACACTGCGGCGGCATACCGGCGGTTATAGCGTTTGATCACATTGGGACCCACTGTGGCTTCCGCGTCCACCAAAGCACTGAGGCGCACAGGTTCCCCGGTGGCGGTTTTTACGGTGATACGTCCAATGTCTTCCGTGGTCAGGCGGTTTTCCGGGGCGCCTTTCAGGTTGATGTCGTACCGGTTGCCATCGGCCTTGAACACGGACACATCGGCGCCACCAAAGTAGGTATTGACCTCATTGGCGATATCCTTGACATCCACTCCCAGGGAGTCGGTCAGGCCCCTGTTGATATGGATTTTTACCATAGGTTTGGTCAGACGCAAATCAGTGTTCACATCAACCAAGCCAGGAACGGCTTTCAAATCACGGACCATTGCCGTGGTCACCCTGGCCAAATCCTCCAGAGTATCCGCCTGGATAGTTTGTTCCGCGTCCGAACTGCCTGGACCGCCGCCTCCTTGTTGAATTTGGAACATGACATCCCTATAACCCGCAAGTATACGGCGCAACCGTTCTTCAAACTGGGCGACACTTACGGAGCGGTCCTTGCGTCCAACCAGTTTAATGTACAAATTGCCCTTATGGACCTCCTCTCCCGAGCCCCCTCCGAACGTAGCCAGCACCAGGGTGACCTCGGGCTGCTTTTGGACAATTGCCGAAAGCTCTCTGGTAAGCCGGGCGGACTCTTCCACAGACACGCCGATAGGCAGTTCATATTGCATAGCGGTTTCGCTTTGGTCCTCTTTGGGGGCAAAGTCCATACCCAATAGGCTGGCCATATAAATGCCTGCTGCAAAGGTGCATAGAGCGATAAGGATGGTAAAAAACCGGAAACGGACGGCCCACCCCAATATTTTGCGGTACAAGGCTTCCAGAGCCTTCATGGGCATGTCCAGCAAGCGGGATAAAGCCCCCTCACTGGTTTGCCGTTTCATGAGATGGGAGGCCATGAACGGGGTAAGGGTCAGGGAAACCAGCAGGGAAATGAGCATGGTCCCAACGATGGTCATGCCAAAAGAAAAGAAAAACCGGCCAATGACGCCTTGCATGGTGGCCACGGGAACGAAGACCGCCAGGGTGGTGGCGGTGCCCGCCAAAACGGCGAAGCCCACCTGCCCGGCCCCAACCAGGGCTGCCTGGCGCACGGGTTTGCCTTGCTCTATGTGGCGGAAAATATTTTCAATGACCACGATGGTGTTGTCGATCACCATGCCGACGGCCAAACTCATAGCCAGCATGGTCAGGTTGTTTATGGTAAAGCCCAAAGCCTTGCACAACATGAAGGTGCTGATGAGGGAGGTGGGTATGGAAACAATGGCCACCACCGTCACCCGAAAGCTTCTTAGAAATACAAACATGAGCAGCGCAGTGAGTATGACGCCCAAAATCAGGTCGTTTTCCACGCCGTCCATGGACCGGCTGATAAACTCCGAGGAATCGGAGCTGACAATCATCTCCACTCCCGGTGGCGCTACATTTTCCAGAGTTTTCAGGGAGTCCTTCACCCGCTGGCACACATCCACTTCGTTGACGCCCTGCTGTTTTTTCACCTGGACGTTAATGACCGGATTGCCGTTCAGGAACGACCCTGTGCGCAGATCCTCAAAACCGTCCTCCACATTGGCCACGTCCCGGAGACGCACGAGGCGGCCGTCCGAGCTTTCCTTGACCACTAACTGGCTCAGGCCTTCCACGGTGGCGTATTCGCCCTCCACCCGGATGCTCAATTCCTGGGCGTCGTTTTCTATGCGGCCCCCGGGCAATTCCAGGTGACGCCTTTGAAGGGCATTGGCCACGTCCGAGGCTGTGAGTCCCTGGGCCTCCAGGTCTGCGGGTTTGAGCCATACCCGAATTTCCCTGTCCCTGAAACCCACCAGATCCACGCTGCCCACGCCGGACAAAGTCTGGAGGCGGGGTTTCATGACCTTGTCCACAAAATGAACCCGGGTCCTGTAATCCTCCCCTCCTTTGACGGCGATGTTCATTACAGGAAAGGCCCCCACGTCCAGCTTGCTCACTATGGGGTCTTCGCAATCCTTGGGCAGATTGAATTGGGCCAAGTTGACCTTGGCGCGCACGTCCGCGGCAGCGTCGTCAATGTTCCTTTCCAAAACAAACTCTATACCGATGACCGAGCGGCCTTCATAGCTGCTGGAGGAGATATTCTTGATCCCGGCAATGGTGTTGATCTGCTCTTCCAGCACGTCGGTCACGTCCCGGTCTATGATCTCGGGACTGGCCCCGGTCAAAATCGTGGTGACGCTCACGACGGGAATGTCCACATTGGGAAAGAGTTCCAGGCCCATGTTGGTGTAGGACCGGAATCCAAAAAAGATGGCGGCCAGCACCAATACAATGGTGGTCACCGGTCTTTTGAGGGCTGTTTTTGTGATTGCAATTTCTCGTTCCACGTAAGGCCTTCCTTGGTGGTATCCTGGGTGGGTCTGCTGCCAGGCACACTCCTAAGTATGATTTTTGCTCGCGTCCTGATGGCCGCGCTTCCTATGAAGAGGACCGATTATGCCAAGATGCCGACCCGGGGTCAAGTAGGGGACGCCGATTCCTTCGTGTCCACACACAAGGAGCCCGGGCATTCCCTTTGGCCGAGACGCTCAAAAATGGAGCGGTTCCGAAGATTTGTAATGCGCTCTATGAAAAAAAAAGAAGGAACTATCCCTCCTGATCCCAAAACTCTTCCAGGGCCTGAAACAACTCTCTCCAAACCGGACGGGGCAGCCAGTGGCCCATGTTTTTTATGATTTTGAGGCGAGCCCCCGGGATAAGCCGGGCGGTTTCCATGCCCATGCGAACCGGGATCAAGGGATCCATGGCTCCATGGATCACCAGAGTGGGGGTTTGCAGGGATTTTAGCCGGTGGTTGCGGTCCGGGCTTCCCAAAATCCCGGCGAACTGCCGCACTGCGCCCTCCGGATACAGGCCTCTTTCGAATAGTTCATAGGCATGCTCCCGGCTTTCCCGGGTGCTCAAGGGAACGCCCTTTCCGTTCACCACCAAGTTCAAATGGGTGTAAAAATCAGCAAAGGCTTCCCGGTCCGTGGGTACCGGCTTGACAAGGAACTGAAGGGCGGCGAGGGAAGGGGATAACGTCCGGAAATCCGAATCCCTGCCTGTGGCCCAATCCGCCAAATCTTTGGTAAATCCTTTGAGGATGGAGAGATTGGGAATCAGGTCGGGCGCGGAAATGAGGGACACCAGGGACCGCACCCTTTCCGGGTGATCCAGGGCCAGGGCCTGGCCTATCATTCCGCCCATGGATGCGCCCATCACATGAGCATTTTTCAGGTTCAGGGCGTCCAGAACAGCCACCGCATCGTCTGCCATATCGGACAGGTCATAAGGCGCCTGGACGGGCAGGCCGAGCAGCTTTTTCAACATCATTAAAGGAATATTGGGAACCCCTTGGTTCTCCAGTTTGCCGGAGGCGCCGATATCGCGGTTGTCAAACCGAATTACAAAAAAGCCCCTTCCCGCCAGAGCTCTGCATAAGTCCTCGTGCCAGGTGATCATCTGGTCCGCCAGGCCCATGATTAAAAGCAAGGGCCTGGCCTGGGGATCGCCAAAGGCGTCATAGGCAATCTCTATATTTCCACTATTGGTCAATCTTTCAGGGTGATAAGGAATAGTCTGCTTCATGGGTTTCCTTCTTTCGCGATAGAACGTTCTCTCATGCGATACCATAGGATTTATCTATATCACGACCCCAGACTATCGCATGTTTGTATTTGCTTGCGGGAACAAGGTAGACTATATAATCCACCGTCTGCCAGTCATTCTACATACAAGCATGCAAATGGCAACCATGAAAAACATCAACCCAATCAAAAAATCTTCAGCCGTTCCGGAGAGGGCATACACTCCAATACCCGCGTTGCGTTTTTCCATGGAACAGGTGGAAAAGCAATGTAACGATTGCGGAGTTTGTGTGCAACGCTGCGCCTTTTTGGGGAAATACGGCGCCCCGGGCAGTCTGGCCCGGGATTTGGCCAACGGGTCCGCTACAGATATGGCCGTGGCGTTTGAATGCAGCCTGTGCGGGTTATGCACGACCCTTTGCCCCCGGGGATGCGACCCGTCCACCATGTTTTTCCATATGCGCTGCCAGGCGGCGTCACGGCTGGGGGACTTCAAGGAACACCGGGCGCTGAGGAATTATGAAGCCCAAGGCGCCTCGCCCCGTTTTTCCTACTATGCCCTGCCTAAAGGGTGTGACACGATTTTTTTCCCCGGTTGCAATCTGCCCGGCTCCCGGCCAGAGAGTACTAAACGGCTGTTCCAGCATCTGCAATCAACCATCCCCAACCTGGGGATTGTCATGGACTGCTGCTGCAAACCTTCCCACGACCTGGGCCGCATGTCCTATTTCCAGGCCATGTTTGGGGAAATGCGTGAATACCTGGTTGAACATAAAATTAAAAAAATCCTGTGCGCCTGCCCCAATTGCTTCAAGGTGTTTTTCACGTACGGCGAGGGGCTTGAAGTGGAAACGGTATATACCGTCCTGGCCCGGACAGGCCTGCCACAGGCCGGACAAACGGCCGGAGAGGTGTGCGTGCATGATCCCTGCCCCCTGCGGAACGAAACCGGCATCCACGAGGCGATTCGGGAAATATTGGAGAAAATGGGCTTGGCAATAGCCCCCCAGAGCCATGAGGGCAAAAAAACGCTATGCTGTGGTGAGGGCGGCGCCGTCCCGTGCCTGGCCCCGGACCTTGCCAGCAAATGGCCGGAAACCAGGGTGAGGCAAATCCACGGAAAACCCTTGCTGACTTACTGCGCCGGTTGCGCTCTTTTCCTGGGCCGTCATACCCCTACCCACCACATCCTGGACCTGATTTTTGAACCGGAAAAAACCATGGCAGGGAAGATCCGGCCTGCTTTTTCCCCGGTGACATATTGGAACCGGCTCCAGTTAAAAAAGTGGTTCCGCCATTCCCTGTCCGCCGAAGCCATACGGGTGAGGAATTTCACACCCTTTCCCCTTGGCGAGGAAGAAAAGAACACCGGATACAAAGGCCTGTTTTTGGCCTTTATGGGGGGGGTGCTTTCCGGATTCAAAAAAAATATTTGATGGCTGCAACAAGTTGGAAATACGGGTGTTAGTAAAAAAAGCTGCAAATCTATCCATTGACTGAGACGGCCTTACCAAGTAGACATTTGCAAAACTTGAAACGCAAATCCTTTGACCATCGGCGGCCTTGCGGCGGCCAGGAGCATTTATCTCATTGAAATTAAAAAATAATATTGAAGATATTTTGAAAAAGGCCGCGGATTTTGGAGATATTACAAGGCAAGACGCCATGGACCTGCTGGCCTTACCTTTGGATAGCCTCGAATCATACGCCCTGACGCAAACGGCCAATGCCATGTCGCGACAAACATTTGGGGATAAGGGCGAGAATCATTTCCATATTGGTTTGAACGTGGAGCCCTGCCCGTTTAACTGTCTGTTTTGTTCCCTTACTCCCAAAGCCGGGGTGTTTACGGAAAAAGTGGAGTTCAGCGAGGAGCAAATAAAGGCCTGGGCCTTGTCCGCGGAAAAGGACGGGGCCGATGGCCTCAACCTCATGACCACTGGGACTTACGGATTCGACCGCCTGCTCGATATTGGCCGGATGCTTAAAGAAATCGTTTCCACCCCTTTGGTCGCCAACACCCGGGACATCACCCATAAGGAAGGACTTGCCCTGTTGGACGCGGGTTTTGTGGGCGCTTACCATGCCGTGCGTCTTGGGGAGGGCCGGGACACCCCCTTTAAACGGGAAAAACGCATAGCCACTATCCAGGTTTTTTCTGACGTTGGGCTGCGATGGATGAATTGTGTGGAACCCGTAGGGCCGGAGCACAGCCATGAGGAGATTGTGGATCTCATGTTCCTTGCCAAGGAAAACCGGGCCACGTACAGCGGCATCATGCGCCGGATCAACTTTCCCGGGTCCCCCATGGAAAAATTCGGAATGATCACCGAAAGGGAAATGGCCCGGATGGTGGCGGTCAGTCGCCTTGTCATGGCCGACGTACCCAAGGCCCATTGCACTCACGAGCCCCACACAGCCTCTCTCATGGCCGGGGCCAACCTGTTTTTCCCGGAAGTGGGGTCCAGCCCCCGGGACAGAGAAGTGGAAACCGGCAAGGGCCGCGGCAATGATATCAACAAATGCAAGGCCATCCATTGGGAGATGGGCCTGAATTCTGATTTGCCGTCCAACTGCTTTTAGTGAGGAAACCATATGGCGCGTACCTGGAAGAAAACCTTTGTCTTGTCCGCCCTTTTGATTTTGGCGATCCTGATTAACCCTGTTCACGCCCGGGAATACAAGGTGGGCACCTGGAAGACGGCCCAAACCATCCAGCCCTTTTATTATCAGGACTTCGTGACTGACGCAGACAAAGTAACCGTGTATTCGTTCACCAATCCTGCGGACCAAAAAACCGCCTTACTGGCCAAAAGCCTGGACATGTGCGGGACCACCCTGGCCCACGCCATCCATTCTGCGTCCCAAGGGCAGCCGGTGGTCGTAGTGGCGGCCCTGTGCAACAAATGCTCGGCCCTGGTTGTTAAAAAGGACGGTCCCATACAAAAAGTGGAGGATCTCCGGGGTAAGCGCATTGGCTATGTGCCCGGGACCATGCATGAAATCCTGTTGAGGGAAACCCTCACCCGCCACGGACTTTCGCCGGAAAAGGACGTACAGATGCTCAGGGTGGATTTCTTCGACATGGGCATGGCTCTTGCCGGGGGAAGCATCGACGCGTTTTTGTCAGGCGAGCCATTTCCCACCCTGGCTGTGGATAAGGGCTATGGCCGCATTCTGGCTTATCCCTATTATGGAGACTCTGTGGGCGCCATCAACGCAGGGATGCTTGTGCGCCGGGATTCCATCGAAAACAATCCCGAAATGGTGTACAACCTTGTCAAAGCCCACGCCCATGCCACGAATTCCCTGAACCAAAACCCTGACTCCTGGCTGAAAAAGGCCTCTGCCTTCGGCACACCCCTGGATATTTTGGAAAAGGCGGCGCCTAACATGGAAATCGCCTGGGATATGGACCAGGATTTCATAAAACGGGCCATGGCATTGGGAGAACGCATGGAGGCATTGGGTGTGATCCAAAAACAGCCTGATTACCAGGCCCTGTTTGACATGAGCTTTGTCAATCGTTTGAAAGAGGAAACCGCCTCTCAGCAGTAAACCCAAGCCTGGATCTGTCATGGCCTTTGAAAAGAAAAACGGATGGATGGGCGGCTTCATTCCCTGGGTTCTGCCGGCACTGTTTATTCTGGGCTGGTTTCTGGCCAGCCGCTTTGAAATCGTTCCTTCCTATCTGATGCCATCCCCCAAGCAGGTGGGTGAGGCCGGGATTCTATACGCCTTTGGCGCTCCTGGTGAGGGCCCGTTCGCTGGCCGTTTTTGGCTGGATGCCTGGGTCAGTTGCGGGCGGGTGTTTGCGGGTTTTGCCCTGGCCGCCCTGTTCGGAGTGCCGCTGGGAGTGCTTTCGGGCCGAGCGGAGTCCATGCAGCGGTTTTTATCCGCCTCCATCAATGCCTTAAGGGCTGTTCCCGGAATCTGCTGGCTGCCCCTGGCCATGGTATGGTTTGGGATAGGATATCGCACTACCTTGTTTTTGGTAGCCTTGGCGGCTTTTTTCCCCATTTACATCAACACGGCTGCGGGCGCCCGTCAGGTGTCCCCCCTGCTTTTTCAGGCAGGCGCCATGATGGGAGTCCGGCGTTTGAGGGCTGTTTTCGCCATTCTTTTGCCCGGAGCCATGCCCAATATTCTGACTGGCCTTCGCCTGGGCCTTGGCATTTCATGGGCTTATTTGGTCCTGGGGGAGCTAACCGGCGTGCCCAACGGCCTGGGCGCAGTCATAATGGACGCCCGCATGATGGGGCGCATAGACATTATTATTGTAGGCATTGTGCTGATTGCCCTTTTGGGCAGGACCTCTGATCTTATGCTTTCAGGCCTGCTTCGTATTTGTTTTAAAAGCGCCAGGAGGCTTACTTGACCACCCAACTCAAATTGTTGACCGGCAAGCGGGAGGCGGGGATAGTTCCAACCTTGGAAGTGACCCGGCTTTCCAAAGTGTTCAAGACAGGCGAAGGCCCTGTAACCGTGCTCCGGGACCTGGACTTTACGGTCGGCAAAGGTGAATTTATATGTGTTCTCGGTCCCAGCGGATGCGGCAAGACCACCCTGCTTAACCTGCTGGCGGGTTTTGAAAAACCCAGCGCGGGAAAGGCCTTGCTGAATGGCAGGCCCATCCAGGGGCCTGGCCCGGACCGTTGTGTGGTCTTTCAGGAAGACACCCTGTTCCCCTGGCTGACGGTGGAGGAAAACATTGCCTTTGGAGTTAACGGCGTCCCCAAAAAGGAAAAGCAGGAAAAAGTGCTCCATTTTCTGGATTTGGTGGGCCTGACCCCCTTTCAGGATTACCTGCCTCGGGAAATTTCCGGCGGCATGAAAAAAAGGGTTTCTCTGGCTCGCGTCCTCATTCTTCAACCTCAAATACTCCTTATGGACGAGCCCTTCGGAGCCCTGGACGCCCAAGCCCGCGAGGAAATGCAGGACCTGCTCCTGAGCCTTTGGAACCAGTTTCATCATACCATTGTTTTCATCACCCATGATATTGACGAGGCCGTAGCTTTGGCTGACCGGGTATTGTTGATGCAAAAGGACCCCGGGGCCATTGCTGAAGAAACCCGTGTGCGCCTGCCGCGCCCCAGAGAACGGACAGCCGCTTCTTTTCAGGATTATTGCAAGGCCCTGTATCAATCCATTAAGAAACCACGATAGGTTTTTCTCTGCCTGTTTTTTGGAATTTCCGAAGGCCTTTGATTGGCGGATTAGACTCCGAATCAGCAATACATACTTGAAAATCCAGGGAATAGAGAGTAGTGTTGCTCTATTCAATAGAATTTTATCACCACTCATATCAGGGAGTGATCGTGCAAAAAATCCGCCTTTTATCCATTTTTTTTATGCTGTGTTGCCTCCTGGCCCTGACAGCCTGTGACAGCGACGATTCCAACGAATTCCCAAATACAAAGCCTAAATATACCGGTGTTTTTACAAACTTCGAGTCCGGCGCCATAGGCCGCGTTGTACGCAATGCTCCGCAGGATTGGGATATTTACCTGGACGATGACAACGGCAATGAAAGCCTGCCTGATTCCTACCGGAACTGGTGGTACATCCGCGTGGAGGATTTTGTGCCTGGCACAGAGGTCCGGCTTACCCTGAAAAACCGGGGTTGGACCTATTACTACGTGCCTGTTTATTCCTACGACAAAGTCACTTGGCACAGATTTGATGAAAACGAAGTGGCCGCCAGCAATGAGTGCGATGCAGGGATAGAGGATTGCACCTTGCATATCAGCACAGACCGCTTTACCCAATGCCCGGTGTATGTGGCACGCTTTTATCCGTACACCACATGGGACATGTATGCCTATCTGTTTCAGATTGAAGCCAGCCCGTGGGTAACAATCACCAATCTGGGGCAAACCAGCGGTTACGGTGCGGACATTCCCTTTATCAAGATCGAAGATCCCAGTGTGGATGATTCGCAAAAACGGGCGGTGTGGATGCACGCTCGGAGCCATCCGGCGGAAACGGGATCATCCTTTTTTGTGGAAGGAGCGGTGAACCAACTCCTGGCCGACCTGGACGCCAACGTGGATGCCGCCAGAAAGCTGGTATTTTACATTGCCCCCATGCACAATGTGGACGGGGTGATTAAAGGAAATTACCGCACGGATCTTTTCAGCAGAAATTTTGAGGTGCTTTGGTTGCGGGACGATGCCCAGCCCCTCAACCTCACCAATGCATCGCCAGTGGAGAACCGTTTGCTAAACGGAAAAATGACCGAGCTTGCCGCCAACGCAACCTATATGACAGGCATGGTGGGGCTGAATCTCCATTCCTCCAACTCGCCCGTGGATACTCCGGCCTTTGCCTATCCCCATTTTGGGGATGACCCCGGAACTTATGCACCGGAAGAAATCTCCCTCTGGAAAAAATCAACGTACCTGATCCACCTGCTCACTCAGTATTACGGGGGATTTTTTTCCGCACCGCCCGCCGAAGGGGGCAGCGGTTTTACAAACGCCAACTACCCGGAAACATGGTGGTGGGTGAACATGGGCGATGACTGTCTGGCCATGACCATCGAGACGGTCTACAGCAAAGCCGGGCTGGATCATTGGGTCACCCCCGACGATATCCGCGGCCTGGGGGCGGCCACCACGCTGGCCCTGTACGATTATGCGGCGGACCCGTCGGCCTGGGGCAGGAAAACCCAGCCTTCGGAATTCCCGGGGCTGGACAGGGTTGGCGTTCCTGATGAATTGGACAGCAAAGAATAGGTAAAAATTGGAGATCAACCTGAAAGCACCTGACGGAGCTTGTAGTAGTGGCCTTGTTTTTCCATAAGTTGGCTGTGGGCGCCGGTTTCCACTATCCGGCCCTGCCGGACAACCAGGATATTGTCTGCGCGCTCCACCGTGGACAAGCGATGGGCCACTAGCAGGGTGGTTCTTTTTGCCGGGCCGTCATTCTTCAATCCCCTCAAGCAAGGTTGCGATCTCTTCCGGCTGGGGCAGTTGCCCCCTCAATTCCTTGGGCAGAGTTCTGGTGATTTCGTAAGTTGCCACGCCGATAGGCTTGTTGGCGTCGTGCAAGGCATATTCGACGATGGTGCGGCTCTTTTCCTTGCAAAGAATGATGCCTATGGAGGGGTTCTCGTCCTCCTGCCGGACCAGCCGGTCCAGCGCGTTCAGGTAAAACTGCATTTTTCCGACGAACTCCGGCTTGAATTTCCCTATTTTCAATTCGATGGCCACCATGCAGCGCAACCGTCGATGAAACAGCAGCAGGTCGATAAAGAACTCCTCACCGTCGATCTCCAGCCTGTACTGACTCCCCATAAAGGCGAACATGCCGCCCATGGCCCGCAGAAAATCCTCGATCCGGGCGATCAGCGCCCGTTCCAGATCCCGTTCGCAGTGTTCCTCGCCCAATTCCAGGAAATCGAAGGTGTATTCGTCCTTCACCGCCAATTTGGCCTGGGCGCGCAGCTCGGGCGTCAGCACCTGATCGAAATTGGTCTGGCCAACCAGGGATTTTTCGTAGCTCTGGTTGCCGATCTGGTGGATAAGGACATTCTTGGACCAGCCGAACTTGCGGGTCATGCGGATGTAAAATTCGCGTTCCAGAGGATCTTTGCAGCGCTGGAAAATCACAAGGTTATGAGACCAGGCAATTTCTCCAACCAGTGGTTGGAGTCTTTCATGACCGCTGTATTCCAGATAGAACTGGCGCATGTACCAGAGGTTCTGCACCGAAAAACCGGCGACCCCGGAAAACTCCCGCCGCAAGTCTGCTGACAGGTTTTCCACGACGGACCTGCCCCATCCGGCCTTTTCCTGACGTTCGGCGATCATCCGTCCGATATCCCAGTACAGCCCGACCAACTCGGTATTGACCGCTTTCAGCGCGGTGTACTGCGCCGAACGGACGCGTTCTTTCACCTCGGCGAGGAGGTGCGCATAGTCCGGGCCGGGATTGTTCTTTTTCAGTTCACTCATTCCTTTCTCCGCTTTCAAGATAGTGGCCCTTTTCCGACGGAGACCCGTGACCTTTGGAGGAGTCCCTGATTAACCTATTTCTATGTTGAAATCATGGACCTTTCTTCAACATATTCCAATGAGAATCAGCCGGACAGCACCTGACGTAGTTTGTAGTAGTGGCCTTGCTTTTCCATAAGCTGGCTGTGAGTGCCCGTTTCCACAATCCTGCCCTGCCTGACAACCAGGATGTTGTCGGCTCGCTCCACCGTGGACAAGCGATGGGCCACCACCAGGGTGGTTCTTTTGCCCGCAATCTTCAGGATAGCCCGCTGGATGGCCCGTTCTGTCTGGGGGTCCACGCTGGAAGTGGCCTCGTCCAGAATCAAAATTTCCGTGTTGTAGGCCAAGGCCCTGGCAAAGGAAAGCAACTGGCATTCCCCGGCGGACAGGTTTATCCCCCGTTCTGCAATATGATGGTCCATGCCTTTTTCCAGGTTCGCCACAAAGCCCGCCGCCTCGGCCTGATCCATGGCCTGGGCGATTGCCTCTTCCGTTATGTCCGGATTGCCCAGGGTAATGTTATCCCGAATAGTCCCGGCAAACAAAAAAACATCCTGCTGGATAAGGGCCATGTGGCTGCGTAGGGCCTTCAAATCCCAATCCCGCAGGTTTGTGTCTTCCAGCCTGACCGTGCCTGTTTCCGGGTCGTAGAATCGGAAAAGAAGATGCATGAGGGTGGTTTTGCCCGAACCGGTACGACCTACCAGGGCGATCATCTCTCCGGGCTTTGCCGTAAAATTGATATCCTGGAGAATGGGCTTGTTGGCTTCGTAGCAAAAGCCGACTGCGTCAAACTCTGCGTTGCCCAGCACATCATCTACAACCACAGGGTTTTTCGGCAGGTCCAGGGTCTGATCTTCGTCCAGGAATTCAAAAATGCGTTCCGAGGACGCCATGGCCGCCTGCATGATATTGTATTTTTCCGCGATATCCCGCAAAGGCCGGAAAAATGTCCGCAAATAGCTGATAAAGGCCACCACGGTCCCCAGGGTTACCTGTTCGCCCAGGACTCGCCTGCCCCCGTACCAAATAATGATGGCCAGTCCCAGATGGGAGAGGAATTCCATGACCGGCAAAAACACCCCAAAAACCCGGACTTGCTTCATCCCGGCCTGGAAGTTTTTTTCGTTGATTTTTTCAAATCGGGCCATTTCGTGGGCTTCCACGGCGTAAAGCTGGATGGCCGCCATGGCTGCAAACCGCTCCTGGCAAAAGGAATTGATGGCCGATACCGTGGCTCTTAACTGTCGAAAAGCGTCCCTGGCCAGGGCGCTGAAAACAAAGGCGGAAATAACCACAACCGGAATGAGTGCATAACAAACCAGGGCGAGACGCCAGTCCAGATAGGCCATGACCGCAATGATGCCGGTCAAAAGGAACATGTCCTTAAACACCGTCACCACGACGGATTTGAACATTTCGTTGAGGTTCTCGATGTCGTTGGTGGCCCGGGTGACCAGCCTCCCCACAGGATGTTTGTCAAAAAAACTCAAAGACTGGGACTGGCAATGGGTGAACAGGTCAAGGCGAATATCCGCCATTATGTTCTGGCCAGCTTTTTCAAGGAGATTATATTCCAAATAGCTGAGGTAAAACGTGCCCGCCACAAAAACCAGCAACAGAAGGCCCAATTTCATCACCCCTGCCAAGTCTCCGGCCCGGAGGATAGCCATTTCTTCAGGAGCAAGGCTGTTGACCGCATCCTGGAGGACAAAATAATCCCCATCCTGTGCGGGAACAAGGCGGGTCTTTAATCGTTCCAGAACCGGCAAGGTGCGCTTTGTGGGAGTAATTTTATAATAGGTGTCCGAAAGCACCTGGCCGGTTTCCAGCACATGGAGATCCCTGGGGTCCAGCTTTCGGGTGTTGATGTGCGAAATAAAACGGCCTGCCCCGCGTGCTCCTGGCTCAAAATAGGATTGGTTCTGGTCCACCACGGCCTGTTGCTCCAGGGTGTTGGCCTGGGCCATGTACCAAGTGGCTATAATGTAACGGTCAATGGCCAGCTTGGAGATATACGGCGTGGCAAGGGCGAAAACCGTAATGCCCATGCTCACCAGCAGGGCGGTAAGGATAATGCGGAGATAGGGCCGGGCGTAAGGCCACAGCCTTTTAAGCAAATTGAGGTCGTAGGCCTTGCCAAGCCTGCCTTCCTCCATATGTCCGTATTCTCCGCGCATATTTACAATCCGTTGCTCAGTTGCTGCCGCCGGTATAACGCCGCATACAAGCCCTTATGGTCAATGAGATCCTGGTGCACTCCGGACTCAACAAGGCGTCCCTTATCCAGTACAAAAATATTATCAACCCTCTTAAGGGTGGACATCCGGTGAGTGACCACAATGGTGGTCCTTCCCTTGCGGTGGTTAAGAAGCCGATTGACGATCGTTTCTTCGGTGCGGGTGTCCACCATGGACAAGGCGTCGTCCAAAACCAGAATGGGCGGATCTTCCAGCAGGGCGCGGGCCAGGCACAGGCGCTGGCGCTGGCCCCCTGAAAGGGTGATGCCCCTTTCGCCCACCAGGGTATCCAAACCCTTTTCCATTTCCAGAACATCCTGATCAAAACTGGCGGCAGCCAGGGCTTCCATGACCTGTTCCCGGGTGATGCCGGGTCTTCCGAAAACCACATTGGACTCCACAGAGTCGGAAAAAACCGTGGATATTTGGGTGACAAAGCCCAGGCTTCTCCTGAGTTGATTCAGGGAAATATCGTGCACGTCCTTGCCGTCGAAAAACACCGCGCCTTCGGGGGGATCTATCAACCGAACCAGGGTATGGAGAAGGGTGCTCTTTCCGCATCCAACCGGCCCTACAATGGCGGTGGTGGACCCTTTGGGGATTTCCAAATTCAGGTTTTCAAGCACCAGCGTCCTGGACCCGGGGTGGACAAAATCCAGATTGCGTATGGAAATACCGCCATCCAACACCAAGCCGCCAACGTCCTCCACCCGGCTGGTGATTTCGGGCATGGTGTTCAGGATTCCGTTAATGCGCCGCATGGAAGCCCCGCCCCGTTGCACCAGATTGGTGACCCAGCCCATGGCCATCATGGGCCATGTGAGGAGGTTCAGGTATACGGTAAAGGCCACAAAATCGCCGATGCTTATCTGGTCCAAAATAGCCAGCCTGCCTCCCAGACCCACGACAACCGCCAAGCCTGTGTTGGTAAAAATAGACATGAGGGGATAAAACATGCCCAGGTTTTTCGCCAGACTAAGGTTCACCCGCACGTAGTCCTGGCTTTTTTCCCGCACGCGATCCCGGGTCCATTCCTCCCTTCCATAGGCTTTAACCACACGGATGCCGGCAAAGGCCTCCCGGACCCTTTCGGTCACATCGGCGAAACTCCTTTGTGTGGCTTCGTACCCGGCCGCCATCCTGCGGCTGTAAACCCGGCTCAAGAGGATTACAAAGGGGGCCGGGGCCATGGCGATGAGCGTGAGGAGAGGATGGATATAAATCATGATGCACATGGCTGCGCCCGCCATGAGAACGCCGTCCATCAGGGAGACCAGGCCTATGCCCGTGGCCATGCGAATGGAATTTATGTCGTTGGTGGAGCGGGCCATGAGGTCGCCCGTGGGCATGTCCTGAAAAAAAGAGGCGGAAAGGGTCTGGATGTGCCCGTAGAGACGGGCGCGTAAGCCTCTTTCCACTATTCTGGCATGGCCCAACAGCAAGGTGCGCCAGATATAGCGAATAGCCCCGGCGATACCGGCCAAGGCGACAATCACCATGCCATAGGTCAGGAGATCATGGGCAGTGGCTGCCCTCCGAGTGAGGGCATCCACTGCGTCCCTGATTATAAAGGGAAGATAAAGCTGGATTCCGTCCACGATAAACAGGCACAGGAATCCTACAGCCAAGCCTTTCCGATTATCCACAAAGGCCTTTTTAAGGGGTGCGAACTCTCTCAGTGCTTCCCTGAAGGAAAGGCGTTTGGACTTTTTCTTCAATTACACCTTGCTGTCTATATTCAAATTATACAAAAAACCGGGTCCCCGGATTTTTCACCATTTTCTTCAGCCCCCGCAACATCTTGGCCATACCCTCAAGATTCGCCGTCCTGGCCTGAAATTCACAGGTCCACAGGCATTGGTAACAGCGGAAACAGGTGCTGTGATTGGTCACTATTTTACCGTCCCGGGCCTGGATGCTGCCGGTTGTGCAATTCCTGATGCATTTACCGCAATCCGTGCATGATTCCTCAACCCATTGCACCTTTGGCAGGGCGCTGCGCTGCATGCTAACGGGCATAAGACCGTCCAAAAAGGTAATCACAGGTTTTGGGGAACGCAAGGCATTAATGTCAAACCCGTTCACATTGCCCTCCACCTTGGCGGCTACAGACCGGACTGTGGCCCGGAAATCCGCCAGAACCCGGGCGTCAGGCTGGCCTTTGCCAAAGTCGTCAAAGGCGTCCCCCAACCGCTGGGTGGCGTTTATCTTGAAATTATGGGGCGCCATGACCGAGGCGCCGCCAAGGACCTTAGCCCCCTTTTTTTCAATTTCCATGGCCAGTTGATAAGGGGCGTTCCCGTCAAAAACCGTTCCATAGGTAAGGAATACAAAAGCGCCGGCGCCCCCAAAGTCGGGCAGGTTGCGGATCATGCCGACTGCGGGAACCGGAACCTGCCAAAAATGGATGGGCGTTCCCACCAAAACCAGGTCCGGCTTTTTCCCGGGCAGGCCTTCATGGGCCTTTCCCAGGGGTATTTGGTTAACCAACCACCCCTGGGCCTCCAGGGTTTGAGCGGCTTCCTTGGCCAGGGTGGCTGTATTGCCCGTGTTGGAATGATATAGCACCAAGGCTGTGCGTTGTTTTTCCTCAGACATTTCTTCCCCTCCAAAATAAACGGATTCCATGCTTCTTTAGTTAGGCATTGTTTTGGTGTCTTTGAGAACCGAGCCAATGGCGGCCACCATGCTGGACACATCGGAAAGATCCGAGGGAATGAGCATGGTGTTATTGGTCTTGGCCAGTTTTCCAAATTCCGTAATGTAGCTTTCCGCAATGCGCAGGTTCACGGCGTTCATGCCGCCTTCCTGGTTGATGGCGGCGGCGATTTCCCTAAGCCCGCGGGCTGTGGCGGCGGCGATCCGCAAGATTTCCTGTGCCCGGCCATCGGCCTCGTTGATCCGTTTTTGTTTTTCGCCCTCGGACCTTTCGATGAGTTCCTGCTTGTCGCCCTGGGCCCGGTTGATCTTGGCCTGCTTGTCGCCCTCGGATTCGGCGATCATGGCCCGCTTTTCCCGTTCGGCCCTCATCTGCTTTTCCATGGCGTCCTTGATGCTCTTGGGCGGCATGATGTTTTTGACTTCATACCGGGTGACCTTGACCCCCCAGGCGTCCGAGGCTTTGTCCACAGCGGCAACAATGGTGTTGTTGATGGAATCGCGTTCTTCAAAGGTTTTGTCCAGGTCCAGCTTGCCGATTACGCTACGCATGGTGGTCTGTGCAAGCTGGATGGAAGCAAACTGGTAATTGTTGATGCCGTAGGAGGCTCTAGCAGGGTCCACCACCTGGAGATACAGGATGCCGTCCACTTCCACGGCAATGTTGTCCTTGGTGATGCAGGACTGGGGCGGCACGTCAATGGCCTGTTCTTTAAGGGTCTGCTTGTAGGCCACCGTATCCAGAAATGGGAGCAAAATATGAAAGCCCGCTTCCAGGGTTTTACGGTATTTGCCCAGGCGCTGTACAATGAAGGCCGATTTTTGGGGGACGATCTGCATCGTCCTCCAAAGGAGGATAAATACCAAGATAATCAGACCCAATAAAATTCCGATGCTAATGATAGTTCCAGATCCCATGCTTTGTCTCCTTTTTATGAAAGTATGGTTAGCCTTTAATTGCCATTTATGGGTTTTACAATGAGTGTGATGCAATCCTGCCGGACAATTTCCACTGCCCGGGATTCCTGAATGGGTTCCTCGGCAATGGCTTTCCACTGGGTGCCCCGGAACTCCACTTTGCCAGGATAGCCCGGCTTGATCGCCTCCACCACCACGGCAGTCTGTCCCACCACTTCGGAATTGCTGAACCCGCTCTCCCCGTCCTGGGAGTGGCCCACAAACACCTTTTGGACCCAACCGCGCAGAAAAACCAGGCAAAGAACGGACGACACAAGAAAAACCAGGAGTTGCAGATTAAGGGATGCGTTGAACATGGCGCACATGGCGCTCACCACCCATGCTCCCACCCCGAAAAAGACCAGGATAATGCCCGGCACGGCAAATTCTGCAAGGATCAGCACCAGACCAAAGACAAACCAAATGAGTATGGGGCTTGTGAGAGCTTCAACCATAGCCAATAATCCTTTCATTCAGGGGAGTTATCATGATACCATGCCTGTGGCCTCCGGGCGGCGTTTCGTATTAGCCGGCTGCACAACTCAGGTTTCCAAAGCCCGCTTGAGCAGCAGGTTGGTGTATGCCAAAAGCGCGTCATCGGGAAAAATCTCAAAAAGGCCGAAGGCATGCATTCTATGAGCCCAGTCCAGGGCCACTTCATCGGGAGAGCGGCCCTCCTGCAACTGCTTTTTCATATCATCCTGCATGTCATAGGATGCCGCAATAGCCCGATCAAGAAAATCCAGGCAATTTTCCTCCCCTTCCACCATCAGGTCATGGCCCAGGGCCAGCCTTTGAGGCATGATGGAGCGAAGTGTTTTTAATGACTCCACATATTGCTGGAAATTGTAGAAGAACATGGGGTAAATCTCGGTCTGGCTTTTCCCCAGGCCCGCGGCATCGGACATCAACAAGGTCCTGTCGGGTTCCACAAAATAGGACAGACTGCCGGGAGAATGGCCTGGAGTGGGTATGGCCTTGATTTGCACCCCGCCCAAGTCCAGAACCTGGTTGGGCTGGATAATCATATCCAACTCCAGGGGTTCGGGAGGCAGCATTTCCGGGCTGGAGTCCGCCAGTTTCAGGCCATGGAGCACGTCCCCGAAAACCTTGTCCTCCATGACGAATTTGGTCATGACCTTTTCTTTGGCCAATATCTCGGCCGCGGTTTGCGAGCCGACCAGGATTAATTCCGGCGTTTGTTTTTTCATGGTTACAAAGCCGCAAACATGGTCCGAGTGTTCATGGGCCACCACGAGATACTTCAAAGGCACATTCAAATTCATGGCTTCGATTTGGGCCAGGGCCGTGGGCGCCACGCAGGACAGGCTGCCCTCCACCAGAGCGCAGGCCTCGTTCCCCACTATCAAAAAGAATGGGTATCCTTCATTGCCTAATAGCCAAACATGATCTGAAAACTGCAAAGGAAATTGTTTTGACATGACTGCTGTTTTGCCCTCCTGAGGACATGGGAAACCTGTCTTTACTCATTTTTAAGCATATCAAGGCGGGAACCCTTAGTCCGCTGTTGCATACTACGGGGTGATCATAAAACGGTAACTCCGGCCTTCCAGGTCCAGGGTCTGACCAAAACCAATATGTTCTGTCCGGGAATCTATCTTTCCATCCTTGTCAATGTCCAGATAAATACCGTCGTTAGTGAAATCTCCGTCGTTTATCCTGGTTTCCACCAGGTAGGCGGTATAGTTCTTTTCCGCTATTTCCACATTGCCATGCAGTTGGGTCTGGCTGTAATGGCTTGCCGCTCCGTCCCAATCACTCTCCCTCATATAAAACCAGAGTTTAAAGTCATCCGCGCCCTTGTAACGCTCGTGCACCAGGGAAAGGGGGATGCTGACGGAGGCGGAAAAAAAGCCATCGCCATTATTAAGGATGGGAGGTCCGTCGTCTTCCAGGTCGCCGTTTCGATTGGAGTCAAAATAAATAACCGGGTGGGGGCCGTTACTCCGGTCCAGGGCAAAATAATAGGCATGGGCGGGGACGCCTAGTTCAATACCGCCGTATCTGCGTTCGATTCCCTGATATTGGGGTTCCTTGATGATAGCTGCCGGACGGATTGGGGAAAGCATGTCCGTACCCGGTATCCAGGCGCCGTTGGGTCCATTGGAAGACTGGGCTGTTGGCTTGAATTTGAGAGCGACGGATAGGTTGATAACCTGTGCGCCGTCCTTACCCCAGTTTGATTTTGGCGAAGCCTCCATTTCGATGGAGTTTTGGAACTGACCGGCCTGTTCCCGCATTTGTGCGGCCTTTTCAGTTTTTCCTATGGCATCCAAAAAACGGGCTTTTTCCAGCATGAGGCCTACCGAGTTTGTATTGCCTGCTCCCCGGTGTATATCCCAAATTCTGATTGCATCATCGTACAGGGCTTCCACATTGTCCAGCCTGCCCTGCCGCGCATGGATGCGGACCAGCCCCTGTTTGGCATGGGCAATTCCCATGTCATCAGGTTTTCCCGCTCCCATGGCGTCGTCAATCGCCCGCAGGTAATAGACTTCGGCCTCGTCGTCCCTGTTTTGTTTTTCCAGGGCAGAGGCCAGGTTGTTGTATGCCGCGATCCTGGCGCGCCCTCCCAGGTCTCCTGCTTTTTGGACAAGGGTGAGAGACTGACGAAACATTTCTTCAGCTTGTTCAAAATTTCCGTCCCGGAATGCCTGGGCGCCCTCCTGGGAGAATTTCAGGGCTTCCTGAACCATCGTCCGTTCAAACGGAGTTTCAGACGGCTTATCCTTGGGCTTTTCAGGCGCAATGGCCTTTTCCTGCGCGGGTTTTTCCAATTTTCGTTGGATTTCCGCCGCCTGCATCGCGGCTCTTTGGGATTCCCGAATTTCATACTCATGCACCTGCCGGGTCCTGTATACATTCAGGCCTGCAGTAACAATTAGGGCTATGACAAACAACATGGCGATCAGGGCGATTGCTTTCCCTTTGGGCTTGGAAGGCTTTTGCTGACCTGCGGGTTTGGACAAAGGAACTTCCGGTGGTGTGGAAATTATAGCATACCCGGGTTGGGCGGAAACAAAATCCCTGACCTCCAAACATGAAAACTCTGTCGCCTTGGGATTTTTGCCAGTCACCTTGTTTTTCAGGACATAAAATAGCACAATCAGGATCACGGCCCATACCACGGTCAGGATGATCCATAAAGCCAGCGGTGCGCCCAGCAACTCGTTCGGAAGATTATACAAGTCCATAGGGTCCATTTCCTTCCCGGCCACTTCCTGCCGAGGACCGGAAAATCAGGCAAAAACAGCACCGGAAGTCCGCCATGATTGACAAGGTAACCATCTTGGTGCTTTTATGTTATAGTTACAGATGCCGCCTCTTCCCACAAGCAGGCATGCTTTTCTTTTCTCAATCAAGGAGGTTTAGTATGGTGGATTTTTCCCTTAAAGGCAAGTACGCACTTATCACCGGCGCCAGCAGGGGCATTGGTGAAGCTATAGCCATGGCCCTGGGACAGTACGGCGCCCATTGCATTCTGGTGAGCAGAAAAATGGAAGGCCTGGAGGCTGTGGCCGCCAAGATGAAAGAGAAAGGCTACGAAGCCACCCCTATGGTTTGCCACATGGGTTATGTGGATAAAATCGCCGAACTCTTTGTTGAAGTTAAGAAACGCTTTGGAAAGATAGATATTTTGGTGAACAACGCGGCCGCCAATCCTTATTTTGGAGACATGCTGGGTGCAGACGAAGGGGTATGGGACAAGACCAACGCCGTCAATCTCAAGGGTCCCTTTTTCATGATCCAGAATGCCGCCAAGCTCATGATTGAGACCAAAACCAAGGGCGCCATCGTGAATGTGGCCTCCATTGCCGGAATCAGGCCTGCCGAGTTCCAGGGAATCTATTCCACCACCAAGGCGGCTTTGATCCACCTTACCAAATCTTATGCCAAGGAACTGGCGGCCCATGGCATCCGGGTCAACGCGCTGGCGCCGGGCCTGACCGAGACCAAATTTGCCGGGGCGTTGTTTCAAAACGAGGATATCTACAAGATGGCCACTGCCGCCATTCCTATGCATCGCCATGCCAGTCCGGAAGAAATGGCGGGAACGGTCCTTTACCTGGTTTCCGATGCGTCTTCCTTTACTACAGGCGAAACTGTAGTATGCGACGGCGGCATGGTGATCTAACTCTTCTCTTTTACGCTATGAGTTGAACGGAACTATCAGCCCCCTTGGGCCGTATGAATCGGAAATACCTTGGAAAACCAGCAGATTCCTTTGGGAAGCGTTTTAATAGTTGATGATGACGAACCGGCCCGTGAGGCCCTCTATGAGATGGTCCTCACGACCGGCTATAAAGCGGCATTCGCTTCAGACGCCACCTCTGCCCTGGAGATCTTAAGAAGCCACCCGATTGAAGTGGTTTTGACAGATATCCAGATGCCGGACATGGATGGATTGGAGCTCACCGCCATCATCAAACAGAAGTTTGGCGCCGATGTGATAGTCATCACAGGGTTTGCGGACAGCCACACCTATGACGAGGCTATAGGCCGGGGCGCCAGCGATTTCATTCTCAAACCTGTGCGTTTGCCAGAACTCAAGGCCCGTATTCAAAGGGTTTTCCGGGAACGAAAACTCTGGAAAGAACGGGATGCCCTGTTGGAGCAGTTGAAAAAGCTGTCCATCACCGATGGTCTCACCAACCTGTATAACCGGCGGCATTTTTACCGGCAATTAGCCATGGAAGCCAACAGAGCCGAAAGGTACGCCCGGGTTTTGTCCCTTTTGTTTTTTGATATTGACAGCTTTAAACGTTTCAACGACACATACGGTCATCTCGCAGGGGACGAGGCTCTGAAAAGCATTTCCCGCGCCACCGAGACCTGCCTACGCATCGCGGATTCCATTTTCAGGTATGGCGGGGAAGAATTTTCGGTCATCCTTCCCGAAACGTCCGGTGAGCAGGCCATGATAGCGGCCCATCGTTTGAGAAACGATATTGACCAACTCAGGCTTTCCGTTGGCGACGGAGAAACTGCCAGGGTGACAGTAAGTATTGGAGTTACGGAATTTTCTCCCGGTGAAGAAATGGAAAGCTGTGTAAAAAGGGCGGACCAGGCCATGTACATTGCAAAACGCAGCGGCGGCAACCAGGTCCACTTTATCCTGCCGGAATCTTAGAATCCAACAAAACACTCGGACCCAAAAATATATGGAAGAAGATCATTGTATTGCGGCCGCAAGGGGAGATATCCCTTGCGACCTGGTTTTAAAAAACGCCCGGATAGTTAATGTTTTCACTGGAGAAATTCAGCACGGGGACATTTCCGTATACGGCGGGCGCGTGGTGGCTATGGACTCCCGCAAAGCATCGAAAACCATAGATCTGCAAGGGCAATACCTGGTTCCCGGCCTTATGGACTCTCATGTTCATATCGAAAGCTCCATGGTCAATCCGTACCAGTATGCCCGAACCGTAATCCTCCATGGAACAACAACGGTTTTCGCAGACCCTCACGAAATCGCCAATGTCCTGGGAACGGAAGGCATTTCTTATATGCTTCAGGCCGCAGAGGGCCTGCCCATGGACATCTTTTACACGCTTCCCTCCTGCGTTCCGGCCACACATCTGGAGACCTCCGGGGCCAGCCTGGAAACCAAGGATCTGGTCCCTTTCCTAAGCCATCCCCGGATTGTTGGCTTGGCAGAAATGATGAATTTTCCCGGGGTGATCCACAGGGACCCCAAAGTGCTGGCCAAGATCAACGCTGCCAAATCCTTTGGAAAGATTGTGGATGGACATTCTCCCGGCCTGACGGGAAACGACCTCCAGGCCTATCTGACAGCAGGCGCAGGCAGCGACCACGAATGCACCACGCCGGAAGAGGCGTTGGAAAAACTGGCCAGCGGCATGCGCATCATGATCCGGCAGGGTACCGGCGCCAAAAACCTGGATGCCCTTCTGCCCATTGTCACAGAGAAAAACAGCCGACGCATCATGCTATGCTCTGACGACAGGCACCCCCATGACCTCCTGGATAAAGGCCACATCAACATCATGGTGGCCCGGTGCATTGCCCAGGGCGTGGAGCCGGTGACCGCCATTCGCATGGCGTCTCTCAACACGGCGGAATACTTTGGGCTGCGGGACCGGGGGGGCATAGCTCCGGGAATGCGAGCGGATCTTCTGGTTGTCCCGGATCTTTTGAATTTTTCCGTGGTGGACGTGTATACAGGAGGCATTAAAGTGGTGGAGGGAGGCTGCGCCCTGCCTTTGCCCCTGGACCCGCCGCACCAGCCCCAATCCCGCTCCATGAACCTTGCTCCGGGAATGCTGGATTTCACCATCCCCGCAGGCCCCGGCAAGGCCCGCATAATCGAATTGATACCAGGCCAGGTGGTGACCGGCGCTTACACTGGAACGGTACGCCAGGAAGATGGCAAAGCCCTTTCCGACACAGAGAAAGACATTCTAAAGATCGCCGTGGTGGAGCGCCACCATGGAACCGGCAACATCGGGCTTGGTTTTGTCCACGGATTTGGCCTTCAAAAGGGCGCCCTGGCCTCCAGCGTGGCCCACGATTCCCACAACATCATCGTGGTGGGCGTGGATGACTCGGACATGAAAACGGCTGTGGACGCCGTGGCTAAAATGGAGGGAGGCCTGGTTGCAGTGGCGGACGGCAAGGTGCTTGCCGCGTGCCCCTTGCCCATTGCCGGGCTCATGAGCGACCAACCCATGGAGTATGTGCGTCAAAACCTGGATGCACTCATGAAAGTAGCCTGGGAACTGGGCTCCAAAGCAGCCGATCCCTTTATGAGCCTAAGTTTTTTGGCCCTGCCCGTCATCCCGGAATTAAAACTTACAGATAAGGGTTTGGTGGATGTTAACCTGTTCAACTTTGTTTCACTCTTTGAGTAAAGGTCTGAAATCATGAACGTTAATGGAAAGTGGTACAGGGCTATTTGGCCTGACGAGCACGACCCGGAAACAATCCAAATCATTGATCAGCGCAAACTCCCCCACCGGTTTGAAACAGTGGGCCTGACCAATGTGGAGAAAACCATCCAGGCGATCCGCGAAATGTACGTGCGAGGCGCCCCCTTGATCGGCGCCACCGGCGCCTGGGGTGTGTACCTATCAATGGTTAACATGGAGGACGGCCAGGACCCTCATCAATACTTGAAAACAGAATGCTTGAAAATCAGTTCGGCCCGGCCTACTGCAGTGAACCTGGAGTGGGCGGTGAGCGCCATGGAGAAAACCCTTCTTGCCCAGGAAAACGTTGAAAATTGGGTCAAAACCGCCTGGGTCAAAGCCGTGGAAATCACGGAGGCGGAAGTGGAAAACTGCCGCCAAATCGGCCAGCATGGGCTTCCCCTTATTGAAGAAATCAGCCGAAAAAGAGATGGAAAAACCGTCAACATCCTGACCCATTGCAATGCTGGCTGGCTGGCATGCGTGGATCACGGAACCGCCACGGCGCCCATCTACGCGGCCTTTGACAAAGGCCTGGATGTCCATGTTTGGGTGGACGAAACCCGGCCGTTGAACCAGGGCGCCAGGCTGACCGCCTGGGAACTGGGCCAGCACGGGGTGCCCCATACAGTGATTACGGACAATGCGGGCGGGCACCTTATGCAGCATGGACAGGTGGATATGGTGATTGTGGGGACAGACCGAACCACCCATACCGGGGACGTGGCCAATAAGGTGGGAACCTACCTCAAGGCTTTGGCGGCCAGGGATAATAATGTACCCTTTTACGTGGCCCTGCCTTCCAGCACCATTGACTGGGAAATTGAGGACGGGGTGAAATCCATCCCCATTGAAACGCGGGACCCTGACGAGGTCCGGATGGTCTGGGGCCTGCACGACAAGCACCTGGTGGATGTACTGGTGCCCCCCGAGAACAGCCCGGCCCTGAACATCGCCTTTGACGTGACACCGGCCCGCCTTGTGACAGGGCTCATCACGGAGCGCGGCCTGTGCAAGGCTTCGGCAGCGGGCATCAGAGCGCTTTTTCCCGATCTATCCAAATAGCAGAATGATTGATTGTGTGATTAACTGGGGAAGATCCTTTCAGGGGTCTTCCCCATTATTGCTTTAGGGTTCCACAGCCACCAGGCTGATTCCCATTTTACTTTCAAGGGCCTGGATGCGCGCCAACTCTTCGACAGACATTTGCGCCATATTGACATTCCGGCATGAAAAAGCCAGCAGAGGTTTATTGAGGCTTTCCTCCAATTTTTTGATGTCCTGAAGGTCCTGGTCGGTAAGGGTGGAAAGGGTGCATATCATGGCTGATCCTCCTTGCTAAAAGGGGTGGACGCATGGGGCTTATTCAGGCATTGGACCATATCCTCCGGGCTGAGGTCAAGCCAAGGCCCAAGGCGCCGCCGGAAGATTTTTGCCCCAGTCCCGTGTTATGTGCTATGTACCAGAAATTATGCCAAGATCGCTTTTATTTAGAACTGGAGATTCGCCATGGAGAAAGCTAAAAAATCCGGTATTGTGTTATTATCCGCCAGCCTGTTTTTGCTGTCCCTTTCCATTTTTTATTTCGCCTTTAAAATTTCCCAGATACACGGCCAGATTCCCCAATTACTGGCCCAGGTGGAGACTACCAGCCAGCACATAGGACCAGTGGTGAGCGAGGTTGCCCTGATTCGGGAACAGATGCCTGGAATTATTGGGGAAGTGGAACAGGTTCGGCAAACGGTGGGCAAAGCTATTGCCGAGGTGGAAGCGTACCGGCAAATCCTGCCAGGCGTTCTGGAAGAAATACAACAAATCCGCGAACTGACGCCCTCAATCCTGGTGGAGGTGGAAGCCACTCGTAAAATGATTCTTTCCCTTACCCCTGCCCCCGATCCGGAGCGAGACAAAAAACCCAAGGCCTCTATTCCCGAAATTCTGGCGGAAGTCAGGCAGGTCCGGGAAACAGTCCCCATGATTCTTCAGGAATCCAAGGCCATCAGGGAAGATGTCCCAAAAGTCATTGAAAGCCTGGACAAGGCCTCTTTGGCAGTCATGCGGGCCTCAGAAGCCGTCACGGAAGTCCGGCCTCTTGTCCCTGGAATTCTGGAGGAAGTCAAGGAAAGCCGGGAAGCCTTGCCCGACCTTTTGGATCAGGCAGAATCCATTTCCCTCAACGCCAGAAATCTTGGCAAGGAGGCAGGTCAGGGTGCAGTAGGCGGGGTCATCACCGGAGTGCTTACGTCTCCCTTGCGGCTTATGGAATCCGTCGGAACCACCTTTACCGGCTGGATTTTGCCTGAGGAATTTAAGGCCCTTACCGAGGATGACAAAAAGCTGTTATCGGAAAAATCCGCAGAGGTCATTGAAAGCGACGAAATCGGTTCTATCAAGAAATGGAGTAATGATCGCAGCGGGAATCGCGGAACTGTCAAACTATTGTCAAGAGTTCAGGAAAATGGGCAGGATTGCAGGCTGTTGGAGTTCAAAGGAACTGTGGGCGGAGAAAAACGGAGCCTTATTATGAAAGTTTGCAAGGGAGCCAATGGCAAATGGGCTGTGAATGAAACCCGGGATGCCTTGGATTAAACAGGGCGCTTTTTAAAATTTCATAATTTCAACCATGGAACATCTTTTTTACAGGGAACTTGATTTTTCGGCCCGGGATAGGTAGTAGAGAGCCTTCGTTCTTCCCGCTTCCTGGTTTGGGGAAGATGCCACACCATAACTATTTGACACGAAGGGACATTCATGTCGCTCAAACGGGCCGTCAGCGACGGAGATAAACAAAAAAAGCGCCAACTGATCATTGATACGGCCGCCAAGCTATTTTGTTCAAACCGTTTCAAAGATATCAAAATGATTGATGTGGCCAGGGCCGCTGGCATGGCCAAAGGCACGGTTTTTCTGTATTTCAAGACCAAGGAGGAGGTTTTCCTGGAATTATCCCGGCAGAACTTCTCCCTATTCTTTGACCAAGCCAATATGGCTTTAGAGCAGGTTCTATCTGTCGGCGCCCCCCGGACTGTGGAAGATTTCATCGGCTCCCTTGCCATCATTCTGGATAATTTGCCCCTCATGCGGCCTCTGGTGTCCATAAGCAGCGCCATCCTGGAGCAAAATGTCAGTTATGAGGCGGCTTTGGAATACAAAACCTTCCTCAATATAAACCTGGAAAAAACTGGCGGATTCATAGAACAGTATTTCCAGGTTCTCAAACCCGGTTACGGGGTCAAAATCCTGCTTTGGAGTTTTAGCTTAATGATCGGTCTTCAACAACTTGCCGAACCTTCGCAAATCTGCCAGGAAGTGCTATCCAAAGCCGACCTTCCCCATCTGGAAATGGATTTCCAGGAAGAATTCAGAATTATTATCCAAACCCTTCTTATCGGCCAGGGCTGCTAACAGGGCAGACAAAGATTTCAATTTTTTTATAAACAGGTTAGGGCAGGAGATCCAGCTGCACGCGGTTTTTGCCATTTCCTTTGGCCTGGCAAAGCATTTGGTCGGCCTTTTTGATCATAATTTCCAGGGAATCGGCAAGCTCGGTGCAGGCGC
This sequence comes from Desulfatibacillum sp., assembly GCA_016342355.1. Lineage (GTDB taxonomy): Bacteria > Desulfobacterota > Desulfobacteria > Desulfobacterales > Desulfatibacillaceae > Desulfatibacillum. Next base: position 78,161 of record JAEINP010000007.1, read on the forward strand.
CCAAGCTGATGCGGACCCCTATCTCATGCCCGTCCACGAGCACGGTATTGGCCTCCACGGCGGTTCGGATTCGCTCCAGCAGGCTGCCAACCTCTCTTTTATCCGGGTTGGATAGGATGATGCAGAATTCGTCTCCGCCAAAGCGGGCCACCACATCGGTCTCCCGAAAAGAATCAACCAGGGTGTCGGCTACGGCTTTGAGTACTTCGTCCCCGGCGCCATGGCCGTAGGTATCGTTGACGGACTTGAATTCGTCCAGATCCAGCATGACCACAGCGATGGAGGTTTGATCCCGTTTGGCCGAGGCAAAGAGCTTTTGGCCGTACTCAAAAAAGGACCTGCGGTTGAAAAGATTGGTCAAATAGTCACGGCTAGATAATTCCTTGACCCGCCTGATATGCCGGAGAAGGTCAATATTCTGGGTAATCCGGCAATAAAATTCTTCTGTGAGAAAAGGCTTGTTCAAAAAATCGTTGGCTCCGCTCTTGATGAACTGGGCCGAGATCATGCCTCCGCCTTCCGTGGACACGCCAATGATGGCCAATTGATCCCGGTTGTACATGCGGCGCAATTCATTGGTGAGTTCTATGCCGTCCATTTCAGGCATGTAGTAGTCTATGATAGCTAGGCGGATGTCCGGATGCTGGCTCATGATTTTAAGGGCCTCTATTCCATTTTCAGCCTGAAAAATCTGGTATTGCCTGACTGCCAGGAGTTCGGAACCCATGGCCCGGAACACGCGGGAGTCGTCCACTATCAGAACCTTGGTTTCCCTTGCGTGGGAAATATGCCGGATAAGGGAGATAAGATATTCGATGCTTTCCGGACCGCCTTTTAGTACGTAGTCCACCACTCTTTTAGACCAGATATAGTCCCGGGCGTCATCGTCAAAAATTCCGGAAAAAACAATGGAAGGGATATTCCAGGACAAAACACAGTCCATGATCTCCCCGTCAGGGGCGTCCGGGAGGTTGTAGTCCAGGATGCTGACAAAAAAATTGCCGTTTTCCTTTTCCAGTATCGCCTGGGCATCGGCCATGGTCTGGACCCACATGACCTGGCAATCGAATTCATCCTCGATAGTAGCCTTGACCGCATCCCCAAACATAGGGCTGTCTTCCACCAGCAATACCTTATTCATCGAATCCTCGTGGAGGGTTGAATTCTTCCCTGGAAGGATAACTCATTATTTTTTTTGGGATCTTACGCTGTATAGCGTTTGTGGAGCCGCCCAAGGGCGGTCATTTTCTGATCCGGCGCCCATTTTCCCTTTTTGAGATTAAAGAATAGCACGAAACCAGGGAAGGTGTCTATGCAGGCATGTCTGTTTTTCTGCAAGGGGAGAGGAGGGCCTAAGCGCAAGGAAAAGGCCTATTGATTGTCTGAAAAAAAAAGGGCCTTCAATTGAACAGGCCCTTTTCAAAAATTTCTGTTTTGGTGACAAAAGCCCGAATCACATTGTAAAACCATGGCGCACGGCCAGTTTTTCAAACATGGCAACCAGCCCAGCCCCTATACTGTAAATAGAACGGGTGGGTAGGTTTCTGTTGGTATTGGCGTCAAAAAACAGGTTGAGGCTGGATTCCATGCCGTCTTCAGGTTTCCAGTAGCAAACCATGATGGGGACCTTGGGCAGGACAGGCAAAACCACCGAGATGTCCGACTGGTAGGCAGGCGCCACTTCCTTTCCATTGAAAATCTCAACCATGTCCGCAAAAAGATCGGGGTAGTTGTCGGCCACCTTTCGCAGGGGCTGCTCTACACGCTGGACATAAAGCCCATACAGGGGCGGGCCCCCTTCCAGTTCCCGCAGGGATATCCATTCCCCGGCCGGGTCTGCGCCCTCTGCATGCAGCACATAAGCAAAAAAGGGTAGGCCCACCCACGGGTTTACGTGGATATCCGTGTAAATTTTGCCGTTTTTGTCCACGGCAAAGTCTTTACCCAAAATTTTCAATATCAGCCTGCCATTCAAAAAGCGCCCGCCCAGTTGCTCTGCCCGGGCTTCCAAATCCAAAGTCTTCATCTGGCTTTTGAGTTCTTCCATAAACCTGTCCATTTCCTCCCTGGGATCTTCCACCTTGGCCGCAGCCACTCCCTGAGTTTTGGCAATGGCCGGGTCCAGGCGAGGACAGTCCGACAGATTTTTGCGCCCTTGAAACACAGACGCAGCAAAGGCCATGCAGGTGGGAAAACCGCATTCCCGGCAATTGGATTTTTCCAGGAGTTTAAGAACATCCACGGTGCTTTTTTTCTCGCCCATTCATTAGTCTCCTTTATAACCAGGTAAAAAATTCCTAATACATCATCATTAAAAGCATTAACTGGGAGGAATGCAATCCCCCATTTGGGGGAGAACACGCCTTTTTGGGTATTTTGTTTTAAAAATCAAGCAGGAGGCGCTACCAGCCGATGCAATGAAAAGGCCATGCATAAAGCTGACAAAAAGATTGAAGCGCTCCGTGTCGGGAAAAGGCTGGCGCCTTTAGACGGAATCCGGTTTTTGACAAGTTCATGACGCGGTTCATGCATTTTGGGGTTACGATATGGCTTTGCTCCCGGCAATTTGGGGCATGCTGCGTTTCGGCCCGAATTTTGCAACCAACCAAAATGCAATTTTTGACGACCATACGGCCCCCCATTGGGGTCAAACTTTGGCGTTCGGCCCTGTACATGTGTTCGTTATTCACCTCCTTAAGACAGGACCCTTCATGCAACCTGTTGCTGTCAACGGTTCAGGCGGAGTTAATGATGGGACCCCCGCCAGGGGCACCCAGGTTAAGATAGGCAGATTCAAGATTCTTAAGGTCTTGGGTAAGGGGGCCCAGGGTGTTGTGTACCTTGGACAGGACCCCAACCTTGGCAGGGTGGTTGCCATCAAAACCCTGGACGCCTACCGCAATATCAGCCCTGAAAAGCGCGAGAGGCTCATCCGCGAAGCCCGCACGGTAAGCAGGCTAAAACACCCCAATGTGGTCCCCCTGTATGAGGCAGGACAACATGGAGACCGCCCCTACCTTGTTTTTGAGCATGTGGAGGGGGGATCCCTTAAGGATATCCTGGCTACAGAAAAGCCCATGAAGGTCCATCGGGCTGTCAACCTTGTGATCAAAATCCTGGCGGGTGTGGGCAGCGCCCACACGGCGGGAATCATCCATAAAGACCTTAGCCCCAACAATATTTTGGTGGAAAAAGACGATACTCCGCGCATCATGGATTTTGGCATTTCCATCATGATGGGCGACCCCAAAAACCAGTCGGGCGAAGTATCCGGCACAGTCAGTTACATGTCCCCGGAGCATGCGGCGGATGCGCCCCTGGGTCCCCAGGCCGACATTTTTTCTCTGGGCCTTATATTTTTTGAAATGCTTACAGGCCGCCCTGCTTTCACGGGCAATAACGCTTATTCCATATTGTACCAAATTGCCTACGAGGCCGTAGCCAGCCCTTCAACCCTCAACACCAATGTGGATGACAAGCTGGAGCGTATTGTCATGAAGGCCCTGGAAAAGGAACCGGAAAAACGATATTCTTCCGCGGCGGAAATGAAATTGGACCTGGAAGCCTATTTGAAATCCGATGATGATTCCCAGAACAGCGATAACCTACCAGAATCCAATAGCGCTGTGGAGTTCATTCTCAAACGCATGCGGTACAAGAAGGATTTTCCCACTTTTTCCTCCAATGTCATTGAAATCAACAAAAAGGCCTCCATGGCCGGGAACAACATGGCGTCTGCAGCCGATCTCTCCCGGGTGATCCTCAAGGATTTTTCTCTCACCAACAAGCTGTTGCGCTTGGTGAATTCAGCCTTTTACGGCCAGTTTGCAGGCAAAATCACCACCGTCAGCAGGGCTGTTGTGGTCCTGGGTTTCGAGGAAGTTCGCATGGCGGCGGCCAGCCTCATGCTCTTTGACCATATCCAGAACAAGGGCCAAAGGGAGGATTTAAAGGACGCCTCGGTTAAGGCATTTATGAGCGGTATGATCGCCAAGGAAATTGGCGACAGTATGCAGATGACGGGTGTGGAAGAAGCCCTTGTTTGCGCCATGCTTCATAATTTGGGAAGGCATTTGGCTGCGTTTTATCTCCCGGATGAATACGATGAAATCAAAAAACGGATGATCCAGAAAGGTTTGACTGAAAAGCATGCGTCCAAGGCTATCCTGGGCGTTTCGTTTGAAGAGTTGGGTATGGCGGTCGCCAAAAACTGGAAATTTCCGGATAAAATTGTACAGACACTCCGATCTTTGCCCCCTGGCGATGTGGAACGCCCCAAAACCCCGGAGGAAATGCTGCGCAATCTGGCCAACCTGTCCAATGAGGTGTGCGAGGCCATCAGCACCTCCAACCCGGACGATCGGAACAGGATCCTGGACGGCATTGCCAAACGCTACCAAAAAAGCGTTCCCCTCTCCTCCAAGAAAATTGTGGGGTTGCTCAGGGGCGCCAAGGATATGATCGCCAAGTATGCAAACATTCTGGACATTGACGTGCAAGCAAGCCCGTTTCTGCGAGCCGTAGAGGACCATGTGCAGGACGTCGCCGGGCCTGTGCCAGGCGTTGCCCAAACAGCGCCACTCGCGGGTTCTGCAGCAATGGGTTCCGGTTCGCCCGACCTCTCTCTCTCTCAAACCCAGGAACAGGTGAGCATACTCATCACGGGCATTCAGGAAATCACCAACACCATGCTGGAGGACTACAAGCTCAACGACCTTCTTTTCATGGTCCTGGAAACCATGTATCGGGGCTTTGGTTTCCAAAGAGTTTTGTTTGCCGTCATGGATAACTCAAAAACCCACATGATCGCCCGTTTTGGTTTTGGCCAGGACATGGACACCATTGTGAAGAAATTTTCCTTTGATGTGGGAGATCCTTCCAACCCCAGGGACGTGTTTCAATTGTGCGTGGCTCAGAAAAAAGATATTCGGATCGACGATATAAAAATACTCCATGAAAAGGGAAAAATTCCCAAGTGGTATGTCGACGCCATCCTTGCCCCGGCCTTTGCCTTGTATCCCGTGGTGGTGAACCACCAATGCATCGGCATGTTCTATATGGACAGAGGACAGCCAGGAGTAGTCATCGGCATGGAACATCACAACTATATTAAAACCCTGCGGAATCAGGCGGTCATGGGCATCCGACATACCAGGAAGTGATCCCTCGCCAGCCACCGGCAAAATGCCTTTCGGCATCAATACCCTGAATGCCGTCATCTTTGTCGGCCATATCATCCCTCCTTGCCATGTAAGAGAGTGTGCTACAGGTTCCCGGAAAACTTGGCGAACAGTTTGGACACGGTGGCGACCCGGAGATCATCCAGGGCCACGATGGCGCCCACCAGGCTGTCCAGGGAGTCGAAAAAACGTTTCATGGCCCCCATCCTCTCCTTGTAGAATGCGGCCAGCTTCTGTTGGGACGAAGCGCCCTCCCCTTCCAGCATTTCTAGGCTTTCGCCCACAGTACGCAAAGCCAGGTCGAACTCGTGTTTTTCCCTTTCCTTGAGGATGTTTTTGATAATCTTCCAAAAATCGGTTTCCGCGGTGTAATAGTCCTTGCGGTCCCCCACCTTAATCTTTTTGTGAACCATTTTCAGGCGCTGGAGGTGGCTCACGCTGGTGGAGACCGCCCCTTTGCTGACCCCTACCAGGGAGACTAGTTCGTCCAGGGTGGCAGGCTCCGGGGATAGATAAATAGTCGCATAGATAGCGCCCATGGCTTTGGGAAATCCCCAAAAATGGGCGATCCTGCTGACCCCGGATACAAAGTGTTCCCTTGCTTGTGCGATGGCGTCATTCATTTCAGACTCCTTATAGTATGTTTAGTTCAAACTAAACATACTATATAGAAACCACTAATCCCTTGTCAAGAAATCTATTCCTAAAATAAGCCCAACCACTAAAATTATAGTGCTGCTTAGGCTCATATGCAGGAGGAATTTTCGAACAGGTTCAGGAAAAGCGGCGAACCAGGATGGTGGCGAAATTTTTGAAAAAACGGAGTTGGACCGGCGGCGGGGACCGGTCAAAGAGGGTGGCGGATATACGCATGAGCATGCAATCGGTATCCGCCGTTACGGTGGCGACCCGGGCCTGGCAGGCGATAAAGGCCATTTCTCCGAAGCATTCCCCGGCCCCCAACACAGCCACTTGCTGGCCCTGTTTGGTGATGAGGGTCTTGCCACTGAGGATAATGAAAAAATGATCGTCAATCTCCCCTTCCTTGACGATGATCTGGTCTTTTTCAAACCTTAAAATTTCCCCCACGTTGGCCACTTCGGCCACCTGGCCCTTGGTGAAATTCCTGAAAAAAGGCACATTATGGATGAAATCGATAGCATCCTGGACCTTGTCCCTTTTGGGCGCGCGTGCTTGCCCCAGACCCCGGAGCACAAACTTGAGGTCATAGGCGAAATCCATGCAGCTTTGGTAACGGTCCTCCTTGTTTTTGGCCAGGGCTTTGCCAAGAATTTGGTTCACTGCCGGGGGAAGGTCGGTGCGGATACTGGAGATGGGCTCAGGCTCTTCGTGGGTGATCTTATACATGATGGAAAAATTATTGTTGCCCGGGAAAGCCTGCACCCCTGCCAGGAGTTCGTAAAACACGCAACCCAGGGAAAAAATATCGGAAAAAGGCCCCACGTCCTCTTCCTGAAGCTGCTCCGGGGACATGTAACTGGGGGTGCCCCAAACGCCCATTTCCGAGGTTTCCTCGGTCATCTGGGCTGTGCCGAAATCCGTGATTTTTGCGTTCCCCATCACGTCCAGCATGATGTTGGAAGGCTTGATATCCCGGTGAATAATGCCTTCTTTGTGGGCGTACTCTATGGCGTTCACTACGGAAAACATGGTTTCCAGGGCTTGCCGCGGAGGCAGAAGTTTCCCCTTGCAGCAGATTTTCTCCAGGGTATGGCCTTCCACATATTCCATGGTGATGTAGCAAAATTCATTGAACACCCCAATGTCATACACCGCTACAATGTTGGGATGGTTCAGACGGCCAGCGGATTGGGCTTCCACAAAAAAGCGTTCTTTGCCCCGTTCGGAGGTGGGGCGGGAAATTTTAATGGCGACATATCGTTTGATGTAGGGGTCACGGCCCAGGTAGACAATGCCTGCCGCTCCCTGGCCGATTTTGTAGATGATTTCATAGCGCCCCACGGATTGTAAATCCGCAAGGCCCGCCATAAAGGAATCATCCAGCTTGGATGGTTTGTCTGGGCTGTCTTGCATCCGGAACTGCACTCCCTATGCTAAATAAAACGCCCTGTCAGTCAAAAAGCCCTGCCTGGGCCGGGGGTTTGGGATCCTTATCGGATTTTTTCGTGGCCCGGGCCTTGGGCGGCGTTTTTGGGTCGGAGGAAAAATACTCATCCCAATCCTGGCTATCCTTGGTTTCCCCTCCCGGGCAATGGACCGCCTGGAAAGAGTCATCCCCTGTCTTGGATAAGGATACCAGCCTGTCAAAAACAAGCGCCTTTTCCTGGTTTGTCATAACAGGAAAGCCGTAATGGGTGTTTTTATACCGAAAAGCCCCTTTGTCTTCAAATCTCTTTAATATGAAATCCTTGTGCCGTGCAAGCCTTTCTTCCAAACGCTGGTTGGCAAGGCCCGGAAAAGCGTGAATATCCGGCGAAAATGCATGGCAAAGGTCCAGGTCGGCCTCATAGGCCACGGAATGGCGGGCGCATGCCATGGCCGCAAGCAGGGTGGTCCCCATGCCGCCAAAGGGGTCCAGGACAGTGTCGCCTTTGGCCGAATACATATTAATGAGCCGGTAGGGCAATTCAAACGGAAAGGCCGCACTGCGCTGCCGGAGATTCGCGTCCCCTATCTCCTGGCGGGCGCCCTTAAGATCCATCCACACATCGGAAAACCACGTATTGCGCTCTTCCCAAAAATAGGCGCTATTCTGGCGATGGGCCTTTTCGTCCCCGGCAAATGTTCTTTTGCCGCCCTTGCGGGCGATGAGGATGAACTCGTGCTCCAGGGTCACATAGGCCCCGCCGGGAAGCATGCCCGAGCCCATGAATTTATTGGGCGCATTGGTCTGCTTACGCCACAGGATTTCGGGCAGAATGGTGAAACCGGTTTTTAGCAAATGGGAAAGGATGCGTGCGTGGTTGGAGTATAGGGCGAATTCACCATTAATGCTGCGGGTGGCGTCCCCTATGTTTACGCACAGAATTGCGCCCGATTTCATCACCCGAAAGCATTCGTCCCACACTTCGTCCAGCAAAGCGTGCATGCGTTCAAAGGCCCGGTTTCCAAGGCCCCGGTCCAGGGATTCGGCGATTTCAGGGTCCTGTCCCACAAACATGTCGTCCCACATTTGGATCATGGGGTATGGGGGGGAAGTAACCACTAGATCCACGGTTAGGGCGCCGGTTTCACCCATTGCCGAGGAATTGCTGTGAATCATGGAATGATGCGTTAAGAAGGTGGAGTCCGAAGCCAAAAGAATATCCCCAGTGCTTTATTTAAGTTGCCGTTAACGAGCCGCTGTTGATTTATCCGTTCAACATAATTTCAGGAAACGAAGGGTGAATGGGGATAACTATGTCACATTCCGGGCAATTGATAAAGAATCAACAATCACCCAAAGCAATGGAGGCAGATTTTTTGGGCAAGGCGGGCCGCGGTGTATTCGGACACATGGGTGCAGGGAATGGCAGCCAGTTCGTTGATGTCCGCCGCCACCACCCTGCGGCGGCTGCCCAGAGTCCGGATCAGGTCCAGCACCTGGCGATAGCCTAACCCTCCTGGTTCGGGGGTCCCGGTACCGGGAATCACGGAAGGATCCAGGCCGTCCAGATCCAGGGTAAGGTAGACTTCCCGGGGCAAAAGGCTGATGATCTGGTCAATCCAGGTATCGTCGTTGGGGTCAATACCCTGAGCGAGAAAGACCTGATGGCCGGTTTGGCGGGCGAAATCCCGTTCTTCCTTGCTGAAAGACCGGATACCCACCGCCACGGAAGGTATTTTATCGTCGCCCGTAAGGCGGCGCATGACGCAGGCGTGGTTGAAACGGCTGCCGTTCCATGTATCCCGTAAATCCATATGGGCGTCTATCTGGAGGATGCCCATGCCCGGATACCTGGCGGCGGCGGCTCTTGCTGTGCCAATGGTGATGGCATGGTCCCCGCCCAGGGCCAAAAGGAATTTGTTATTATCCAAAATAGCTTGGGCGGCTTGCTGAATATCGGCAACCGCTTTTTCGGAATTAGAGGAGATTTCCGGGGGACGGCAGGTGTGAATTTTAAGCGTGGTCCATTCCTGGCCGGTTTCCTCGTCCACGGCTTCCATCTGGGTGGAGGCGTCCAGGATGTGAAAGGGGCCGTCCTGGCTTCCCCTGCCATAAGAAGGATTTGCCTCATAAGGAAGGGGAAGCACAACAATACGGCTGGACTCCAGGTCCACCAGTGGAATCTCTGTTCCTCCGAATGGTACGAAGTCCGGAACGATCATAGCACAAATACCGCGGCAGTCACCACTGTGGTCCAGAGGCTTCCCTCCGCACCCAGGGCAGCTTGGCTAATGTTTTGGCTTTCCACAATTTTTCCGCTCATCTTGTAGACTTCCCGCCGTTCATCGTAGTCCTTGTCCGAGTCAAACTCTATACCCAGAGTGGTGGCCAGCATCTCGGCAGCCAGATCCTCTGCATATTCGCCTGCTTCCAATTCGGTCTGGCCGAATCCATGATGCTCGGACAAATAACCGTAACGACCGGATTCTGATGGAATAGCCAGTCCCACACTGGAAAAAACCCTGCGCCCTGGCTCCATGGTTTCTTCCCTGGCCATAACGCAAAAGGTGATTTCTCCGGGATGAAGCAGGGAAAGCCCTTCGTCTAAGGTTACGATTTCACAATTTGGTGGAAAAATGGAAGAGACAGACACCAGGTTAAAGTGGGCAATCCGGGCCTGCCGAAGGGCTTCTTCGAAAGAGGCTAGTTTTTCCTTATGTATTCCAGCCCCCTTGGTAAAAAACATGCACCTAGGTACCATCATGGCATGTGGCTCCTTTATTTTCAAAAATTAAAATAATTATCTATTGCCATGATTGTAATAAAATTACAAAAGAGGTCAATGACTTGATTTACATACGGCCTAAGCGCCATTTTGTCAATGGAAATATGCCTTTACAAAAGGAGTTTTACCCATTGAAAATATTGATAGATATCTCAAAAACATGTGTTCATGGTGGTGCTCGTAAGGCTTATGAAAAGGTGCTTGCCAAAAGCCTGAAAGCCACCCCAAACGATTTGGATAACCTGGAATTGGAGGTAGAGGCGCTTAAAAATTTTTTAGAGCGGGTGGATTTTCCATGTTTAAGGTCTCTTCACCCGGCCCTGGCCGGTGGGCAGGAGAAACATGCGATTATTCATTTTCAGGAGCCAGATAAATGCTGGGTGGAAGTGGCCGGAGAGAAGATTGCACCACCAAGGATTTCACCTGTCGGAAGTGTTGCCGATTGACGAGAGCCTTTTATTGTGGAACAAGATTGTAGAAAAAATTCACCTTAAGGAGAACACCATGAGCGTAGCAGACCTCACCTATGACGGCACCGTGGCCATAATCACCATGGATAACGACCAGAACAAGCAAAACCTTGCTTTTGCCCAGGCCCTGAATCAGGCTTTTGACGAATCTTTAAAAAACGAAACCACTACCGCCATTGTTCTTAGTTCAGCAGGCGAAAAGTTTTTTTCTGCGGGCGTGGACCTGGACTGGATGATGGGGCGATACCAGGCTCAGGACATGGACTCCATGCGGGCCTTTATGTACGGAATGAATGAAGTGTTTAAAAAATGCCTATTGGCTCCCGTGCCTGTCATCGCCGCTATCAATGGCCACGCCTTTGGTAACGGGGCAATGCTTGCCTGCGCCTGCGATTTCCGGTTTATGAAGTCCGACCGGGGCTATTTTTGCTTTCCCGAGGTGGACATCAACATTCCCTTTTTACCTGGCATGATCGCTTTTTCCAAAAAATCCATTCCGTATTACAAATTCAATGAACTGAAGCTGACGGGAAAAAGGGTTACGGCCCAGGAATTGGAGGAGCACCACGTAATCCAGAAGGCTTGTGCTGACAAAGAAGCATTAATGGCCGAGGCCATGGCCTTTGCCAAGTCTTTTCAAAAGCAGCGTGGCATCTTTGGGGAGCATAAAAAACGGCTTCATAAGGAAATTATCACCATCATGGAAACGGAAGACCCTGAATTTATAGAGCCATTGAATGTCATGATGTAGAAAGCAAATACCCGGCGACGGACTGCGGGATTTATAACTCGTCGGGCGTGAAGGCGTTCACCTTGGCGATGTCCGTAGTATCGGCAAAAAGCATTGCCAAGCGGTCCATGCCCAGGGCGATTCCTGCGGATGGAGGCATGGTTTCCAGGGCTTGCAAAAATCTGACAGGAGGAGGATAGGGCGCCTTGCCCGCTTGAAGGCGTTCTTTCTCTTCCTGATCAAAGCGTTCCCTTTGGATTTCAGGGTCCGTCAGCTCGGAGAAAGCATTGGCCAACTCCATACCCCCGATGTAAAGCTCAAAACGTTCCGCTACCTTGGGATTGCCCGGTTTAGGCCGGGCCAGGGCCGCCTTTTCCATGGGGTAATCCATGAGAAAAACCGGATTGGCGCCCAGGGCTGGTTCCACATTAAAAGCCATGATTTCGTCAAAGCGGTCAGTTGCCAGAGCATCCTCCACGGAAATGCCTGCATGCTTCAAAAAAGCCTCTGACACGGTAACGCGAGGCCAGGGGCGAGACAGGTCCGGACTTTCGCCCTGATAAACAAAAGGCTTTTTTCCCCATAGGTTGCCTATACAAAAGTCCAGCAGGTTTTCACAGTCCTCCATGAGATGGCTGTAGTCAGCCCTGGCTCTGTACCATTCCAGCATAGTGAACTCTGGCAAATGACGGGCGCCATACTCCTCTTGGCGAAATACTTTGCAAATTTGAAAGATATTTTCATAGCCCTGAGATAATAGCCTTTTCATGCAGGATTCGGGGGACGTTTGGAGAAACCAGCCATGGGAAGGCACCGCATCAATGTGTGCTTCCGGGATGGGCGCAGGAATGCGGACGGGTGTGTCCACTTCCAAAAAACCCTGGTTGCGGAAAAACCTGCGAATCTGGAAAAAAAGTTCCGCACGAAGCTGTAAACCTTTAAGGCTTGGCAAAGGGGTCTCCCCAAAAACAACGGGGGCCGCAAAAGCCCCCGTTTAGTAAGCCAAAAAATGCTCGGCCATTCCTTATTTTTTCACCCGGGTTACATAAGCGCCGGTGCGGGTATCCACCTGGATGAGTGTGCCTTCTTCCACAAAGGGAGGCACCTGGAGGACCAAACCGGTTTGCAGAGTAACGGGTTTGGAGTCGCCCGCAACGGAATCGCCTTTTACCCAGGGGTCCGCCTGGGTGACTTCCAGTTCCACAAAATTGGGCAGGGTGATGCCAATAGCCTTTTTGCCAAAGAACAGGATATCCATTTCCAGGTTATCTATCAGATAATCCTTGGCGTCGCTTACAGCTTCCGCAGTGAGCATGACCTGTTCATAGTTCTTGGTATCCATGAAATAGTACTCATCACCCTGGGCGTACTGGTACTGCATTTTCCTTTCGTCCAGCGCGGCTGGTTCAAAAGTATCGCCCGAACGGTAGGTTCGTTCCAACAGGGACCCGGTCATGAGGTTGCGCATTTTGCATTTATAAAAGGCAACCCCCTTGCCAGGTTTGACGAACTGGACCTCCAGCATTACATAAGGGTCCCCTTCAATCATCAACTTGGTATTTTTTCTTAATTCGCCTGCGTTAATCATGCATACAACCTCTCTTGGTTTATTCCCGGCGCATATAAGCAAAGCCAGGTGATTTTTTGGCACAAAATAATGGAATTAAGCTGCCATGTCAACCACCTGGAAAAAGAGCGCATGCAAGCCTGTAACTCCGGCAAGGTTTGGAACCATGCCAGAGCCTGCCCCTTGGTTGGCTTAATGGTCCTGTCAGGCCGATGGGAATTCAATCTGCCGGGACATGCAATGATCAGGAAAAGGCAACCACAAGGTCCTCGAAGGATTTACGCCATTTGGCCTTGGGATATTCCTTGGACCGATCAAAGTAGCCCACGGCAATGAGCAAGGGAATCCAATAATTGTCCGGGATATGAAACTCCTTTTTCACGGCATCATGGTCAAAACCGTCCATGGGATGGGACTCCAGGCCCAGGCTTTTGGCGGCATACATGAGGGACATGGCGAAAAAACCCGCATTTTTGCAGGCAAAAGCCTGTTGGGCTTCCTCGCTTTGACCATAGAGCTTGGCTGCCGTGTCCGCCAGCCAGCCGTATTGCTCCTTGGGCATGCCCGCTTCCACCATCTTGTCGAAATTGGTTTCAAAGGGTTCCGACCCTTTTTTCCATGCGTCCCTGTCCCCCAGGACCAGAAGAACAAGAGGGGCGTCCGTAATTTTTGGCTGATCCATGGCCAGTTTCCTTAACCGGGCCTTGTCTTCCGAATTTTCCAGGGCCACCAGGGACCAGGGTTGGAAATTGAAGCTGGAAGGCGTCTGGGCCGCCATTTCCACCAGCCTTTTCAGGGTTTCCTGGGGCACAGGTTTGGAAGGATCGAAAAAACTTGCTGCGCGCCGTGATTTGACGATTTCGCTAAAATCCATGCCGACCTCCCTTGGTATCCTCTTGCAGTTAAAGTTGCATGACCCTCAACATATTCGTGGTGCCAGCTCCGCCAATGGGATGCCCTGCAGTGATAACCACCAAATCTCCCCGACAAACAAAACCTTTATCCAGGGCCGCCCTGGCCGAGGAATTGATAAGGGCGTCCGTATCCTTGGGAGAGGACACCAAAATGGGTATGCACCCCCAATACAGGGCCAATTCCCGCACCGTGGATTCGTTGGGGGAAAGAGCTACGATGGGCCGCTGGGGCCTGAAATGGGATATCTTCTTGGCTGTGAGTCCTGAAGAGGTGGCCGCCAGAATGGCCGCAGCTCCCAGGTGTTCGGCCAACACGCAGGAAGCATGAGCAACCGAATCGGCCATGTCCTTTTCAGGGTGCTGCTTGAGCATGCGTTCGGCGGAAAAGGTCTCCTCCGCCTTCTGGGCGATGCGGGCCATGTATCGGACCGCAGCTATGGGGTAGGCGCCCATGGCGGTTTCCTCCGAAAGCATGACCGCGTCCGTGCCGTCCAGCACGGCATTCGCCACGTCCGTGGCCTCGGCCCGGGTGGGCCTTGGAGAATCCACCATGGACCGCAGCATCTGGGTGGCGGTAATGACCGGCTTGCCCATGGCGTTTGCTTTGCGTATTAGAATTTTCTGGTAGGTGGGCACATCTTCCAGGGGCACTTCCACGCCCAGATCCCCCCGGGCCACCATGATGCCATCCGCCTCCAGCAGAATTTCATCGATATTTTTAATGGCCTCGTGCTTTTCGATTTTAGCGATAATCAGTGCTTTTCTACCGATCATGCGGTCCTTGACCATCCGGATATCCGCGGCGGAACGCACAAAGGAGACCCCCACATAATCCACGCCTGAATCCATGCCGAAATCCAGGTCCACGATGTCCTTTTCCGTAAGGGCGGAGGTTTTCAGGGTGCGTGTGGGCAGGTTGATGCCTTTATGGGAGGTGAGAATCCCTCCGGTGACCACCCTGCATTCCACAAAGGTGGGGTGGGTTTTGACCACCTCCAATTCCAAAAGACCATCAGCCAACAGAATAGGGTCTCCGTTCTCCACTTCCATGGGAAGCTCGGGATAAGAGACAGATACACCTTCCTTGGCGCCCTTGCCAGGCTCTGAAAAAAGGTCGAACCTGTCACCGGCCTTGAGCTGCACCCCGCTTTCCGGCAGCTCCCCCACCCTGATTTTTGGGCCTCCCAGGTCCTGGAGAATGGCTATAGGAATATCCAATTCCTTGGAAATGGCACGAAGATCATGAATTTTCCTGGCGTGCTCCTCGTGTGTGCCATGGGCGAAATTTATCCGGGCCACATTCATCCCATTTTTAATCAGGGCGCGCATAGCTTCGGGCGTGTCACTGGAAGGCCCTAGCGTGGCAACAATTTTTGTATATAGCATAAATATGTCTCCTTTTTATAAGTGGGACGCAGCCCAATTCAGGCCATCAGAAAAGTTACATTGTAACAGGCAGGAGACGGGAGGACAAGCAATGAGGACCGGCAGAGCCGGTCCTCACAAAAATGAAATTATACCTGGAGTCGCCCCGTGTTGATAATGGGAGGATCCAATACGTTGATGGCGTGCAGGATGTCCCGGTGGAGTTCCTCCTTGATGCAGGCAACCACCTCACGGCGTTTGTTCTGGAGCAGGGCGAATTCCATGACCTTATCCACGAGCTCATCCATATGGTAAGCGCCCGACACCATTTTGGCGTCCAGGCATTGTTGGGCAGTCATGCGGGAGCCTGTAAGGCCCATGTAATGCATGACGTCATTGGACATGACATTGCGCAGGAGGGCCATCATTCCCGGCAAAAAGGGGATGTTGATATCCACTTCCGGGATGCAGAAAAAGCCCCGGTCCGTGCGCATGAACCGGAAATCAAAGGCGCCGGTAAAAATGGCGCCGCCTGCGAAAGCGTGTCCGTTGATTAGGGCGATGGTAGTCAGGGGATAGGTCAGCACCCGCCGGAACAGGTCGTTCAGACGAAAGAAAAAAGCCTTGGAGGTGGCCACGTCATTGGCCTGAATCACTGGCATGAGCCAGTCCAGGTCCAGCCCGTTGCTCCAGATTTTTGCGTTTGCGGATTTCACCACCAGGGTGGTGGCCTTGGTATTGTTTTCGATTTCGTCCAGGACCCCCAAAAATTCTTCTAAATAAGTGGGGTTAAAGCGATTTTCACCGTTGTTCATGGTGAGTATCGCCACATGTTGATTCAGTTCGTATTCCACCAGTGCCATGTTCTTTCCTTTCCATGTTTGGAGGGCAGGCCCGTTGATTCGGAGGGCTTGGCGCCCTATTTTAGCAAATGGCGGGAAATCACAATGCGCTGAATTTCGGAAGTCCCTTCATAAATGGTGAAGACCCGCGCATCCCGATAATACCTCTCCACGGGATAATCCTTTGTATAACCGTATCCGCCATGAATTTGCAAGGCTTTGGCGGTCGTCCGGTTAACCATTTCGGAAGCGAAGAGTTTGGCCATGGAGGCTTCCATGGTGAAATTCACCCCCCGATCCTTACGGGACGCAGCGTCCAGCGCCATGAGCCGGGCCGCAAACAACTCGGTGGCCATGTCGGCCAGGGGGCCGGAAATTGCCTGAAACTGGGAAATGGGCCTGCCAAACTGCTCCCGCTCCTTGGCGTACTTGACGGCGGCGTCCAGAGCGGCCTGGGCCACGCCTATGGATTGGGCGGCGATTCCTATGCGGCCTCCGTCCAGGGCCTGCATGGCCAGGGAAAAGCCGCCTCCCTCGCCCCCCAGGATATTGGCGGCGGGAACCCGGCAGTCTTCAAAATACAGGTCCACTGTGTCCGAGGCCCGCAGACCCATTTTATCTTCCACACGGCCAACGGAAAAACCCGGGGCGCCCCTGTCCACCAAAAAGGCGGAAATGCCTCTGTGGCGTTTACTGGGGTCGGTCTTGGCGGTAACGATGACCACTCCCGCATTTTTTCCCGAGGTGATAAAGCGCTTGACGCCATTAATGATGAAGTGGTCCCCGTCCTGGACCGCCACGGTTTCCTGGCGCAGGGGGTCGGAGCCTGCCAGGGGTTCGGTCATGGCAAAGGCGCCGATGATCTCTCCCATGGCAAGAGGGGGAAGATACCGCTTTTTCTGATCGTCGGTGCCCAGGTGCAAAATGCTGTCGCACACAATGGAATTATGCACGCTCATGATCACAGCGGTGGAGGCGCAGGCATAAGCCACTTCGGACAAGGCCAGCACATAACTGACCGCATCGGCCCCGGCCCCTTCGTACTCGGGGGGGACCATCATGCCCAACAGACCCAGTTCAGCCATTTGCCTCAGGTTTTCTGCGGGAAATTCTTTGGTACGGTCCCTTTCGGCGGCGGTGGGCAATAATTCCCCTCGGGCAAATTCCCGCACCATTTTCCGGACCATTTTCTGCTCGGCGGTTAATCGGTAGGACATGGTCCTCGCTCCTTTTTATAAGCTAAGGTTTTAAGGGGTGTACACAACGACAAGAAGCAGAGCAGTATCATTGCCCGGGTTCTTCAACAAATGGCGGAGGCCGGAATTAAAATGGAGGGTGTTTCCTTCTTCCAGCTTGTTCACATGCTCCCCTACCGTGACCTCCACCTGGCCGGAGAGTACATAAACGAATTCCTCCCCTTCGTGCTGGTAACTTACGCCATCGTGCTCCTGTTGGGGGGGGATTTCAATTTTGAAGGCTTTCATGTGTTTGTGTCTGGCGCCCGGAGAGAGGGTTGTATAGGCGTAATGGGAGGTGCGTTCGGAATAGGCTTTGGCCAAGCCCTTTTTGGTGGTTTTGGTTTCCTTTTCCAGAAAAATGCCCGAATCCACTTCCAGCGCCCGCGCAATTTGAAGGAGAGCGCCCACGGAGGGCATGGACTCACCGGACTCGATTTTTTCCAGGGTGTCCACGGCCAGTCCGGTTTCATTGGCCAGGGTCTCCAGGTCCATATCCTTGTCCTCGCGCAGGTCATGGATTTTCTGTCCGGTGGACAAGCTCTTGGATTTTTTTTTGGGTGGCATGGCAATCTCCTGTTGGGTTGAGTGGGGTTATCTTGGGGGCATTGTGGGGGATTGTTTCTTACTTGTCAAAGAGATTTCCGAGTTGATTAAAAAACATTTTTGTTTTTAAAATGCAAGCAACCATCCATTCCCATATTACAGGGAAAATTGTACAAATAAATAATGATTTTAGTATTATATCTCCAATACCCCATTTATGATTACTGACAGGCCTTAAAGACCATAAAATCTGTTTTTTCCTATACAGGCTTGCGATAGGAATTTGGGCTGATTAAAAACAAATTTGTTTTTTATCTCATTTATCCTAATATCTTTAAAACTTATTAATATTTCCAGCATTTAAAGATGGATGCAATAGCAAGCCCCTGGAATGCCCTGGAAGGTCCTGTTGAGGAAAAGACCCGGGCGCCCGCCAAGTCAAATTTCCTTGCGAATTTGAAAACAAAAATGTTTTATAGCGCCCCTGCCCCACCAAGCCAAGCCCTATTCGGAAACAAGACCCCGGATGGAGCCCCCTGTCTTTCCAAAAAACTTTTGTCCAAGAGCTTGATCTTTCGTGTTATTTAAGATATTCTCCATTTGCCAACAAAATTGTTTACGGAGGCTCCATGGAATCAGCCTTTCCCTATCGCCATAACCCCTTGCTCCCGGGGCAGCCCCCTCAACAACCCGTCGATGACCTCCGTAAAGATGCCCTGACCCGCTGCCTGGAGTTTCTCGCCCCCACCCCACCCCTTCCTCTTCACGGCCCGGGCCCTTGCCTGCTGATCCAAGGAGAATGGGGGAGCGGAAAAACCATGCTCGCCTCCGCGCTGAGAACAAAACTGACCCAATCCATAAAGTGGACGCCAGTCCTGTTCCCCCAAGACACGCCTCATATTCTGAACCTTGCCCAGTTTTTTACACAGGCGCTTACTCTTTTGCTACCCCCTCAGGACCCTGCTCTCAAGCGAGTGCTTGAAGAAAAATTCCCCGGCGCACGGCGTGGAAAGGCTTTGGACCTTTTACAACACACTTCACGTTCCCAAGGAAGATCCCTGGTTCTCGTCGTAGACAACCTGGACGTTTTCCTGAACGAACAATTGCCTGCCCAGGATGCCAAAATTCTGGGACAAATACTCGCCTTTGAACCATGGCTATCCATCGTGGGCACAATCAACTCCCGGAATCTCCCCGATTTTCCGCCTGCTCTTAAGGAATTCTTTAAAATACAAGCTATTGGGCCGCTTACCGGCGGTGAAATGGCCCGGCTTTGGAAAAACATCACTGGCTATCCTCCGTCCTCTCTTGCCAAAGGCCTGTGTTCCTGCCTTTGCCGGGGAAACCCCAGGCTGATAGCGTTCCTGGCGGATGCATTCAACCATTCGAAAAGCGGCAGTCTCACCGAAGCCTTTTTTACCGCCCTTGATTGCCATACACCTTATTATAAGGGGCAGATGCAGGTCCTGCCCGCCGTGGAACGCAAGGTCTTTGCCATCCTGGCTGATCAATGGGCGCCTTCCACTGCCCGGGATATCGCCGAAATGGCGGACATGGACGTGAACAAAGCCAGCTCTTTGCTGAATCGATTGGTCAGGCGTGGACGGGTTCAGGTTGTCAGTAAACAAGGCCGCGTAAAGTGGTATGAGTTGGAAGGCCCGTTCAATAACCTGAACTTTTTAATGCGGACCGGATTGGAGAACAAGAAACGTATTTTGGGACTATGCCGCTTTATGGAAGCCCTGTACCAAGAGCATGTCGACAGAGAGCATGAAGGCATAAACAGATCTTCCCCCGATTTCACTCAGACCCGGGAGTCGCCGCAGCCGCCATCTTCCTCCGCAACGGATCCGCCTTCCATGCCTCAACCTGAAAAAGAGCCTCCCCCAGGATCCTTGCCCCTATCCCTGCCCGCGTTTACCATAAATCAACCATCTTCACAGCCAGCCTCAGACCCCACCGATGCTGCTGGCTGGATTGAGCTTGCCAAAACCCTGGAATCCGAAGGCCTGTGCGAAGACGCTGTCAGGGCTTATAAAAAATCACTGGATATCCAGCCAAACCACGCCTGGGCATGGGGAAGACTTGGACAATTGTTGCGTACCGAACTGCACCTGTACCCGGAAGCGGAAAACGCCTATCTTCAGGCAATCGAGCATGACCCGAACCAAGCCTGGATCTGGTCAGGCCTGGGCCAGCTACTCCATGAAAACCAACGCAACTATGTGGAGGCGGAGCAAGCTTACCGCATAGCCATTGAACTGGCTCCCCGCTCTTCCGAACACCGGGTTTGCATGGGACGCCTCCACGAAAAGCTGGACCGGCATCAATCCGCCATCCGAACTTACCAGGAAGCAGCCAGCATGGAGCCGGATAATCCTTTGCCCTATAAGGCTTTGGGGGATATTTTTGAAAGCCAGGGCAAAACCGGAGAGGCGGAACAAGCGTACATCAAAGGGACCGAATGCCGCCCCTCTAACGCCAAAGGCTGGGCAATAATCGGTCACCTATTGGAACACAGACTTCAAGCTGAGGATGAGGCGAAAAACGCTTACCAGAAAGCCCTGCAACATGATCCGTCCTGTTATGCTGCATGGGAGGGCCTCATTCACATGGAACTTAAAGCATTCAACAATCCGGACAACGCTTTGGCCATGGCCCGATCCTACCTTGATGATAGAGGGCACAGTCCCATGGCTTGCAAAAACCTGACCAAGACCTTTTCACGGGAGAGCCTTAAGGACCTGCTCCCTGAAATCCTTGCTCTGAGCGGGCATGCACACATCGGCGGTTTTCAAGAGCCTGCCCCATCCCTGCCCTCCGAAACAATAGCCTTGCCCATAGAAACCCATTCCCATCCTGCTACCGAGCTCGGTTATAGTCCAAAAAACAGTAATTTAGACCCTAAAGCCCCAACCGCTATCTCTCCCGCCCAAAACCACCATACAGGGCCGGAAGCCTTGATGGAAACACTGGAATCCCTGTCCATGCAGACCGAACCCTCCCGGGAGGCGTTGACCAGGATTATCAATGCGGCTCTCACCATGTCCGCCACTGGCCAGGGAGAGGATGCGGCCCAATTTATCGCCCAATCAGGCGCCTTTACCCATCTGCTCCCCCTTTGGGCGGGAATCCAGGTCTACCTGGGACAGGAGGTTCAAGTGGCGATGGAAATCCGGGAGGTCTCCCAAGAGGTGGTGAAGAGAATTCGCCTACTTAAAAATTTGGACATCCACTAAACGGCCCCAAAACGGCCCTGGCCAGGGCCTCTCCATCATTTGATGGAATTTTTGGGCCTCGGGCTAACCCGGCCTCTTCTTGATATTACACCAACTAAACACAAACAAACCACTCGAATAGGCCCTTAAAGCCTCGTGTTTCGGCCCTTTGCCTGCTACTGGTCAAGTGGTCAAAAAGTCTGAGGCCGGGGCAAGTACGCGATTTTTACCTTGACTCAGGCAAAAACACTTGCTTCACTCAATAAGGATGTGCTTAGGATATCTTTTCCTGGACAGAAGCGGGTAGATAGTTGACTACCCCGTCAATAACTGGACAGATGTTCAATTACTTATAGGTTCATCACTTGTGTTAATAAAAAGACAACACCACCGTAAATAGAGGAGCAAACCATGAAGCTGTTAAAGATCGATCATCTGGGGATTGCAGTGAATGACATGGACGCCGCACGGCAGGTTTGGGAAAGCATCCTGGGCTTGTCTTTCGAGGGCAAGGAAACCGTTGAAGCCCAGAAGGTTACCACGGGTTTTCTTCCGGTAGGCGAGTCTGAAGTAGAGCTTCTGGAGTCCACATCCCCGGACGGCCCGGTGGCCAAGTTCATTGAAAAACGCGGAGAGGGCTTTCAACATGTGGCATTTCGTGTGGAAAACATTGAGGAAGCCTTGGCCGAACTGAAGGAAAAGGGCGTACGCCTGATCGACGAAAAACCGCGCAAAGGCGCCGGGGGGGCGATGATCGCCTTTTTGCATCCCAAATCCACCAATGGAGTCTTGGTGGAGCTGTGTCAGCGGGACTAACATATATATGGGCAATTCATAAAAGAGGGACAAGACCGGAAAACTCAACCGGCCTGTCAAGGCAAGGCCAGGATTTTGAAAGGAACCGACGCTATGGGTATTGTTGAGAGCAAAATCAAAGAGCTGAAGGAGCGGGAAGCCAAAATCCTTCAGATGGGGGGCGAGAAGGCGGTTGCCAAGCATAAGGCAACAGGCAAACTCACCGCTCGGGAACGCATTGGACGCCTGTTTGACCCGGGAACCTTCCAGGAAATCGACATGTTCGTTACGCACCGGTGTACCAATTTTGGCATGGAGACCAAAGAAATTCCCGCCGACGGTGTGGTCACAGGGCATGGCCTTGTGGAAGGCAGGCCTCTATTCGCCTACGCCCAGGACTTTACGGCCAGGGCAGGCAGCCTGGGGGAAATGCACGCGAAAAAAATCTGCAAGGTTATGGATCTTGCCATGAAGGCCGGGGTTCCGGTCGTCGGCATGAACGACTCCGGCGGAGCGCGCATCCAGG
The DNA here is from genome assembly GCA_016342355.1 of Desulfatibacillum sp. Classification (GTDB taxonomy): domain Bacteria; phylum Desulfobacterota; class Desulfobacteria; order Desulfobacterales; family Desulfatibacillaceae; genus Desulfatibacillum. The sequence continues at coordinate 100,402 of JAEINP010000007.1, forward strand.
AAGGGGTGGACGCCCTTTCCGGGTACGGGGAGATCTTTTTCCGGAACTCCAACGCCAGCGGCGTGATTCCCCAGATTTCCGCCATCATGGGGCCCACGGCCGGCGGCGCGGTGTATTCTCCCGCCATGACCGACTGGATCTTCATGGTTAAGAAGACCAGCTACATGTTCATCACCGGTCCCAATGTCATCAAGGCGGTAACCGGCGAGGAAATCTCCTTTGAAGACCTGGGCGGCGCCATGGCCCACAACCAAAAGAGCGGCGTGGCTCACTTTGCCTGCGAGGACGATGCGGACGCCATTGACAGTATCCGCCAGTTGCTCAGTTATCTGCCCTCCAATAATATGGAAGATCCTCCGGCCATCGCTCCCACAGATGATCCCCGGCGCGTTTGCCCGGAACTGGACACCATCATCCCCGACAACCCCAAAGCGGCCTATGACGTGAAAAAGGTCATTGAAGCCATTGTGGATAACGGCGAGTTTTTCGAGCCTCACAAGTACTTTGCGCAAAACATGATGATTTGCTTTGCCCGCCTCAATGGCCGGGTTATCGGCATCATCGCCAACCAGCCCAAATTCATGGCTGGTTGCCTGGACATCAACGCGTCGGACAAAGCCACCCGGTTTATCCGTTTTTGCGATGCCTTCAACATCCCCATGCTCACCATTGCCGATGTCCCGGGCTACCTGCCGGGCAGCCACCAGGAGCATGGGGGCATCATCCGCCACGGCGCCAAGCTGTTGTGGTGTTATTCCGAAGCCACGGTGCCCAAGCTGCTTTTGGTCACCCGCAAGGATTATGGCGGATCCTACCTGGCCATGTGCTCCAAGCACCTTGGCGCAGATATGGCTTTTGCATGGCCTTCCGCAGAAATCGCGGTTATGGGGGCCGAGGGCGCGGCCAACATCATCCATGCCAGGGAAATCAAGGGCGCAGAAGACCCGGCAGCCAAACGGGCTGAAAAAATTGTTGAATACGACAAACTTTTTTCCAACCCTTACATGGCCGCTTCCCGGGGATTCGTGGATGCCGTGATCGTGCCCAGTGAAACAAGGTCCCGTCTTATCCAGGCCCTTGAAGTTATGGTCACCAAGCGCGAAACCAAACCTGCCAAAAAGCATGGCAATATACCGGTTTAAGGCATTAACGAGGAGCCCACATGGATAAGAAAAAAATTGCCGCTGCCATAGGCGGCGTCATGCAATACCTGAAAACCGAGGAAGAAGCCCGGGCCTGCGCGCCGCAAGCCCCCCAGCATGAAAAGCCCAATCTTTGGGGTCTTTCAGGCAGACAGGCTTCCATGCAAATGCGAAATCTGATGCAAATGAGGGCATTTGCCGGCAGAACCAAACTGTAAAAAATCCGGATTTATATGCGCCATAACACTTTTTTGGCAGGAGACTAAACAATGAGTACGCACGGCAAAATAAAGACAACCGACATAGATTACGGGCCGGAACGCAAAAAGGAAAAGAACGCGGTCAAAATCCAGGACCTCTCCCTCCGGGACGGCCATCAGTCCTTGTTTGCGACCCGCGGTCGCACCGAAGACATGATTCCTGTCGCGGAAATGATGGACGAGGTAGGGTTCTGGGCCACGGAAACGTGGGGCGGCGCCACCTTTGACACCATGCACCGTTTTCTCAACGAAGATCCATGGGAACGCATCCGCACCCTGAAAAAGTACATGAAAAAGACCCCCTTTTCCATGCTTCTCAGGGCGCAGAACCTGGTTGGATACAGGAATTATGCTGACGACGTGGCTGAAGCCTTTGTGGAAAGGGCCGCGGAAAACGGCATGGACGTCTTCCGCACCTTTGACGCCCTCAATGATTACCGGAATTTCGAAACCGTGGTTCCCATTATCAAAAAATGCGGCAAGCATTTCCAGGGCTGCATCTGCTACACCCTCACCGAGCCCCGCCTGGGCGGAGAGGTCTATAACCTGGATTACTATGTAAAAAAGGCCAAGGACCTGGAAGACATGGGCGCGGACACCATCTGCGTCAAGGACATGGCTGGCCTCATCGCTCCTTATGACGCCTATGAAATCATCAAGGCCCTCAAGGACAGCGTCAAGCCGCCCATCCACCTTCACAGCCATTTTACCTCCGGCATGGCCCAGATGTCCCACCTCAAGGCCATTGAAGCCGGTGTGGATATCATAGACACCTGTATGGCCCCCTATGCTTTCCGGACTTCTCATCCCGCCATCGAGCCTTTGGTCATGGCGCTTTTGGGAACCAACCGGGACACGGGCTTTGACATTAAGCTCCTGGCCGCCATCAGCGAAAAGCTGGAAAAAGAAGTCATGCCCAAATACCGGTACCTGCTGGACGACACCAAGATGTCCATCATCGACATCAACGTGCTCCTGCACCAGACACCGGGCGGCATGCTCTCTAACCTGGTTAACCAACTTCGGGACATGGACGCCCTGGACCGCATTGACGAAGTGTATGCCGAGCTTCCCAGGGTCCGCAGGGATTTGGGCCAGGTGCCGTTGGTTACCCCCACATCCCAGATCGTGGGTGTCCAGACGGTCATGAACGTGCTCAATGACACCCCGGGCGAACGGTACAAGATGATCACCGATCAGGTGAAAGGCCTGTGCTACGGCCTGTACGGCAAAACTGCGGTGCCCATCAACGAGGAAGTCCAGAAAAAGGCTCTCAAGGGCTACGAACGCGGCGAAGAACCCATTACCTGCCGTCCCGCCGAGGTTCTGGCGCCTGAAATGGAAACCGCCAAAAAGGAAATCGGCGACCTGGCCAAAGACCTGGACGACCTGATTCTGTACGCCATTTATCCTGTCACCGGCAGAAAGTTCCTCCAGTGGAAATACGGCAAGGCTCCCGTGCCTGAGGAAGTGAAGCCCCGCAGCCTGGAACAGGCCCTGGCTGACGAGGAAATGGTCAGGAAGGCCCGCAAAGGCCTGCTCATTGAAAAGGTGGAAAAGGACTCCCCGGAAAAAGGCCCCGGCGTCCGTTCCTTCAACGTGTTTGTGGATGACGAGTACTTTGAAGTGGATGTGGAAGAAGTGGGCGGCGCTCCGGTGGTTACCTCTGTGGTTCCTTCTTCCGCTCCTGCCGCTCCTCCCAGGCCTGCGGCCAGGACGGCCGCTGCCAAGCCTGCCCCTGCCGCGGCGCCTGCTGTGGACGGCACAGCCTTGACGGCTCCCATGCCCGGCATGATCACCGCCCTGGAAAAAAACGTGGGCGATGTGGTTAAGGAAGGCGAGTCCGTATTGGTACTGGAAGCCATGAAGATGCAAAACGCCCTGCCTGCCCCTGTGTCAGGCACCATCAAGGCCATCAATTTTGCCGTGGGCGACTCCGTGTCCAAGGGCGAAGTTCTTTGCGTTATCGGGTAATAAGGAGATTTGTGCATGAAGATTCATGAGTACCAAGCAAAGGAGTTATTTGCTAATTATGGCGTACCTGTGCCTCAGGGCAAGGTGGTCTTCAGCGTGGAAGAAGCCATGGCTGCAGCCCAGGAACTGGGTGCATTCCCCGTGGTGGTCAAGGCCCAGATTCATGCTGGCGGCCGCGGCAAAGGCGGCGGTGTCAAGCTGGCTCAATCCCTGGATGAGGTTAAGACTGTCGCCGGGGAAATCCTTGGCATGCAACTGATCACCCATCAGACCGGGCCCGAAGGGCAAAAGGTTCGAAAACTTCTGGTGGAGCAAGGCCTGAACATTGCCAAGGAATTATATTTCTCCATTGTTGTGGACCGCGCCACGGCCAAGATCGTCATCATGGCCAGCGAGGCAGGCGGCATGGACATTGAAGAGGTCGCCGCGTCCTCACCGGAAAAAATCGTCAAGGTGCCTGTGGACCCCCTCTTGGGAATCCAGGGTTATCATTGCCGTCAGGCGGCCTATCGGTTGAATCTGCCTGCCGCTGCAATCAAACCCTTCATCAAGATGGTGCAGGGGCTCTACAAGCTGTTCCTGGACAAGGATTGCTCTCTGCTGGAAATCAATCCCCTGGTCCTTACGGCCGACGACGGAATCATTGCTTTGGACGCCAAGATCAATTTTGACGACAACGCCCTGTATCGCCACAAAGACCTTCAGGAATACCGCGACCTTGACGAGGAGGAACCCCTGGAGGTCGAGGCTTCCCAATTTAACCTTAATTACATCAAGATGGATGGAAACGTGGGCAACATGGTCAACGGCGCAGGCTTGGCCATGGCCACCATGGACATCATCAAGCAGGCAGGCGCCGAACCCGCCAACTTTTTGGACGTAGGGGGCGGAGCCAACGCCGAGCAGGTGGAGAACGGATTTCGGATTATCTTGAGCGACAAGAACGTCAAAGGCATCCTGATTAATATTTTCGGTGGGATTCTCCGTTGCGATGTTTTGGCCAGCGGTGTTGTGGAAGCGGCCAAAAAGGTGGGTCTAAACGTGCCTGTTGTGGTGCGTATGGAAGGCACCAACGTGGATGAGGGACGCAAGATCCTTGCGGACAGCGGCCTCAATCTGATCGGCGCCAAGGACCTGAAGGACGCTGCGGCAAAAGTTGCCCAGATCGTTCAATAAACATTGCTTCCAAGGGAGGAGGATTCCCCATGAGTATATTTGTTAACAAGGACACCAAAATTCTGGTGCAAGGCATTACGGGAAAGGAAGGCCAATTTCATACCCGCCAGTGCATCGCTTACGGAACCCAGATTGTGGCGGGCGTCACCCCCGGCAAGGGCGGCCAGAAAATGGACGACGTGCCCGTATTCAACTCTGTTTATGAAGCCGTAGAAAAAACAGGCGCAAACTGCTCCATGATTTTTGTTCCGCCCCCGTTTGCGGCGGACGCTATCCTGGAAGCCATTGACGCTGAGGTGGACTTGGTGGTTGCCATCACCGAGGGCATTCCGGTTTTGGACATGATGAAGGTGAAAAATCACCTGGCCAAGAGCAAAACCAGGCTGATCGGCCCCAACTGCCCTGGCGTCATCACTCCCGGCGAGTGCAAGCTGGGCATTATGCCTGCCAAGATTCACAAGCCTGGAGGCCCCATTGGCGTGGTTTCCCGCTCCGGCACCCTGACCTACGAGGTTGTGCATCAGCTTACCCAGCAGGGCTTTGGCCAGACCACCTGCATCGGTATCGGCGGGGACCCCATCAACGGAACCAACTTCATAGACTGCCTGGCAGCCTTTGAGGAAGACCCGGACACCAAGGGTATTGTTATGGTGGGGGAAATCGGCGGAAGCGCCGAGGAAGAGGCTGCGGAATTCATCAGGGCCAATATAAAGGTCCCCGTGATTGGGTTCATCGCAGGCCTTACTGCGCCTCCTGGCCGCCGTATGGGCCATGCAGGAGCTATTATCAGCGGGTCTTCAGGCACGGCTCAGGCCAAGATTGAAGCCATGAAGAACGCCAACATCCATGTGTGCGAGAACCTTGGCACTCTGGGTGAATTGTGCAAAAAAGTGTTCTAAGTGAGATTTTCATCGAGGGAGCCTTTGCAAAAAGGCTCCCTTATTATTCTCTCCATGATTATACCCGGGCGCGTCCAACTCCCAAAACAGGGTTGAAATCCAGAGGCCCGTGAGTATTTCTATTTGCTTGCTTCGGTGGGAAAAAGCAGTTCTGGCAGAGTGGGGAAAAACAGGAAGACCAATGTGTCTTTAACCCATTGTCTGTATACCAGTGATGTTGGGTCCATGCCCACAATTCTGGCGGGATAAGCAGGGGCGCCCACGCAACTGTAGGTGATGGTCACCAGGCAATGGAGCCACATCCGCATGACCTTTGGCGAGACGCTGGGGAAAAATCGTTCCTTGATCATGTCCGTAACGCATTGGTGATAAAAAAAGACGAACTCAAACCCCGGGATGTCCTCCCCCCGGTCCAACTGAGCCATATTCTGCATGAGGACCATTTCGGGCGCGGGATTGGCGAAACTGTTGGCCAGAATCCTGCCAAACGCCTCTGTCAGTCCCTGGAGGGCTGGCATGGCTTCCAGGCCGTCCATTATATCCTGATCCACTAGCAACGATCGCTCCAAAAGGTCCACTCCCACGGCTTCGAAGAGTTCCTTTTTGGTTGGGAAATAGTGGTGGATAAGGGTGAAATCAAATCCTCCGCGCTTTCCAATCATACGAATGCTCGCCGTGCTGTAGGGGTTGGTGGCGAAAACCTCCCTGGCTGCCTCCAGGATTTTTAAACGGGTGGCTTCCCCTTTTCTAAGGTTGTTGAGCAAACCGGATTTTTTCAGTTTTTTTCTCGGCGAATACCCGTGAGGCTCTATGGGACCCAAATCCTGACCTTTTGTGCCTCGAATAAGCCGTTTCAGGGGAGGCAGGAAAAGGAAGGTCATGGCCTCCTTCACCCATTGGCGGTATTGATCTTGGCCGGGGTCCAGCTCTTCAGCCCTTGCGTGGAATTGCCTGGCGCCCATGAAATTGCCCATGACCAGTGCAAAGGCAAACATCCACATGGTGATCTCCCGGTCCGTGCCCTTGGGTTTGTAAGACTGACGGAAAAACTCCACAACCTTTTCCAAGGCCTTGCGCATGTTACCCACGCCTGGCAGGGATTCATCCAGAAAGTCCATCCCCCCCACATTGAGCATCATCACAGGCATATAGGAGGATTGAAAGCCGAAGTCCAGAATTCGATCCAGGAACAATGACAGACCCTGAGCCGGATTGACTTTTTCCAGGCCGGGAAGCATGTTCAGAATGGCAACCACAAACTCTTCATTGAGCCCTGTGATATATTCTTCAAAAAGCCTGGCCTTGGTTTTAAAATGGTATTGGATCAGGGGATGCTCAAACCCCCCTTCCTTGGCGATCTTGCGCACACTGGCTGCTTTGAATGGGTATTGGGCAAACACCTTGTCTGCTGCTTCCAGTATCTTTCTCCGGGTGGCTTCGCCCCGGACTTCCCCTTTTTCCGTGGTGTTCTTGGCGCTTTGAATCATCATGTCAGAAATTGTCCTGGCAGACTCCTTTAGGATTATAATCGGATTGCAGCCATCCCATGCGTCGGAACCATTCAATGGTGGTGCGCATTCCTTCCTTGACATCCGGATGCTGGTAAACATACCCGGCATCCTTGGATTTTTTATTGGATATCCAATAGCTTGACGCCATATAAGTTGCAGAACCGACCTCAAAAACCCGAACTCGCGGCGCCTGGAATCTTTGCTCCAGGAACAGCCAGGTATGGGCTGCAACCACGGCCAAATTTTTCAGATATCTTTGGCGCACCAAGGGAATATCCCACAGGCGCCGCCCCAATAGCAAGGCCAAGTAGTGCAGGAACTCATGATATGAAATGACGCTTTCGTCAACCACATTATAATCTTCCCCCAAGGCAAAGTCCTTTTCCGCCACGTGGACAGCCAGCCCGGCCATATCTTCCACATGCAGGGAGGTTGTGAGATAATTTACTGAATCTGCTGGAATAAACGGCAACAGCCCCCGATTGATGGCCAGGACAATTCCGCCATGGCCGTAATCGCTGCCCGGTCCGTACAACGGGGCCGGCCGCACCACGGTAAGGGGAAGGCGCCCCGCCCTGTATAATTTCCACGCAAATTGCTCCTGTTCCCATTTGGAAACCGAATAGTCGTTGACCAAATAAGTGTTTTCAGGCTCTTTCTGGCCGAACACAGAGTTTTTGGGGGATGAATTGTCTTCGCTAAACGGAAGATTGCATTTGTCTCCCCCGGAAGCCGGGACAGGCTTCCCGAAGACCCCGCAAGTGCTCCAATGGACAAATCGCTCCAGGCTCTTGCAGGAGCCAGCGGTTTCAAAGAAGTTTGAAGAACCTTCCACATTGATTTTACGGAGCAGGCTCAGGGGCGCGGAATAATCATACAAAGAGGCCGTGTGGAACACGTGGGTCACGGGCCTTTTGAACAAGGCATCCAAACTGGACTTGTCCAGCAGGTCGCTTGGGAGCACTTGGCAGCCGTCCTGTGAAAAATCCAGGTCAATCCCTTTGCAAACAGTCTGAATCTTGGGATGGGAAAAGGCCTTGGGCAGGTCAGTGGCTATAACCTCCTGGCCTTGGCTCAAAAGCATTTTTACCAAGTGCGACCCTGAGAAACCGCATGCCCCGGTCACCAGATTCAAACGTTTCGGCATATCCGTCTCCTTTCCCCATATACTGCATGGGGGTGAGGCACCCAATTTTTCTCAATTTATTATGATGTTCCAAGACTTAGCATAGGGAAGGAGGAACTGCAAGAAAGGGATGAAGACGCAATGTTGACAGAAACAACTTCGCACTATGCCTGCCCGATAATTGGCGAACCGGCGCATCAACTTATTCCTCCCTAATAAAAAACCGGCACCGTCCCGGACAAGGGGGCATCTTCCGACGGCATAGGTCGAAATGAAGCAACCCGCAACTTAGGATGGAATTCTCTCCCGGAATAAAATGGGGACACCTGACGCCGGCTTTGATGGTCGCAAATCTGCGTGACCAAATCCGCATGATGGTGTCCTGATCAATATCAAAGCAATCCACCTGATCCAGATACGCGTCAAAGGCCGTCTCCCATTTTTCCAGAACAGAACATCGCCAGGCGTCATGGAATCCAGGGTCTGACTTGATTTTTCGCATGCAATGTCCCTGGGTGTAATAGGCGCATCCTGTTCCCGGGAGCGTGGATAACAACTCGGTCATGACATTTCCCCACATACCGCAAATTGAGATTTCAAATATATTGTGTAAAATCCACGTACCTTTCCATTGTTTATCTTGCCTTATCCAAGGCGTTTCTGGTACATATTTCATCTAAAATTTATAAGGCTTTGTCGCAAAGGAGAACGTATGAGCGAAATACTTGTCAAAGACATTATGGTTCCATTGGATCAATACGCAACTGTCCATGAAGACGCCAACCTTTACGAGGCGGTGATAGCATTGGAAGAATGCCAGGCCCGCCAAGACAATCCGGATCCCCGGGCCATTCTGGTGGTGGACAAAAAAAACCATGTAGTGGGCAAAATGAGTTTTCTGGATGTCATTAAGGCTCTCGAACCCAGCTACGAAACAATATTGGAATCCAGACCAGGTTCGGCCCGCCTTGGTTTTTCTCGCCGATTCTTAAAACTTTTGGCTGATGACTACAAGCTGTGGTCCAACCCCCTGGACGAAATTTGCAAAAAAGCCGCGGACATTAAGGTCAAAGATGTTATGTATTCTCCTTCCAGCGAAGGGGAGTTTGTGTCCGAGGACGCCACCTTGCCTGAAGCCATGCACCAGATAATCATGGGGCACCACCAGTCTCTGCTGGTCATGAAAAACAAACGCATCACCGGTATTCTTCGGGTCAAGGAGGTTTTCGCCCAGGTTGTGGAAAGCATGAAAGCCTGCGGCATATAGCTGACTGTTATTGGGCGGCGGAACGTCCGATATTGCCTAAGCCGGCCAAAGTGACCTGAAAGGCGTACCGCTGTTCCCCGGGTTCGTCGGAGTAGCCGATATCTACGGACCAGCAGGCTGCTTCGTAAATGACGCCGGTATAATTTCTCACCCGTTCGCCAGCGTCCAGATCCCGTTCCATCCCTCCATAAGCGGACCAGTTTTCGCCCAGGCGAATAAGGGCCTTGCCCAGGACAGTTTCGCTGGAGTCGTTGGCGTTAATGTATTCCGCCGAAAACTCGTGCCCCCTCCCATTAAAACGAATGCCCTGAGAATTATATACAAAGCTCCCGTCATAGGGCGACCACTTTACCGTGCTTTCCAAACCAAACCAACTGGCCGGGTCCAGTTCCAGCCGGGCGCTGATGGGAGAGAAGGGCTGGCGCCGGTTGGGCTTGGTCCATTCTGACGAGTTCTCTTCATTGGCCTCGTTGATATCATAGGAAGCGGCAATTTCAAACCAGCACAATTTTTGGTATTCATAGGGCGAAGAATCATTTCCAGCCACGGTGGTTTTGCTCCGGGCAAGGAAACTATTGGCCATGGAAAAGGTTACCTGATTTTGCGCCTGAAGCCGGTCCACATAATCAAACAGGGGATATTTTTCCTGATCCTCGTCCGGAGCATATACATAGCTCAGGGTTGGGCTGAAAGCGTGGCGAATTTTTTCTATCCCGCCAGATCCGGACCCCACGGTAAACACCCGCACCAATTCAGATGAAAGTTCCGACTTCACATCGTACATTTCGCGGGAAAAGGATCGGTCATCCCGAGCCGGTTCTTCGTCCCAAGTGGTTACATTATAAAGGGTTTCCCGGAGACCCACCGAGGTTTCCATGTTTAGGAACCTGCCAAAATCGTAAGGGGCGATAATCCGCGGGTTCAGGTCGATCCGGTTTCCGCTGATCCCTTCCTCCCGGTAAAAATGGGAATACCCCGTGTCAAACTGCCAAGCCAGAAAAGAGCCAAAAAACGACTGCCTGGCGCCTGAAAAACCCAGGTACGGCAGGGTCTGGAGGGTTGTATTCGGTTCGTCAAATCTTCGGGCAATGACGTTATCGTACCATTTAGTCTCTGCGTTGACGCTGTATCGATCCCAACCCTTTTGCAGGTAAAGGCTGTTCTTGCGTATGGTCTCGTCGTAGTCGTCCAGGTCCCGGCCGAAATCCTTGGAAAACTGCCGATTGATAGCACTGTATCCAGTGTATCCGTCCTTGAAGTCCCGCAGATAGTCCTGGTCGCTCACATAGTCTGCATCCAACCGGAGTCGGAGGCCGTTTTCCCATTGATGATCATGTTTGCCCACCAACCAATACCGATCCTGGTTGGGCCTCAGATAAGTGTCGTTGTCGTATCCCCAGTCGTCGCTGTTGTTCCCCAGGCCATCGTCACGGGTATCGTCCTGGAGAAAGCTGCCGAAAAAATAGCCCTTGGATTTGGGATTGATGGCATAACGCAGTTCCGCCCCTGCCTGCACCCCTCTTTTTTCCATGGGATTAGCATACAGTGTCATGTCTGCGCTTTCGTTCATGACCATGTACAAGGGTTGGTTAACGCCCCATCCATGGCGGGAGGACTGGCTCACCTGGGGTGGTAACAGGCCGGTTTGGCGCTCGGTTTTTGCGGGAAAAACCAAAAACGGAGAGTAAAACAGCGGCAGTTTGCGGGTTTTAAACACCAGGTTTTTGGCGGTGCCGTACCCCCCCACCGTCACCTTGACCTGGGAAGCCTTTATCACCCAATCGGGATCATCCGGGTCACAGGTTGTAAGGCTGGCATCCTCCACCCTGTAGGATTGGGTGCCAAGTTTTTCGATGCGATCCCCCCGAATAAAAAAATGGGTGGCCTGGATAAACAGGGTGCCATTTTCCACAAGGCCGGTTTCCGTAGCCAGGTCCATGAACACACGGTCCCCTGTGACCACGTCTCCGCCGCCCTTGACCGTCACGTTCCCCACAGCCCACAGGCTGTTGTTGTTTCGGTCAAAGCCTGCCTCGTCCGCCTCCATGCGATAGCCTGAACGCCAGATCAGCACATTGCCGGAGCCTCGGTACGTGTTGGTCACGTTATCGTACTCCAGCTTATCCGCTGTAATGTTCCACGGCTCCGAGGGATCCATGTTCGCCAGGTCCAGTCCCTGACCAAACGCCGGAGCGTGCAATACCAATAACAGCGCCCACAGTGCCGCCCCTAACCTCATTAGTCCGGTTTTTAAGAATATTCTTTTCATACCAGGGTTTTGTGACAATAGGACAAAAAAGTCAAGGATCAGGGCTTTACTGTTTTATAAAAGCACTTGTTGGTGTATGATATGAATTCGATATTTTGAACATTAACGAGGACATGAGCATGCACATACTTGTCACCAACGATGACGGCATTCATCATCCCGGGCTGGCTGCCCTGCGGGATAGCCTGGCCAAGGACCACAGGGTCCAGGTCGTGGCCCCGGACCGGGAGCGCAGCGCCATTGCCCACGCAATCACCCTGCATACGCCGCTAAGGGCCGCTTCTCTCCAAAACGGCAATGGGATACCTTCCTGGGCCATAAACGGCACCCCGGCAGATTGCGTGAAGCTGGGTGTCCTGGAACTCCTTGGGTCCAGGCCGGACCTGGTTGTTTCCGGCATCAACCCCGGCCCTAATGTGGGTGTCAACCTCAACTATTCCGGCACGGTGTCCGCCGCACGCGAGGCCGCTCTCCTGGGCCTGCCAGCCATAGCCGTTTCCGTTTGCAATCCCCGCAGCGTCCATTTTGAAGACGCCGCCCGCTTTATCAGCTTTTTAGTGGAGGATGTTGTCCGGCGTGGCTTGCCCAAAGGAGTGTTTCTCAACGTAAACCTGCCCGATTCCCCTTTGGATAAAATATCCGGAGTTCGCATTTGCAAGCAGGGCATTGCCCGCCTGGAAGAAGCCTTTCATGTGCGCAAGGATCCCCGGGATCAGCCTTACTACTGGCAAGGCAGTGAAACCCAGTTGTTCGGCGACACCCCGGATGAAGACGGCGTGGCCCTTAGAGAGAACTATATTGCCGTGACTCCAGTCCGGTGCGATATGACTGACTATGATTTCATGGGCCAGCTTAAGGATTGGAACATGGAAAAGCCTTAAGGCTTTTTTAAACCTCAAACCTCCAGGAAAAAATGACTAAAACGACCTTTGTGGAAAATATACAACCCGGTGAAAAGGTGGACGCCACCTTCGTTGTCACGGACAAATCCGTCTCCCATAGGAAAGACGGCGCGCCCTTTTTGAACCTCACCCTGGTGGACCGCACCGGCTCCGTAAGGGCCATCATGTGGGACCTGGGGCCGGACACCTTGGCTTCCTTTGACAACGGGGACTACATTTCGGTAAAAGGCCAGGCAGGCACCTACCGGGATCAGGTGCAGGTTACCGTGAAGGCCATTGCCAAAGTTCAGGACGACAAAGTGGACCCGGGGGATTTTTTGCCTGTCTGCCCGACAGATCCCCAAAAGCTCCTTGCAAAGCTCCAGGAACTTACGGCAACCATAACCGACCCGTTTTTGCTCAAACTCATGGAAACTTTCTGGCAGGACCAGGACTTTTCCAGGGCCTTTGCAACCGCCCCGGCCGGAAAGAAAATGCACCATGCTTACATTGGAGGACTGGTGGAGCACACCCTGTCCGTGGCCCTTTTGGTGGACCCCCTGGCAGGCCATTATATAAAAAACAAAGGCGTAAACCGGGATCTTTTGCTTACCGGGGCCGTGCTGCACGATGTGGGTAAGGTGGAGGAATTCCAGTGGAAAGCCGCCATTGACTATTCCGATGCAGGCCGTTTGATGGGCCACGCCGTTATAGGAGTCAGGATACTGGATGAAAAAATCGCCGCCATTCCTGATTTTCCTAACGAAACCGCCATGCTTCTCAGGCATATGATAGTCAGCCACCACGGTGAGCGGGACTTTGGCGCACTGGAACCGCCCAAAACCCTGGAGGCCGTCATATTACATAATATCGACGACCTGGATGCCAAAGTGAACGGAGTCCGCACCTTTATGGACCAGGAAGATAACGGAGAAGCATGGACCGGATACCACAGGCTGATGGAACGCCACTTTTACCGGGGCAGGAAAGCAGGGGATCATGAGTAGACCGGGCATCTTCATCACCCTGGAAGGCATAGAGGGCGCAGGAAAAACCACTCAGGTCCGCCGCATTGTGGAATTCATGGAATCTCAAGGTTTTGAATGCATTGCCACCCGGGAGCCGGGAGGAACCGATATCGGGGCTAAAATCCGGGCCATATTGCTGAATTCGGAACATATCACCCTGGCGCCCATGGCAGAGCTTCTGCTCTATGAGGCGGATCGAGCCCAACACCTGGCCCGTTTGGTCAAGCCTGCCCTGGAGACCGGCAAATGCGTAATTTGCGATCGTTTTTGCGACGCCACTACCGCATACCAGGGGCACGCCCGAGGCCTTTCCCTGGATTTTATCAACGGATTGCACGCCCAGATTCTGGAAGGGCTGGCGCCGGACTTGACCTTGCTTTTTGACCTTCCCGCTGAAATCGGGCTGACACGTGCAAGGGCGAGACTGGACGCACAAAACAGCACTGGCCTGGAAGGCCGTTTTGAGGCCGAGGAACTGGCCTTTCATCAAAAGGTTCGAAAAGGCTACCTGAGCCTGGCGAAAGATGCGCCAGGCAGGTTTGCAATCGTTGACGCAGAAGCCCCCCCGGACCAGGTTTGGGACCAAACAAAGGACTTGCTGGCCAGATTTCTGGCCCAACGGTCCGCAGCATAGGCAACATGGCAGAATAAAGGTTATGGATAGCATACTGGACTACATAGGCAACACGCCCCTGGTGGAAATCAGGCATTTGAATCCCAATCCGGCGGTGCGGATGTTCGCCAAGTTGGAGTATTTCAACCCCGGAGGGTCGGTAAAGGACCGTGTGGCCCTGTCCATGATCGAAGACGGGGAAAAAACCGGTGAACTCACCAAGGATAAAACGGTTCTTGAAGCCACCAGCGGCAATACGGGCATCGGCCTGGCCCTGGTTTGCGCGGTTAAGGGCTATCGCCTGCTCCTGGCCATGAGCGAATCCGTCAGCGAGGAGCGCAGGAAAATCCTCTCCGCCCGGGGCGCGGAAATCCTCTTGACTCCCGGTCATTTGAGCACGGACGGCGCCATAGAAGAGGTCTATCGCCTGGTGCGGGAAAATCCCGGCAAATACTTCATGACCGACCAGTACAACAACGACGCCAACTGGAAGGCCCATGTGCAGGGCACCGCCCCGGAAATCTGGGAGCAGACCATGCACAAACTTACCCACATGGTGGCTACCATTGGCACCACTGGCACCTGCATGGGGCTTTCCCGGGGATTGAAAGCCCTGAATCCTGCGATTAAAATGATTGGGGTGGAGCCCTACTTCGGCCATAAAATCCAGGGGTTAAAAAATCTCAAGGAATCTTATGTTCCGGAAATTTTTGACAAAACCGCTTTGGATGAAAAAATATATGTGGATGACGAGGAAGCATTTGACATGGCCCGGCGCCTGGCAAAAGAGGAGGGCCTGTTTGTAGGCATGAGCTCCGGGGCGGCTATGGCCATTGCATGCAAGAAGGCCATGGAACTCAAAGAAGGCGTGATTGTGGTTCTGCTGCCCGATTCCGGGGAGCGCTACCTGTCCACGACCCTGTTCGCCGTCAAGGAAAAATCCGGCCTTAACCTGTACAATACGATTTCCCGGAGCAAGGAGCCCTATATTCCCCTGAAAACGGGAAAAACCGGCATGTACTCCTGCGGTCCCACGGCTAACGAGCCCATGGGAGTTGGCCATTGCAGGCGATTTGTCTTTGCCGATCTTTTAAGCCGGTACCTCAGCTATAAAGACCTGGATGTCACCCATATCATCAATATCACGGATATGGATGATAAGACCATCGAAGGCTCCCAGGACGCGGGCACGGGCCTGGAGGAATTCACCCAAAGGCATATTGACCGGTTTATGCAGGATATTGCCTGTCTGGGCGTCCGCCCTGCCAACGCCTATCCTCGGGCCAGCAACCACATTGACGACATGGTTGCAATCGCCGCCAAGCTGGCCGGGACTGGTTTTGCCTACGAAAAAATGCGTTCTCTGTACTTTGATATTTCACGCCTTGAGGGATACGGCGATCTTTCCGGTATAGACCTGGATAAAATCCGCCTGGGCGCCACCGTGGACATGGACGACTACGAAAAGGACAATCCCCGGGATTTCACCCTGTTCAAACGCTCCCGCCTTAATGAATTAAAACGGGGGATTTTCGTCAAAACCGAGTGGGGAAACGTACGCCCAAGCTGGCATATCCAATGTGCGGCCATGTCCATGAAATACCTGGGAGAAACCTACGACATCCATACTGCCAGCCGGGATCTTGTTTTTCCCCATCATGAAAACGAGGTCGCAATCGCCAAAGCCCTCACTGGCAAGCCGCTGGCGCGGTATTGGCTCCATTGCGATCAGGTGATTGTGGACGAAAAGGAAGCCTGGCCGGAAAAAATCACCCTCCAGGACCTTTTGGACAAGGGATACACAGGACGGCAGGTCCGATTCTGGCTTCTGGCCACCCATTACCGCAAGCCCCTGCATCTCACCCCTGCCAGCCTGGACAGCGCAGCCAAGGGGCTGGAACGCCTGGACCGGTTTACGGAAGCCCTGCGAATCGCCAATGGCAGGGGAGCAACCAATGCGGACGTTGACCAACTGCTGTACGACATCAAACAGGGCTTTACCGCAGCTATGGACGATGATCTTTCGGTTTCAGCTGCTTTATCCGCTCTGTTTGCGGTGGTCAAGCAGGTCAACCGTTTGGTTTCTCAAAACACCCTGGATGGTGATAGCGCCCAAAAAATTCTGGACGCCCTGGAAAAAATCAATCAGGTTTTGGGAATATTCAATTTTGATGAAACTCCCCGGGACCCGGAAATCGCCACCCTTTTGAACAAAAGAGAAAATGCCCGGGCCGCAGGGGATTATGCTACGGCGGACGCCATTCGTGACGAGCTGACAGCCCGGGGAATAACTGTTCGGGACGGCAAAGCCAAATAACCCGGCCCCGGCCACAACAAGAGAGACGGAACCATGAACGCCACATTATTTCCCTATACATACATGACCGATGACGAAATCCAGGCTTTTAACCTGCTTTTCGGGCCGCCCAGGATATACCTGCCTTCGGATCTGGAAATGCCGCCGTCCTTGAGAGTGGCGCACAGGGAGGGCCTTGTTACATTGGCCTTGCCCCTGGAAGACCAGACCGACCGGAGAATGCTGCGGTCTGTCCTGGCTGAATGCCGCTCCTGGGCCGGAACCCTGGACCTTAGGGCCGTTGCGGCCCAAGGCGCCCGGGAACCTTTAACGGAAGAGGCCTTTGCAGCCAACATTCGGGCGTCCATTAAAAGGCAGGCAACATCAACTTCCAAGGGCCAGGAACCCTCGCCGCTTCTGGCGGACCTTGTCTTTTTGCAGATGGCTCAAGCCCTGGACACCCAGCATTTTGACGTGGATCTTTCCCTGCGCAAATTCCAGGAAAAAGAAAACAACTTATTTAAGGAACTGGCGGAACCGGGGGAACAGGATGCCTGCAAACCGGGGATATCTCTATCCAATTCTGATGCACCCAGGGTTCGCAACCTGCCCCGCCGCTTACAAGCATGGTTTCACCTCTTGGAGGGGGATGCCTCGCCCAACGGATTATATTTTACGGTGGCAGGGGACGCCATGGACTTATTATTGGACAAGACAGATCCTGAACCGTTATCCTTTTATCTGAAAGACTTTCCCTGGCCCCCTGTTTCGGGAGAGGCGACAGCCCAATGGCAGGAGGCTTTTTCAGGGTGCATGGAGAGTTTTATTACTGGCACGGGAAATGCCGCCCAGGCGCTCCAAGCCTTGGAGGCCCTGTCGGGTATTCAGGCAGATTCCCATATAAGCGGAATTGACCTGCGGATTGCTTTGATAGAAGAAAATCCGCATGCTTTTTTTTCCCGCTGCCTGGGAGTCGACACCAACCAAGGGAAAACGCAAAACGTGCAAAACACTGTTCTGGTGTGCCTGGAACACCGGGCAGCCTGAACAAAAAATATGTCCCAATAAATACCTACAGCCATACTTGACCAAGGGGGGAAAGTCATGAGTCTGCACAGTTTAGGGGTCTATGAAATTTTCGCCAGGAACGCCCTGTCTTTTGGCAATGACAACGCGGTTGTTTTTAATCAGGAAAGAATCAGCTTTGACCGGTTAAAGGAACAGGTGGACTCCCTGGCCAACGGCCTGGAAGCCCGGGGAATTTCCAAAGGAGACCGGATAGGCATCCTGGGCCTCAATACCCACAAATACATGTGGATATTCGGGGCTGCCGCCGCCCTTGGAGCCATTGTCGTACCCATCAACTGGCGTCTTGCCACGGAAGAAGTCCGATATATCCTGGAGGACACATCCCCAAAATTCCTGGTGGTGGACAAGGCCTTTGCCGATGTGGGCAAACAACTGGAAGGGCAAACCGCCCTTTTGTGTTTTGATCAGGATGTAAACGGCATAGCCTTTTTGGACAGCCTCATGGATAACGCCGCACCCAGGCAGTGTCAGGGTTTTGGCGATGATCCATTTTGTATCATCCATACAGCCGCCATGGACGGCAAGCCCCGGGGCGCGGTCCTTTCCCATAACAACATCATTTACAGCAACATGCAGGGCATCGCCACCATGCAATTGGGAAGGCGGGACGCTTACTTGAACATGCTGCCCATGTTCCATATTACCGGACTTAACCTGAGCATGGCGGTCATGCACGGGGGAGGCCGGAACATAATCATGGAAAAATTCGATCCGGCCCAGGCCCTTAATCTGGTCCAGGAGGAAATGGTTTCGGTGATTGGCAGTTTCCCCCCCATTTTGAACAATCTGGAAACGGAATTGGACAATAACCCCAGGGATATGTCTTCCCTGCGCCATGTCCTGGGCATAGACGCCCCGGATACCATGGCCCGATGGCAGGAAAAAACCGGCAGTATTTTTTGGGCATTATACGGCCAGACCGAAACCTCGGGCATGGTCACCACGGCCAAAAGTTCGGCAAGGCCGGGATCAGCCGGGCGGGAGTCCTTGCTTGCCGCCATCAAAATAGTGGATGAAAGCGGAAACCAGGCGCCGATGGGAGTGGCGGGAGAAATTCTGGTCCGGGGTCCTTTGGTTTTTTCAGGATTTTGGGAGAAGGGGCAAATGTCCCGCCATAGTTTTGACAACGGGTGGCACCGCACCGGAGACCTCGGCAAACTGGACGAACAGGGTTTCCTGTGGTTTGCAGGCCGCAAACCGGAAAAGGAGCTCATCAAGCCCGGTGGTGAAAACGTTTACCCCGCCGAGGTGGAGAACGTCATTATACAACACCCCGACATCACCGAAGTGTGCGTCATAGGGGTTCCGGACCCCAAGTTCGGTGAGGGAATCAAGGCTGTGTGCGTGTGCCGCCAAGGGTCCTCCCCGAGTCCCGGAGAAATCATGGACTTTGTGGCGGCCCGTATAGCCCGCTATAAAAAACCGCGTTATGTGAGTTTTGTCGAGGCGCTTCCTAAAAATAAAGACGGCGAGATCAACCGGATCGAGGTCAAGAGTCAGCATGGCAAGGCGTAATCAGTTCCGTGCAGAGTGATCTAAGGGTCTGACAGCCTGGCGTGGGTTTTAACCGTTTTGCTCGGTAAGGTTGAGCCTTTTGTCAGGCTGGCCCTTTCTCCGGCGGATAACGTTGCCAATCCCTGTATGGACTGGCCTCTGTACAACTTTTGGCTCCTGGCTTTCAAACAGTCTAAGCAGTTTTTCTTCCAGAGCCTTTTTCTTCTCAGGATCCACAGTATACTCCTTTTTAATAATTTTTCACTGACATGGTGTTTCCCTCCCCCAAAGTCTGATTACCGGAGGACGAACACAACCAATTCTCTTGCGTTTTTTGCAAAGGGTTATTTTAGACTAATGCAATCCAGGCGCCAAAATCCATGGCAAGGCCACAGAATTGCGTTGTTTACCATTTCAAAATTTGTTGCACACCCTGATTGCTTTTCGGCAACACCTCTCAAAAAATTGAGTGGGAACCCACAGTCAGCCAGAACACTGTATCCCATACAGTTTTCGGTCAAAACCGGGTCCGGAAGGCAAAGGCCAAACAGCCTTCTGACGGGTGTCAAAACAATGGCGCAGGCGTCCGATTCCTGGCGCCTTCGTTCCGTTTTCAAATCACCGCGCAGCCGCAACACATGGGGCTTGGGGGGAGTTCGTGAACAAACTCCGTGAGGAAAAGCGTGTTTTTCAAAATCCAAATCGCCCAGAACGCTGGCATACCCGCTCTGAGTGGAAACATTTTCAGCAGCCTGAAAAGTGCTATGGATATTCATTCTATAACAAGGTCAGAACGACCTTGCATGAAATTTTCCGCTTTGTCCTCTTGCGCGCCACTTTTCAAAAAAACCGTAGCTCGCCTGTTGCGCCCATTCCAGACCAAAACAAAAGAACTATCGCCCTGCTTCTCCCTGTAGGGAGGTCGAAGGAGATTCTCCTGTCATATATGGACCAAACAGGGACTAACACATTGCGGCACTTGCCGCAGTAGCGGTTGTTTGGGGATATTCTCGCCCAATCCGACTGTGTGGGATTTTTCACAAAATAGAATGGAAATCAAACCTTTTTAATAAAAAAATGTTATTCAGGCAAAACAGCAGGAACGAGGCTATTTGCAGGCTATCAAGGTACAGAGGAACAACCAACACAGTTAGCAGCCTCGATTCATTTTTCGCCTTCAAATAACCACTGGATATCAAGAGCTTTTTACGCCCTTTTTAACGATTTAGGGAGGCTTGCTTCTTCGCTCTTGGGCACCCTAAGCTACCAAAAGCCCGACAACAAATCATGTCAAGGCAAGACGCGCCCATCTTTTCCGAAGGGATTTTTCTTTGCACAAGCGTAGAACCACGGAAAATTTCCTGAGGACGACCGGTCTCCCTCAATTCTCACGTTTCAGGATTTTGCATATTCTGTTATAAATGGGTCATGACTACCTTTTCGTTTGTGCATGCAGCGGACATCCACCTGGACAGTCCCTTTGCCGGAATCACGGCCTCGGCCCCCCATATTCGGGAGACCTTGATCCAGGCCAGCTTTCAGGCGTGGCGCAAGCTGGTGGAGTTCTGTATTGACGAGCGAACGGATTTTCTGCTCCTTGCCGGTGATATCTTTGATTGGGAAGACCGGAGCGTCCGGGCCCAACTGGCTTTCAGGGACGGGTGCGCCCGTCTGGCGGATCATGGAATTCAGGTTTTTGCCGTGCACGGCAACCACGATCCCATTCAGGGCCGATATGCTGCTGTAGAGCTTACTGAAAACGTTTATGTATTCGGTTCCAACGGCCCGGAAACCCGGGTGGTGGAACGCCAGGGCAGCCCGATGGCCGCAGTGTCCGGGATCAGCTATCAAACCAGGGAGGAAAAGCGCAATCTGGCTTCCTTGTTTCCTGCACGCGATTCTTCTCCAAGGCTTTTCTCCATTGGACTGGTGCATGCCAATCTGGGGGGCGCTACCGGCCATGCCCCATACGCACCCTGCACCATGAGCGACCTTGTTCAGGCTTCCATTGACTACTGGGCCTTGGGCCATGTACACCAACGGCGCGTTGTGAGTGAAGCTCCTTACGTGGTTTATCCTGGCAATATCCAGGGCCGCAGCTTTATCGAACAGGGAGAACGCGGAGTTTATCTCGTTCATGTCCGGGCAGGCGCAGTCACGGACGTGGACTTCAGGGCCATGGATGCTGTCCGGTTTTTGGTGCTGGATATTTCCATTGAACCCCATGGTTCAGTGGACAGCCTCGTGCAGGACATGGCGAATGCCGTTTACAAAGCTCTGGATGATAACGGAGACCGGCCTCTGATTTGCCGTTTTACCCTGTCAGGCAGAGGCGCTTTGTTTTCCCAACTGATAAAGCCAGGCGTCGTGGAACAAATCCTCGATAACGTGAGAGAATATTTCCAGGACAAGGATCCCTTTGTCTGGCTGGAAAACATTCGCACCCAATGCCTGCCCCTGGCAGACATCATGGACCTCATGGAATCCGATGGCCTTCTTGCAAGAGTATTGCGGGATATGGCCGAAGTGGAAGATTCCCCCCTGGCGCTTTCAGACCTGGCTGAAAAAGTATTAAGCCCCTTGTTCGGCCGCAGACTGGTGTCCGGCGCCATTGGTAAACTGGCGGAAAAGGATATTGTTGACATGCTGGACAAGGCCCGAAATCTTTGCATCGACCTTTTGGAACAGGAGGATGCATGATTGTCGAGGGATTTCACATTAATGGCTTTGGTATTTTTTCCCAAATGGAAATCCGGGGGTTTTCGCCCGGGCTCAACATAATTCTTGGGGGTAACGAGGCTGGCAAATCCACAATCCTGGCCTTTTTGCGGGTTATGCTGTTCGGCTTTCCACGCAATACAACGGGGACAAATACCTATCCTCCCCTGAAAGGCGGCGCCCACGGGGGGAGCCTCATACTGGCCAGCGACAATGGCCCCATCGTGTTGAACCGGAGCCCGGGCGCCCATGGCGGGAATATTAGTCTGTCCTATCCTGACGGAACCAAGGGAACCGGGGACGATCTTCAACGCCTCCTGGCCGGGGCCACCCCCACTTTATTCAATAATGTATATGCCTTCGGCCTGTCCGAGTTACAAACCATACAAAGCCTCACCAATGAAGAAGTAGCTTCGGCCCTGTACGGCGCAAGCCTGGGCGCCGGAGTCCGGTCCCTGGCCGCTGCCAGAAAGCAGATTTCCCAACGCCAGGGAGACTTGTTCAAACCCACGGGAAAAAAGCCTGAAATTAATCAAAAAATCAGTGAGTTCAAGGAAAATGCCGCCCTCATTACCCAGGCAGCCAGGGACGCCGATATTTATCTGGCTTCTGTTAAGGCATTGGAAAGTATTCAGCAGGAACTCAACTCCCTGAATCCATTAAAAATTCAATTAAACAAGAAAATACGTTTTTGTGAAAATATATTGGGATTGTGGGGCGATTGGCTGGACTATGCCCAGGCGCTCTCCCGCCTGGAGGAAATACCTCAAAATTTTGTCCAGCTTCCTGAAAACTCCCTCAGCCTGCTGGAATCCCTAAACGACAAGATAGGGTCTGCCACCGAAGAAATTTTGGCCTTGCAGGAAGAACTCGCGGGTCTTCAAAATCTGGCTGCTTCCCTGGAAGTGGAAACAGGCCTCATTGACCAGGGAGAACCGATTGTTTTGCTTAACTCGGAATATGCAGGCTACCGCATAAACCTGGAAAACGTACAACGCCACACACTCCAACTTGACGCTAAAAACGCCGAAATTCAATCAATTTGCACAAGCCTGGGAGCCGGTTGGACCCTGGAACGCCTTGCAGGCTTCGAGGGTTCTCTGTTTCTTAAACAGGATTTGGATAGACACGAAAAGGCGCTATCCATTGCGGCTCAGGCCAACCAACAGGCTTCAAGTCAGGTAATTCTGCGCCAGGAGAGCGTGGATGAAATCCTTGAAGAAATCCATAGACGCGCCGAGGCTGCGAATAAGGCCGGCACAACACCCCATGCCTGGGAGCAGGCATTCCAGGCAGGACAGGACCCTTTGGCTGCTTCCAGGGATGCAGGAAATAAACTCGCGGAGTTGCTTTCCCGCAAAGAATTCCTGGAGCAGGAACTGGCCCACCAAACACAACGTATGACAGACAAAGCCGTGTTTGCCTGGAGGCGCAGAGGGTATTTTGCGGCGGTATTTTTGTTTGGAGGAGCCCTCCTTGCGGGAACAGGTCTCATGATCTATGGCCTTGAATGGTATGCGCCTTTATCAGCCGTCGCCCTGGGCATGATCGCAGGCGCAATGTACCTGGCCCGAATTACCAAATCCCCTCCTCCGGAACGGTTTATAATAAAATTGGGCATCCGGGACCAGGAGTTTGCCCGGATGGGCACTGGCATTGAAGCGCAACAAGCGAAATTGAGGGAAATTGAGGAGGACATGGGCCGTCTATCAGCCGGTCTTGGAATCGCAGTTCCTCAGACGAACCAGGAAATTTTGGACTTTATTGCTCACACAGACTTCGAGTTCAACCGATTTCGCTCATGGATGGGCTTCCGAACAGACCTGGAGGAATGCCGGGCCAGGGGCAAGGCCGCCGCCAAACGCCTGGATGCCGCCAGGGAAACTGCCATGCAAACGCAAATCAGCCTGGCCTCCTGTGAAGCAGCGTGGCAAGATTGGCTAAAGGGGCAGGAGTTTCCAACCAGTCTGTCACCCGTTTCCGCCAGAGAAGCCCTTTCACTCATGGAAACGGGGGCTGCCTTGCTGCGAGAAGCCTCCATCGAGGAGTTGCAACTAGTTCAATGCCGTAGCAAGGTCCAGGAATTTGAGGACAATCTACGCCAATTGACCATGGCCCTTTCCCTTCCTTTTCCCAAACCAGGTTTAGTGCAGGCCAGTCTTCAGGAGTTGGGAAGCAGACTTGACAAATCCAGGGAAAACCAGGCTGTCCAAAAGCAGGTTGCCTCCGGCATGGAGACAGTCGAGTTCAAAATCAAGGAAAAAGTGAGCCGCCTGGATAATCTTAACTGCGAAAGGAAAAACCTGCTGGCGTCCGCTCAGGCGCAATCAGAGCAGGAGTTCCTGGAAAAGTGCCGCCTCTCCCGGGAGCAAATCTCTTTGGAAAACCAATTGGAAAGAGCCGCTTCCGGCATCCGGAACGTTTCCGGCGAAAAGGATATTCAAGGCTTGCTGGGAAGGTTGTCCACTATGAGCAGGGACGAATGCCTGGCCCGGTTGCAAGAGGCCAATAATGAATTGAAATGCACGGAAGACGCATTGCAGGACTTGACTGGAAAATATGCGGAACTTAAAGCGGATATGAGAAGACTGGCCTCTGATACCAAGGTGTCTCTTCTGCGGACTAAGGAAGGAGAGATTGCCGAACAGATTAAAAATCTCTCCTTTCAATGGGGGGCGTACACTCTTGCCGGGCTTTTTTTGGAGCGGGCGGTATCCTTTCTGGAGGAAGAGCAGCAACCCGAGGTAATCACCAGGGCCGGGACCCTATTCAAGGAAATTACAGATGGCCGCTATGAAAGGATTTATGCTCCTTTGGGAGAAAAATCCATAGAACTGATTATGACTGACGGCACGCGCAAGAACCCTGAGCAACTGAGTAGAGGAACGGCGGAACTCCTTTACTTGTGCATCAGGATGGGTTATATTCAGGCACGAGCTAAACAGGGTGCCAACCTTCCCGTTGTCATGGACGACGTTTTGGTCAATTTCGATGCAACACGGGCTACCCAAGCGGCGCACGCCATTTCCGGCCTTGCCCGGGGCCACCAGGTATTCCTCTTTACCTGCCATAAGCCTTTTTTAAAGTTGTTTGGGAATCCATCTCCCGATTTTCATCTATACACACTGCATCAAGGAAAACTGGCTCCGGCATGACCATTTTCACAGGTATTGGGTCTAAGACCCCTTGATTTTTCAATAAAAATTTTGTAGCTATTGGAATACTCGGCACCGGATCACAGAGCCTCTTCCGGGTTGAAGGAGGCATTGGCGAGGAAATGTATGCAGCAACCCAAAATTGTATATGTGAATTCCGATGAGACAGCCGTATTTGTGTGCCCTCATTGCGGAGCCTCGAAAACAACCTCGGTTTCCAAGTTCAAAAACCAGCGAGGCGCCATCAAGGTTCGGTGCGCATGTAAGGAAGTATACAGAACCCAATTGGAGTTCCGAAAGACTTGGAGAAAGTCCACGGAACTGAACGGTTTGTATACCAAGGCCAGCGACGAGACCATGGGAGGGCGAATGGTGGTGAAAAACATTTCTCAAGGAGGAGTGGGTTTTGTCACTAAAAGTAAAAATCGCCTGGAAATCGGAGACTTGATCAACCTGAAATTCAACCTGGATGACACGGAAAAATCCCAAATAAGAAAAAGGGCCGTAGTCCGTGTGGTGGAGGAGAATTATACAGGGTGCCAGTTTACAGACATCTCTGGCACATATGACAAGGCTTTGGGTTTTTATCTTAAACGGTGATCCTACAGGTGCTTAAAAGAAAAAGCCCGGACATCCCTGCCTGAAAAGGCCTGGGCTATGTCCCCTGCACTGGTGATGCCAGCCAATACACTGGCATAATCATCCATAGGCTCAGGGCCCGATACAAGGACAACGCTTTCAACTCCAACCTTTTTGTCCAATACAAACCATTCGCCGCTGGCAGGCAATTCAACAACATCCCCTGCTTTTACCGCTCCGCTGAACAAATCGGTAGCCACCTTTCCAGGGCCTATATGGATGACATAGACAAACGCGTCCTGGTCCACAGTGGCAGTCACCCTTAAAGAATCCCCGGATTCCAGGTTCCAGCCCGGCTCCATCTCAAAAATGTCGGGTCCGGAAGCCCCCAGAGCGCTTACCCTGCTTAAGCCGCTTTCATTCTTACGGGCTGTGAGGCCCAATTTGCCCTGAGGCATTATGGCGTCAGGGGAAACAGACGCCAGCTTCGCAGTGTTGGAAACAACCTGGCCGGAATCCTTTCCTGTGGGCAGGGCAATAAAAACAAACAAGGCAAGACATGCCATGGCTGCTGCGGCCGCCAGTTTTGGTGAAAGCATGCCGGAGAGACTCTGATAGGCGGCGTCCAGCCATTTTCCAAGCGGGGAAGGCTGGCGCACAGCCCTTGCCAGGGCAGGAAGCACATAGGGCGGCGCCCCTTCCCTATCCCGGGCCATCTGGGCTGCCTGCCGCACATCATGCATCAGGTCCATGGCCTTTGAATTCATTGCAAGATCTTCCAGGAGACTGCTTTCCAGGGCCGGGTCCATTTCGTCCAGGGCCAGGGCAATGGCCGTGCGCGCCATATGGTCGTCCAGGTCCCGGGTTTCCCGGGCCAGGGTTTGGCCAAAGGCCGCCATTAAGGGTTCGGTAACCAAGGACATCCATGGATCCAAGGCCTGCGGCGTCCTTTCCAGCCACCACAAGCCCGCTCCGTATTCTCTGGCTGAAAGGGCGGGCCACAGATCCTCAACAGCATAAAACCGGTCAAAAAAAGATTCAAAACGATTTTCAACATGAGTAATGGCAGATTGAATGGAGGTGCTTTCCAAACCTGTCAGCATTGGGGAAAGCAGTTGATTTTTCAAATGATGCATAAGAGAAAAACGCAGGAGAAATTCGTGTGCAGCCTCCCTCAGTTCCAGGGCAAAGTCCGGCTGGTTTTCGTAAAGATGGCAATCCTCTTCCAATCGCAACACCCGATTCAGGCTATTGTCCAGGGCATGAACCATTGAAATAACCTGGCCATCCAGGACGGCTTCCATTTTTTCTCCGGCCTCTGCAACGTGTGCGGCCATGATACTTTCCGCCTTCCTGAACATCTTGTCCAGGGAAGCGGCGTAATGGGCCATTTCTGCCGGGACATTATCCCTGATCCACCCCTGGGCTGAATAACTCCTTGCGCGGTGGGCCAGGGCGAGTGTCAACATGTATCCCTGGGAATATTCGGTTGGCGGCGCGAGCCAGGATTGTGCAGCCCACAGGTAGATGCTGGTGTCTTCCGTGGCTTGATCAAAAAAATCCTCCCACGCTAAAGAGACAGTTTTGGCATTTTGTTTCAGCATATGGGTCACCCTTGATTTCGGCTACTGCCAGAGGTCATCGTATTTATTGAGGTACTTTCTCCAATCCCCCCCGCCCCGTTTGTGATATTTTTGGGGTCGGCGGCTCTTGCGCCCTTTTTCATTGCGGCCCTCCGTGTGCTGCCTTGCCTGGCATGCCCGGGCTTCTTCCAGCCCCCATCCCGCAAGACTGCACATGTCCGTATTTTTTGTGCGGGCTTCGTTACGGATTTTTTCCACCTGGATGTCACGCATTTCCGTAAAGCTCATTCCCTCGCTGCCATAACAGGTCATGAGGTTGTAAATTTCTTCATCAGGAAGCAGGGAGGCTTTCAGAACCAGGGGCGCATCGGGCATGATGCAGAACATGTGGGCCTGCTCGTTATCGCAAAAATAGTAAGCGTAACGGGGCACATGCCCTCCTTCCGAGAGGCATTGCACAAGGGTCTGGCAATAGGCCTTTTCCAATTCCTTAACGGAGCTTGGGCAGCGTTCAAACAGGCGGCAACCCGCCCTGCCATCATCACAGGGGGGATTTTCCGGGTTAAACTGAAAATATGGGCACCCGGCTGTTTCCAGGTCGGATATGCAGCGTCTAATCAGCGACATATCCACACAACCCATTCTTTTCCATGTATTTTCGTACTGGGAAAGATTGGTGAGATGTTTTACGGCATGGCTACGCAGCTTGGCGGCCCTGCGGAACAATACAATTTTAAGGGGGCCATCCTCATGCAGGCTTGTCGCGCCTGAGCCGGCTTCCAGGCCTATTTCATAATATCTTGGATGGTCCTGCCACATAATGGAATTGCTCCTGAAAGTTGGTTTTGTTCTTTAGTCCTTTTAGAAGACGGGAAGGTGACATTTTTTCTTGACCAACGAGTACTGAATAGTACATAATACATATCTCATAATTGTATGCCGAGGCCGGACCCATGTCAGATGATAAACCCGAAAACAAAACGCCCCAGAATCCCGGTACCTGCATTGTGTCCACAAACTCCCGAGTGCGGGAGCCCGGGGAAAAACCAAACGGCACCCTTACATCCACCGGATATGAAATGGAAATTGTCCGAGCCAGGGAAAGGGCTTTGGATGCCCAGAGAATTGCGGAGGAGGCTACCCGGCAGGCAGGCGCCAACCAAAGTGCCAAGGTGATTCAAACTATTCGGTATAAAAAGGGTGCGCCGCCCGAAGTCGTGTATCTCTCCCTGGCTGTGGAACAGGCTTCCGCTGAGATTCAGGAGAGCGTGCGGCAAGCCCGGTTTTGCATGCTTGAGGCTTTGGAGGCGGCTTCCGTCGAGTTTTCCCGGATGCTGGACCGGGAAATCCGCCAAACCATGGAAAGGGCCAAGGAGGATCTGGCTTGCGCCCTATCTGAAAACGCTGGAAAAACAAAAAAGGAACCAGGCCCGTGATCGCCCCTCTATAGGGCTTCCAAAAATCCATGAAAAAGAGGAGCAAAGGCATGAAAGACAGCCCCGCTAATCCCCAGGATCTGGCCCGCATCATACAGGAATCCCTGGACCAGACCGTCCAGAGCCTGCAAAAATTGCAGGAGGGCGTTGTGTCGGACATCCGGGAGGCCTGTGGAAAGATCAGCCCCGGCCAGGATTTCAAGCCCGGCAACTTTGAAAAAGTGGAAAAGGAGCTGGCCCGGCAACAGGCCCAAATGGTGGAGCGCCTGGAGGAAATTACCAATGGGCTTGTAAATAACGAGATTTTTGCCAGCGTGTCCAAAACCGTGGAAACCGCTGCAAAAACCTTTGAAGAAATCTTAAAAAAATTCGAGGGACAGTAGAACGCCTGCTAATCCAGCAGATCACTTGGGCTGAGGCCGTATTTTTCCATGGCCCGAGAAAGGAGTACCTTGAATTTGGCAAGAGATCCGGTTCCCGGGCGGGTAAACTGCTTTTTAATGGCATTGGTTTTCTTTTGTAATTCGAGGGCATCCCGCGACACGCCTCCTAATTCTCTTCCCGCCATTTGTTCGTAGCTGAGGCCCTCCAGATGCATCCGGACCAGTTTGGCGTCCCGGGGCGAAACATTTTCCAGGGACGACAAGGTTCGGGCCAGAACTTTTTTTTGATGCCTGCGGATTAGGGTGTCTTCGGGGCTTTCCTGAAAATCCGGGGTCTGGTCCGGATCTGGCATTGGCACAAAACGGCCTCTGTTTTTTATTGTTTTGGCGTTGTGGTCCATAATTCGCCGGTTGAGTATCACCAGCAAAAAGGTGGAGAGGGAAGCCTTTCCTGCATAGGAACAAATGGCCCTGCCATTCAGAAGTTCCAGCCAGAATTCACTCAGGAGACGATTGGCCCTGTCCTGGCTGGCATCATATAGCCGTCTCAGGGCAAAGCCAAGGAAAAGGCTCTGGTACAAAGAGTACACTTCCAGAATGGCCTGGTTGTTCCCGTTGGCCAATTCCCGGCATACTCTTTGCGCCAGATCCAAATCCTTATCAAACTGTGTTCCCATTTAGCCTTGCCAGGGGTTTTCAAATCTTTGCCCGGGAGTTTTATTCAGGATATGTAATGGTTGCGGTTTCCTTCAGGCGCACTGCATAGGCAGCCAGTTCTTCCTGCACCTTTTGGGTTTCCATGCCTTTACGAATAGATAGAGCGACCTCTTCAAAGGGGATCACTTCCGCGTCCTTTTTATCTGTCACCTTTATAATATGGAACCCGAATTGGGTTTCCACCAGTCCGCTGATTTGGCCTACGTCCAGGGCAAAGGCGGCATTGGCGAAAGGAGGCACCATGCGATCACGGGTAAAGAAGTCCAGGTCGCCCCCCTTATCCTTGGAAGGGCAGGCGGAGTACTTCGCCGCCAGTGCAGCGAAATCCGCGCCAGGCGCCCTTGCAAGGACCAGGGTTTCCT
Source organism: Desulfatibacillum sp. (assembly GCA_016342355.1). Taxonomy (GTDB): domain Bacteria; phylum Desulfobacterota; class Desulfobacteria; order Desulfobacterales; family Desulfatibacillaceae; genus Desulfatibacillum. The sequence goes on from JAEINP010000007.1 coordinate 130,360, forward strand.
GGGCCTGCTTTTTGATGGCTTCCTTTTCCTCCGGGGTCTTGGCGTTCCGGGTGTCAAACAGAATGTGGCTTGCCCGAACCTCTGCGGGCTTTGAATAAAGCCTGTCCAGGTTGTCGTCATAATGCTTACGGATATCTTCCTTGGTAACCTTTACTTGTTCTGGCGACTTGGTTTTGACCAGCTTTTCGAACATGTAGGCATGTGCGACTTCCGGCCTATTGG
>JAEINP010000065.1 GCA_016342355.1 Desulfatibacillum sp.
CATGTTGGAGCGCCTTTTACGGAGCGGCAATTTGGCGTCCCTCGGCAAAATCCCGGCGCCCCTGATGGCGGGATTCCAGGCGATGAGAGCCTTGCAAACCCGTGACCTGCGTTTCGCCCTGTATATGCGGCGTTATCCCGGACAAATTTTCCGGGAAACCCTTGACCGGTTTATGAGCGGCCTATGAGCCAATCCGCCAACCACCCCCTCAACAAATGGATACCCATTGGCGCGGCCGTTATTGTATCGGCCTGCATATATTGGGCGTTGTTGAAGTATAGCGGCACGGATTTTTCGGGGCTGTGGCAGGTCTGGCAAGACGCCAGCCTGTTTTTCCTTTTGGGCGTTCTTTGTTTTTCCGTGTTTGTCCATGTGGTGTTGGGAGCAGACAAGTTATGGCGGGTGCTGGGCGCCTCGGGCTTTGCCCTGCCCTGGCCGCTGGTGTTGAAAATCCGCCTGGGGTCCGGCCCTTTGCGGGTGGCCATGCCCGTGGACATGGGAGAGGTGTTGAACATCGCCTTTTTGAGGCAAACCAGCAAAATCCCTGTGGCGGACGCTTCCGGGGCCTGTTTGTTCGACCGGGGTCTGAACTTTTTAGGTTCGACCTTTTGGCTGATCGCAGGGCTTCTCCTTTTGCCAGTAAGGGGAGAAGGGCTGGCCCCCAATATCCTTGGGATTGTTGGCGCCGGGGTATTGTACGGAGTCTTTGTATTCGCCACCCCGGCTCACACCGCGTTAATTCGGATGGGATATGGTATTCATACAAAGGTCGGGGACTTTATAAAAGGCGTTCTATCGCCCTTTTCCCGGTGTGCGCCGGGCCGAAAGATCCTTTTTTTGGGGTACGGGATTGTGTTTCAGGCCAGACCTTTGATTGTATGTTACCTGTTGTTCATGGCTTTGGGCATTCATCCTCCCATGGACACATTCATAACCTTCGCCTCGCTGGCAGTCTTTGCCGGACATATTCCCACGGCGGCGGGGATAGGCCCCCGGGAGGCGGCCGTGGTGCTTTTGTTCCAGGGAATGGCCCCGGCAGGCGCCCTGTTGGCGGTGGGCGCGGCCATGAGCCTTTTTGTTCACGTGTTACCCATGATGGCTGGAGTCCCCTGGCTACCCTGGTTTTTGCGGGGGATATCCGGCGTTGAAAGCAGGCAAAGCCAATGAAGATTCTTTTGATCAATCCCCGGGCCACCTATTGCGGGGAAATTTCGCAAAAATGCTATCCGCCCGTTAGCCTGCTGTACCTGGCCGCTTCGTTGCGCCAAGCCGGATACGCCCCCCTTGTGCTGGACGCCAACGCCTTTGGATTAAGCGATGAAGAAATCTCAAAAAGCATACGGGACGCCGCGCCGGACATGGTGGGCATATCCGTATACTCGGAAGTCCTGGCCCAGGTTTATGGCTTGACCGATCTATCGAAAAAGGCCGCCCCATCCTGTCAAATTGTTTTGGGAGGCCCCCACGCCACAGCCGTTCCCGGGCGCTGCCTGGAGCAGTTCCCCCATGCTGACTTCATTCTGACCGGAGAGGCCGAGGACTCCCTGCCCATGCTGTGTGCGGCCATTGCGGAAAACCAGGGGCTGGAAGAGGTTCCCGGGCTGTATTACAGGCAGGAAGGCGCTATCGCCCAGGGGCCGAAACATGTGTTCCCGGACGTCCATACCCTGCCCTGGCCTGCCAAGGATCTGGCGGAGCAGGCTTATACGGAAAAACGCTACCATTCCCTGTTGGTGCGAAAGCGCCCTGTGGACACCCTGTTCACCAGCCGGGGCTGCCCGTTTTCGTGCGGGTTTTGCTATAATTTCCGCAAACATTACCGGGCCAGGACCCCCGAGGACGTGGTGCACGAACTGGCTTCCATCCGGGATCGGGGAATCCGGGACGTGGAAATTTGCGACGACACCTTTACGGTGAACGAAGACCGGGCCTTGGCGATTTTTGATCTGATCATCAAGGAAAAACTGGACATATCCTTCCGCATCAAAAGCCGGGTGGATGTGTTTACCGAAAGGCTGGCCAGGGCGGGAAAACAGGCGGGGGTGTATCTGGTGGCTTTTGGGATGGAATCGGGCGCCCAGAAAATCCTGGACGCCATGAACAAAAAGATCACCCTGGCCCAAAGCGCCGAAGCCTGCCGACTCACCCGCAAATACGGAATCGCCGCCCATTCAAGCTGGGTGATCGGGTATCCGGGCGAAACCCCGGAAACCGTGGAGGATACTGTCCGGTTTATATTGAAAAACAAGCCTGCCACCGCCAACCTGGCTGTTTTGCGGCCTTATCCCAATACACCGGCTTATGAACTGGCGCAAAGCACCGGAGATCTGATGGGAGACTGGCATCCCCGGGCAACCGAATTTCCGTGGGTGCGCCTGCCCTGGGCCCAGGATAAAAAAATCCTGGACGATCTGTGCACCCGGTCTGTCAAACGCATTTATTTCACGCCTTACTATGTGGCCGCCTTCTCCCGACGCATGATCGCCGGAGCCAACTGGATGCTTTTCGCCTATGCGGTTCAGGAAGCCGCCAAGGTCCTGGGGATGAAAAGGCCTCCATCGGCGACATGCGGGAAGAACCGTGGTTGCCCTTCCCCGGATTGATTTAAACAACGGCACGGCGGATCCCTTTGCCGGGGTGATTGGCAAAGAAATTGCTGCCCAGGGACGCATGGTTTTGGGCGACGTGGACGGGGATGGAGACCTGGATATAGTGACAAATTATGGTCAAACAAACCGTCTGTATCTGAACAACGGCACGACAGCCCCCTTTAACGGCGTGACCGGCACGGACATTTCCGCAGATACAAAATATACAAACGCCATAGCCCTCGTGGATGTGGATGGGGACGGAGATCTGGACTTGGTTGCAGGAAATAACGTACAGGCATCCCGCCTGTATCTGAACAACGGCATTCCTAATACCCAAAAACTGGGGACCGGATCGGACATTAATCAGGTTAAGCGTGAAACAAGATCCAAAGATACAAGCGTCTCCAGCATGGACCTGAATGGCCCCTATTTATGTCAAAGCCGGGGCGTATCCCTGGAGGTTGATACGGGGGTCGAAAACATTGAGTTGGCAGGCTTTGAGGCGGCAACAACGCTGCCCCCAAACACCCGGGTGGACTTCTGGCTGAGCAACAACGGCGGGGCCAAATGGTTTTTGGCAAAGCCGGGGACCCCATTCGCCTTTCCCACCACCGGCTCGGACCTTCGCTGGAAGGCCGAACTGCACTCCCTGTCCCCGGCCTTAACCCCTCGGGTGGAACAGGTGGAGCTTTTCAACATTATCCCCGGCGACATGAACATTGACGCGCTCGTTAACATGGAGGATCTGCTCCAGGCGCTAATAATCATGACGGGCAAGGATTCGGGCAGGAGAGCATCTTTGCAAAACGAGGTGAATGACGACGGAAAAATCAGCGTCGAAGAAGCCATTTTCATCATGCAAAAAATTAGCAGCGATTCCTGAAAAATCAGCAAATTGGCGGCAAGGATAGGCCCGGGCTGATACCAAATTGCCGTTAATTGAGTAAGTTCCACGAATTGGGGGGACACGATCTTTATCTCAACCATTCAAATTTATTAGCTATTATCGTTGTTTCAAGAGATAAGAGTCGTGTCCCCCTAATTCGAATCTACTTTTGTGAACGCAACTTGGTATGAGGCCTTGCCGCCAACCGGAATAAACCCCTGCAAATGCCCAAAACGGGGATGCGATCCCCTTCCTTTTGTCTGGCCTGAACCGCAAATCCACCAGCAGAAAAAGTTAGGATGTCCTGTAAGGTCCCGGCTGTGGCACTGAAGCCGGACAAGGCCGATCACACCTTGATACCAGCCAAGCCCTTGACCGCCATGGATAGCCTTCCCAGGGCGCTCTTCTTTCCTTGCTGGATGGTGTCCATGAGGTCCTGGAGATCTTCGGGCAGAGGCAATTTCACGGGCTTGGTCATAAGGGAAAGAGCCCCGGGCTTGCACGTGGACACGCAAAGGCCGCAACCAATGCATCGACCCGTGTCGAGTATGGCCATTTTGTCCTCGATGTGAATCGCATTGGTCTGGCAGCGTTTGACGCACTTGCCGCAACCGTTGCAGAGTTCCTGGTCCAGGACCGTCATATGGTTTGTCGCCACAAAGTCCGCTGGTCTGGGCATGGCGCCAAGCATTTCCAGGATGCCGCAACAGCACGAACAACACATGCACACGAAGTTGGGTTCCTTCTCGTTGGAGGGCTGAATCACCAAACCTTCCTTCTCGCACTGGCCCACGATCTCCATGGCCTCTTCCAGGGTGATGCTCCGCGCCCAGCCGTTTCTGACGTATGTGTCGTGGAAATCGTGCAGGCCCAGGCAGGTTTCCCGGCGGTTGGTCTTCTTACAAGGCTCTCCTATGAGGTCGTGGCCCTTCCTGCAAATGCATTCGGCCACACTGATCTTCCCGTCGGCCCGATTCAGGAGTGCGCGGATTTCGTCGTAGGTGGAAATCCTATTCTCGGGGGTGACGCTTTTTTCCACTGGGATCACGCGCATCTGGTGCACCGCCGTGGTGAGGTACTCCGCCGCCATACCCTCGATCATGTACTGGCGTGTGTCCAGGTACATTCCGGCGGTCAGGAATTTCACCTGCATCTCGAAAAATCCGATGATAATGGGGACCAGACCGAATAGCCATTCTCCGCCCTCCTCCTTGGCGAATAAAGCCCCTTTTTTCTCCATGGAGTGCAGAAGGGTTTCCAGGTTCTCCGTGGGAAGGCTCTTTTTTCTTGCCCTCGCTTCGATGGCCGCGACGGATTCGAGCCGGTAGGATAAAGCCAGGGCGGCGACAGCCTCGGCCGGAGTGTAGATGGACCGCAGGATGCGCATCTCCACACCGGAAATGGTACGAGGGAAACCCACGGGCATGGAGTTCAGGTGTTTCTGAAGGCTCCTGTACTTTTTTCTGTGTTTCGCCACATGGTCAAACTGCCGTTTGAAGTTTTGTATTCCTGCGAGCATGTTTTTTCTCCGTTGGTTTCTGTTTAAAAAGAACGATCCCCCTGTTACGCTTGGGGATCTTCAAAAAAGTAACAACCGCACGTACTGCATCCTGACTGCACACGATGGCCGGTCCAACACAAAAATGATGCCAAGGCTCTGACTGCAATTGGATATGAGTTCATCCTTTCCCACCCTTTTCAGCCGCAGCAGAGGGGAGCAAATTTTCCTCTTTTAAAAAGTCAAACAATTCCCGGGCCGCAATGGCATGGGCCGTTTCGTTGGGGTGGTGATCCGTGGGGTTCACCCACAGGTCCGGGGCTGCATGTCGGGAGAAGGCCGGAAGCAAATCCAGCACGGGAATGTTGTTATGGTGGGCAAAATCCCGCATGAGGGCGTGGCATTTTTCAAAACGGTAGTGGTTGAAATCGTATAGGAGAGGAAAAATCACCAGGACCAATTGGCCTCCTCCTGCGCGGATATCGTCCGCCATAATTTTGAGATTCACCAAAGCCGGACGTGCGCGGTCGGGCTCAAACGCGTCCAGATAGGCCCGGGTTGTTTGGTTGTGCAGGCGGATTTTATCCAGGGATGCTTCCACCAGATTAACTATAGCCAAACGATCCCGCCAGGGGGTGTAGACATTGGGTCCGTTGTTCTGGTCAATAAAGTCGCTGCCCCGGATTCTTTCCCTGCCCGGCAGGCCCAGGTCGTTGAGGACAAATCCATAAATGACCAGGGGGTAGTCCTGTTTTCGGCTTTCCGTTTGATAGGTTTTGACGATAAAATTCAGATCTGCCCCGGGCACAGAACAATTTTTTATGTGCAAGTTCATACGGGATGCCGCCAGTATGCTTTCCAGCCTGGCCAGACAGGTGTCTTTGTATTCGACTCCGGCGCCGTGGACAAAGGAATCCCCCAGGCCCAGAATTTCAAAATTCCTGTTTTCCAGGTAATCCTTTGGTGCGTTCAAAGGCAGACGGTACAATTGCGGAGACAGGTTGTAATCCAGCCCGAAGACCGGCAGGTTTCCGTCCATCCTGACCACATGGTGGTAGCCTCGGGGATTTGTATAATATTCATGGGACCGGTTGTTGAACCGGTAGTATGGGGGCGCCACAAGCCGGGCCGTTAGCTCCAGGATGACAAGTAAAACGCCTATGAGCAAAATGGCGGTCAGCATATAAAAGGCGGGTTTTCGTGCCGGGTTCATTAGCCCTCATGAATTCGGAGCATCAGGCTCGGTGCTGGCACCGGATTTCTAATGTTTGCTTTTGGACAGGTGCTCCAGGCCTGCCTTGGCCTGGGTCATTTCGGGATCTTTGGCGGCTATTTCGTAAAACTCCATGGCTTTCTGATACTGGCCGGATCTTTCCAACGCCCTTGCCAGATCAAAGGAAATACGGGCGTTGTGTGGCGCAAGGTTGTGCGCTTCCTGGAGATATCGCACCGCCTCGGAATGCCTTCCCGCCGCCGAAAGCTCCAGGCCAAGATTGTGACGGGGCTCCACAGCTTTTGGGTCCAGTTCCGCCGCTTTTTTAAAATGCTCCATGGCCTTTCCGGATTTCCCGGCTAATGAGAGCACCGCCCCGTAAAAATTATGGCGATAGGCGTTTTCCGGCTCGTCCCGGACAGCAATCCTGCCCATCTCCTCCCCGGTTCTCAGATCCCCCCCCATGACAACCGTTTTAAAAACCTTGGCCCACAGATAATTTTTATCCGGAGCAAGATTCAAGGCCTTGGTGTATTGTCTCATGCCTTCATCGAACTGCCCCTGGCGTACGTACTCCTGACCCAGGTATTCGTACACCAGGTAGTAGTCCGGGTTATTGCCTACCGCGTAATGGTGAAATGATAAGGCATTCTTAAAAACTGGCAGGTGAGTGATAGTTTGTGTTCCCAGCAGCACCACCACTGCCATAAACAAAACGGCGGTTTTTTGTTCCCCGATTCGTTCCTGAATAAAACGCGCCAACCAACCTACGAATAAGGCGAGGCCAGCCAGGGGCAGGTACAGAAAACGGTCTGCCCTCCACACAAAGGATGGAAAAATTCGGGAAGTCAATAGCGTGACAGCCAGGAACCATGCCAGCCCGAACCACCATATTTTTTTATTCCGGATGAAAAAAAACGAACCTGCAAGGCATATCAGGGCAAACAAACCCAGGAGCGCAGAAGGATCCAGGAGGGTTTGGGGAATCCTGGGGGGATAGAATATGGGCATGGTGCGGGGAAAGAGTGCGTGAGCAATATTGGCCCCAAACACGCTCAGGGAAATCAGGACGCTCTGGAGCAAACCCTGGCCACCGTCTCCTGAAGGTTCATATGCGGCCCATAATTCGCCCATATGGCTTAACGCCGTGGGGACATGGGAATAAATGGGCTCCATGAGTTTGGAATCCCACGATAGCACCGCCAGGACTTTCAGGAATACGGCGCCCGCGCCTATAATCCACAAAAGCCAGGTGCGCGACAGTATGGTTCCCATTTTATTGCCGGTGGTTACCGAATACAGATATAAACCAACCACCAGAGGGATAGCCGCTCCCATGACATTGGAAAGGCATGCTAAAACGCATGCGCAGGCCGACAATACGAGGCACAGGGCCGTGTGTTTTCCCTCCTGGGCGAAAACCTGGAACTGGAGGCACCACAAGCCGAAAAAGCACAGGAGCAATTCCTCCCGGCCCGGAATCCATGCCACAGCGCCAGCCACTACGGGATGAATTCCAAAAAATACGGCGGCCGCAAAGGCGCCCCATATACTATTTTTATTCCGTTCTCCTGTCAGGTTCAGGAACAGCCAGAACACCAGCAGCACATTGAAAAGGTGAAGCAGGAGGTTGGTCAGATGATAACCTATTGGCTCGTTGCCCCAAAATCCATAATCCACGGCATAGGAAACCAAGCGCACCGGGTAGTAACTTTGGGGATGGAAATGGGTGAACATGGTTTTCAGGCTGGCGGGCGAAAGGCTTTGGATCACCGGGTTGTTTTTCACCACCTCCAGGTCATCGTAGTTCACATAGTCAAAGGACAGGGCGCCCCAAAAAGCCACCAGGATTATGATGTACAAGGCCGCCAGCGCTTTGCGGGGGTCGTTGAAGACATCCAGCCTATCGGTTTTACTTATAGTTCCGACTACTTGTTGGGAATGGTTCTGTTTGTCGGGCATGGGTGCAAGCTCCCTTTTATGGGGCAATGTGGAGTTGTTTTTTTTGTTTTGCCTCGTTGGTCAGGTATTCTACCCGGAAATCCACTCCCAGGAAAGTGGGATCATAACGTTTGGCTTCTTTGTAATGAAATATGGCGCCGGGGATGTCTCCAATTCTTTCCAATTCGTTAGCCAGAAGTAGGTGGAGCATGGCGGTCCTGGGGCTCACTTTCAGGGCTTCCTCCAGGTGACGCACGGCCTTTTGGGGCTGATTCTGGCGGGAGTATTCGTCGGCCGCGTTTTCGCGCATGATCGTGCTTCTGGGCGAAAGGGCCACAGCCTGTTCAAAATGCTTCAAGGCCTCGTCTGGTTTTTCTTTTGCGGAAAGAATGATAGCCAGGTTGTTGTGGGCTTGGGCGTTTTGGGGAAAATCCTTCACCCCTTTACGGGCTATGGCTTCGGCTTCATCCAAGCGGTTCATCTTGATAAGCAGCTCATAATAGGGGTGCCAGATATAATCTTTTGAGGGACTGAGTTCAATGGCTCGGGCATGCTGGATCAGGGCTTGATCGTCCAGGCCCTGCCGTTTCAACTCCTGGGCGTAAAAAAAATGGCCCTGGAAATAGTCGGGATTGGATTGGATGGCGTGTTGATAGAGGGTCATACCGTCCTGCCAGACCGGGAGATGCAGCACGGCCCGCATGGACAGTAAGAGGACAAACACCATGAGGGCGATCCTTGCCAGGATTTTATTGTTCTTATGATCCCAGGACATAGCCAGGTACGCAAGGGCCAGGGCAAAGCCAAACAGGGGCAAGTACAAAAAACGGTCTGCCCGGGTTATATGATGTTGGAGCACCTGGGACCCGGGAAACAAGCTGATCAAAAACCATCCCATCCCGAACAGAAAGATTCTTTTCTTTCTGAAATAGATCATGGTTCCTGCCGTGGAAAGCACTGCCAGCGCCCCTCCCAACACCTGAGGACTGAAAAACCTTTGGGGAATGGTGTCCGGGTAAAGGCAGGGCATTTCCCATGGGAACAGCAGATGCCCCAGGTTGCCGCCGTATACGCTTAGGACAGCCCGAATTTTTTCCATAAAGGACACGGGGTCCTTGTAGGTGACCCGGGGGAGCGCCAGGATTTCGTGAAAATACCGGATCGCCGAGGGCAGATGGGGCATGAGCATGGTCCGGCTGGACTCGTCCCAGGCCAACAGGGAAAGTGCTTTTACAAAAACGGTTAGGGCTCCAATGATCCACATAAACCAAGTGGTTGCCAGAACCTTTTTCCAGGACCCTTTTTCGTCAAGGGTCAGCACATAAAGAGTGACTAGGGCGGGGGTCATGGCCCCCACCACGTTGGACAGGCAGGAAAAAACGCAGGCATAGGCTGCCAGGATTCTCATGAACGCGGGGCGCCGGCTGTTTTCCGCCTTGATGTGCAATCGCAGACATAAAAGGCAGAAAAAGAACATAAGCAATTCTTCCCTGCCTGGTATCCAGGCCACGGTATCGGTGACAGCCGGATGCATACCGAAAACCATAGCAGAAAATATCCCCAAAAACAGGGCCGCCCGGGACTCCCACCTTTTGTCCAGGGCGATTTTTTTGGCAAGGCCGAATACCATGAGTATATTGGCCATATGGATCACCACATTGGTGAGGTGGTAGCCCATGGGGTTTGATCCCCATAAGGCCCGGTCAATGGCTATGGATAGCAGCCGGATGGGATAATAGCTTTCCAGAGAAAAAAAAGTAAAAATGCGTTTGAGGGACTCCAGGCTCAGGTCTTTGATCAGGGGGTTGTTTGCCGTGAGGGCCAGGTCATCGTAATTGGCGAAATCAAAAAACACACACTGCCAGAACAGGGCCCCAGCTATGGCGCACAATGCCAGAGGATAGGCAAGCCGCCCCGTTTGCGGGGAGCCGTTGGATATCCAGGGACTATCCCAAAATGCCTGTTTAGGGTTCATTCCTTCATTCCCGTGAGTTGGGCCGCCAGCCTGTTCATCCGTTTCGGGCGTGGCTCAAGTAATACTCCGTGTCTCTAATATTCGCCATATCAGGATCGGTCCGCAATAAATCCCATGCGTTAAAGCCCTTGTCAACCGCCGCTTTCAAATATTCCACGGCTTGGTCCGTATTGCCTTGCCTGGCATACAGACAGGCCAGGTTATAGAGGGATGGAATATTTTCCTCCAACAATTGCGCCGTTTGCTTCAATAACCCTTCCGCCTCTTCAAATCGGCCTTGGTCCATTCTGATTTGTCCCAATTGGTTCAGGCCGATCGGGTAGCCAGGGGCCAGGGCCAGTCCTTGCTCACATAAGCGCACCGCCTGCTCAAGTTTCTTGTGCTGCTCCCACAGTTTCGCCAACTGAAAATAATAAACAGCATTGTTGGGCTGGGCCTTGATAGCGTCTTCCAGCCGTTCTATTTCATTCAGAATTTTCAGGACGGTCAGGAGGGCGTTTTGGGATTCCTGGTCTTCAGGGTTTAGGGCCAAAGCCTCCATAAGATGGTCAACACCTTTTTGGAAGTCGCCCTGGTTGACCAACACGCGGGCCAGATTGGCATGGACCCAGGCCGTTGAGGGACTTAAAGCCAAGGATTGAGAATACCAGGAGACGGCCTGTTCCAAATTTCCCAGGGCGGACTGGGCATCCCCCAGGTTGGCCAGGGTGTCGGCCCGGTCGGGATTGGCGTCAAGGGCCTTTGTGTAATACTGGACAGCCTCGGAAATATTTCCCGTTTTTGCAAGGATCAGGCCCAGGTTGTTAAGAGCCAGGTCATAGTCCGGCATGAGCAAAAGAGCCTTTAGGTAGCCCTGCATAGCGGCATTATAGTCCCCGGCTCCGTAGAGGATGGCCGCCCGTGTGGAATGGGCCTCAGCCATACGGTTCTGAATATGCTGTTTCCTGGATTCCTGCATGTCTGGTTCATTTTCCAGGGTTTGCCTGTCCCCCAAAAGCCCCATTTCATATTGATCAATAGATCGTTGCAGTTCGCCTTTAAGAAACAAGGTGTGGGCCAGGTTGTAGTGAGAGCGGGCGCCAGGATTTTTGGCCACGCAATCTTCCATGAGCTTTATGCCGTCTCCCCACAAAAGGTTGCGCTCGTAGGTGGCATAGCTCAGGGCCATCGCCAGGCAAAGCAGGGGGATGGCAGCCAACACGGGCTGTTTGATTAGACGGAACATCATCAAAACGGGGAGAATGCCAAGCATCATGGAGGGGATATACAGCCTATGCTCGAAAACCAGTTCCAGGCCGATAAAGGACGACTCCATAAAAAGGGTTATGAAAAACCAAAGCAGGGCAAAGGATATGAGGCGGTGTTTTTTCGCCAGGGCGAAGGCCAGAACCATAAAAACGGTTATGAGTCCCAAGGCAGGCAGGGTTTGCCAGTTGGAAAACAGGGATTGGGAAACCGAAAAATCATGAATCAGGTTCATCCTGGAAGTCAGTGGGAGTAGCATCAGGGACAAGTACCAGACAACCACCCGCCACTCGGTGAAAACCCTCTCCATTAAGGTAAACCGCCGTATATCGTAACCGTTCCCAATCCAATGAAGAATGTCATCCCCTATGACTATCCATATAAGTAGGGCGAAGGCGCCTGCGCCTATGGCAATCTTCCACCAATGTCTCAAAAGCCATTCAGTAGAAAGGTCCCGGATAAAAAACCATTCAAACAGAATGATAACCAGCGGCAGCACCAGGGCGTTTTCCTTGGAAACGAAAGCGCATAGGGCTGCCACCGCGCTCAGGGTCAGCAAAAGGAGCGAGCGGCGTTTATCAGGGGTGGTTCTTCCATAGGCATAGAAGAGGAGAGACAGGATAAAAAACATCCCCGCCATGGAGTTCATGCGTTGCACAATATAGGCGACGCTTTGGGTTTGAATGGGATGCACCAGCCACAACAAGGCTGAAAAAGCAGCCAGGTGCGCGGCGTTTTTTCTGTATTGCCCGAATGCGGGAAGGGAAAACGTTTTGCGGATAAAAAGAAACAAAAACACCCCGGCCAGAAAATGGATGGAAATATTCACAAGATGAAAGCCTTGTGTATCCAGGCCATGCAAATAGTGATTGACGCCAAAAGAGGCCATGGGCAAGGGCCGGAAAAAGTCCGGATTGGAAAAGGCGGCCTGCCACAAAGTCTCTGGACTAAGGTTGGTGATTTGAAGGGGGGTATTGTAAAAAATATTGTGCAGATCGTCAAAGACAAAAGGACCTGTGAGAGAGGGCCAGTACGCGATGAAACAGGCCAGAAAAAGGATTACCAGCCAGGCTATATCAAGATTAGTGATTGGATTCCCGTTGGTTTGGGCTTGTATTGGGTCAGAATTATGGTTTGGGTGTTTATTTTGATTGCTCATGACTGGCCCTCCAATTCCGCCAGGGCGGCCCGGGCCTGGGCCGCAAAATCTTTCAATCCCTGCTTTTGGGCCAGATCCATAGCCATGCGGAAATGGCGCAATGCAACCCCTTTTTCGCCCATTTTATTCATGAGCAAGGCGTAATTATACTGCCCCCGGAGATCCCCGGGCGCCAGGACAAGGGCTTCTTCCATGTAGCCCGCCGCTTTTTTCCTGTCGCCCATGGCTTCGTAGGCAAGGCCAAGATTGTGGAGCGCCGGGGCGTATCGGGGCTCAAGGGCCAGGGCCTTTTCAAAGCAGGCCATGGCCTGAACGGTTTCCCCGGCATCCAGAAGAACCTGTCCCAGGTTCAGATGGGCTTTGTGATTCGCAGGCTGGAGTTCCAGGGATTTATGTAAATGTTTGAGGCCCTGGTGGACCATCCCTTGTCTGGCCAGAAGCACGCCCAAGTTGTTATGGGCCTTGTCGTTTTCAGGGTCCTTCTCCAAGGCCCTCCTATAATAAACAATGGCCTCCCCATACCGGCCCACCCTGTCGTCCGAAAGGGCTTTGGCGTAGTTGTACAGAACCCGATACTTGTGTGGAGATTTTTTCAGGCAGTCGGACATAAGGGCAAACTGGTCCGCCCAAACCTGATTGCGCTGGAGGGTTCCCAAACAAAGGAACAGAGCCAGGCAAACGCATAAGATGCAGGCTGTTTTTGAATTCCTGCTTGCCCTGAAAATCAACAACACAACGGCCAGGACAAGCATTATGGAAGGCAGGTAGGTCCGGTGCTCAAAGACCAGCTCCAGGGGGATGAAAGAAGATTCCAGGGCCAGGGTGATAAAAAACCACAGGATGCAAAAGCTGAACAACCTGTGTTTTTTGGCAATCCCTACGGCAAACCCCAGGAGCGCCAGAAGCGACACAAAGCTGAAGAATGTGCTTAAAGGATCAAACAGGGAATGGGACAGGGGAAAGTCATGCTCCAGGTTCAAGCGTCCCGGATGAGGGAAAAGGATTAGGGATACATAAAACCAAACCACCCGCAATTGGGTAAGAATTCTCTCCATCACGTTGAAATCCCGAATCCGGTAGTAATCTGCAATGCCTGCGAGGGGGTGAAGATCAAAGAGAACAAACCCGAAGGCGAATACAAAAAGAAAAGCCGCCACCAGCCATGGCAGTCCCCGTTTCACCCAGGTTGAGCTCAAATCCTGAAAAAAGTACCATTCATAAAGAAGAATCACCACAGGCAGGGTAACGCCGATTTCCTTGGACCCCACCGACAGGATAAAACAAAGTCCGCACAGGGCGAACAAAAGTTTTCGTCTCCGTATCCGCCCATGGATATAACAAAGGAGCCCCCCTATATAAAAAAGGGAGGACAGGCCGTTCATCCTTTGGACAATATAGGAGGTTGTCTGGGTGGCCAGGGGATGGACCAGCCACAGGAGGGCCGTCCAAAAAGCGATCATGGACGCCCGGTTCCGGGAAACATCCCCCAGGCTCGTTGTGGGAAGGAGCAAGGTAATGCGCAGAAAATAAAAAACCAGGATGCCGGTGACAGCATGCACTCCGATGTTTACTATATGAAACCCGTAAGTATCCAAGCCTCCGAACCAATAGTTTAGCATGAAGCTAAAGTTGGCGACAAATCGGCCGGAAAGTCGGGAGGTGCGCAACCCTTCCAGCACATTTACAAAACCAAACTCCTTCACATGCAGAGGATAATTTTCCTTGATCTGGGCCAGATCGTCAAATACAAATGGGCCGTGCAACACCCCATGGTATAGTCCCCAGGCCAGGATTGGAAACAAAACCAGGGCCAGATCGTACCACGAGACCTGAACTTTGCTGTCCAGTAAAGCACCCCCCAGTGGTTTTGAGTTCAGTTTTGAAGAAATGCGCCCGACCTGCATCCTCCCTCCTGAAAATATGTACTGATTGATTGCGTGGCAAATGAAACAAGGCCGTTTTTTGCCGAAGAATTTTAACCTATCATAACGTTCCGGATTGGGGTAGGTATTTATTTCTTTTGCCCGGGGGGGGTTATGTTTGAAAAAAGGTCAGTGATATCTTTTTATGCGGCCCTGCTCATTCCCGAATGGGTATTTTCATCCCATACTCCGGTATGTTGGAAATATGAATGCGCAGTGCTTTGTGGCGTCCTGTTTTCTCACAACCTGAATTGGAATATCTGATCCGTCGATTTTGAAATACCACGCCATGAAAGCCTGTTATTAACTGCTATATTTCTTTAATATAGTTCAATTTATCCCAAAACAACGGTGGCCTTTCCGGGCGCTGCGGGCCTTGAAAAAAAATTCTGTACACATGAGGAAAAAAAATGCGTTAGATACTTGACTTGGAAAAAAAACAAGGGTATAAATGTCCCTAAGGGTGAATAAAGCCTTTTAAGGGGGGGCGTCGAAGTCGAATCGAAATTGCATGTTTTTTAAAATACTTTCGAGCACGGCGGAGAATTCAGCACACACAGGGAAGTGACACACACAGGGAACAGGGCGGCTTGGTTTTACCCAAGGTCATCCACAGGTTTCCGCCCCGCCACACGTTTTAATACAGCATAGCCACACTTTTGCAACTCTCATAGCAGGAAAAGGCTTTTAAGCCTTGCATACAATAGATTGGGATACCTTGCCGGGTCAGGCTGGAAAATTAGGGTGGTTTTTCATCAGGTCGCTTTCATTGGACCACCAACAGACACGGCATGGCGGGTATGTGGCATTATTTTTCTACGCATGGGATAAAATGCCCCTTGCACCGAATGCCAATCTAAAAACAACCGTCTGATTTTTCACGTAAAAAAATTTTGCTCCCTGCGGCATGCCCATTGCAAAAGGTTCTGTTGCTGCATACCGCGCACCAAAATGGCGTCATTGCTGAAAACAGGCATAGGGCCTGATTATTAATAATCTCTTACCCTTAACCCACAACACACTTATTCAAGGAGGATGTTATGAAGAAATTAGTTATTTTGGCGGCAATCCTGATGCTCGTTCCCGGCTTGGCTCTGGCAGACATGGGTCTGATGAACGAAAGCTCCCTGAACGACGTCACCGGTCAGGTGGGTATCACCATCAACCAGTCCCTGGCGGCCTCCATTGGCGGATTAAAATGGACCGATGGGGATGGCGACGGCGGCACGGCTGGCGCGATTACGTTGGATACCATCGCCATCAACAATGGCTGGACTGCTGATGCCATACCCGTCGCTATCCCTATCGCCATGACAGGCATGACCATTGACTGCAACACCACGGGCGGTGTATCCTCCCTGGTTATTGGCCTGCCCGCAATGGTCGGACAAATTACGGTTGGCAACATTTACCTGACCGATGGCACCGCCGCCGGACTCCCAGCGAACAGCCTGGGCTCTCTGACCATTTCCAACTTCGACATGACCGGCAGCACCGTCACCATCATGGCTCACTAGGATCTGTTTGTTAGTCTAAACGGAGGGAACGCATGAAAAAGCTGGCGATCATAGCGATGGTTTTAA
Organism: Desulfatibacillum sp.; assembly: GCA_016342355.1. GTDB lineage: Bacteria > Desulfobacterota > Desulfobacteria > Desulfobacterales > Desulfatibacillaceae > Desulfatibacillum. Next base: position 16,014 of record JAEINP010000065.1, read on the forward strand.
TGGTCATACCGGTTTCCGCCCTTGCCCGCATGGACAGCATGTCGGAGGATTCCATGGGAGTCATCCACGGTCAGGTGGGAATCACCATTGACTTTGAAACCCGCCTAACCAGCAGCTATCTTGCAATCACGGATTCCAACGGTGGCACCGGTTATGCAAGCACGGGAACGTTGACCTTGGACGGCCTGAGTGTTGGCGGCGCTGGCGCCAGCAACATGGTGGTTACCGGGTTGAAGCTGGACGTGGGGACGACCGGAACCAAAAGCGCCCTGATTATCGGGCTTCCGGTGATCACGGGCCAGGTGCAGGTGGACGCGGTGCGCATAGGGACCAACGAGCAACTCGGGAATTCTTTGGGCGCAATCACGTGGGGCAATATCAACTACGCCGCTACTACCTGCACGGTATATCCCCATTAAGGGGGCGCCTGCACACTGTGTTGGAATTCGTATTGCAGGAAAGTGGAAGCCATGAATCGATTTGCTGTCATAATCATTCTATTGCTGGTGCTACCAGTAACTGTCCTGGCCAGAATGGACACTCTCACCGAGGAAGACATGGTGGAAGTGACCGGCCAGACAGGCATCACCATAGATTTGACATGGCAGCTACTGGATTCCTATCTTGCCTGGACCGATAATGATGGTTTTGGCACGACGGCATCTCAAACAGAAGGGGTGATAACCTTGAGCGGCCTCAAGATTAATGATGGAAACGCCTCTCCAGGCCCCATCACCATTACCGGCATCACGCTGGACGTAGGCACATCCGGCGCGAATACCTACCTTTTGCTGGGAATGCCCGCCATTTCGGGCCAGGTATCCATAGAGAATTTCTTTATTGGGTCCCATGTGAATTCCGGCGGTTCTTTGGGCCGGGTATATGTGGGAGATCTCAATATGAAAAACAGCGTCCTTCGAGTCACGGCCCACTAGCAAATGCGCCTCTGGAAAATTGTGCTGCGGGGGGAAGACATTAGCCTTCCCTCCGCAGCCATTTTCTGTTTTTTTGGGGGCGCCAACAAAAAGGCGCGATGCAGGATGAAGATAAAAGCCATGAAATTTAATATTGCGCTTACAGCCTTGTGGTTCCTGCTTTTCCCTGTCCTGGCGTTTGCCGGGCATACTGCCTTTGATAACATGACCGAGTTGGATGAGGAACTGGCCGATCTTAAGGGACAGGTAGGAATTGTCATAGAGGGTTCCATTGAATTGGTGGACGGATATGTTGCCTGGAGAGACCATGACGGCATTGGAACCGACGGTAATATCGGCGTAGTGTTATTGGACGACTTGAGAATCAATGGCGGTGGCGGGATCGGTTCCATGGAAATCAAAGGCCTTACCATTGACGCAGACACCAATGCTTCCGGCGTCACATCCCTCATAATCCAGCTGCCTAAAATCACCGGGGAGTTTACCATAGGCAACCTTTCCTTGGGGGAAAGCGTGGATGATGCAAGGACCCGAAGCCTGGGGAGTTTGAGCATAACGAATATGGACTTGTCATCTGGCACAATGCAAATTTCGCCGCATTGATATTGTTAATAATCTTAAAATTCAATTAATACGGACTTAATATATAAATTTTTGCTATAGATCATTGTCGGCCCTTATGGGCAGTTTATTTCCGCCGCGCAGGATAGCATAGGAGGCCTTGAATGGCTGGTAAAAAAATCACATGCAATCTAATATTTCTTGTGGCGGCGTTATTGCTTTCGGCCTCCTTTTCTTTGGGAGGCATGACTGCTTTGGAAGACATGGAACTGTCCGAGATCAAGGGGCAGGTCGGACTGACCATTGATATCGCCTTGGAGGCCACTTCGGGGTATCTTTCTCTCATGGATTTTGATGGGTTTCCCGATGATACAAACCCCGCTAGTGACAAGGCCTGTGTCACCCTTGGTGATTTCTGGGCAAATGGCGGCACGGCCAATACTCCTGTCACCGGAACTGGCTGGAAGATTGATGTGGGCAGCGACGGCGCCAGTTCGTATTTGATCCTGGTGATTGGGACCCTCACTAATGACGATGATTCGGGTTGGGGTTTTGACTCGCTTAAAATTGGCACGGAACCGAACACGGGTCTGAATATTGGCAAAATCGCCATGACAGGAATTCAAATGGGCGACAGTACCATCAGGATAGAGCCCATTCCTTGAGTTAACGTCTATTTTTGAAAGGGTATGCCATTGTCACCCATGGGAGGAGGGACATGAAAATTTTTATCATAGCTTTATGTTGCCTGATGGCCCTCCCGGCTTCGTTTTGTTTCGCCCAAGACAGGCATGAAGGGTCTGTTAGGGAAAACACGGAAATTCGCGGGGACTTGTCGCACGATATTTTGGAAGAATCGCCGGACCCGGGCCTGGACAGTTTTTTCAAGCTGGAAGGCGATTTGGAAGAATTGGGAAATCCTGATTTGGCTGCCCATACGGGCCAGGTGGGGATTCGGATAGACATGAGCCTGGAAGTAACGGGAGGCTATCTTTCCTGGGGGGATTTTGACGGGTATGTCGAGGATGGGGAACCCGGCGATCCAGGGTATTTGACTTTTTCCGGCATGCGCATGAATGATGGCGAAGATCCCGTCGGTCCCATGATTATTAACAATCTTGTTATCAATACCGGGTATAACAGTAAATACAGTTATATGACCATTGGCCTGCCCGATCTCATCGGGAGAATATCTTTTGATGATGTCAAATTGGGGACTGGTGTGGACCAGGGGAGGTCCTTGGGAGGCCTTGAATTTGGCGACTTTTATGTCAGGGAGAGTAATTTCGAGATCCGAACCAGGTTTTAGTATATATCTCCTGGCAGATCAAAGTCATGTCTCAGCGGTGTAGTGTTTGATTTGTTACAGCATTTCGGGCCTTGGATACAAACATCATCCGGACAAAACAGGACGTATGGCGAAGACACAACAGGAATTGCCAAGACGCTCATTATAACATTATGGCTGGACATTTGCGCGAGCCAGCCGGGGATGTGATTCTATTATGCATGTTCTGGCAGGATTTTTAATCGGTATAGCCATGTTGACAGGTTTTTACGAGCCCCAGGCCCTTCCTCAGGGGACCTACATGGTTCAGACCGGCCTTGGGCAGCCTGTCACACCCAGGCAATCCTTGCCATCTTTGACAGAAGGGCGTTATAAGAATATTGTCCGGCAAATGTATGATTATAGTTGCGGTTCCGCGGCGTTAACCACCTTGTTGAATCATTATTTGGGGGAAAACCTTTCCGAACCCCATATCATCAACGGCCTCCTTACATACGGGGATGTAGAGCGCATTTCCCAAAGCAGGGCTTTTTCTCTTTTGGACATGAAAAGCCTGGTAGAAGTGTTGGGCTATGAAGCTCATGGATACAAGGCGGAAATAAACGACGTAAAAAAGCTGAGAATTCCCTTTATTGTTTCCATAGATCTTTTTGGTTATCTCCACTTTGTCGTTATAAAGGGAATTTATAATGGCCATGTCATGATTGCCGATCCTTCCATGGGCAACATTAGTTTCCCGCTGGCTACATTCGAACGGCTGTGGTATAAGAACGTCATCTTTGTTGTGCTGCCTAAAACTGCGAATTCCTACAAGACCCCTGGCGGGAGGCGGGTCGCCCGTTATGCTCCGCCTGTTGCGCCTCCCGGTTCCGGTAATGGGAACGGGTACGGAAATGGCAATGGATACGGGAACGGAAATGGCTATGGCAACGGGAATGGCTATGGCAACGGGAACGGATATGGAAATGGAAACGGTTACGGGAACGGGAACGGTTATGGTAATGGAAACGGTTACGGGAATGGCTATGGCAACGGGTACGGAAATGGATACGGGAACGGGGCAGGTTCCGGTCCTGTGAATAATCGCGCCAAAATTCCCTCTTCGCCAGAGGAAATCAATGCATTGGGCCTGTTCGTGGGAGGCATCCAGGGCAATAGCATGAACGGTTCCCTGGATCGCAATGCATTTGGAAATGGAAATGGCTTTGGCAATGGCGACGGATTTGGAAACGGAAACGGTTTTGGGAACAGCGACGCCTTGGGGAATGGAAACGGGGACGGCAATATTGGGGGGGTTGGTAACGGGGACGGAAACGGAAACGGTTTTGGGAACGGCAACGGCTATGGCAACGGAAACGAGTATGGCAGTAGTGATGGATATGCCAACAGTGACGGATATGCCAATGGCGGAGCAAACGGCGGAACGCGCCGGTTCCATGCTTTGGAGTTAACCAAAAAAGATCTCCGTTTTATCGATAATGAAATGGCCCGCCACATCATGGTTTGCACCTCTCCCCAGACATCTGTTATTACCCCTCAGTTTGAGGCGGATTACATAACAGGCATGGCCGTCAACAAGATAAATTTCAGGGCTAAGCCAGGCCATGTTGTATACTCTGCTCCCGAGTCATCCGCCAATTCATCTTCCAGCACACGTTTTGAAATCCGGATTTCCAACGAGAGCACAGAGGCTAATAGCAGCGGCAACACCACGGTAATAAACAACTGATGCAATCCCTTGTATTTAGGGGAAACTTTGTAGTGGTAAACACTCCAGGGTAAAAAACATGCCCATGGGACCATTTGGAAAGGAGCTTTTTCTTGCCACGCTATCTCTTATTGCTGACAGCAATCATAGGAATTGTCATAGCCTTGGGCCTTGGGCCCGCAATGGCCGCGGATTCCGGGGATCCATCACCCACTCAGGTAGAGGGATACAAAACCCTTCAAGAACGGTTAGACGGTCTGGAGGATGAACTGGATCTTTACAAGCGGGAAGCTGATGCCCGCAAGGCACTGTTGCCCACCAGGGAAGAAGCATCGGAAAGAAAAAAAACCGAGGAAGTCCTTAGGGCTACGGAAGAGGATACGGCGGAGTTCGTGCTTTTAAAAAGCCGCACCATAGAAATGCGGTACAGCCTCTCTTATAGCCATTCTTCCTATGACCGGATAGCCACGGAAACTGCCGATGGTTTGTCCTATCAATATGTGGAAATTGAAAGGGAAGCCTATTACAGCCTGATTAACTCAGTGGGATTGGGCTATGGTCTTATGGACAAGGTGTCCTTAAGCGCCACGTTTCCCTTTGTGTATAAGTACCAGGTTTCAGGCGAAGATCAGCAAATCTCCGACCTGGGGGACATGTCTTTTGGCGTTTCGTACCAAGCCAAGCAAGAGAGCGCCAAATGGCCTGCCATTTTGCTATCCTTTGGATATAATGCGCCCACAGGAAGAAGCCCCTATAAAATTGATCCTGACAATGAAATGTCCACGGGAGATGGGGCTCATTCTTTTAGCCTGGGAGCGAATTTCAGCAAATTACTGGATCCTGTCATAGTGTTTGGCGGGCTCAGCGCAGGGTATTCCGCAAGGGTTACCGGCCTAGATCAAAAACGCTCGAACGGGTACGACCAGGTAATGGTACTTGAGGAAGTCAGGCCGGGGCACACCATCAGTTATGCCTTTGGACTTGGTTTTTCACTATCTTATACCACGTCCATCACGTTCAGGTTCAATGCCAGCCATTCTTCCAGTTCCGAATTCAGATTACGGCCTTTGTATGGGTATCAGGCTCGGGTTTACGAGGGTGATGACTCGAGTAGCGCATCGTTCAGCATTTCCACCGGTTGGCGGTTGTCCCCCAAGACGACCCTGTCCGTGGGCCTTGGCTACGGGTTAATCGGCGTGGAAAGTTATTCCATTAACGCCAGTATACCTTTTGAATTTTCACTTTAAGTCCGGAAATATCCTGTTAGGGAATTCCGTTTTTCGGGCAAGATTATTTCTAACCGGTGTAGAAATGACAATATTTTTGCGGCCAGAGACACAAAAACGTAACAAGTATATAATTGTTAGGGCCTTATTTGCGATTTTGGTTGGGGGAGTATTGTTTTTTTCCCTTCCGCCCTCCGCTTATGCATCCCTGGCCGAACAGCTTGCCATCTGCACAAGGGGAATATCCCTTGGGAATGCTGTGACCGCCAGTCCGCCCGGGGTCTTTTCGCTTCATTACAACCCGGCAGGCCTGACCCAGTTACGGGGCAAAGAAATGGAGATGGGAGGCATGATCCCCAACTTCAATATTTCCCAGCAATGGGACAAGCCTGATGGTTATGTCAGCTTTTTCGGGCAGGGGAATGATCCTGTGGCAGGGGCCAGCAGCACCTCCGAAGGCATGGTTATCAGCCTGCCGTTTAATGGGCCTGTGTCCAATGTCACCTTTGCCCCCTATGGCGGTATGGGCTACCATCCGGTCGGTAAAAAGTGGAGTGTGGGTGTTGCCATGTATTCTCCCATGGCCGTTGGATTACAAAACCCGGAAGGTCCGGCCACATACGGCGCTCAAATGCTACATTTGGAGCGTATTGTGCTGTCCCCCGGGATTGCCTACAAAGTCAATGACACCCTCTCCCTGGGGGCGTCCATTGGACTGGGTTTTTCTTCCATGGGCATTCGTATGCAAATGCGCGCTCCCAATGACATGGTTGCCCTGACCGGCCTCCTTGGCAACCTTACCCAGAAATTGGACCCTGCTTTGTTTTTGGGACTTATTCCATTTCCGCTTTTCGGCGGCGGAATGTACGCTTTTGATGACATGGGGCGCATGACCGCAGAGCGCCTGGAAGACAATTTCTCGCCGTCTTTTAACTTGGGTTTGCTGTGGGAACCCAAAGACTGGTTTGCCTTGGGCCTATGCTATCAAAGTGAAGTAAAGCAGGAACTCTCCGGGCATTTTACTTTGGAATACTCCCAAAAGTTTCAAAACATGATGGATTGGTTAGTAGCCAACAGCTTGGTCAGGGTTTTCACAGAGTCCCTGGGCCTTCCTACAGAAGGTGGACTTGACTACCAGTCGGGCCGGGGCAGTGTGGAAATGATACAACCCCGCCATGTCCAGGCTGGAATCATGCTAAAACCATTCAAAAGGTTAAAACTTACGGCTGACCTCCAATGGACCCAATGGTCCACCATGGAAAGCAACGTGTTCGAGTTTGATTTTGATTTACAGGTTTTGAAACTCGCCCATCTGCTTGGTTACCAATACGGAAATCGCACCATTGTGTTTGAACGCCACATGGTGGACACGCTGCACGCATGCTTTGGATTGGAATTTGCCGCCACACCATGGCTGGACCTGCGCCTCGGATATGAAGACAGACCCACTTCCGTCAGGGAGGAGTATCGGGATGCCATGTTGGTATTGCCGGACATGAAAATCCTATCCGGAGGGTTAGGAATTGATCTTACCCGGAACGCAACCCTGGATTTGGGTGTAGGACTTATCATGGCTGAGGATATTAAAATGGATTACAACAATGGAGGGATAAGCCAGAACCTCAATACCCGGGAATTGACAGCCTTGATTTACAACCCCTATGCCAACCTCAACTACAACCAACAGACCACTGGCATGTTCATTTCCATGGGGTTACGGTACAACTGGTAAGGCTTGGCCTCCGGCTTTTTTACAAAATATAATGGGCCCCTTTTCCTATGAAAAGGGGCCTTTTTTTTTGGGGAAAACAGACCGCCGGGAAGCCTTGTTAATGGTCGTATTAAATTGAGCCAAAAATGGTCGTGTAGAATTGGGCCGCCTGGCAGGGAGTTGGAGGATAGCCGTCAGGGCAGTTCCTCCATTTCC
>JAEINP010000066.1 GCA_016342355.1 Desulfatibacillum sp.
TCCTGTTAGATCCTCCCGCTTGCCCATGTTCAGCCCGGCTTTCACAAAATCGGAGTAGCGCCTGCGGGAGGCGCGCAGGTCTTGTCAAGGGTGCTTACATGAGCGCAGCGAGCTTGCCCTTGACAAGAACGAGTGCTTCGGTAGATTGGCAGCGCCAAGGCGAGCCGGTAATCATGCCCTCCGGCCCCAGGATTCCGGGCCATTGTGCGTCACGCACCCAGGCCAAAGGCCCGGGCAAACCAAAATACGTCTCGTTGGGCGTTCTCGCATCCAGGGACTGGAGGGAACGTTCCTTGTTGTAAAAATCAAACCATCCCGCCAGCCCTTTTCGCAGCTGGATCCCATCTTCAAACTCCTGTAAATACACATAATAGTACTTGAGTGTCCACCACAGGCGTTCAATAAACACGTTGTCCAGGCACCGCATTTCACTTTGGAAAAATAGCCTTTACCTGTTTTTAAATTTACTGCAACTCGCTCCTTATGGGGATGCCCTGGGCTTTGAGGTGGTCTTTGATCTGTTCTATGGAGTAGGTTCCGTAGTGGACCATGGAGGCGATAAGGGCCGCGTCGGCCTTGCCTGTGGTGAGGACATCGGCAAGATGCTGGGGAACGCCGCCGCCGCCGGAGGCGATGACGGGGATGTTCACGTTTTCGGAAATCAGGGCGGTCAAATCCAATTCATAGCCCTCCTTGGTGCCGTCGGCGTCAATGGAGTTGAGGCAGATTTCCCCGGCGCCCAGGCGCTCCCCTTCCCGGGCCCACCACAGGGCGTCCATGCCCATGTAGGTGCGGCCTCCGTTGATGACGATTTCGTAGCCGGAGGGGATTTTTTCGGATTTTTCCACCTGCTTCACATCCATGCCAAGGACCACGCATTGGTTGCCGAATGCTTCGGCCCCCTGAGTGATGATTTGGGGATTTTTGACCGCCGCGGAATTGACGGAAATCTTTTCCGCGCCAGCAAGCAGGACCTCCCGCATGTCTTCCACGCTGGAAATGCCTCCGCCCACGGAAAAGGGGATGAAGATGGTTTCCGCCACGCGCCGGACCACGTCTATCATGATGCCCCGTTTTTCATGGGAGGCGGTGATATCGTAAAAGACCAGTTCGTCGCAACCGGCTTCGTAATAGATACGGGCCATATCCACGGGATCGCCGATATCCACATTGCCTTTGAACTTGATTCCCTTGGTGGTCTTTCCGTCCCGGACATCCAGGCACACGATAATGCGTTTGCTTAGCATGGCTTTCCCCTGATTTTTAAAAGCATAACATTCGGGAATATAGATTACCGCAATCAATCAAACGGGCGGGCCTACTAAAAACCAGGAGAATTCCCGGAGGCCTGACCCTGAAATCATGGTCCCTTCCCCCCTTGCGGGGGAAGGACGGGATGGGGGGTAATTTTTTGGAAGTCGGGTGAAATATCACCCCCACCCCAGCCCTCCCCCGTCAAGGGGGAGGGAGCGGTGCAAGCCCTTTGAAACAGTGTCTGGGTTATGAAGCCCTGCCCACTGTAAGAAAGTCTTAAAATTCCAAAGAGATCATGATCCCATCGATTCCCGGCTGCTGATTAAAGAATTCGAGCCGCCTGCGCGGCTCTTGTCTGCCTTATGACATAACCCGGGTTTCCTGTAAAGAGCCGGGGCGGGGTTGCGGCCCGGGCTGGAGCGTGGTATTCTTTTAGGTGATACGCAATTGCCATTCAGGATTGGGAGAAAAATCCAGGCCGGAGCCTATATTCCTGGCAGGGCATTTTTTTTCGGCGATTGTTTCACTTCAGGTAGCCATTTAGCAGGGGGGCGGTTATGGCTATATTGTTCGACATCCAGCGTTTTTGCATCCACGACGGTCCGGGGGTGAGGACCACCCTCTTTTTCAAGGGGTGCCCCTTGCGGTGCCGGTGGTGCCAGAATCCCGAATCCCAGAGCACAGGGCCGCAAATAGCCTTTTACCAGGAAAAATGCATTGAGTGCTTTGAATGTCTTGAGGCTTGCTCCCGGGCCGCCATCCTGAGCCTTGCGGACCAGCGCATTGACCGGGATTTGTGCAACGCCTGCGGAGACTGCGCCCGGGTTTGCAACCAGGACGCCCTGCGTCTTGTGGGAAAGGATTGGACCGCACTGGACCTCCTGGAGGATATCGTGGCGGACCGGGATTTTTTTCTGGATTCGGGAGGCGGGATTACCCTTTCGGGAGGCGAACCTCTCATGCATTGGGAATTCCTGGGCGAATTCCTGCCCCTGGTCAGGGCCGAGGGCATCCATGCGACCCTGGAAACCAGCGGAATGGCCGGATACGCCGTCTTAAAAGATTTGTTGCCTCTGGTGGACCTCATCTATTTTGACCTCAAGCTCATGGATTCCCGGGCCCATGCCCGGTTTACAGGAGTTCCCAATACCCGGATTCTGGAGAATTTTTCCGGTCTGGCCAGGGATTTTCCTAAACTCCAGGCCCGCATGCCCGTGATACCCGGAGTGAATGACTCGGACCAAAACATTGCTCAGACCGCCGCCTTTTTAAGGCGAGCCAACAAAACATCCATCCATCTTTTGCCTTACCATAATCTGGGGCAGGCCAAGATACCCCGTTTGGGATCGGAAGCAGAGCCCTTTGAAATATCCGGCATCCCGGACCATTATCTGACCCAGACCAGGGAGGCATTTGAAAGGAAGGACATCCATGCCATTATCTACGACTAAAAAACAAGCAGGCCCGGACGCGCGAAAATTGTCCCTGGTCAAGGAAAAGGACCGGGTCGCCCGGCTGAGGGAATCTGTCCAAAAAGCCGCGCCGGGAATTTGCCCGGAACGGGCTTTGCTGTGGACCGAATATTTCAAGGACAAGGCCAACCGCCACAAGCACATTTATGTACAAATGGCCGAGGCTCTGGCCCATGTGCAGAAAAAACGGAGCATCTCAATCCATCCCGGAGAGTTGATTGTGGGCAACTACACTTCCCGCAGGGTGGGGGGGATTCTGTTTCCCGAGTTGCACGGGCTGGTGGTGATGCAGGATTTGTTAAAATTCCGCGATCGGGAGGTCAATCCCCTGGAAATTTCGGCCGAGGATCAGGCCAGGCTTCTGTTCATAGTGCCTTTCTGGATTTCCAGGATGCTGCCGGTCAAGGTCTATAAATCGTGGCTGGAAACCTTTTCCATGATTTTGAATCAGCTTATGGGCCACTATTATGTCATCAACGAATCCGCCGGGATTTCCCACGTGGCCCCGGATTACGAAACCCTGTGCCGCCTGGGCACGGACGGCATTGCAGCCCGGGCCGCCAAGCTCCAAAAAGAAAACCTGATGGACGCGGACAAATGGTTTTTTTACGAAAGCGTCAAGATTGCGGCGGAAGGTCTGGCCGTCTTTGGAGAACGCTACGCCCGACTGGCCCGGGACTTGGCCGTGAGCGAGATGGACCGGGATCGGGCCTTGGAACTCAAGGCCATCGCCAAGGTGTGCTCAACCATTCCCCGCAAGGGGGCCGCCTCGTTCCGCGAGGCGTTGCAATGCTGCTATTTCGCACAGATAGCCATCAATAACGAAAGCCTGGATAATTCCGTGTGTCCCGGCAGGATGGATCATTATCTGTACCCTTATTATGAAAAGGACGTGAAAAGCGGCGCCCTGACCCGGGACAAGGCCAAGGAACTGGTGAGCGCTTTTTCCATCAAAATGGCGGAGATCGTGCCGGTATTCAATGAGTTCATTACCCGGGTGCACGGGGGGCTTTTCAATGGCCAGATTGTGAACGTGGGCGGAACCCATCCAAACGGCAAGGATTCCACCAACGAGCTTTCCATGATTTTTTTGGAAGTCATGGACGAGTTGCGCATGCGCCAGCCCAATTACACGGCCCGGATTCACAAAAGTTCCCCCAAGAAATACGTAGACAGGATTTATGAAATCCTATCCAAAGGAGCCAATTCCCCGTCCCTGTACAATGACGAAGTTATTGTGCCGATCCTGAAAAAGAACGGGGTGAAAATCGGCGACGCCCGCAACTACACTCCCGTGGGTTGCGTGGAACCGGTCTCCCAGGGAAAATCCTTTTCATCCACGGACGCGGCTCTTATGAACGTGCCCATCATGCTGGAACTGGCGTTGAATCAGGGCAGGCGCTTGGGCCGCATGGCCCGGGTGGGGGCCAGGACAAAACCGGTTTCCCAAATGAAATCCATGGAGGACGTGCTGGAAGCCTTTGAAATCCAGATGCATTATGGCATGAACCGGCTTTTGAAGGATCTCAAGGCCATAGAAAGGGCCAACGCAGCCCACCATCCCACGCCGCTTACCAGCATGCTCCTGGACGGTTGCCTGGACAACGGCGTATGCTCCACCCGGGGCGGGGCCAGGTATAATTTTTCGGGTATCCAGTGCGTGGGTCTGGTGGACGTGGGGGATTCTCTGGCGGCTATTCAGCAATCCGTGTTTGAAGAAAAGAAATTGAATATGGAAGACCTGGCGGCCTTGCTAAAGGATAATCTTGCGGACTCCAAATGGCGGCATTATTTGCGGGGACTGCCCAAGTTCGGTAATGACGATCCCCAGGCCGACGCATGGACCGCCTATGTCCTGGATGTGTTTAAAGCTACCCTGGAAGGCAAACAAAACACCCGGGGCGGCAAGTACACCACGGGCATTTATTCCGTGACCCTTCACGAATACTGGGGCAATGTGACCGCAGCCCTACCCAACGGACGGAGAATGGGAGAAAGCCTATCCGGCGGCATGGCGCCTTCCAACGGACAGGACCGGAAAGGCCCCACCGCGGTGCTGAACTCCATGAACCGAATGGACTTTTCCAAGGCGGACAACGGCATCAATTTCAATATCAAATTCGACGCAAACACCGTGGGCACGCCCACCGGTTGCATGGCCCTGCAAAGCATTTTCTCCACCTATTTCAAGCGGGGAGGCATGCAGGCCCAGATCAATGTGCTGGACCCGGCGGTGCTCATGGAGGCCAGGGACAATCCCGAGGCCTACCCCAATCTTCTGGTGCGGATTTCGGGGTATTCGGCCTATTTCAATGACCTCACCCCGCAAATGAAAGAGGAGTTAATCCGCAGGACAAGCATGGGGTTGTAGGACAAGAGGGGGAGGGATTGCAGGTTTTTTTCCTTGAAGATTTATTGGGGTTTTCCATACAAATTTTTGCTTTGCGATAATTGGTGTTGCCGCTTTGCGGCGGTGATTTGATCAGGGCGCAGCAAGCAGCGCCCCTTCGGCAAAAAGATAAGGACATTGGATTCCCAATAAAGACATTCGGGAATGACGGTGGGCAGAGAAACCTTGGAATGGAAACAAAAACCTCCCCGCAGCTTGTTGCGAGGAGGTTTTTTTGTCAACATGTGGTTATGCTAATCGATTACATCTTGTTTTTGTTCAGGGCATAGTAGGTCACCGGGACCACCAGCAGGGTGAAGGCCGTGGACGCGAACAGGCCAAAAATCAAGGCCCAAGCCAGCCCGGAAAAAATCGGGTCCAGGGTGATGGGCCAGGCGCCCAGGGCGGTAGTGGCGGCTGTCAGCACAATGGGCCGCAACCGGACCGCGCCGCTTTGGAGGATGGCTTCCTTGAGACCGGTTCCTTCCTTCATGGCCTGCTGGATGAACTCTATAAGCACCAGGGAATTCCTTATAACGATACCTCCCAGAGCTATCATCCCAATCATGCTGGTGGCTGTGAAGAAAACCGGGTTGTCAAAAGGACCCACCGTGGTTCCGAAAAGCAGGTTAAACAGCCAGAATCCCGGCATGATGCCGATGAAGGTCAGGGGGATGGCCATGAGGATTAGCACGGGCATGAAAAAGGAATTCATCTGAATGACCAGCAGGATGTAAATGCCCGCAAAGGCCGCCAGGAAGGCCAAGCCCATATCCCGGAAAACACTCAGGGTGATTTCCCATTCCCCTTCTCCGGCCCACTCCACCTCGATGCCAGGAGGCGGGGGGGCGGTCTTTAATGTGTCCTGCATATCCAGGATGGCTTCTCCCGGCGCCCTGCCCGCCATTTCGCCGAACACATACACCACGGGTTTTAAATTCTTATGGTAGATGGGCTGATCCACGGGAGTTTTTTGGAAAACTCCCAGTTCGCCCAAAGACACCATTTTGCCGGAGGCGGTTTTGATGGGAATCTGAGTCAGGCCCTGGGCGGTGGATCGCTGAGTCCGGGGCAAAACAACCGTTACGGGCAAAACCTGCCGCTCACCGGGTGCATGGACGGTCGCCGGGCTGACTCCCGCCACGGCCATACGCAGGGTGTGGGTGATCATTTCGGTCGTCACTCCGTGGAGCGCGGCTTTTTCCTTGTCCAGGACAAAGTCCAGGCGGTCGCGGGGTGTTTCCGTGGTGTCGTCGATATCCACCACAAAGGGTTCCTTGGCCATGACGCCGCGCACATAGGATGCGCCGCCAATGAGGTCGGCGTATTGCATGTTGGGCGCCCCGTAAATTTCGGCAACCACCGTGGAAATGACCGGAGGTCCAGGAGGCACCTCCACGATTTTCATGTTCACGCCATGCTTTTGAGCGATGGCTTCCAGGTCCGGACGCAAACGGAGCACAATGGCGTGGCTTTGCTCCTGGCGACCTATCTTGTCCACCAGATTCACCCGGATATCGGCCATATTGCCGCCCTGGCGCAAGTAATAATGGCGCACCATGCCGTTGAAATCCATGGGCGAGGGAGCGCCTGCAAAAGAAATGGTGTTGGTGACTTCGGACACGCCCCGGAGATAGACCTCCAGATCCCGGACAGCGCGGTCCGTGGCTTCCAGGGTAGTTCCCTCGGGCATATCCAGAATAATCTGGAACTCGTTTTTGTTGTCAAAGGGAAGCATTTTAAGGGGGACAAAGCGGAACACGGCCAGAGCCGCTGAAAAAATTAGCAGCCCCACCACAATCACCGCCAAAAGAACCCTTCGCAAAGAGGAATCCAGGAAGGGCCGCACGATCCAGGCATAGCCCGCCTTAACCCACGGGGGCGTGATGTCCCCGACGGGCGGCGCACCTTCCACGGCCTTCCCTTTGAGAAGATTATAGCAAAACCAGGGAACGATAGTGAGGGCGCACACCATGGAAAAGATAACGGTCAGGGGGACGTTTGCAGCCATGGGTGACATGTACGGCCCCATCATGCCCGTGATGAAAAACATGGGAATAAAGGACACGATGATAGCCAGGGTGGACATGATGACCGGAGGCAGGACCTCGTTGACCGCGTAAAGGGTGGCCTCCTTGGGCTTAAGCCTGCCCAGGCCTATGTGCCGCTGGATATTGTCCACATTGATGATGGGATCATCCACCACCAGCCCCAGGGAAAGGATCAGGGCGAACAACGTAACCCGGTTAATGGTGTACCCGAACAAGAGGTTTACAAACAGGGCCAGGGCGAAACTGATGGGTACGGCCAGGGCCACCACCAGGGCTTCCCGCCAGCCCAGGGTGAAAACGAGAAGGGCCACCACGGTGAGGATGGCGAAAAAAAGGGATTCCAGCAAATCGTCCACCTTGGTCTGGGCCGTGGCTCCATAATCCCGGGTGGTGACAACATGAACGTCCGGCGGGATGACGTCCTTTTTCAACTCTTCCAGCTTCTTATGGATGTTTTCCGCCACATTGACGGCGTTGGTCCCTTTTTTCTTGGCAAGAGCCAGAGTGACGGCCGGATAGTCCGCCGGAGAATTTTCCAGACCCTTTTCCTGGCGGTAATGTTGGGAAAAACCAAACCGCGAGTAGGCAACGGCTTCTTCGGGACCGTCGGTCACCCGGGCGATATCCCGAACGTACACGGGGCGATCTCCGTGGACGCCCACCACAAGGTTTTCCACGTCCCCGGCGCAGCACACAAAGCCATCGCCGGTTACTATAATTTCCTGATTGGACCGGGAGAACGACCCGGCTGTAACGGAAGCGTCGGTGCCAGCCAGAGCCTGGCTCACTTCCAGCATACTCACGCCCAGGCCGCCCATGCGGTCGGGCAGGAGTTCCACACGCACTTCCCTTTTGCGTCCGCCTACGATGGAAGTGCGGGAGATATCCGCCACTTCCGAAAGCCGGGCCAGGACTTCCTGCCCAATGCGCGTGAGGGCGTGGTCGTCGTAGCGGTCCGAGTACAGGGTGAGGTTGACAATGGGCACGTCGTCAATTTCAACGGGTTTGACCACCCATCCTTTGACAATGGGTGGCACCTGGTCCTGGTTCATGGAAATCTTGTTGCGGAGTTTGACCAGGGAGCGTTCCCTGTCCTCCCCCACAAAAAAGCGCACCGTGACCACGGCCATGTCTCGCTGGGAGGTGGAATACACATACTCCACGCCGTCCACCTGCCACAAAAGACGCTCCAGAGGGGTGGCCACCAGCTTTTCCACTTCCTCCGAACTGGCCCCGGGCGCCTGGATGTAGACGTCCGCCATGGGAACGACAATTTGGGGTTCTTCCTCCCGGGGCGTCATAAAAATACTGGCGGCTCCCAGCCCCAGAGAGAAGATGATAAACAGGATTGATAACTTGGATTCAATAAACAGGCGTACGACCCAGGTGATTAATCCCCCGGGTACCTGGTGCTGATCAGCCATTTTCTCCCCCCGCGACGCCGATGGTTTCACCGCCCTTAAGGCCGGAAAGCACTTCCACCCTGTTTGGTCCCAGCGCCTTACCGGTCTTTACAAAGACCTTTTTCCAGATTCCGTCTTCCTGGATCGTGACCATTTCGAGCTGGCCTGTCCTTTCAATGGCGGACTTGGGCGCCGCCACCACGGAACGGGTGACCGCCGGAATCATAAGGCGTCCAAACATCCCGGGAAACATGCCCGGCATCTGGGGCAGGTCCACCTTGACCAAAAAGGTGCGGGTTATGGGATCCGCAGAGGGCACGATTTCCTCCACCGTGCCTTCAATGATCAAGTCCATGGAGTCAATGGCGATTTCCAGAGGCGTTCCGATGCGTACATGGCTGATAAGGCCTTCCCGGACCACGGCTTCCAGGCGAAGCTGGCTGCGGGTCTGGATGACCAATAGGGGTTTGCCGGGCCATGCCAGATCGCCTTTTTCCGCCAGTCTTTTGACCACCTCGCCGTCCGTGGGGGCTGTGATTTGGGTGTATTCCTTGGAAATCTGCCTTTGATCCACCACGGTTTGAGCGCGAACCACCCCGGCCCTGGCGCCCTTCACGCCATCCTCGGCCTGACGCACTCCCGCCTGGGCCTGGAGATAGGCGGATTCCGCCCGTTCCAGATCCTGTTGAGTCGCGGCTTCGGAGGCATAATAGGTTTTAACCCGTTGATAGGCCTTGGCGGCCTCGTCAAAGGCGGCCTTGGCCTGCTCCAGGCCCTGCTTGGCCTGTTCGTGCATGGCCCGGGCGGAAACCAGTCCCTGGGCCGATTCCTCCACCTGGGCGTTGAGTTGGCTGCTGTCCAGTTGGATGAGCATCTGGCCTTTGACCACCTGGGTTCCGGGGCTCACATGGTATTGGAGAATACGTCCCGTAACCTGAGCTTCAATCTGGGTTTCAGTGCGGGGCCGGACAGTGCCCACGGCTTCGTAATATTCGATGATATCCTCCACAGACACAGTGGCTGTGGCCGGGGGAGGCGGAGCCGAGACCCTGGCGTCCGTGGCGCCTGGAGGGATTTTCCCGCCGGTAAACACGCCTGTCATATAAAGCAATAAAACGACCAAAACAGCCATACCAGCCACAGGAACAAGAATTTTTTTCAGTTTGGACGGACTATTCATTATCTTTACCCTCCCAGGAAACCCAAAAGCCCAAGGCGCGGCCCACGGAAGCCGCTGCTTTTTCACTGTCAAACAAGGCGGACGAGGCCCGCATCCTGGCGCTGTTAAATGCCAGTTCCGCGTCCAGGTATCGAGTTACCGTTGCCGAGCCGCCTTCAAATTGCATTTTCACCAGACGCAGGGATTCCCGGGCCTGGGCCACCGCCGCCGCAGTGACCTGATTTCGCGCCTGGGCGGAAGCCAGGTTCAGGTAAGCGGTTTTAAGGTCCAGAAGCACGTTTTGGGTGGCCTTTTGGTCTGCGGCCAGCATTTCGTCCTGCACGCCCCGAGCCTGCCGCACCCCGGAAGACACGCGGCCCCCGGTAAAAGCGTTCCAGTTGATGATGACGCCTGCGGTCCAGTTATCCCGGTCGTTGTCAAAGCTGGCGTTGGGGTCGTCCAGGTAGTATTTTGCCTGGGCGTCCGCCGTGGGCAGGTAGTGGCTTTTTGCCATGTCCACGCCCATGGCCGAGTTGACTACGGCAAGACGGGCCATTTTGAGTTCCGGGCGTTTGGCCAGGGCGATCACCGCGCCCGCCTGATAGTCCGCGGGGAGATCCAGGGCCGGATTGTCTTGCTTGTTCAGTTCAAAGGCTGCGTCGGGGTTGAGGCCCATGAGATTGGCCAGGGCGGCCATGGATAGGCTGCGGTTGCTTTGGGCGCGGACCAGATCTTCCCGGGCCTGGGCCAGCCGCACATCCAGGGAAAGCACGTCGGATTTCAACACGCCCCCGGCATCGTAACGCACCTGCATGAGCTTGAGCTCGGATTCCACCGTTCCCACGGATTCCCTGGCGATTTCCGTAAAGTCCTCGGCGGCCAGGCAGTCGTACCACGCACTAATAACCGAGGAGGCCAAGCCATTGCTGACGGCCTGTTTATCCAATTGTCGGATGGACAGGCCGGTGTTGGCCATGTGCCAATTCAGCCAGTCCCTTCCCCCGTTGAACAGGTTGAGGCCCACCTTGGCGCCCACCTCGTAGTTTTCAAACCAGCCGGGATCATTAAAGTTGGTGTTGGGAGGCAAAAGCCGCTGGTCAATGGTGGAAAACAGGTAGCCGGAAGGGGCGTCGCCCTGGGAGTAGGAGCCGTACAGGGACACCACGGGCCAGAAGGATGCCCGGGCTTGGTCGATCATGGCCTCTGACTGACTGATACGGGCCAGGGCCATGTCGGTATCCGGGTTGTTTTCCAGGGCCAGGTTCATGGCTTCGGGCAAAGTGATTTGGCCCAATTCCGTGGGAGCAGCCTGGACTTTATGGTCCTTGGCAGGGGCCGGAGTGCTGATGTTTATGCGGCTGACTATGGTGTCATAATCGTATCGGTTTTCCCATTGAGGCTGGGCGCAACCGGTCGCCGCAAACAAGACGGCAAGGCCTGCAAACCCCAAAACCTGACACGGCGAAGCGCAAAAGGCCCGCCTGAAAAAGGATAAAGGTGTTCTACTTAGCCAAGTCATACGTCCTCCCTGAAAATGAAAAAAATCAGCCAACCCATGGGGGAACACGTCATGAGAACTGCGGCCTTCAGATAACCGGATAGCCTGAGTTGATCCAGGCCTTCATGCCTCCGGCAAGGCTGTGAACATGCTCGAAACCCTGGCTTTGCAAAAAACTGGCGGCAATATTGCCCCGGTAGCCCACAGCGCAGGTGACAATCACCTCTTCGTTTTTGGGGATGTCCGGGGGCGATTTCAAAAGTTGAGAAATAGGCAGATGATCGGCGTACTGGATGTGTCCCGAATTCCATTCGCCCGGTGTACGCACATCGAAAAAGTATTTTGGCTGGCCTTTTGCCAGTTTACTTTTCAACTTTTCCGGGGAAATCTGCCACAATTGACTAATGGGCAAGCCTTCTTCCTGCCACGCGGTAATGCCTCCGTAAAGGAATCCCACAATCCGGTCATAGCCTATACGATGGAGTTGAATTTCCATATCATGATAGGCCTTTTCGTCTGAAACTACAAGTATGATATCGGATTCGGGATCTATTACCATGCCAATCCAGTTGGCGGTCTGTTTTGCCAGGCCGATATTGATGCTGCCGGGAATGTGCACGCCCCCGAAAGAGGCTGTATCGCGTGTGTCCAGCACAATGGCGCCCTGTTGGATTTCATGGGCCACCTGGGCCGGAGCAAGATCGCGCACAATGGGGCAACGGTCCAGATGGGGCGCGCCCTCCATGTTGGTTTTTATAATGTGCGAAAAACTTTTGGGCCGTTCCGGAAAGGCGCCGGACATGGCCTTTTTGAATTCAGGCTCCGGGAGATTGAGAAGATGGTTGCATTTTTTTTCAAAGCCCACGGTGGAACTGGACTTGGAGCTCATGCCCCTGCCGCACAGGGAGCCCTCTCCATGGGCGGGAAAAATTTCCATGCTTTCAGGCAGGGCGCCCAGTTTACTGTATAGGGAGTTGTAGAGGTTTTGCACTTGCTCGTCGATGAGTTCATTCCCGGCTAAATCCGGCCTGCCCACGTCGCCCACGAACATGCAATCCCCTGTGAGCACCAGCCAGGGTTCCTTGCCTCGGGAAAGATCGGTCACCAGGATGGACATGGCGTGGGGGGTGTGGCCAGGCGTTTTGATGAACTGGAGTTTGGCGTTGCCAAAGGCCATTTGCTGGCCTTCGGTAAGCACCGTGTGCTCGAACCGGATAGGCGAATCTTCCATGTAGCAGATTTCCGCCCCGGTGCGGGAACGGATTTCCTGGTTGCCGGAAACATGGTCGGCATGCACATGGGTTTCAAAAACATGGGTGATCCGCATGCCATTTTGACGAGCTACATCCAGGTATTCCTGGACATCGCGTCTGGGGTCCACCACACAGGCCACCCTGGCCATGGGGCAACCGATCAGGTAGGACAGGCACCCAAGGCCTTCTGCAACGAATTGTTTGAAATACATGTTTTTTTCCTCCATGGTAACCGAATAAATGGATTTAGGCGAGCCTGGAACACAGCTCCGCCGTCTGTTTGCTATCACTCGCAAGCCTATGGAAGATTTAAAAATTCCTAATCGCGAAAAACAAAACAGGTGCCGCTTTGCCGTTTGGCCTTGTACATTGCCGCGTCAGCCGTAGATATCAAATCGTTTACATTATCACCAGATTCAGGATAAACTGCTATCCCTATGCTGGCAAGGATTTTGAGTTCCAACCCGTCAATAAATGCCGGTTCCTCAAAGGCCTGAACCACGCGCCTGGCCCCGGCGAGCTTGTCAGCCTCTGTTCCGGAGAGGTCTGAGAGGATCATAAGGAACTCGTCCCCGCCGTTACGGGAGACCGTGTCTTCATCCCGGCAACAGGCTTTTAAGCGGCGCGCCACTTCCTGCAGAAAAAGGTCGCCTGTCTGGTGTCCATAGGTGTCGTTTACTATTTTAAAGTCGTCCAGATCAACAAAAAGAAGCGCAACATTCTTTCCGTGCCTTTTTGCCGAAGCCATGGCCTGCTTCAGGCGGTCTTCCAGAAGTTGGCGGTTGGGGAGGTCGGTGAGAGGGTCGTGCAAGGCCCGGTATTTATATTCTTCCTCTCTTTGTTTGATATCGGAGATATCATGAAAAATGCCCATGTAGTGGGTGATGTTGCCGGAGCTGTCCTCAATGACTGAAAGGGACAAATGTTCAACATATACTTGCCCGGCTTTATTGCGGTTCCATATTTCGCCGTTCCACCGACCGCTTTCCTGAAGCGTGTTCCACATGGCCTGGTAAAAGGCGTTGTCATGACGCCCTGATTTGAGGATGCTGGGAGTTTTGCCTATCACCTCTTCAGCATGATAACCTGAAATTGAAGTAAACCCGGGGTTGACCATCAGAATGGCGCCCCGGGCGTCTGTCACGATAATTCCTTCGATGCTGTTTTCAAAAATCCCGGCAAACAGATGCAATTGTTCGGCATACAGGGCCTTGTCCGCCTCCGCCTGCCTTTCCAACTCCTGGATTCTTTGCTTCAATTCCTGGATAATGCGCATTCGCCATAGCCTTGCTGTTAAAAACACCTGAAATTTGGGCTACAAGCCAATCCGCATATCATATGGCCTATGCAAGAAGCCCTCCTTTTACAAAGAGCGACGGCCATTAGGCATCATAAAGCCTGCCTTGCAGCCACTCCCTTACCTTGCCGTCCACGGCATATACCCCGTGATTATCGCCCACGGATTCCCGGAATGCCGCCTTAACTTCCTTGGGGAGCTCTATTCTGGCCAGTTCCTCGGCTTCGGAGGAGTTCCGGCGGATTAGCAGGATGTAAGGCTCTTCCTCCCACGCATACACAACAAAATAGTGGGTCTCATCATCGCTGGACCGGATCACGTATCTTTTTGCGTGGGCCCAGTTGTTTCCCCATTCCAGGTAAAGCCTCACGGCTTCTTCGGGGGTCATTTCCCAATCAATGGCGTTCAGCAGATCGGCGTTTGCTTTAATATCCTCAAGTTGCATCATAGCGCACCTCCGTCAAGCAAGTTTTCTCTTAATGGGCAATTCCAACTTTTCGGGAGACATTTTCATCCCGAAAAGGTCCGGCTTTTCCACCGTCAGTCATGGCATTATGAAAAGCGGCGTCAGCAGATAAGAATAATTCTTATTATATAATCGGCGAATTCCAAGTTTTCCTTGAATCCGTCCCGTTATGTTCATAGGATAATCAAACAGTTGATATTATATCAACTTTTTGGCGATTTCCTTTCCATAGTCTTGAGCCATGGCTATACCGCCGCCCAGGCCCGCGTTTTTCAGGCGGAGAGACTGGGAAACCATGTCCATCTTGTAAATATTTTTCATGGTGTCGAAAATGCGGTCCGGGGATTCCCCACTCCAGCCAAAAGCGCCAAACGCGCCGCCTACCTTGCCTTCCAACTCAGCCTTTTCCGCCAGAAACAGGAAGGTTTTCATGGCCTGAAGCATTTCACCGTGATAGGTGGGAGCGCCGAATACATAAGCGTCATAGCCTTCCAGGTCCTTTTCATTCTTAATATCCTTTACATTCTGAACCTTGGCCTCCATGCCTCCGAAACGCATGCCTTCCGCAACCAGTTCCGCTATCTTTTCCGTATCCTTTGTCCGCGTAGTAAAAACGATCAATCCCTTTTTCATGTGTGTTCTCCTCTTCTTGCGCCTGGATGTTCAGATCTGTCCTATCCGGTAAAGCCAACCCATTGGCAGTCTTGGTTAAGAAAAGGGGGCCTCCCAAGGAAGCCCCCTTGTGGTTATTGGTTTTATGCGACGTCAAGTTTCTGGCGATCCGCCATATCCATGAGGACGCGCTCCCGGGCCTTGTCGATGCCCAGTTGCTTACGTTTCTTGTCGATATGGGCGATCATCATATGGGCCATTTCAATGGGGTCGTTGCAAAAGCCCCATTTGCCCAGTCCCTTTTCCTCAAGCCCCTCAAACAGGAGCTTTTTGAACTTGGTGTTGTCGGTAATGGGGAAGGTGGTCCCGAACACCGTGAACACCCCGGACGCCACAAAGTACTGGCCGATTGCAATGGCTTTTTCACTCATCCACTCAGGCGCGGCGCCAGCCACAGGAAGGTCCGCCAGGGCGTGGCCCAGGCCGCCGGTTTCCACCATTCGGGCGGCGGCGGTGAGGATGCGGCTATTATCCACGCAGGAGCCCATGCCCAGGATAGGCGGCATGCCCACGGTTTCGCAGACTTCCGCCAACCCGGCCCCCGCCAAATGGGCTGCCTCGGGAATGAGCAGTCCGGCCTTTGCCAGGGAAATCTGGGAGCAACCGGTCTGGAGCACCAGGACGTCGTTGCGGATCAGTTCCTTGACCAGTTCCACGTGCATATAGTCCTGTTTGGTCCTGGGCTGGGTGCAACCGACCACGCCGGCCACGCCGCGGATGCGTCCGTTGATGATGTTTTCGTTCAGGGGCACGTAGGAATCCCGGAATGTGCCGCCCAGCATGTAGCCAATGTATTCCGTGGAAAAGCCGTGGATGCCCACGCTTTTGTTATTGGGAATTTCAATGGCCCCCTTCCTGTTCTTGAATCGGGAAATGGCCTTGATGACCACTTCGTCGGTGCATCC
This sequence comes from Desulfatibacillum sp., assembly GCA_016342355.1. Taxonomy (GTDB): domain Bacteria; phylum Desulfobacterota; class Desulfobacteria; order Desulfobacterales; family Desulfatibacillaceae; genus Desulfatibacillum. The sequence continues at coordinate 15,820 of JAEINP010000066.1, forward strand.
CAGGGGATCGTCTTCATGGAACTCAATGTGCTTGACCCCTTCGATGCGGCACCGGGGGTTGGTGGTGAACAGTTCGGTTCCGTAGCATTCCGCCACTTTTCCCAGGCCCTGCTTGATGCACTGGATGTCCACGGCCATGGCGTCCACGGCCCCGGTTACTATCACGGCTTCGGTGGACATGAAGTTGCCCGCATGGGGAATGCCGTGGCGGGACATCATTTCCGCACCGGAACAGCACATGCCCACCAGGTTGATGCCCTTGGCCCCGGCAGCCTTGGCGGCTTCCACCATTGCTTTGCTGGTGGTGGATACCAGCATGGACTCAAACAGGTTGGGTTCGTGCCCATGGACAATAACGTTGACCTCGTCTTCCTTCAGCACGCCCATGTTCACCTCGGCCACTGTTGGCCGGGGAGTGCCAAAAAGAATATCGCCAATCTCGGTAGCAACCATGGACCCGCCCCATCCGTCGGAAAGGGCGGTGCGGCTGATTTGCTTCGTAAGGTTTTCGTAATCCTGGTCCACGCCAATATGGGTCCGGTTCATGATTTCCATGATTTCGCGCATGGCGCCCCGGGGTACGATGCCTTCCTTGCGCCAGGTTTCCAGGGTCTTTTCAGGAACCCTTTTCATGAAGGGAATTTCACCTTCCACCTGGGTGTAGGTTTTCATGAGTTCGTTGTACAGGTCCACGCCAATGTCATTATTGGACCTTCCTTCGGTTTCGATGCCGATGGAATCCGCCACCTGGACCAGCTTCCGTGTATCCTGGATCTCGTAATCCTTGCTGTGGCCCTTCACCACTTCCCCGAAAAGCTGGAGCACGGCCATGCCATGGTCCGTATGAGAGGCAGATCCCGTAGCGACCATGCGGGCGAAATTACGGGATTGGATGGTGTCAATGGTGGCGCCGCAGACGCCTACCTTGGCGTAAGGGTCCTTGGCGTTAAGACGGCACGGCCCCATGGAACAATGCTTACAGCAGGCTGATTCCGCGCCGATAGGGCATGGCTTCATGTTCGCCGCCCTGTCGAATACAAGCTCCACACCATCCCGCCGGGCCTTATTAATCATTTGGGCGGTGGCCTCACAGGTGGTGCAGTCCCTTGCGGGCAATAATTTGCTCTTCAGGTCCTTAATTTCTCCCATGCAATCCTCCTTGCACATTACTTGGGGGATTAGTCCAGGGCGGCCCGCTGTCGTAAGACCGCGCCAACCCGAACAGCCAACCTGGCAACCAATCACCTCATGATGAAAATGCGGGTTTGTGCAGGCTTCTATGCCTGCTTTCTCCGTTTCCAAATGGCCATGCATCCGTCCTTGCCAAACCCGACCTGAACAAGTTCCCATCCTTGAGCCCCTTTCTCGTTAAGGATGGATTTCAGGGCGGACCCTTGTGCTTCCGGTACTTTGTCCAAGGTGCAGCCCCCGGTTTCGTTACAGAACGCGACTACCTTGGAAAAGGCGTCCTGGGGGTAAAAGGTGACATCGTATTCGAAATTTTCCATGGCAGCCTCCTTATGAAGTCAGGCACAGCTCAGAGCCGACATCAATAATAAGACTCATTATCAATAAGCTAACACATCACTGATTCTTGTCAACTCAAAACCAATAGGCTTTTAAGATAAATCGCAGGGTAATGGATGATGGAGGCATAGGTTTTTCAGGTCCATGGTAACGTCCCAGACCAGGATTTCCACTCCATGGGAGTGAACCCGGCGCAGGGCGGCCCCGTAGGCCGGATCAACGTGGTCAGCGGGCGCAAAAACATCGGCATCCATACGCTGCACCAAAAAAAACATGACGCTTCTTTTGTTTTGGGAGAGCGCTTTGTCCAGTTCCTCCAGGTGTTTGAGCCCCCGGGCGGTTACCGCATCGGGAAACATGGCGATGCTGTTTTCCACCAGGGTGCAATTTTTGACTTCCACCAGGCAATCGCGACGATTGTCGCCTGAAAGTAAAATATCAATGCGGGAATTGGTTCCGTAAGGGACTTCGGTACGGATTTGGCTGTACCCATGGAGTTCCGGTATGACGTGGTTTTCAATGGCTTTGGCGACCAGTTTGTTGGGGACTCCCGTATTGGTCCCTACCAGGGAGTTGGGCATGCGGATCAGTTCGAGGGTGTATTTGAGTTTGCGTTTGGGGTTGGAGGCCGTGGATATCCAAACGGGGCTGCCGGGCTCGCTACAGCCGGTCATTCTTCCGGAATTGGGGCAATGGGCAGAAACCACGGTTCCGTCCTCCAGTTCCACGTCGACGATAAAGCGTTTATATCGGCGCAACAGGGTCCCCTCAATGAGAGAGGGCCAGGGGAGGCAGCCTTTGGTTTGGCTCACGATGGGGCGGCCTCCAATTTTTCCAGGGCTTCCCGGGCCAAAGCGCCCACGGTTACCGCACGCATGCGGTTATCTTCAAACAAGGGCGTCAGGCCCTGGTCGTCAACAAGCGTTTTAAGACGATCGACCGCCCGGGAATATCCCAGCCAGCCAATGGCCCAGGCAGCCAGGCCCCGATTGGGGGCGTCCGGGCATTCCAGGATTTTCGCCAGGGCGGGGCCTGCGTCCCGCACCAGATCCGGGTGGACCGTGGCCAGCCTTCCCACGCCCCACAGGGCGCCGCGCCGGAACGCGTCGTGTTCCAGGAAGCACTGGTCCTCATCCACATAGGAGACCAGAATACTGGCATATTCCTTTGCCAGACCTGGGTGGTTGGCCATGACTTCTCCCATGGCTTCGGGCACTCCCCAGCCGATGCCGCCGGACTCCTCGTTCATTTGCCACATAAAGCGGCGCATGACTTCCCGGGCGGATTCCATGTTGGAATCGGCCAAGGCGGACACGAGCCTGCCCAGGGACAGGATGGCGCGCCATCGGATGGTTTCCTCCTGGTGACACAGGAGTCCTATGAGCGGGTTGACCACTTGCCTCGGAGAAATATGCAATATTTGCGCCAGTGCATGGTCAAGAGAATCCTGGGACAGGATGCCAAGCACCTGTTTTTTTAACGCCCGTATTCCCGTCCGGGGTTCTGTCATGGATAGTTCCTTAACTCATCTTTTGGAAACGTATGCTGGACCACAAAAGAGTGTTCAAAAACTCCCTCCCCATTGATGGGGGAGGGTCGGGGTGGGGGTGATACTTTCCCCTTGTTTTCAAACGATTACCCCCCATCCTGTCCTTCCCCCGCAAGGGGGGAAGGGACGAAGATTTATGGACCTTGACCTCAGAAAAGATCACAGATTGTGAATAGATAGCCTGCATAGAGTCAATTTGATTTCAATCCCGCAAATTGAGTCCTTGAGACTAAAATGCCCTGCCTGTGATGCGGGGCAGGGCATGGATAAAGCGTAATTAAAAAGTGACGACCGTGTAGCCCTGTTCCTGAAACCGGGACATGGACGGATGCCCGGCCATGTCGTCCAGAAGTTCCAGGCCGGCGGCCTGTACCTCGTCCAGCACCTTCATGGCCTGAGAACAGGCTTTGCAAGCCCCTGCAAAGAGGCCCTTGTCCAAAACCTTTTTGTATACGGAATGACGCGGAGCGCCTTCCTTTGCCAGCTCCGGAATCAATTTGGCGGCTGCGCCCTCCACCACGATTTTGGCTTCCCAGCCTTTGTCTTCGTAGTCCAGGGCGTACAGGAGCACATGTACAAAGCACATGGGGTCGTCCCGGAACGCGAACAAAACCACTTTGTTTTCCATAGCCACCCTCCTTATTCGTCCTCCCAGGTGATGCAATCGGCCGGGCAATACTTGATGGCCTCGTTCACACCGTCTTCGGTGTAAGACTTCAGGTCCCTTACCTGGATCATGCCGGAATCGTTTTTAAAAAAAACCTCCGGGCACATTTCAATGCATCCGTCGCAATCCACACACGAGCTATGGTCCACCACGGGCACTTTCATTATTCCACCTTTTTCAAAAGGGCCTGGCCGATTTCCTGGCCCAGGGCATAGCAGGACTGGAGGCTGTCCTCATCCGGGACATACTGGACGCGCAGAGGGTCGTGGGGCAGTTCAAAGCCGATGGCTTCCAGTTCCTGGTTGACCTGTTTGGCGGCTTCTCCGCTCCATCCATAGGAGCCGAACGCGCCGCCGACCTTGTTCTTGGGCTTGAGTCCCTTCATATAGGTCAAAAAGTCGGCCACCGTGGGAAACATATTGTTATTGATGGTGGGCGAACCCACAACCACGGCCCCGGCGCTCATGACCTCGGTCATGATGTCACTGCGGTGACAGGAACGGATGTGCATGACCCGGGCTTCAATGCCAAGGTCCCGAAAGGCCTCCACCACGGAGTCAGCCATTTTTTCCGTGCTGTGCCACATGGTGTCGTAAACCACCACCGCTTTTTTTTGCGGAACCTGTTTGGCCCATTCCGCATAAGCCTGGATGATCTTGCCAGGATCCTGGCGCCACAGGATGCCGTGGTCCGGGCAGATCATGTCGATTTCCAGGCCCATTTTCGTGACATCGTCCACCAGTTTGGACACCAGCCCGGAAAAGGGCAGCAGGATGTTGGCGTAGTATTTGGCGGCGTGGGGCATGATTTTATGCCCGATTTCATCGTCAAAGCGTTCCAGGCTGGCCCAGTGCTGTCCAAAGGCATCGCTGGAAAACAGAATTTTATCCTGGGCCAGATAAGTGAACATGCTGTCCGGCCAATGGAGCATACGGGTTTCCAGGAAAGACAGGGTGCGCTTGCCCAGGGAAAGTTCGTCTCCGCTTTTCACCACATTAAAGTTCCAGTCGCGATGAAAATGAGCCTTAAGGTTTTTCATGCCATTGGGGGAGCAATACAGGGGCGTATCCTCACCCAGTCGGTGCATGACCTTGGGCAGGCCGCCGGAATGGTCCATTTCCGTATGATTGGATATGACGATATCAATCCTGGAGGGATCCACTACCTGGCTGATCCTGGAAAACATATCGTTGGTGAATTCGTCCTTGACTGCGTCGATCAGGGTGATTTTTTCATCAACGATCAAAAAGGCGTTGTATGTGGTTCCCTGGTAGGTGGAGTATCCATGGAAATCCCGAATGTTCCAGTCTATGGCTCCAACCCAATAAATGTCTTTAGCTATTTCTAAGGGCTTCATGGTTATCTGTCCTTATCCCTCCATAATGATCAGGGACGCCGCCCACAGGGCGACGTCCCAATATGCCTGAATTACAGGGTCCTACTCTTTTTCAAAATCGTCCTTGGCTGCTCCGCACGTGGGGCATTCCCAATCATCGGGCACATCTTCCCAGGCGGTTCCGGCTTTGACGCCGTTGTCGGGGTCCCCATCCGCAGGATCATACACATAACCGCAAACCGTACATACCCATCTGTCCATAATATTCTCCTTTCAGTTTTCAAGTATAGCCGGGTTCAATCAGCCTTGTTTTATTCTTTTTTGTGGCAGGCCCGGCACGAGGTGGGGCCTGTCTTTTCTCCCGCCTTGCTCATATCCTTGTGGCAGCCGATGCATTGTCCCATGACCGCTTTGGATTTGAGTTTGCCGTCGGTTTTCATGGCGTCCACAACGCCTTTTTCCTTGGGAAACATGCCATGGCAGGCGTCGCAGTTTCCCAAGGTGCTTTGGTGCGCCCTGTGAGGAAAGGGAACATCTCCTGTTTTTCCGCCGAAAAGTGTCATTTCCCCCGCGCCGGTGTTCTGAGACACGGCTACTCCGGCTGTGGTCATGAGGGCGCCTCCTGCTATCAATGCGCAGACCGCAGCCAAAATAAGAGTCCTGGATTTCATTGCATTCCCTTTACCAGCCGGTTTATTCTTCTTTGATTACGCAGCCTTCGTGGTCCTTGCCGCATTTTTCACAATGGACATGGACCTTGTCTGTGGTGTCGCCGTATTTTTCTCTGAATTCATCCGGGGTCATGTTGCAAATAAGCCCGCAACCGCATTCCGGACATTCCGACTTAATCTTGTATCTTTCCTTGGCCATCAGTTTCCTCCTTGAGTAGACTTTTTTTGCATGTCCAGCCAATGGGCCATATCCGCCAAATTCCCTGACATATCCCACCGGCCCCCGGCGAAGACGCCATAGTCGGCCCCTGCCATGGCAGAGGCTTTTCTTGTTGAATTGGCATAGAACAGCCACTGGAGCATCCATTTGCGTTCAATGGATTCGTCCCAAGGGCTTTCGCCCTGAGCAAATCCCTGAGCGTATCCCTTGTCCCAGGCTTCCATCATAATATCCGTGGCTGCCTTCACCGCGGCGTCCGTGGTTTTGAGGGTGTTTTCAAAACGCTTCCAATGCCCATTCACCCATTGGGTGGTGTGGCAGCCCATGCATACGCCCTGCATGGCGGTTGTGCGTTCCGCCCGGGTGTTTTCGTCAATAAGGTATTCCTTGGCCCATGTTCCATCAAAACTGGTGGGCATGGGTTGTCCGTCCTTATTGCGGATGATGCTGGTGTCCGCGCTTTTAGGCTGGGGATGGGAATAAATAACTCCAAAAAGCCTCCACGGCAGACGGTCGTTCATCTGGTGGGTGGCTTTGGCCAAAGTATTGCCGTTGGTGTCTTCCAGGCCGCTCACATGGCAGGCGGCGCAGGTGGGAGCGTTGAAGTCACGACCCGCCACCCAGGGAACGGGGGTGTAATCCCAGTTTTTGCCCTGGCTGGCCTGAATGTTTCCGTGCTTGCTGACGGAGTATATGCTGTATGCCGGAGCATCTGGTCCCTTATGGCATTGGGAGCATGTGTAAGGCTTCCGGGCCGTGGCCATATCAAAGCCATGGCGGGGGTGACATGCAGTGCATGCGCCCGCGGACATATCCGGATTGATTCTGCCCACGCCCTGGCTGGGCCAGCCCTTAAGCACTGGAAATTCCAGGTCTCCGAAATCCGTCTCGCGGGTTTGGGTTCCCGCCG
>JAEINP010000067.1 GCA_016342355.1 Desulfatibacillum sp.
GCTGAAAGGAAAGATCGGAAAGGAGGCGGGCTCAGGATCGGAGAAGGAGTAACGGTGGCCCAATTCTCACGACCGAAGATGGCCTACTTTTAAACGACCGTTGACAAAGGACGCTCCCTGGGCCACCCTACTGATTTTCAGGGCTGCCTGGGCCACCCGCGCAACCCCCAGAGATGGAGTTAGTGGATTAATCAGGGACGTCCCCTTGGTCCTGCACCCAGGTAGCAAAGGACGCTCCCTGGGCCACCCTACTGATTTTCAGGGCTGCCTGGGCCACCCGCGTACCGGTAGTAATAGACTAAAGAGACAACGATACCTCCGATACACAAAGCAATAACCCACCACATTTTGGTATTAGGTTCCATAAATTGGTTTTTCCAACAATGGCGTAACATTGCCCACCAGAATAAGAATGACGCGGGCAATACTATACAAGATAAAAATATTAGCCAGATAGCTTCTAAAGATCCCATTGCAATCACCGCCTTTAGTTAGTAAACGATTTCGTAACCTTTGATAAAATCACTGTAAATCCCACTTATCAATACAATATTTCCCTCCTTTCAATTCAATAAAACCAGACACGGCACCATAACTCAAGCCCCATCCCCAGCCAGGAGAGGTCTCGGACTCAGAAAATAGAGCACCCAATTTCATGTCTCCGAGAGACCAAACTTTTTTTACCCCTAACGTAAAGCCTGCGATTTTGGCATCCCCTTGAATCCGGGTCACGTCCGGTTCTGAGTAAGTCTGCGTCTCACTGTTTGCAAACCATCCTGTATACCATTTAACATTTTTTACATCCACAAACTCCTGTTCCATGTTTACCATCATATCCAATGGGGCTCTTGACAATCCAAATCCGTCGAGATTACCCCAGAATTGAGCAGACTCATATAAGCAACGACAAGGGCCTTTTTTCATTCGTTCCATAGTAATAACTATTCCTTCAATTTTGACAAGAGTGGTCAAAATTACTGGGATGTTAATTGCGTATAGAGTATAATAAACATTATATCTTGACAGTCCTAAATAGTCGAAGTTATTAATAACATCAGATCTTGCGAAAAGATAAAGGTTTTCATCGCTTTGGCTACCATCTTCATTCTTATCCAATATCATGTGTCCAGCTTCTTCAATAGGATCACGACTGACCCACCTTCCCAACTCCACATCGAGATACCTATAGCCGTAGTAATAGAGGCCGGTCTCCTGGTCCATAGATTTGGTGGAGAAGCGATAGGTGTTCTGGTTGGCTTTGGCGCCTGTGGCCTTCAACAGTCTGCCGAAGGGGTCATATTCATAATGGGCATCGAGGATTCCTGTGAGGGCGTTGACAAGTTGTCCCACGTTTCCGTTGGCGTCGTAGAGGAAGAAATCCACCTCGGAGTCATCATCCACCACGGCCAACAATCCGCCGACACCGCCTGCGCCCTGAGTCGATTGAGACAAATCAAGGCCCCAAATGTAGGACTTCACTTCCTCAGAGCTATCAGCAGCCAGCACTGTTTTCTCTTGAATGCGGTTCCAGCCGTTCCAGATGGATGTACTGGTGGACACAAGGGACCAGTCGCCTGATGCGTAGACATAGCTCTGCTTCAAGAACCTTCTGCCCATGTAATCGTAGGCAAAGGTTACCCTTGTGTCTCCGCTTGTGGGAGCCAGGGGCGCAACCTCAACCAATCTGTTCTCGCAGTTGAAGACGTACTGTACGCCGTCCTTGTGGATGAGGTTGCCGTCATCATCGTAATCCAAAGCTATTGTGGTTCCACCAGCCGTCACTGATTCATACTGGTTGAGAGCGTTGGCCACATAGGTGCTTGTTATGGGAGCACTGGCGGATATGTCGTAATCCTGCTGTACGCTGATGCGGTTGCCAATGGGGTCATAGTGGTAAGCCCTGGCCTCATCATTGACGGGACTGGCGGTATCCAGGATGCTGGTCCCCAGGTATCTATTCGATGAAATCAGCTCATTCCTGCTGTTGTATCCATAGATATTGAACGCTGGATTTTCAAAGGCATTCCCGCTGTTTGTGACACTTGTCCTCCGCCCGATTTTGTCGTAACCATACCCGTATTCCGAAACCTTTTCCGCGCCGAATTGGTTGGTGACCAGGGTTTTCACGTTCCGGCGGGGTTCGTATCCGTAGGTCGCCGTGACCGCCGTGGCGGCCCCGTCCTGGAGCATGGACACGGATTCCAGCAACCCGGAATTGGCCAGATAATCGTAGGACGCCGCGCCCGCCATGCCGTCCACGTGGTGACCGGACACATCCACGCACAAGACCCGGTGTTCGTTTCCGTACCCGGTATACTTCCAAGAATTGAATTTTTCCTGGTCGTCAGGCATGAATATCCCCCAAGGCATGCGCAATGGACTGAGTAGGAACATGGTTTCAGAATTGGAAATCGTCAATCATTTAGGGTTTGCCAAAAGGGGGGAAAAGGCGTTGGGAGAGGGGGTGGTAACTCAGCACCATTCCTTCACAAGGGCGCGGCGGAGATAGGTGCGGTATTCATCAGGGTGGCTGTCCAGGATGAAGCGAAGATAGGACACATTTTTTTCTATGGCTGCTTCGTAAAGGTCCTTGTCGATATTCCAGCGCTCCCTGAAATGGGCTTGCATATAATGGCGAACGCCTGACAGGTCGTTATCCAGCCGAATTTTCGCCATTTCGTAAAAATCGGCTGTTTTCCTCAGGAGGTCCAGTTCTCCGTTAAACCCGGGAACCCCGGCTTCCTCAAACTCGTAATAAAGAAAAATAAGTTTTTCCAGGTAGTTTCTGGCAGCCATCTGGCCCAGAAGATCTGCTGTGCCCATCATCTTGCCCAACATACGATAAGAATCCGACCCAAAGGGGATGTCGCAGACCTCCACATCCAGATCCGTGCATTCCAAAAACGAACTACATATCCTGAAATCCCGTTGGGAAAAGCCCCGCGAGTTAAAATAGTACTCCATAAATTCCACGCTGCGTTGCACGTGGATCAGGGTGTACCGTGCTCCTGTGCCCCTTTCGTCGTCCTGACGCTGGATATATCCCGTATCATGCAAAAGGGCAGCGATGAGTCCTAAAAATACGTCCGTTTCGGTTAGGGAGGCCCCTTCCACATGGGCTCCGTGCATAAGGCGGGCCATAGCCAGAAAAGCGTCCGTTGTATGCTGGAGGTCGTGAAAACGGGTATTGCAACGTTTGTAGTCCGGAAATTTTCCGGCAAACAGGGTAAGGATATCATCGAACACACTGCGGATAAAATCGAAGCTGGTTTCATCAAACATGAGTCTGACGATATTCTCTACTTCTTTCAGGACTTCCCGAGGTTTTTCCATGGAGACTAAATCGTCAATTTCAGGAAGCACCACTATGGGTGGTTCTCTGGTAACGGACTGATTTCTCATGGATCCCCCTCATCCCCTGATGCGAAAAAATCTAAAGAGACAACCTACACTAAGTAATTATAACATACTAAACCATGACCATCCCCAGGTGTCAAGCCATGAGAGAGACTTTATTGATAAAATCGGCGTTAAGAGGCAAAAAAAGAGGCAGGTATGGGGCTGAAAAAGAGTTAGGCGACCCCTCCGGGACTGGTATCCCAAAGGGGTCGCCCTGTGTTGTATATGTTAAGCAGCCTCTTCCTCCAAGGCTTCCTTATCTTTGGTGTAGCAGGTACGGCCGCATCTCAGACACCGGTCAGTTTCCGCAAGAGCCGCCTCTTCATCCAAAACCTGGTCCACTTCAATAAAGGAATAAATCCTATCCTTAACCGGAAGCTCGGGCATGGGCGCCCGGCGTTTTTTTACAATGCCTGGCACGCTGGCAAAATCCGATTCGGGAATAAGCGGCTTGGTAAGGGTCTTGGGATCTGCTTCCACCTTCTGTCCAGTCACAAACTGATGGATGGATCTGGCGGCCTTGCGGCCTCCGCCAATGGCGGACACAACCAGGTCCGGCCCGGTAGCGGAATCGCCCCCAACAAAGATGAAGGGAATATCGGTCTGGAGGGTGGCTTCGTTGTGATCCATGGTATCCCACCGGGTGGTTTTCAACTGGGCCAGCCGTTTTTGGGCGCCGTCCATGAAGGAGATGTCGGGCCTTTGGCCGATGGCGGAGATAATCATGTCGGTTTCCAGGATGGTTTCGGAGCCTTCCACAGGCACGGGCCTGCGTCGTCCGGAAGCATCGGGCTCACCCAATTCCATTTTCTGGTATTCCAGACCCGTGACCTTGCCGCTTTCGTCGCCTACGACCCTGGTGGGAGCAGCCAGGAAGACAAATTCGCAACCTTCGTGCTCGGAAGCCACGATCTCCACTTCATTGGCGGGCATTTCCTTACGGGTGCGGCGGTAGGCCAGGGTAACCTTATCCGCTCCCATGCGGATGAGCGTCCTCACGCAGTCGATGGCCGTGTTGCCGCCGCCCACGATCACAGGCCGTTTGCCGATCTTGATATCTTCACCGCCAGCCACCCGGGCAAGGAAATCAATACCGGTGAAGCAACCGTCCATGTCTTCGCCTTCGGCCCGGAGTTTCATGTCCTTCCAGGCGCCGATGCCCATGAATATGGCGTCATAGCCGGAAGCCACCAGGGATTCCAGATTGAAGTCGAAGCCAAAGCGCGCATTGGTGTGTTTTTCGATACCCAGGTTGAGGATTCCCTCGATTTCCCAGTCCAGGATCTTTTTGGGAAGGCGATATTCGGGAATGCCGTAGCGAATCATGCCGCCCAGCTTGGGCATAGCTTCGAAAATAGTCACGGAATGGCCCAGACGCGCCAAAAAGAATGCACAGGAAAGACCAGCCGGACCGCCGCCGATCACGGCCACCTTCCTGCCTGTGGCAGGCGCTTTGGATATGGGGAACCTGCGGCCGGAATGCATTTCATAGTCGGCCACAAAGCGTTTGAGCTGATTGATGGAAACCGGTTCGTCCTCCACGCCCCTGCGGCATTTGTCTTCGCAGGGATGAGGGCAAACCCGGCCACAGGACAGGAGCAGGGGATTTCTTTCCCGGATAGTATTTACCGCGCCCTCGTAGTCTCCCCGTTTGATCTGCTCAATGTACAGAGGGATATTGATCTGGGCCGGACAGGTCTGCTGACAGGGCGCCAGGCATTCATCCACTTGGTTCATGGCCAAAAGCCTGTCGGACATGGACATGACTTCCAGGACATCCTTAGGGCAGGCCCTTTCACAGGCGCCGCATCCCACGCAGTTGTCGCTGTTGACCACGGGGAATCCGTCCGGGCCGATTTTTAAGGCATCGAACAGGCAGGCCTTTACGCAATCGCCCAGGCCAAGGCAGCCGATAGAGCAAAGACGTTTACCGTCGTAAAGGCCGGTAAGGGCCGCGCAGGTGGGCACACCCTGGTAGATGAAACGGTCTTCGGCCCGGTTTCCGCCAGCACAGGGGTTGTAGGACAAGACAGGCTCGGAGCCGCCCACGTCCATACCCATAACAATGGCTGTAGCCTGGGCTGAATCCTGACCGCCCACAATGCAAATGTTAGCCGGAGCCTTGCCTCCCACCACTGCCACAGCAGCAGCATTGCAACCGGCATACCCGCATCCGCCGCAGTTAGCCCCGGCAAAACAGTCCTCCACCTGGGCTATACGGGGATCCTCATACACATAAAACACCCGGGACGCCACGCTCAACAAAACGCCGCATGCCCCACCAAGGCCTAACATGAACAAAATTGCGCCAGTCATGATCTCTCCAAAAAAATATGAATAATAGTAACGATCAACTAAATACAGGCACCTGAAAAACCGCCACTCCCCGTACCACAAAGTAGGAATGGGATCAAGGAAAAGCGCCTATTGTTCCACGCCAAAGGCGCGAAGGATAAAGGGCAGGGCCACAAAGGTGCCAATCATGCTGCCTATGTTGGAAAAAACAGCCACCAGCAAAATGCGTGTGACCTTGTTTTTCCAAAAACCCCGGAACGTTGTAATGTCAGAGGGTAGGCTTTCCAAATCCCGGACCTGCGGTTTTCGGAAAAAGGCCTCCACCAGCCCCGAAACCCAGCCAGCCGCTATCATGGGATTGAGGGAGGTCAAAGGCGCAGCCACCATAGCCGACAATATGGTCATGGGGTGGCCCAGGGCGACGAGTGCGCCCAAACCTGCAAAAAAAGCGTTCACTCCGACCCACCACGCGATCATTTCGCCTCCCACAGCCCCGCCCCGGGAAAAAAAACCATATGCGATAAGACCGACGATGGCGGCGGGAATAGCCCACTTGAGGACCATGCCCAACTTTCCCTTGGGCGGCAGGGTATTGAGGGCTTCTATGTCTATCTGTTCCTTAAAATGAGTTTTGATGCCGGGAACATGCCCTGCCCCCACCACGGCGACTATCCTGTTTCCCGGAGCATTCTTGATAGTATGGACCATGTAGAGATCCCGCTCGTCAATGAGCACGGTCCGCACCTGGGGCAGCATTTGCCCAAGTTCCTCCAAGACCATTTCCAGGGCGTCCTTATCTTTGAGGGCTTCCACTTCCTCTTCCGTGATATTGTCCGCCTCTTCCATGGCGCCCATGACGTCCAGCAACAGGGAGAACTTGGCCTTCAGGCCCATGAGCCGCCAGCATCGGGCCAGGGTGGTGCGGATGTCCCTGTCAATGGGATGGACCGTGGCATCCAGGGCTTTGGCTTCCTGGATGGCGGCCAGCATTTCCTGTCCGGCCTGAATATCCAACTTGTCGGCAATTTTTTTCTGAAAAGAGGAAAGCAACAGATGGGAAAGGAGCATGTAGGCCCGTTTTTCCCGGATGACGGAAACAATGTCCATCTCTTTCCAGCGGTTGGGGTTGCTGATGGCTTCCAGGCGGGATGAGCAAAGCTCCACGCAGACCGTATCAGGCTTTTCCCTCTGAATGACCTGAGTCACCAGGGCTGCACTCACCTTGGACACATGGGCCGTGCCCAGCAGAACTATTTCTTTTCCGTCCAGTTCATAGCGGTGAATATCTTTTTCATCGGGATAGCCTGTGTCATTGATTTCCGATACCGCATCTTCCATGTAAAATCCGTTCTCCGTTCAGGGACAGGGTTTAAACACCGTGTTCCTGTAGTAACGCAATTCGTTCACCGATTCCATGATGTCGGAAAGGGCCGTGTGCTCGTGTTTTTTGGGAAACTCTTCCTTGCCGGGATACCAACGCATGTATAGTTCTTTGATGGTGCTCACATCCACCATGCGGTAGTGTAAATAACTTTCCAAAAGCGGCATGTATTTTACCATAAAACGGCGATCCTGCCATATGGAATTTCCCGCAAGGGGACATTCCTTTTCCCCGCAATGCTCCTTGACAAAGTCCAGGGTAATCTGCTCGGCCCGGGTGGTGTTTGTAGTGGATGCCATGATCCTTTGGATCAGGCCCGAGGCCGTATGATGCTCCTGGCTCCAGGGTTCCATGTTTTCCACCACGCTCCTGGGGTGATGGATGGCGATTTCGGGTCCTGTGGCGACAATATTCAAATCCCCGTCGGTAATCAACGTGGCGATTTCCACGATTACTGCGTTATCCGGATTCAATCCGGTCATCTCCATGTCAATCCATACAAGCCTGGAGTCCATCGCACCCCCGTTATTGTTAGAAATTTGTGTGGGTTTGGGACAAATTTACGGGACTGTACTAAGATATTGGGGGAACGTCAAGGCGCAGGCATTCCGCAAGGGAAGTGTTACTGCTTTGTTCTGTGACATTGCCCCGACTCTATTAGATTGTTAAAGTTACGCCTCCTTTAACTTTTGCCTTTCGAACGAGACCAAGGTGTGATAATGCTTAGATTTTGAATGTCTGCACTATTTTGTAAAAATTGTATCCTGGTTGGCAATACTCAGGTTGTTTCCGCCTATTCGTCTCTGGATGCTCTCCGGCCTTTTTCCCATGCTGGGCACGGAATTATGCGAGAAAAGTGTGGACTCTCCTTTGAACTTGGGGTGTGAAAGATTTCTTATAAGGACATTTTATGGCCAACATCTTGCTTATCAAAACCCAAAAAAAAGAATATAGTGATCATTATAAAGCGGCATCCCCACCTCTTGGCCTGACGTACATTGCTGCCTATGCCCGGGAAAATCGTCCGAAAAAAGATACATTTACAATTATGGACGAACGCATCCACCCCAGGAGCGATGACGAATGGACCGAATTTCTGGAAAAACTGAAACCCGACATCATCGGCCTGAGCACCATGTCCATCGAACAGGACCAACTGGAATACCTTTTGCCCCTTTTCAGGAAAGCAGCGCCTGAGGCCCTATTGATCCAGGGCGGCCCCTTGGCCTCGTCATCGGGGGCATCTCTTTTGGATGCCCTGCCCTTGGACTATGTCATCAAGGGAGAAGGAGAAATACCCTTTTTCCAACTATTGGAATCCCTGGACGGCAACCAAGATTACCCGTTGAACCGAATTGGAGGTTTGGCCTTTAAAGACCCTAAAGGCGCTATTGTGGACAATCCTCCCTCCGAAAAGGTGGAAAACCTGGACGCCCTGCCCTACCCCGCTTACGACCTCATCGACCTGCGTGACTACGTGGGGCGGGACCGCATGACTCCCGTGCGCCTAACCCAGTTGTACGCGCCTTTGTTCACGTCCCGGGGGTGCCCGTATCATTGCATATACTGCCACGATATTTTTTCGGGAAAATTCCGGGCCATGAGCGCCATGCGGGTGGTGGACGAAATCGAACACATGGTCGACAAGTTCGGGGTGCATGAATTCGAAATTTACGACGACATTTTCAACCTGGATAAACAGCGCGTCAAGGACATTTGCGCAGAGATTAAGAGACGGGGGCTGGAAACCTATTTCACCTTTCCCAACGGAGTCCGGGGAGACATTCTGGACCGGGAAACTCTGGAAGCCCTGAAGGATATGGGAACCGTACACATGGCTTTTGCCATTGAGACGGCGTCGCCCCGCCTTCAGAAGATTTTAAGAAAAAACATCAACCTGGAAAAAATCCGCGAGAACATTGCCATTGCCACGGATCTGAAAATTTTCACATGGGGCTTCCTCATGATGGGACTACCTAAGGAAAGCCGGTGGGAATTGTGGAAAACCATTTGGTTTGCGACCTCGTCCAAGCTCCACGGGGCGTTTTTTTTTCCGGTGGTTCCTTTTGAAGGCACGGAACTGGCCAAAAAATACGAAAAGACTATCGACAGCCGGGGAGGCAAACGCCTGTGGGATTATTTTTTGCCCGAGGGATCTTTGGGAGCCGTAGGTCCACGGGAACTGACGGTCATGCATTCCCTGGCCTTTTTCATCTTTTTTTTCAATCCCTGGAGGGTGTATTTAATTTACACCAGCGGAGTAGCCCCGTTCAGCCGCCTGGTTTCCCTGGCTTTTGGAATCGCCCGGTACATTGTTGTGGATAAAATATTGTACACCCTTAAAACCAAGGTTCGAAAAATTTTCAATTTCCGCATTACAGCCAGGACAGCATAGGCGCTATGAGCAACCGGAAAATCCCATTTGCGCCCTCGGCCTTGCTTAAAGGCGCGTCCCAAGGCCTGAACCAGGCCAGGAGCAGGCTTTCCGATAGGTTTTCCCGGTTTGACGATCCCCTTTCCCGACTGGTTCTGGCTGCATATAAAGACGCGCTCATGCCCGCCGTGCGGCTGGCCTCCGCCCCTTTGTTCGGGGCCACCGCCATGATTTCCCTGACCTATCAATGCCAGTGCAGTTGCTCCCATTGCGGCTCCCGCGCCAATCAGCGGCAAGGCAGGCCCGAGCTTTCAAAAGATCAGATTGTCGATCTCATAGAACAATGCAGCCGGGCCGGGACGTCCAACCTTTATTTATTCGGCGGCGAGCCTTTACTGCATCCGGATTTGGATGATTTCATCAAAACGGCTAAAGGCCTGGGCATGCGGGTGAGTCTGGATACAAACGGGCTCTTACTGGAAAAGGACAGGGTTAAAAGCCTTGCCGCCTTGGGGGTGGATCACGTCCGGGTGAGCATTGACAACGCCCGGCCCAGGATCCATGACGCTTTCCGGGGAGTGGACGGACTTCACGCCAGGGCCGTACAGGGAATCAAATGGTGCCTGGAAAACGGCATCCGCTGCGACGCATCGGCGGTGGCAACGAAAAAAAATTTACAGAATGGCGATTTGCAGGCGATCCTGGACTTGGCTGACGGCCTGGGCGCCCGGGTGCGTATGCTCACGTCCATCATGTGCGGGGGATGGGAAGGAAAAATGCGGGTGGTGCTTTCGTATGAAGAAATCGCTCAAATGCGCAAACTGCTCAAGCCTGGAAGGGTGTATTGGGAATCGGACTGGATCAACCGGCCCGGAGAGCCTTTTTCCTGCGCGGCGCTGGACAGGCTCATGTTCCATGTAACCGCCTTTGGGGATGTTCAGCCCTGCTGTTATATGGAAGAAGTCTTCGGAAACGTGACAAACGAGCCACTATTTGGTATAGTCGCCAGGATGTGGCAATCAAACTTGGTGCAATGCTACCGAAAATACCACGATTGCCCGGTGAACAGGCCTTTCCAACCCAACTAAAATCACAGGTAAGATAATGCCCCATGCCCTCTTGATCAAAACCCGCAGGCAAGCAGCCCCGGAAACAGGAGACGGAGTGTCCCCTCCCCTGGGTCTGATGTGCCTGGCCGCCTATGCCAGGAAGCAACGCCCCGGCAAAGACCAATTTACACTGGTGGACGAGCGGGTACACGAAAAATCTGACGAAGAATGGGACACTTTCATTGAAGACACTCAGCCCGATTGCATAGCCATCAGCGCCCTGACCGTGGAAACCGACCGTCTTGCCGTGCTGGTTCCCCACCTGAAAAAACGCTTTCCGCAAATTCCTTTGTTTCTCGGCGGCCCCCATGCTTCATCCGCCGGGCCTGAGTTCCTGCGCCAAATCCCTGTAAATTTTCTGGTTGCCGGGGAAGGTGAAAACGCTTTTGTATGTCTCTTGGAAATGGTGGAACAACAATTGCCCCATATCGAAGGAAAGGTGAGCGGCCTGGCATATCTGAACAAGGCCGGGGAAATTGTCCATTGGCCCCGGAATCAAAACCTTGTTGACGTGGAGGACCTCCCCATTCCCGCCTGGGATTTGATCGACCTCAAAGACTACCAGCATCTGCCCCGCATGACCCCGTTCAATACCAAACAGGCCTACGCGCCTTTGGTCACTTCCCGGGGATGCCCCTACCACTGTATTTATTGTCATGATATTTTCGCGAAAAAATTCCGGCCCATGACTGCACGCCAAGTGGTGGATGAAATCGAATATCTGATAACCACCTATGATATCCATGAGTTTGAAATTTTTGACGACGTGTTTAACCTGGACAAAAAACGAGTCCTGGATATTTGCCGGGAAATCAAAAAACGTCAACTCTCAACCGCTTTTACTTTCCCCAATGGGGTAAGGTCCGACATCCTGGACAGAGAAGTATTGGAAGCCCTGACTTCGGTAGGAACCTACCACATAGCTTTCGCCGTAGAATCGGCCACGCCTCGCATTCAAAATCTTGCCCGAAAAAACATCGACCTGGACAAAGTCCGGAAAAATATTGGCATCGCCTCGGACTTGGGAATTTTTTGCTGGGGATTTTTCATGCTAGGTTTTCCTACGGAATCCCGCCGGGAAATCTGGAGTACCCTGCGCTGGGCCTGGGCCAGCCCCTTACACGGAGCATTTTTCTTCCAGGTGATCCCTCATGAAGGGACAGCCCTGGCAAAAGAATTCGCCCAGAATCGAGCCATGAAAAAAAACGGACGCAATCCAGACTATTTTGATGCCAAAGGCAGCATGGCTCAAATCGGCCCCTTGGAATTATGGCTCACCCAGTCCATGGCCTACTTGCTTTTTCTCATGGCGCCCCGCAGGCTATGGGCCATATACCGCCATGCCGCGCATAATGGCGGCAGGCTTTCCGGGACCGTTTACCGGTTTCTGGATTATCTTGTACTGCAAAAGCCCAAAAACCTGGTGCAGAGGATATCAGGAAGCCTACAAACCGGATTAAGAGGCCAGCATCGCTAATAGAAAGGGTGAAAGATTCATGGAGGCGGCCGAACGGTTTTTTAAAAGGACAGGGGATATCTTTCTAAGCCGTTGGGTTTTTCCCTTTTGGTCCGTCTGGGCCGTGTTCCTGTACATGCACGTTATTTTAATCCTAAGCTGTATGGAATGGATAACCAGCCTTTCTTTAGTTCTGGCCCTGTTCGCACCGGTGTTGGTTTTTGAATGGTGGGCAACCGGCCATTATTATCGTCTCCATCAAAATCCCGGCGCCCTGTATTCTGAAAAAAAGCGTTTGGTTCATTGGCTTTGCAACATTACCCTGTGGGTGATTTTCTATGCAGGCTTTGTGGTGTACATATTCCTGCAAACGCGTGTAACTCCAGGGTTCAAGATATACATGTCGTTTTTCCTGATTAACAACCTCCTAATGTGGCGCTCGGTCATGGGCTATGGATGGCTGGCCCTGGCTTACTGGCTCCTCATGTACTATGTGCTGGCTGTCCAGGCAGGCAGGTTCCGGCTGATTGCAGCCATTTTTTTACCCATGGCGATCACGGTTGTCATCTTTGCTGTGCAATGGAAGGTGGGCGGGGCAGGAGCCGCCTCTGACAGGGTAATCCTGTCTCAGCCGGGCGTGACCAAGGCCCTGGACTTTGGAGAAGTCAACCAGGCCCTGGTGAGGGATTATCCTGACAACCTTAGCTATCTGGTTCCCAAGGGTTCGGGATACAAAACCAGGGGTAAGGTCAAAGCCTCCAACAAGGTACGGGAAGTTTTCTATGACGAAAATCTAAACGCCTTGTTCGCTTTTTTCGGAGGAACCTATTATGTATATGGTTCAACTACTATCCCGGCTATTGTTAAAAAGGATCTTGCCACAGGCAAGATCACCTACCTGCTTACCGAGCATAATGTCCGTAGGGTGGAAAAAACCCAAAACAGCCTATTCGTTGCTCCGTGGCATGACAATCACATCTATGAAATTTCCAAGCAGGATCTATCCATTATTCGGGCCATACCCGTGGGCAATTATGTCCGTCCCATGCTGTGGGAGCCCATGGCCCTTACCCTGGATGTGAATGGCGGAAACCTTTACGTCACCACGTCCATGTTCCCCCATGTTGTGTCTGTGGACCTGCAAACCAACCGTCAGGTTGGAGCCGTGCCCCTTTATACAGAGGGACTAATTGGCGAAGGAGGCTGGGCGTGGTGTGTGTCCCAATCTCCAAAAACCCGTCGCCTGTATATGGTGGTGGGTTCTGTAAAAAACCGGGAGATTGTGGAAGTGGACCCGGACGCCCTGCAAGTGGTGCGCACCCTTTCGTGGGATGTCAACTCCATGACCGCTATGATTATGGATCCTGAAGACGATGCCCTTTATTGCCAGTCCAGCCTATGGGACGAACTCACAAAAGTTCGCCTGGATACTTTTGAAATCGAACGGACCTATAAAGGTGAACGCCACGCCAGATGTCTGACCATGGACCCCAAAAGAAATGTCATATACGAGTTGGGATACTGCTCGGGCAAGGTTTTCCCCATTGATTTGGAAACGGGTGAAAGGCCCTGGGAAATCCGGGTGGGAGGAAGACCCCATGGCATGCATTTAGACTCCCGGGACCGCTTGTGGATCAACTCCATGTCCGGCGTTTTTTGCATGGATTTGCCCACCATATGGAAAGACAAAGGATATGCCAGCGTTCCACCTGTCCTACCCTGATGCAACAATTCAATCTTTTAAAAGTCTTGCCCTAAACTTTCTCACTAAGGTATTCTGCACAGGTAATAGTTTTCTCCATTAATATGTTATTTACCAACTCAGGCTTTACAGGAATGGCGGGATTAGACATTTTCCTGCAAAGGATACCTAAATAGTATATTCCCTATCCGCTTCCACGAGGTATTGCATGCCCCCCAAGCCCACTTATGAAGAACTTGAAAGCCAGGTTCAACAATTAAAGGAAAAACTTTCCAGCAACGCCGACATACTCAACGAAACCGGACGGATGGCCAGGATAGGCGGATGGGAACACGATCTCAAAACCGGCAAGGCGATCTGGACCAGGGCGCTCTTTGACATCATTGAAATTGCAGGGGAAGTACCGCCCGGACCCAAAGAACACCTGGATTTTTATCTGGATAAGGACCGCAGAATCCTGGAACAGGCCGTTAAACGCTGCATGGACAAGGGAGATCCCTTTGCTCTGGAGATCCAAGGACGAACCGGCAAAGACCGCCTTATCTGGTGCCGGGCCACGGGCGAGGCGGTGTATGAGGACGGGCAGATTGTCAAAATGCGGGGAACCTTTCAGGATATCACGAGCCGCAAGCAGGTGGAGCTTGCCCTGAAGGCCAGCGAGCAAAGATACCACGCCTACCTGTCCAATGCGCCCTATGGAGTTTTTGTTGCGGACGAGAATGGTAAATACCTGGAGGTCAACGATGAAGCATGCGTACTTACGGGATATGGCGAGGATGAATTGCTGGCCTTGAGCATCTCTGATTTGCTGCTTCCCGAAAGTTCGGAAATTGGGGCAGAACATTTCAAACAGGTGGTTGCCCGGGGCAAAGCCTACGGCGAGTTCACCTATCGTAAAAAGGACGGGGAAATCCGCTGGTGGTCCGTCTCCGCCTCCAAAATCTCAGACACCAGATTTCTGGGCTTTGTAAACGACATTACCGACAGAAAAACCATGGAGCAGGAGTTGCGAAGCCGTGAAAACCTTCTGAGCAGGGTTTTTGATATCCTGCCCGTGGGACTCTGGTTTGCCGATAAAAATGGCCAGTTGCTGAGGGGCAATCCCATGGGCCAGAAAATTTGGGGAGCTGAACCCAAGGTGGGCCTGGAAGAATACGGCGTTTTCAAAGCCCGACGGATGCCCTCGGGCGAGGAACTCAAACCCGAGGACTGGGCCCTGGCAAAAACAATCAATGAAGGCGCGACCATATTGGACGAAATGCTGGAAATCGACGCTTTTGACGGCGTCAAAAGGACCATACTCAATTATACGGCTCCCGTCCTGGACAACGAAGGCAAGGTGGAGGCGGCTGTTATTGTCAATCTGGATATTACAGAACGCCAGAAGGCTGAAGAGGAAAAGGAGCGCCTGCAAAAACAGCTTCTCCATGCCCAAAAAATGGAATCCGTGGGCAGGCTGGCCGGAGGGGTGGCCCACGATTTCAACAATATGCTGGGAGTCATAGTGGGACATGCGGAAATGGCCCTGGATACACTGGAACCCGGCTCGGGAATCCGGGAAGACCTTACGGAAATCCTGGACGCTGCCAACCGCTCAGCCAATCTGACAAGGCAGCTGCTTGGCTTTGCCCGCAAGCAGGTGGCCCGGCCCGTGGTCATGGATATCAACGAGGCCATTGGCGCCATAATGAAGATGCTTCGGAGGCTGATCGGAGAAAATATTGAACTGGCATGGTACCCGGGAAGCGGCATCTGGCCCGTGGTAATGGACCCCGCCCAGGTGGACCAGATCCTGGCCAACCTGGCCGTGAATGTGAAAGACGCCATTTCCGGCGTAGGACGTATGACCCTTTCCACATACAACGTATATCTGGAAAAAGTGAATGCCGGGGATGCCATGGACTTTGTCCCCGGAGAATACGTCCTGCTGGAAGTGAGTGACAACGGCGAGGGTATGGACCAGGAAACCCTGCACCTTATCTTCGAACCCTTTTTCACCACCAAGGGCGTGGGTCAGGGTACCGGCCTAGGCCTGGCCACCGTGTACGGAATCGTACGCCAGAACAAGGGCTTCATCAAAGTGGAAAGCGCCCCAGGCCAGGGAACCACTTTCCGTATCTACCTGCCCAGAACTGAAATGGAAAAAACCAAGGCTTCCCCGCCCAAAGAAACGCCCCATCCCGGGACGGAAACCATCCTGGTAGTGGAGGATGAAAGGGCCATATTGTCCATGTGCAAGGCTATCCTGGCCCGCCACGGTTACAAAGTCCTTACGGCTGGTTCTCCCCGGGAGGCTTTGGAACTGGTAACGCATTTGGAGGGTCCCCTGGATCTGTTGATCAGCGACGTGATCATGCCCCAAATGAACGGCGGCACTCTCAAGAAAAAGATCCTGGAAATGCGGCCCGGGTTGAAACACTTGTTCATGTCCGGATACACAGCCGATGTGATCGCCCATCACGGGATTCTGGAACGGGGCGTGCAATATATTCAAAAACCCTTTGCAGTCAACGAGTTTTTAAACAAAACCCGCAAGCTGTTGGATGAACCTAATGAACCGGGGGAAACCCCTTAAGGATCTCCCCCGGCCAGGGCTTACGCCCTTCTCAGGTTACTATTCCTTACTCAATCAGCTTTCAGCCTATCCTACAGGATTGATTACGTTCCTGCGGGCTATCTTTTGGCTGTAAGCATTGATCCTGGCAACCGTTTCGTTCAGGAAAGCATAATCCAGGCACAATATGGCCCGGTCGCTCTTTTCCTTGAACTCCGCCAAACCCTCTTTGCCTATGTATCCGCTGGCCCTGGCGCAAAGGCAATGCTCGTCCGTAAGGTTTACGGCGTAACCCTCTTGGGTGAGCATTCGTGAAAATCGCCCGCTTTCCTCCAGCATTTCCTTAAAGGAATGGCCTCCCAGGCGGATGCCTATATCGGGCCAGGTTTTGGGGTCCTTGCCCAGTTCATAATTATAACGCATATACTTGGGAAGAAAGTCATCCTCCAGGTCAAACCCGTATTGCACCTGGCTGTCAAACCAGCGGGAACCGGGAATGGGACCTGCCGGAGTAACAAGGATGGAATCCACATGGCAGTCCCGTTCCTTTAACCGGCGCAAAAAGGACATGTTGCCGTCCAGGACCTCCGGGGCTTCCACTCCCGCTGGCAAGGGAATAGGATGTATAAAACTCAGGCCCACGTCCACATGGGTATATTCCCGGGCCGCGGCCTCTTTCATGGCAGCCACCGTATAAAACAGGTCGTCCACGGTGTTGCCTTTTTCCACAATCTCGTCCAAAACTCTCTGATTGGCGGCCTCCACGCCCAAAAACACAGCCCGCAAACCAGCCCGAATCATAGTCCGGTACTTATGCACCAGTTCTGTATAACGCTTGAGAGCCTTGTTTTCCCCTCGGGTGAACATGGCGTATTCCATCACTATCCTGCGAGAAAGGATTTTCAGGGCGATCTTGTATCCCTTGTTGGCCGAAGTGGCGGAACTGGAAAACCTGAACAACCCAATATCACGGGATATCAGGTGCTCGATTTCCCTCACCAGAGGCGTGATCTTCCGTGACCGGTGCCCTCCCACGCCCCGTTTGTGAGCGCAAAAGGCGCAGCCTTTCTGATAATAGCAGCCCAAATCATCCACCACCACGGCAATGTTCACCTTACCCGGGTCAGGTTTATACTGGGGCAGGGGTAAATCATCCAGGGAGGCGAAAACAGAGGATGTTTTCAAAACCATCCCCCCGGCATGGTAAATGAGGTTGGGAATCTTTCCGGCCCGAGCCAGGGAGGCGATGTGGGCCAGTATTTCAGGCTTGCTCAATCCCCCTACCCGTTTTTCAGCCACAATCCCGGCCACCTTTGCCAGGGTGTTTTCCCCTTCCGAGTACACGCCCAGGTCAAAATCATTGTCCACCAGAAAGTCCTCCTGGAACTGGTTCACCTGAGGTCCACCGGCTATGATGATGGTGTCAGGAGCGTGCCTGGCAACCAGGGAGGCCAGCTTTTCCGAATAAATATGCCGCTTGCCAAGCCAGGTTTTGATACCCAGGATGTGGAAGTTCCCCTCCCGAATTTTCAAGGCCAGGTCCAGCAGATAGGCTTCCATTTTTTCGTCAATGATTTGGTCTGCCTGATCCTGGAGAGCGTGCCAGGCCTCCACTTTCTCTGGCGTGGGATTTTCACAGAAAACCCCGGGCATGAGTTGGGACAGTTTCCCGGACAAGGCCTCAATGCCAGGAGCGTTTTGAACAAATTCAGTCATGAAAACCATATTGGCCGGATCGTCCAGGGTCACCTGTATGCCTTGCGCTTTGCAAGCGGCTTGCAGATAAGCCAGGCCGTTGTCCAAAAAGCTATCACTGGCGGAATACACCTTACCCATCATGGAGTTCCAAAGATACACTTTTGCGTTTTTCATGTTAGTTCCTCCCCCTGCCAATGATGCTGTAATTCTTCAAAGGGCACTCGCTGCCCCCTCTGGCCACAAATGGGGCGCCCCTTCGGGTGCACTCCTTGTTGGGGCACAGGCACAAAAAGCCGTCCGCAGCCCACTTGTCCCGGTAGACCTTTTTGATCATGTGGTCAGCCGGGCCTTCCAGGGGTTTCCTGAAATCGATCATGAGAGCCGCCGTGATGTTCCGCACGGTTTCCTCCATGTACAAGGACATGCCGGGAATGGGCATGACCCCATATTTCTGATACATGGGCACATGGTTCACATCGCTTTGCCCAATGAGCAGATCCAGGCCGGAATGGAAGGCATGGGTCAGGGCCGAGGCCATGACCAACCTGCTTACGCCATAACCCCGATAATCGGGATGGACCACGTTTCGGCTGCTTTCGGCGTACTTTACACCTTGAGCGTCCCAGTCTTTCAACATGGCGCCAAGGTCCACGCTTTCGGCCATGGGGGAGAAGGCGTGCAAGGGGTGGTGGACATAATCCGCCAGGGTCATGCCGGTGTGGTCGTCCAGGGGAGGATTTTCCTTTTTGAGAAAGGTGTCGATGAAGGTGGCGAAGGGCTCCTGCTTTTCCCGGAAGATCAGACGGGTGGTGCCCACCAGAACCTCCCCGGATTCCTGTTTTTCAAACACTCCGAAGGGAATGCTGTACGGGGAGAATTTATCCAAATCGATCCTTAGACGGTTGTGCTGGTTCAGGTATCGAAGGTGGTCGTACACCCCGTAGCTCAGCCTGCATGAGGCGAGAAAATCCTCGTAGTTGTCAATAATCCTGGCAATGACAACTGAACGGATGTCCTGCCTGGCGTGGACCTGTTTGGAAAAAATGGCCTCAAGAAGGCGGTCAAAGGAAGAAAGGATGATGTCTGTATTCAGGGGTTCGGGGATGGCGTCGTATGCGCCTTTACTGCGGATGGCATGGGAGGGAAGCTGGGTCCTGTCTTTTCCGAATACCAGGGACCCCATTTTTTTTTCCAACAAAATTCCATCTGAGGTAGTCTGTGAGGTCCAGTCCATTTTCAATGCTTTGGCCGGTTAGGGTGGGCCCGTAATCCCCGGTTTGGGGATTGACTACGTAATCTGCACAAACAATTTGCACGGCGTCCTCCGTATACTTGTAATTCCTGTCAATGGCTTCCACGGCTTCCCGCGCGGTTCGGGCCAGGGTAAGGTTCCCCTGGATGCTTTCCTGGCCGGTCCTGATGCGCACAATGTCATTCAGGCGGCCGCCTTGGACCATTGCCTGGAAGAATTGATGCCTTCCCACCAGGCTGTTGGTGTCCGGTGTAACGAGAACAATAAAGTAATCCAGTTTCATACGTTTCTCCTTTCGGAAAATGGTTGATAAAATGGTGACACTTTGCCACCCAAGGCCATAAGAACCCATGTTCTTATGTTACGGAAGGATAACTTATCAGTATTTTTAGGGTCAATTTATTTGATGCCTAATAATTTTGAAGCATATTTTCCAGCGCTAACAGCATAAAACCTTGACAAGACCAAAAGGAAGTCAAATCACGATCAAGACTATTTAGCACGTAATTATATGTAAAAAACCGGAATATTTGATAGCAGTAACATAGAGAAAATGTCGTGAGGAAAAGAACGCCTGAACCGGCCTTGGAGAAGGCGTTGCCAGGATTGCTTCCATACAGGATAGGCGCTTTGCAGGATTAGCACAAAGCCGCCAGAAAACAGAGCAGCCCTGTCCGGGCTATCCATTTTCCAAAAGAGCGCTATGAGCAGGCGGATAATTGGAGTCTGATTGGTTCCAAGCGGCTGTACATTGAAAAACGAACAAAGGAGTGGACAAAAAACAAAGGCAGGATAAAAAAAAACAAATCGGGCCACGCCTCCCCGCCCTCAGTCATCGGTCTCGACCAGGGTTCTTTTGGCCTCGGCAATGGCGTTTTCTATGGCCCGGGCAATGTCCGGCTTGATGTCAAAGGCAAAACCCTTTTCCTTGCATTTTTTTTTGGTTTCCCTGATCTCGTTCATCAGGCGTTTGGTTACAGTCACTCTCAGGATGGTGGTTTTGCTTGCGTCTTTGTCATCCAGTCTTTTTATGGCCATTATTGTACCTCTTTCAAAAAATGTTGTTTCCAATTTGCAAAAAAGACATTTTTAACAGTTTTTATATAGAACAGACAAATCCTGGCGTCAAGTGTTTGTCAAAATAAAAAGCAAAATTTTTTGCTTGTTATTTTTGATTATCATTTGACAAAACTTTTTGTCGGAGTTATTATGTATTATCCTGACCAATGGGACAGGGGAATATTTTCAAAACGGTTCGCACAAAAGCACTTCGCTTTTTATTCCAAAAAGGAGGGGAATCCATGAGCAAGCTCATTCAAATCAAAGATTTGGTACAGGAGTTGGTGGACAAGGGCGCAACCACTGTGGAGGAAATCCACAAGTCCATTGCCGACATGCCCTTTGACATTCTGAAAAAGGTGGACACAGGCAGCGAAACCACGGAGTCGGCCCGCCAGTTTCATCATCAGACCATTGGCGGAGTTTACAATGTGATCCGGAAGATCAACAAGGAAGTGGGAAATTTTGCCGAACAAATCCTGGACAGCGTAAACCAAACCCGGGACGACTCGGAGAATTACTGATTATTTACATTAACTTACTGTATATCAAGGACTTTCCAACCGTTCAATGGCGGCGTTTTGTTTGAGTTCCAGGCCGTATTGCAGAATCAGGTTCACTTTCCGGTCCTGGGTCATTTTCTCCATTAGCCGATCCCGGACTTCGTCAAAGGAAAGGAGAGCCGAGGGCACTTTATCTTCCACAAACAAAAGGTGGTATCCGTAAATGCTTTCCACAGGTTCGCTCACTTGGCCGATTTTCATGGAGAAAACCACCTCTTCCAGGGGTTTGAGCTTGGCCTTGGCAAGATCCCCTTTTTGGAGATAGCCCAAATCGCCTCCTCTTTTTTTAGAGGGGCAGTCCGAATATTCCCTGGCTATTGCCGCAAAATTCTCTCCATTTTTCAATTGTCGTAAAATCTTTTTTGCCTTTTCAAGGGCCTTTTCTTCGGTGCCGTCCTCTTTTCCATCTTCAAATTTCAATAGAATATGGCTGGCTCGGATCAATGCAGGCTGCACGAAATTCTCCTGGTTGTGTTCGTAATAGTCCCGGGCTTCCTCTTCGGCCACCTTGGACAAGGGATCGAATTTTTTGTCCAAAAAGAATTGTGTCATGACGTAGCGCTGGGCCACTTGCGTGAACTGGTCCGGCGTTACGTGAAGATCCTCCAGGCCTTTCTCAAAATTCGCTATACTGGCAAAACGTTTCTGAAAACCCCAGATAAAATCCTTCACCTTGGAAGCATCCGGCGCAATACCCTCCTTTTTGGCTTCCATGTAGAACAGCATGGCCACGATGGTGCTCTCCATCATGCTTTCCTTGAAAGCCGGCAGTTCTGAGGGTCTGAAATAATTTCCCTCCTGGAACATCTGATCCTGAGTGAGGATTTCCGCCAGGTTCATCTCCCACTTATGGAATTCCATGCCATTGACCTTCAAAACCACCCGGGAATAGTCGTCCTCCAAAGCCTGAGCAAAGGTTGCGTGGCCGGTCAATATAAGGCTGTAAACAACTATCAGTATCATCCTGAACGACAGACAGCGGACAACCATAAACTCACTCCGTGAAAAAACATTGATAATTGATAAAATAATTTTCTCTCTCGTAGGGAAAAGAGAATGGCTTACTGGCTTGACGACATAACAAAATTTTGACTTCGTTATCTTGTCTTGCGGGACTTCCAACATTCCCACAAATACTCACGGCGTTAAATCATACTGAATTTACAGATAAAAAATACTTTTTAACATAATTTCAGTATCTTTTAAAAATTGCAATAAAAACTACTCAAACAAAAAAACAACATATTTTTCTTTCGGCCCAGGGGGCTGTTTTAATATCAATATCATAGAACTCCGCACAAAAACAAGAAGGAGATCCACGGCATTTCTCCTTGATGCCTGTATCATTGGTACGACCGTTGCATTTCAATCGGGCAACGAGGTGATTATGGACAGACTAAATTACGGAGAAAGAAAGGCGTTAACCGCCTTGCAGAGTTATGGCCGAATTGTCTGGCATCGTATTAACGGGGCCAATCATTCGGAAAACGGAGGAGGCCCTTTGGCTGGGTTTTCCGTAGAAGATGTGGAAAGCCTGGTAAACCAGGGCTTTGCCAAAAGAACCCAAGTGGCCCCTAATCTGGTGTTCCGGGTTACAGGTCCGGGCATGGGGGCGGTGTTTTGAAAGTGTTCATCCGAATCCCGGCATTATTCCAACCAGTCCGATAATTCAGGATTGCATCGCCCCACAGGAATAATCATAAACTTTCAATAAAACACCAGAACACCCCGGACCACGCCAGGGGCCCGGGGTTATTTGTTAATCTCGCCGCATTTTT
>JAEINP010000008.1 GCA_016342355.1 Desulfatibacillum sp.
AAGATAAATCCAAATAACATTCTGATTTTATGTATATATTTAATCACACATGACCTTCAAGCCTGAAACTCCTGTTAGAGCCTCGCTTGGCAACAAAGAAAAAAAAATGCCCCGATCCTATATAGAAACGGGGCTTTTTTGTTACATCTATGTGCAATCCGGTTCATCCACAGAGGGACGGCGCCGAAAATTTATGCAGGGACTGTGCTACTTGGAACCTTTGAGAGAATTGATCTCTTTTTTCAGGTCTTCAATTTCTTGTTTGTAGCGATCCGCATCGCTGGCTCCGCCGCCGAAATCAAAGTCCTCTTCTCCCTGCCATTTATCCTTAAGCTCGTCAAACCCCAGGTATATAGCCAAGGCGCCGCCCAAGAACAGGGTTACGGGAACGACACCGGCCAGGATGCCAAAAAACTCGTTCGACCAGATGGCCATGCCCAACAGACCCAATACAGCCGCGACTGCTCCGCCAACTAACGTTTTCATTAAAAGTCCTCCTTGTAGTTATGTTCTTAAACGTTCCGGCACGTTAAGAAAAGCCATTCGCCGGCAAAATTCTAGTTTCAGCCGTCTTCAAATGAAGGCAGATGGATATCACGGACTACCTGCGAAAGCAAGCCCATTTTATTTTTTTCGATCCATCAGGGAAACCACCTTGCCTTTGCCAGTCCCCTTTTTGGAGGCTTTTTTTCCATCCGAAGACTTTTTCTCCTCCTGCAATTCCTGCCCCGTTCCCTGGGGCCTGAGCGCTTTGGGAGGATCCACCTTTTCCAGGCGCATTTCATCACCGCCCATGGTAAAGATATCCCCGTTGATGTATTCCTCGCGCAATATCCAGGAAAACTCCGAAGAAGGCACCATCAGCGTCAGCATAAGCACATGATACCAACCTGGCTTATGATCCGCAGTAATATCTTCTATGCGGGCATAAAAGGCCGGTTTCCCCTCATGATGGACCAATACTAAATCGCCAATGGATGTCGCCATAAAACTTTTTCCTTTACACAACTGAATTTATGCCTGACAAATAGTAAATATGCGGTGTAATGTCAAGGACAGGGTCGGACTTTGGTCATAATGCCTGTCCGGGCTTTATTCCGGCCGCTCCCTATGATATACTATGCAAAAAAAATTAACGGCACATTGATCCTTTATAATTACCCATGTATACAGGTAAGGCATGAAACAAACTGTGGCCTTTGAGCCCCACGCAAAAAATGTGTTCTTCCATATCCTCACCCAGTGTAACCTGGCGTGCAGGCATTGCTATATCAACCCCAAGCAGCACGGCAACCTTTCCCTGGACATTGGCACAATATGCAAATGGCTGGACGCTTTTTCAGGCCAGGACTCAGCATCAAACGTAATTTTTCTAGGCGGAGAGCCCACCATGCATCCGGATTTGGATAAGGCTATCCGCCATGCCCGGGCCACTGGATATAAATCCATCACTGTGGACACAAACGGCTACTGTTTTCACGATATACTGGATAAAACCGACCCGGGGGAAGTGGACGTATTCTCATTCAGCCTGGACGGCCCCACCCCGGAAGTCAATGATCCCCTGCGCGGCAAGGGTTCTTTTGAAACCTGCACCAAAAACCTGCAAAAGGCAGTGGCAAGAGGATTTGGCATCAGCCTTATTTATACGGTAAGCTCCGGCAACCTCAACTATTTGGATCAAATGCCCGAGCGTCTGGCGCAATGGGGCGTACAACGATTTTTTATTCAGGTCATTGGCCTTAGAGGAAATGCCGCCTCCGGGAACACCGATCTCACCCAGCTAACCCGAAGCCAATGGAATGATGTGGTGCCATATGTTGCGGAAAGAGCGGCCAGGCTGGGCATTGAGACCACCTACCCCAAAGTTTTTCTGGACCCTGGCGAATCATTCGAGTGTGCAGGCAAAGTAGCTGAAAATTTTTTTATCTTTCCCAATGGCAGGGTGTACCGCTGCCCTTTATGCGAGGACTACCCCATCCACTCCCTGGCCTTTGAAAACGATACGCTCAAACCGGTCCCGGGTTTACAGGAAGACCGGTTTTTTGAACTCAGCATCCCGGAAGGATGTGTGATGAACAAGCTGATCCAACCCGGGAACATGGAATATGACAAGAACGGCGACCCTTTGTACAAAGTGGCATGCTGTCTTCTCAAGGAAAGGGTCAGCCACCCCCATCAACCCTGATGGCGTGTTTTTCGCCCTATGTGGAGGAAATTGCCATGACACTGACCTTGCGTGACCATGCCCTGGAAATTTTCCAGGCAGGACTGGATGCCGCCAACCCCGAGCAGGCGGTTCTCAGCGCCTTGCATCATAATGAGGACGGTACACTTTCCATTGGCGACCTGACCCTGGATTTAAACTACTTTAAACGGATTTTTGTGGTAGGTGCAGGCAAGGCGGCCTGTCCCATGGCCCGGGCTTTGGAAAAAGCCCTCCCCTATGTCACTGAGGGCAGAATCACCACCAAATACGGACATGTTATGGACCTGGATCAGGTCCGGGTGAAGGAGGCAGGCCATCCCGTGCCGGACGAAAACGGCATGAATGGCGCCCTGGAGATCCTGACCCTCCTGGAGGAAACCACGGAACAGGACCTGGTTTTCTGCGTGATTTCCGGGGGGGGCTCCGCGCTCCTGCCCATACCCTCCCGGGGCCTTACCCTGGCCCAAAAACAGGCAGCCACTTCCGCCTTGCTGGCCTGCGGCGCACCGATTCAGGAAATGAACGCCATCCGCAAGCATCTTTCCGCAATCAAGGGCGGTCAATTGGCGCGGGCCGCATTCCCCGCCACTTTGGTTACCTTTGTGCTTTCCGATGTCATAGGAGACGATCTGGACATCATCGCCTCCGGCCCTACGGTTCCCGACCCCGACACCTTTAAAAGATGCCTGCGTATTATCGAGCGGCACGAAATGTGCCTGAATTTTCCCGCAGAAGTCATGGGGCATCTGGAAAGAGGCGCTGCCGGAGCCATTCCCGACACTCCCAAGCAAGGCGATCCCATCTTTGAAAAGGCCCATACCCTGATTGTGGGATCTTCCCGCCAATCCCTGGCCATGGCCCGTGAAAAAGCCCAACACCTGGGTTACAACACCATGATCCTTTCCTCCATGGTGGACGGGGAGGCCAGGGAAGTGGCCAAGGTCCATGCGGCAATCGCCAAGGAAATTGCCGGAACCGGCAACCCCCTGCCCCGCCCGGCTTGCGTGCTTTCCGGCGGAGAAACCACAGTCACCATCAAGGGCAAGGGCAAAGGAGGCAGGAACATGGAGTTTGCCTTGGCTGCCGCCCTGGCGATCGGAGGCATGGACAAAACGCTGATTTTCTCGGCAGGCACGGATGGCACAGACGGCCCTACGGACGCGGCCGGAGCTTATTGCCACGGTCAGACCTATCCGGGCGCCCTTGCCAAGGGATTGGATGCCTGGGCCTATCTGACCAAAAACGATTCTTACAACTTTTTCAAGAAAATGGACGAATTGGTAATTACCGGTCCTACCATGACCAATGTTATGGATTTACGCCTTATTCTGATTGGCTGATTTTTCACTTTGATCTGAAATTCCTCTGAAAGGACTCACTCATGACAGCAGGTCTCCATTGCGCCCTGGGCTTGGCAGCCATGCCTCTCATCGCCCTGGTTTTTACCGAAAACCGTAAAGCCATCTGCCTGAAAACGGTTTTATCCGCCATTGGCCTGCAATGTGTCCTGGCGCTATTTTTATTGAAAATGCCCGGCGCCCAAAGCGTTTTCCTGGCTCTGAACAAAGTTGTGGGCGCCATTGAAAGCGCTACCCAGGCAGGCACCACCTTTGTTTTCGGATATCTGGGCGGAGGCAGCAATGTTCCTTTCGAAGTGATCAACCCTGGCGCTTCCTACGTGTTCGGACTACGGGGCCTCTGGCTTATCCTGGTTATGAGCGCCCTGTCATCCCTTTTGTTTTACTGGAAAATCCTGCCTCTCATCGTAAAAGGTTTTTCCTGGGTTTTGCGCCGCTCCCTGGGTGTTGGCGGCGCCGAGGGCCTGGGTCTGGCAGCCAACGTATTCGTGGGCATGATCGAGGCGCCCCTGTTTGTGCGGCCCTATTTGAAGGATATTTCCCGGGGCGAGCTTTTTGCCCTTATGACCGGGGGCATGGCCACCGTGGCCGGAACCGTCCTGGTCCTGTACGCCAGCTTCCTGGCTCCAGTATTGCCCAACGCCCTTGGACATTTGCTGGTGGCCTCCATCATCAGTGCACCGGCAGCCATTGCCATCGCCCGGATCATGATCCCCAGCGATAGCGTCACCGAGGCGGAAATGAGCATCCCCAACCCGGCGTCCAGCTCCATGGAGGCCATCACCAACGGTGGGACGGAAGGCATGAAGCTCTATCTCAACGTCATCGCCATGCTGGTGGTGTGCGTGGCCATGGTGGAACTGGTGAACATCTGCCTCACTTGGTTTCCCCAATTGGGCGGAGAAGCAGTCACCCTACAGCGTATCCTGGGCCTCATCATGGCCCCGGTTGTCTGGCTCATCGGCATCCCCTGGTCCGAATGCATGACCGCCGGAAGCCTTATGGGCACCAAGACCGTACTGAACGAATTCCTGGCCTACCTGGCCTTGGCGGGCACTCCCCCGGAAGCCCTGTCTCCCCGGTCCGTGCTGATCCTGACCTACGCCATGTGCGGCTTCGCCAATTTGGGGTCCTTGGGAATCATGATCGGCGGGCTGGGTATGATGGTGCCGGAACGCAGGACCGAAATCGTGGGCCTGGGCTTTAAATCCATTATCGCTGGCACCCTTGCCACGCTCATGACCGGCGCCCTGGCGGGTGTTTTGTATTCGGGATAATTCTAAAAAACAGGTGTTTTCCGCAAAAAGAAATACCAGCATTCCTGGAAATATTAACCGACTGTCTGCAATCAAATATGAGGATGTCGATGACAAAAATCCTATTTGCCCATAAAGAAAAAATGTTACTCGAAACCTCGCAGGAGGTTTTGAATATGTGCGGTTACGACAATGTTTTTTCAACCAACAACGCATTAAGCGCTCTTGAAATGTTTGAATCAGAAAGACCAGAAGTGGTTTTCATAGACGTAGATACTTGGGAAAATGCGCCTTTCAATCTTTCAAAAGCCTTGCTGCAAATAGACCCCCATGTTGCCTTAGTGGGCTTGACTCAATTTTACGACCCGGATTATTTGAATAAACTTTCGGAAGCAGGTTTCAACCTGTGCCTGCGTATAATCTATCATAAGGAGGAACTTCTCAAGGCTACTGAGGAAGCTGTAAATATCGCAACGGCAAAAAGAAATGGGTCTCCCTTGCCTGCTTTTAAGATTATTGTCAGGGAAAGAAAGGACGAGAATCAAACAGGAAAGAAACCAGATCGCCGCAAAACCTTCAGAAGCCCCCACCAGGGGGCCGAAAAATTCTTGATTGCCTGCCACAATGACATGACTCTCGACTCCCTTGAGGATTGGTTTCATGATATCGGATACGCCACCATGGCGGCGAACAACTATGAGGATGCAATTGACCTTAATAAAACGGAACGGCCCAAAGTTGCCTTATTGGATCTGAGTTCAAATGAAATCAATGCCATTTCTCTTGCAGAAAGGATGCTCCATGAAAACCCGGACATCATTCTTTTGGGAATCAGATCGCTACACTTTACTCCTGCAGAGCAAGGCTTTTTGGAGGATATAGGTTTTAGTGCTTGCATGGGGATGCCCGTTAAACCCGAATGTCTCACAAAGACCGTGGCAAACGCATTCAAAAATGCAGATGCAAAATCATAGACATCCTCAGCTTAGAGCCATGTTAACGTTGGATACCAAAAAATACGCTTATTATTTGACTACTTTCATGGGAAGGGTGTCCCCCCCTTTTCTACATATAAAATAGTATTTTTGTGCATTAATCCTACTGAATTAACTTGGTCTCCAATTTTTTCGTATCGGATCTGCACCCGTTTAATTCCAGAAGCTATGCCCACAAGAGCATTTTCAATAAAAACATCCAATTCATTTTAAACCTTCAAGATTTGATCCCTATTTGCGGTTAAGGTCATCAATCTTCCCTTTTCACACCGGGTTCCAGTTGGATGTCCAGGGATTCCAGGATGCGGGATACGGCCCCGTAGTACCCAATGGTGACGGTCAGCTCCACGGCGATCCTGTGGCCGAACAGGTCTACGATTTTTTGAAAGATTTGATCCGAAGCCCGGATATTGGCGTTCACATCGTCGGTATAGGCCAAAACCGCCTTTTCCTCATCATTCAAAATGGATGAATTTTTCCAGTCCTTGACCGCCTGAATTTTTTCCTCGGACAGACCCAGATGTTTGCCTATGCGCACATGCTGGGTCCACTCGTAATGGGCTTTGTTAACATGGCCGATACGTAGGATAGCCAGTTCCCGCAATGTGGGAGACAAATCCCCCTTTGAGAGAATGGCGGTTCCCAACCGCAGAAAATCCCGGCCCATCTTGGGGGTGTGAGCCAAAGCCTTGAACAGGTTCAAAACCGGGAAACCGCCTGCTTCGGTCTTGGTGTAAAGGTCCTGCATGATGGGGTCTGCCTGGTCTTTTTCCAACAGGGGGATGCGAGCCATGGTGTCTCCTTGCTTTTTGAGTTGGTCCAACTATGTGGGTCAGCCCTGAAAATGGTTCCAACCGGCGGCGTGGGTATTCCAATCCTTGCCTGCAGGGTCCGTGATTCTAACAACGGGCTCTCCTGGCTCCATGCGACCGATAATGGTCATGGCAAAGCCGGAATCCGCCAGCCGGAATTCCAGGCCTGCTTTGTTGGCTTCGGGAAAAGTAAACAAAAGCTCGTAGTCTTCCCCTCCGAACAGAGCAAACTCCAGGGGATCACGCCCCAGAGCCTGGGCCACTGCCTGGCAGGATGGGGACAAGGGTATTTTGTCAGCACGCAGGGTTGCACCAATTTTGGACTCTTCACAGATATGACCCAGATCCTGGGCAGCACCGTCGCTCACATCCAGGGCAGCGGTAACGAGCCCGGATACGGACAGGAGGCGGCCTAAGTCTACCTTGGGTTTTGGACATACATGAGCCTGAAAAACTGCTTTGCGGACTTCTTCATCAACCTGAATTTCCGGATTCAACAGGAGGGCCAGACCCGCGGCGGAACCGCCCAGAGCGCCGCTCACGGCCACAAGGTCCCTTGGCCGGGCTGTGGAACGATAAAGCGCCCTGCCCTTTTCCACCTGGCCCAGGAGGGTGATGTCGATGAAAGCCCGTTCCGGGCATTGGGCCATATTTCCGCCGATTATGGCGATCCCGAAGCTGCCGCACTCCTCCCGGAATCCTTTGTACAGGCCGTCCACAAAGGAGACGGGCGTGGTTTTGGGGAGACCCAGAGAGACCAGCATAAAAGTGGGCCGTGCGCCCATGGCGGCGATGTCGCTGATATTGATGGCGGCGGCCTTGCGGCCTATCTGTTCCGGGGTCATGAATTGGGTGAGAAAATGGACCCCTTCCACCTGGGCGTCGCAGGTGATGACAATCTCCATACCCGAGGGGCTTTCAAACACGGCAGCGTCATCGCCGATACCCCTGACCAGGCCGGGAGCCGGGGTGTCAAGATTTTCCTTGATGCGTTGAATCAGGCCAAATTCACCCAGTTGGGATATGTCCATGGACTGCCTCCCGGGTTTACGGATCAGGAGAATTCCCGGATCCTGCCCCCTTGTTCGATGTCCCTGGTATTCAAGTTGTAAAGGGCGTCATAAAAGGCGGTTTTAAAGCTGGCTGGCCCCTTGGCCCGGGGCGCGGCTATTTCCGCTGCCAGCCCGAAGCACATGAGGGCGCAGGCGGAAGCCGTTACCGGGTCCTTTTCAACGGCGGAAAAGGCCGCCACAGCCGTGGTGGAGCTGCAACCCGTACCCGTGAGAGTGGTGAGCCACTGGTGTCCGTTATCCACCAGGACGGTGCGGGTTCCGTCGGAAATGACGTCTTCCTTGCCGGTGATGGATACTGTGCAATTTTGTTTTTGGGCTAGGGTTTTGGCCACATCCACGGCCTCACCTCCAGCGGACACGGATTCCACTCCCCGAACTTCCCCACCCAACCCAGCTAGGATGGATACTTCGCCCAGGTTGCCGCGAATGACGGAAATGGAAAGCTCTTCCAGAAGGCGGTGGCAGGTTTCGGTACGGTATTGGGTTGCGCCCGCCCCCACCGGGTCCAGGATTATGGGAATGCCTTTATCGTTGGCGGTTTTTCCCGCAATGACCATGGCCTCGACCCAATGCTTGGAGAGAGTGCCGATATTCAGGACCAGAGCTCCGGCAATGGCGGTCATTTCAGCCACTTCCTCCACGGCGTGGGCCATGACAGGAAGGGCTCCCAGGTGCAGGGTCACGTTGGCAGTGTCGTTGGTAACCACCACATTGGTAATGTGATGAACCAGGGGCTTGGAGGACCTTATGGTCTCCAGGAGGCTGGCTCCGTAGGCATTCCAGTTCATAATTCCTCCTATGGATGGGGCGGTGTTTTACCTGGCCAGGGCCATGAGCCGGTACACAATCATGCCTGCCAGCCATGCAAGGTCTTCGGGGGACAGGATATCCCCGGCGCTGCTATCAAAGAGTATGTTGGCTTCCGAGGGGAACTCGTCATCGCCCACATAAAGTATCATACGCACCGGCACCCGGGGAAAGGGCTTGAATTCATAGCCAGCGTCCCCAAACTCAACCTCTGTGGCATCAAGGATTTCCGCCCCGTTATCCAAGCCTTCCAGATTGTGCTCGAACACGCTTTTCAGGGGATCGATGGCTCTTTTGACAAAGGCTGAAAAATAAAAGGCGGCTCCGGGAATTTCCCTGTACGCAACCCAGTCATCGGAAGGAGTGGCGGTTTTGTCGCCCATGAGATAATGGAGGATCAGTACTTGCTCCTGGATGGGAACTTCCTTTTCAGCATCATCCAGGTCCGTAAAATCAAACTGGGGGTACGTGACCTGATAGGTCCGGTTAAGAAATGGAACAGTCAGGACATTTTCGGATGGGCTTTGGAAGCCGGAACTTGCAGCAAGATCCTTAAAGGATTCGTTGCATAGTGTTTCTACGGCAATTTTTTTGGCATTAAAATAATCATCGACGCGGGCCATGATTTACCTCCGGGAGTGGCTGGGCCACTGCCTCAATACTTAGCTATATAAAAGAAAGCCGGGCCTTTTGCCAGGATTCCCACTGCAATATCCCACTGGGGTATGTGGCCCATTGCGTTGGGGGCAAAAAACAAAGACCCTTCCCCCCAAAGGAGGAAGGGTCTTGAATTCACGCAGTTTGGCTAAATATCGAGCCAGGAGTCGGAGTACAGGGACTCGCCAAGGATAACCTTGGTGGTCTTTACGTAATCGCCGAGTTCCTTGGAGATGCTGCCCAGATCAGGCGCGTTGCCGTCCATGACTGCGTAGATGGTATCCACGATGTCCTGACGTCTGCCTTTGGCGATGTCAGTGAGAACGGTGTCTCTGGGGTCGGAAATGACAGACTCCATGCCGTTTTTCTGGAGCATGACCATGTAGGTCGAATTGAG
The DNA here is from genome assembly GCA_016342355.1 of Desulfatibacillum sp. Taxonomy (GTDB): domain Bacteria; phylum Desulfobacterota; class Desulfobacteria; order Desulfobacterales; family Desulfatibacillaceae; genus Desulfatibacillum. The sequence goes on from JAEINP010000008.1 coordinate 9,565, forward strand.
GATGGGGCGCAGGTGCTCCGGGGGTCCATTGGAGATGTTGGACAGACCGCAGGTGCTCCGGGCGCCGGGTGCCATATCCGGAATCATGGCCTGAAAATTCATGAGGCTGATAGCCTGGGGCTGCTGAATGTTCACCGGAGTGACAATACCATCCACCCAGATTTTTTCGTTGGGAATGCCAGCTTCATTGGCAAAATAAAGAAGCTCAACGCACAGGGCCGCACGCTCGTTTTCGTCCCTGGGAAGGCCATCAGGTCCCCACATAAGGGCGATGAAGTCAGCATTATATTTCACGGCCAAGGGCATCATTTTTTCGTAGCGCTCGGACCGTGCCATGATGGAGTTGATGATGGGGGTGAGCTTGCACACGGGCAGAGCCGCAGCAATAGCGTCGATGTTGGATGTATCCAGGACCAGGGGGACATCGTCCACCACTTCCTGAACCATTTCAACCACCCAAGGCATCAGTTCATGACCATCTTTTTTGGCAGGACCCAAGTTGATGTCAATGTAGTCCATACCGGCTTCTTTTTGAAATACGGCTTCTTCCTGGATAGGTCCTTTATCGCGTTCTTTAAAGGCCTTACCAATTTTTTTGGAAATTACGTTTAAGCTTTCGCCAATGAGTAACATGATCGCCTCCCTTTACCTGTTCTTTAAAAAGCCCGGAATATGAGCCGCTTCCCGGGGACCAACCGTAATGGTCCAGCCGGGGAGTTCCTCTTCCACGTCACCGGCGATGGCGGCAGCATATCCGGGAATGATGAGTTCCTGATGCTTGACTTTGTCCATGATCCCGCATTTTTTCACGAACATTCCCACGTCGTCACCGGAAAATTTTCCGGCAGCCCAAGCGGTCAGAACGGAGAGACCCTCGGAATCCTTGATAAGCAGCCAGCAAGGCACCTTGCTTCCTTCGATTTCGCCAGAAACGATGAAGTAAGTAAGGGCAAAGTTGGTGGTAACCAGAATCGGGGAATTCTCGTCGGGATTGTTGATCTCGTAGATCCCTTCGGTAACAGTCATGGGGCGTTGGGGATCGGTGAAGATATTCAACCGCTCCAGCAGCAGGGAAAAAATACTCTCACCCTTGAATTCGCTCAGTACAACCATTCCGCCGTATTTGGCGATGAAGGTAGCGGCGAACATGGTCTCCACAGCCAGGTTGTCGGCCATTTCGCAGGGGAAGGTGATGGTGGGGAAGCCCAGGCTCCGGTTAGCGGATTTAAGGGCGGCCCTACGGATGATCACCTGATCCTCGAAAGCCTTTTTAATTTCGCGGGCGCCGGAGTCGATGACGATGTCCTTAAGTCCCATTCCCACGAGTTTATCGGTGAGGGCGATCAGGGCTTCTGGACTATCGGCCTTCACACCAATGGGCAGGCCCATGTCTTTGGCCAGCGCGCCCATGGCGTCGATGTTAGCAGCGGTTGCGCCATTGAGGAGGGGCCTCTTGGCGGCGCATGCCTCGGCGCCTGCCTTCATCACGTCTACATTCTCGGTGAGAAGGACTACGCAGAATTCGGAAGTTTCGGCAATGGTTTTGGCTACTTTGGCGAAAGCAGCAGCATCGCCGTTAACATCTTTAACAGCCAGGTATTCGGGGCGAAGGTTCAAGCCAACGCGCTCATACTGGAGTGCATTGTATTCCTTGAGTTTTTTTGCCAAATCAGCGTCGGAAATGTCCGAAGCAACCAGGGCGCCCAGGGCTGTGGGGTTAAAAAAAGTTTTTTCGTGACGATACAAAACAGTTTCGCCACCGACAGTGAAAGCACGCACACCATTACCGATCTTGACAGGCCGGATGGGGGGAGCAGAAGCTTCCGCCAATTTTTCCCTGGCTTCATCAGAAACGTAAGGGCATTGGTCAAGTTCCGCCTTACCGGATGCCAGGTTCATGGCAAAGGCAAGGCAAGTGGGAACCCCACACTCCTTACAATTGGTTTTCGGAAGCAGCTTGAATATCTGAATCCCGGTTAATGCCATTTTAGTCTCCTTCTTAATATCATAGAGACGGCTCGTTACCCGGGGAGGTCCAGAAAAGGACCTCCCCGGGATATAAGCCGCACTTAAAGGCTTGAGGCCCTATCCAACAATCGAGTCCATTTCAAGGGCGGGATGACCAACCTTTTGGAGGAATTCGTAGACTTCCTCTTCGGTGGTTCCCACGGTTTCATCCGCGATCATATCGTAAAAATTGGGAATGCCCATTTCTTCGCCGCGTTTGATGAGTCTGTCCTTGATTTCTTCCTTGAACATTTTGGGCATCCACACCATGCGTTTGAGTCCGCCGTCGCCCAGGATGAATTTTTTCTGGGTAACGTTGAACTTGGAATGGCCGATGAAGCCCGGGGAAGAAGCGCCGCCGCCCATGACGCCTGCCAGGGTGGTGAACTTCATGCCGCAGGGGGTTTCACCCATGTAATCGCGGTTAACGGTCATGACGCCGTTGCACATGGGAAGCATGGCTGCAATAGCTTCGCAGCAGCCGCATGTGGTCATGGGGTCTTGAACCATGGAGTAGAAGTTGTAATGGGTGACATTTCCGCGGGACGCCTTGTACACGAAGTCGTTGACGCCTTTCCACTGTCCCAATTTAGGATCAACGCACTCGCCCTTTTCAATAGGCTGGTTGGGGCCGGTGGGGTTGATCTCGAAGGAAGCCTTGCAGTCCATCCAGTTGTATGCGCCGCACAGGCCTGTACGCTCGGGGGAGACGGTACAAACATGGTTGGGAGCAAAGGACTGGCACAGGGTGCAGGAGTAGTAGATTTCCACGGATTCGTCGGTCATGGACTCGACGCGCTCGTCGCGTGTTCTGTACTCGGCGCGGGCGGTCTTGGTGAGCTTGTCCACGTCCGCCTTGTTGGTGAACAGGGTGATTTCCACCTTGTCTGCGATTTTGGTGAAGTCCTGATGGAACTTGGCGTGGAGGACCTTGCCGATGTGGGCCAGAGAGAAACCCTTATCCACTGCGGATTTGCCTACACGAACCCAGGCGATATCACGTTGCCCGATGTGCATGATGCCCTGGATGTAGTTGGTCAGATGGTGGATCTGACGCTCCAGGATGGGCTCGAAATCCGTCTGGAATTCGCGGCCGGCAACCTGGACGAAAATACCCAGAGGGTAAGCCTTGCCCACTTCGCAATCCGCGATATCGGGACCGACAACGGTCACCTTGCCGTCCTCGATTTCGCTCATCTCAGCCATTTTCACGAGCTCGGTGCATTGTTCCTTGGCGCCGAACTGGCAGTAAAGATCATCCTTGCGAACGCGCTCGCCTTCGAAAGCCGGGCCGTAGGACATGGGGATGTCGATCTCGGAAACCGTGACCTTAAGGCCGCGGGTTTCAATGGATTTCTGCACGATTTCGTCGTGGGAAATGTTACCCACAACATGCTCGTAGGTACAGATACCCGTGGGCAGGATTTCAGGAATGTCGGTGTCGGCGATGGTGGGGAAACCCCAGTTGACGCAACCGGCGGCAGCGGCAGCCCACTCTGCGCCAACATCGCCCAGAGCATTAACAAATGCAAAGATCCTGTCCTTGTTGTAGATGAGCATGCGTTTGTGATCACCGGCTTCGATACCACCGAAAGCCATGGCAGCGCGATTGGCAAAACCAAGGGCGAAGATGGCGGAAGAGATGTCGGGACCAAAAGGCACGATACGGGTGTTCCAGCCAATCTGCACGCCAGCTTCGACCAACTGCTCAGCAACGGTGGTGCCGTTCTGGTTGGCGGCCAGGAAGATGTACAGGTTTTTCTTCTGGTAATCTTCCACGATGTCCTTGGCGATTTCCGGGGTGGGGGCAGCGCCAACGATAGCGGCGAAACCCGGTGCGGAACCGTCCACGAACTCCACGCCCCTCTTACGGAACACGGTGTCGTCGGCAGCGCCCAGCCAAATCTTGCCATTGTCCAGGTCAACTTCTTCCTGGGGCAGGTAGAAATCAGGCTCCCGCACATAGCGCAAGGCTTCCTGGATTTCAAAGGCAAATAAAGCGGCCATACCAGCGTCCAACAATGGCCCGAGGTAAGGAAGATGGTTCACCCTCTTGACGTGGGCGGGCAAAAGTTGCCTGGCGATCTGCAAGGGTTTCTGCATATCTTCAATTGTCTGCACCTTGATTCCGGTGAGGGAATAGATCACAGGCAGATAGTAGGCCGTGTTAGGAAATTCCACCTTAGTGGAAGCATCGTAGGTGGCCAGGGCTTGCTTAAGCTCACCTTCTGCTTTGGAAACGATATTGTAGCCACCCTGGATAGCGGCAAAAGCAACCATTTTAGACATATTTCATTCCTCCTTCGTTGAGGATTTGTGGTTTTTTTCTTATGCGACGTCCAGTTTCTGCCTGTCAGCCATGTCCATGAGGACTCTTTCCCGGGCTTTGTCAATGCCAAGAGCTTTACGCTTCTTGTCAATGTGGGCAATCATCTTATGGGCGTGCTTGATGGGGTCGATCTCGAAATCCCACATTCCGCCGTATATCTTCTCAAAGTCATCGAACAGGTATTTCTGAAAGACAGGAGCACCGGTGGTGGGGAAGGTGGTTCCAAACACAGTGTAGATGCCGGAAGCAACCACATATTGGCCGATGCTGATGGCCTTTTCACTCATCCACTCGGGAGCAGAGCCGGCTGCGGGGATGTCGCTGAGGTCTTTGCCCAGTCCGCCAGCCTTAACTACTTCATTGGCAGCCAAAAGGATCCGGCTGTTATCCACACAGGAACCCATATGCAGAACAGGAGGAATGCCAACAGTCTCACAAACTTCCGCAAGGCCGGGTCCGCAGAAGACCTGAGCAGTTTCAGGAGTCAGAAGTCCTTCCATGGCGCATGCGATGGCGTTGCACCCGGTGGTGAGGACGATGACGTCATTCTTGATGAGTTCTTTGACAACAGTCAGGTGGGCTTCGTTGTGACGGGTACGGACGTTGTTACATCCGACCACGGCGCCGATGCCGCGAATACGGCCGTTGATAATATTATCATTAAGGGTGTAGTAAGACCCCCGGAAAGAACCACCCAGGTGGTATTCGATGGATTCCACGCCAAAACCGGCGATGACCGGATTTTTGTGTTGGGGAATCACAACGTCTTCGCCACGGTTTTTGAAGTTGTCGATGGCCATCTTGACGATGGTCTTTGCGTCTTCAAGGGCATGATGCTCGTCAAATTCGATATGAATGACGTTATCCTGCTCCATCTTGGCGATGGGATGGGTGGTGATGAGCTTAGTATGGAAGCACTTGGCCACGTTTGCCAGATTCTGGAAGATGCACTGGATGTCCACTACCATGGCGTCACAAGCGCCGGTAACAATGGCCAGTTCCTGTTGCAGGAAGGTACCTGCCAGGGGCACGCCATGGCGTTGGAGCATTTCATTGGCGGTACAGCAGATGCCGCCCATCTGTATGCCCTTGGCGCCTACGGTCTTGCAATAATCGACCATTTCCTGGCTTTGGGCCACTGCCACGATCATTTCGGACAGAATGGGCTCATGGCCATGGATGATGATATTGACATGGTCTTTTTTCATGATGCCCAGGTTGGCTTCGCTCTGGAGCGGATAAGGCGTGCCAAACAAAACATCTTGAAGATCGGTGGCCAGCATGGAGCCGCCCCAACCGTCAGCCAAGGCGCATCGCGTGCCCTGTTTCATGAGGTTTTTGTAGTCCTGGTCCACACCGATATGGGTGCGGTGCATGATTTCCACCACTTCCCGGTCGATGTTCCTGGGAAGAACGCCTTGCTTCTTCCAGATTTCATAACGCAACGCGGGAGCGCGTTTGAGGTATTTGAGTTCGCCTTCAGCCTTGCCCCATTCTGCCAGGGCTACTTCGGCGACTTCCAGGGCGATTTCGTCAATGTCGCGATCAACCATTTCGCCGTCTTTTTCCACGGTGATGGCCACGTCCAAATGAGGAGCAACCTGAAGGAGCTTCTGGATGTCCTTAATATGGTAAGCGTCGGTTTCCTTCCGTGCTGCAGAAAGGAATACCTCGGCAACGCCGCGTCCGTGATCGGAGTGGGCGGATGCGCCGGAAGCGATCATACGGATAAAGTTACGGGCTGCAATGGTATTGGGGGTGGCGCCACAGATGCCCTTGCGGGTGTCTTCGCCTTCAATTCCGCCCTTGGGCAGGGGAAGACGGCAGGGACCCATGCCGCAGTTCTTGCAGCAGATGCCTGTTGCGCCGATAGCACAGGGTTTCAGAGTGACAGCGCGATCAAAGCAGGTTTCCACACCCAAATCTTGGGCGCGCTTGATCATTTCCTGGGTAGCTACATCACAAGATGCGGCAATGGGGTCAGCCAATTTTGGGGCTTTGGCTTTTGTTTCTTCCGCCATACGAGGTTCCTCCTCATAATTATAAATTTTAACAGTGAATATATATGCGGCCTGCCAAGTAGGTCCAGGCCGATAAGTCCTTCCACCTGTTACCGTTTATTGGCCCAGTTGATTTTGTCAATGAGCTTGTCCAGCTTGGTTTTCTGGACTTCGGCAGCAGTATGGCTGATTTCCACCGCATGGGCTCCAGCCCGCTCGGCATCGCGTTCTGCCTTTTCGGCTGCACGTTTTGCGCGAAGTTCGTTTTCCTCTGCTTCGCGAGCAGCGACTTCCTTGGCTTTGTCTGCGGCATCGGCTGCGGCTTTAGCTGCAGCGTCGGCTTTGGCCTTGGCTTCGGCATCTGCCTTGGCTTTGGCTTCAGCTGCGACCTTGGCATCGGCATCCGCCTTGGCTTTGGCTGCGGCGGCTGCCTGGGCATCGGCTGCTGCTTTGGCGGCAACTTCCGGGTCCACTGCAGGAGCGGCTGCGGCAGGAGCAGGCACAGCAACAATGGTAGCACCTAACCCTGCCGCCTTGGGAGCGGCGGCTTTGGGGGCTTCTGCCTTGGGAGCAGCAGCCTTGGGAGCAGCAGCCTTGGGAGCAGCAGCCTTGGGAGCGGCTTCTTTTTTGATTTCCGCCATGGTCAGGTCAGCGGCAGGCGCCAGTGCAGCCAAATCGGCTTCATAGGCATCCAGCCTTTTGGAAATTCCCGCGATGGAAGAGGCTCCGCCGTCCATCATGAGGTCAATATAGCCCTTGACCATACGTACGGACTCGGGATGACGCATGATAAGCACATTGGAACCGGCCAGCAGGTAGCTGACAGCCGCCGTGGTTTCCATAAGAATGCCGCGGCTTTCGGGGTCGCCCAGAGTGGGAGCATCATCACCGGAGAGCTTGGCTTCCTTGCACTTCCAGACTTCATGGCCCAGATTGTTGATCAGGGGCATCTGGAGTTTGTCGTCCCCTTGGGACAGGGCTGCCATGGTCAGGCGTTCCATAACGGAATAGGAATATTCCAGGCCGTAACCCAGACCACCGGTGGTGGGGTCGATAAGGACCTTATTCATGGGCACGCCCAGGTTTTCCAACAAAATGTTCACCTGTTTTGCCAGGTTGACGTCGATGGGAGAGGAAGAGATAATGGACTGACGGAAACCCAGGGCGGCAGCGCCGATACCCTTGTGGTTCTTGTCTTCCACAGGTCCAATCATCAGGTTCATTCCCTCGCATGCCTCTGCAAGTTTTTTCAGGACTTCTTCATCCTTAACAGGATTGGCGACGCCCCAGACTATCAAAGGCACCTTGACGGCTCCGGCCACGGCCTTGACAGTGGCGATGGCGGAATCCGCGCTGGCATTCTGATCGTTGGGATCGATGCTTTTGAGTTGAAGAACAATCATGTCCGCACCATATTGCTCTACACATTTCTTGGCCCATGCTGCAGGGTTGTCAAGAACGTCGGCAAAAGGCGCTTTGGCAGATTCCGGCCATTCCGGTGGAACAATGTCCCACACTTCCATGGCGATTTTGGGCTTGTTGGGCATCTTGCCTTCGAAAAGATAGAAGGGATAACAATTTTCCCCTCCCACCTTGACAGCGGCGTCCCCACTACCCAGGGTCACTTCTTTGATGCTGCCTGTGTACGATTCCTTGTAAACTTCAAATGCCATTGCATCCTCCTTGAATGCTGCTGTTGATGGTTCCGATGCAAATAACCGCTCAAGCACCACGAGAGTGCTTCACGTTATTTTATTCATGTCGGCCTTGCCCGGCCATACGTCATTTTGAAAAGCTAAAAACCTATATTTCATAAGGCTCCCAGGTCCCCAGCCCGGGATGCAAGGCCATACCCAGGCCTTGCCGACCTTTTAATAATAATAAACGTTGCCGTATTACCAAATAGAGCGTTTTTGTCAATAATAATTCCCAACAAATGCTACTTTTTACCCCCTTGGTCCTGTTTTTACCCATTCCCGCATAGGCTATTTGGCTGGATAAAGGCCAAAAAACAGGAAACAAAGGCCTTTAACTGCCTGATTTTCCTTCTCTCCATGCCTGCCTTGCATCCATGCGGGCCTTAAGCCTGGGAAACTGGCCCATATCCGTGTGCGGAAGGAAAAGTGCGGCAATATAATTGTCCATGTACGATGAGGTTTCCGATAACTCAAAATTCGTCATTTTATTGGTCACATCCACCACATCCTGCCGGAGCCGGTTGGTGAGTATGCTCATACGGGCTCCCAGAAGGGAGCCGTTGCCCACAAAAATGACCTTGTCCGGGTCCAGTTCCGGAAGCAGGCCGATAGTCATGGCGCTTTCCAGGTCGATATAAGAGCCGAAGCCGCCAGCCAGAATAATCCGGTCCAGAGACTGCATGTCCATGCCCACCTCTTTAAGGAGGGTCATGCAGCCGGAGTACATGGCGCCTTTGGCGCGGATAAGGTTGTCGATGTCCACTTCGGTCAATACGATATCCCGTTCTATCTGGGTTTCGTCGGCCCAGGCCACCACGTATTCCCAGATGCCGTCTTTTTCCCGGATTCTCTTGGTGCCCAGGTTCCTGTGAAACTTACCCTGATTGTCAATGACCCCCAGTTCAAACATGGTGGCCAGCATGATGATGAGACCGGAGCCGCAGATTCCTTTGGGCCGGATATTGCCGATGGTCAGGCTCATGGGCTCGTAGGTGATGGGGTCCATGGAAAAATCCTCGATGGCTCCCTTGGAGGCCCGCATGCCGTGTTCCACGCCGCCTCCTTCAAAAGCAGGTCCGGCGCTGCATGCGGCGCACATCATCCAGTCTTTATTTCCCACCACGATTTCAGCGTTGGTGCCAATGTCGATAAACAGAGTGGTTTCCTCGGTCAGGTACATACCCGACCCCATGACGCCGGAAACAATGTCTCCCCCCACGTAACTGGAAATGCAGGGGTACACCAGGGCAGTCACATGAGGCGCCAAATCCAGGCCAATATCCGCAGCCTTGATGGGCGGATATAGGGTGGCGGCAGGCACATAAGGTGAAAGCCGCAGATGCCTGGTATTAATCTTTAGCAAAAGCTGGGTCATGGTGGTGTTGCCCGCAAGTGCTACGGCGGAGATATCGTCCACATCTATCTTGGAACGCTTGATCAGCCTGGCGATGACGGTGTTGATGGTGTCAATCACGGCCTGATGCAACTTGTCCAGTCCGCCCGCCTTTTCCGCATAAACGATGCGGGTGATCACATCCTCGCCATAACTGATCTGGCGGTTGAACTCCCCATATTGAGCCAGGATTTCGCCGGTCAGGCAATTCACCATCTCGCCATAGATGGTGGTGGTGCCGATATCAATGGCCAGGGCAAAATTCCTGTTGGTGGTATCTCCGGGCTGCACGTTGATAATTCGGGTTTTTCCGCATTCATTCCTTACGGGACGCGCCAGGGTGAGGGTGGCCTTAAAATTCTCCTGGCGCAATACATCCGGAATTTTGCGTAAAACCGAAAGATTGACTTCCAGGCCGTGCTCATTTTCCTTGTGACGCAAATGGCTGATTAGGCGGGTCATATCGCAGATATTGTCGCCGTGGCTCGGGGCGGTGAGTTCCACGCATTTTTTTTCCACCGGAGGAATGAACAGGCCCTGCTCCTTGAGATATTCCATGCTCATTTCTTTGATCTTGGCAGTTCTGCGGGGGGTGGAGGCCATATTCAGGACAGCCGAATCCACCGAGCTTTCTACTGGAACCAGGACGAGAATGTCTTCGTTCACGAGGGATTTGCAGGCAAGGCGGTATCCTTTATCCCAATCCTCGGGACGGAGTTTTTCCTTGCCTCCTCCTTCTACCTGGCCATTTTCAATAAGGACCCGGCACTTGCCGCAAGCCCCTTCCCCTCCGCACGAGGCATTGATATGCACTCCTGCCTCCATGGCAGCCCTGAGAAGAATGGTTCCAGGCTCTACCTGGATTTCCTTTTCGTGAGGGAGAAAACGAATAGTGACCATAAAAAAACCTCCTCTTCGCAAACACCCCGGGGGATGTTCAGGAAAATATCGCGTCTGCCGCTCCTTGCAGGCGTTTGATTTCTTCTTGCTGGTATGGCCTTGTATGAGCCATGACCGGATCCAGGGGTTGCCTGGAATCAAAGGCATTCAGGTCCAGCCGGGAGAACCCCATCTCCTTTATTTGGAGGGCCATTTGGGGAACTTCCTTTTCACCGCTTATGCCGGGCACCACTGTAGTACGGATAAAATGCCCTGTCTGCATTTTTTTAATTTGGCCGAGGCTTTCCCGAATAATGCTTGCCGGCATGGGAACTCCCACGGCTTTGGAATAGGATTCATCATCAAGCGGCGCTTTAAGATCCAATAGTATATATTTTAAAATTCCGTTGGTTATAAGATAGTCAAGCATGTGGGGCTGGGTGCCGTTGGTCTCCAGGCAGGTAGCCAGACCCATGTCCCCAACCTGACGGATCAAATCGGGCAGGCCTCGGTGCATGGTAGGTTCGCCGCCGGTAAAGCATACGGCCTTCAGTTCAGGATGCTCTTGCCGAATAGCCTCAATTTCTGAAAAAAACACCTGGAGAGGCAGAGTTTCCAGGGTATGGGGCTCCAGGACCAGTTGTCCGGCGTTGCACCAGGGACAACGCAAATTGCAGTAGGCCAAAAAAACATTGGCGCACGGCATGCCCGACCAATGCCCGTCAGACTGGAACTCTACACCCTTGATGGGGGGATCAAGTGGACTCACTATATATCCAATTTCTCCTTGAGTAATTGGTTTACTGTCTGAGGATTGGCTTTCCCTTTGGTTTTTTTCATAATTTGGCCCACAAAAAAGCCCATGAGTTTCTTCTTGCCGCCCCGGTACGCTTCCACTTCCTCCGGGCAGGCATCCAGGATTTCCTGGACAATGCCATCAATTTCCCCTGTATCGGAAACCTGCACTAGGCCCTTTTCCTTCACGATGGCCCCCGGGTCTCGTCCGTCCGTCTCCATGAATTCGAACACTGTTTTGGCAATTTTGCCTGAAATGGTCCCATCCTGAATGAGTTTGAGTAAACCTGCCAGCCGTGTGGCTGTTATGGGGGATTCGGTAACGGGAATACTCTTGGCGTTCAGGAAGGCAGCCAGGGAGCCTGCAACCCAGTTGCAGACCTGTTTGGGGTCGGGAAAGATTCTCACGCAGTCTTCGTAATAATCCGCCATTTCTTTGGAACCGGTAAGAAAGGCCGCGTCGTCAGGACTGAGTTCGTATTGCTCCAGGAACCTGTTTTTCCGTGCTTCAGGAAGTTCAGGAAGCAGAGCCCTTACTTGTTCAATCCATGCCTCATCTATGACTATGGGCACCAGGTCCGGGTCGGGAAAATACCGGTAGTCATGAGCCTCTTCTTTTCCACGCATGGAGAAGGTACGGTTTTTATCCACATCCCACAGCCGGGTTTCCTGGATGACCTTACCGCCTTCTTCCACCAAGGATGACTGGCGGTCGATTTCATAGGCTATGGCCCTTTCCACATTGCGAAAGGAGTTCATGTTCTTGACTTCCGCGCGGGTGCCCAGTTCTTCCTGGCCCCGAGGCCTAACACTCACATTGGCGTCGCACCGGAACGAGCCCTCCTCCATGTTACCGTCGCAGATATCCAGATACCGGAGAATGGCATGGAGCTGTTTTAAATAAGCTGAAGCCTCGTACGGAGTGCGCATGTCCGGTTCGCTCACGATTTCTATAAGGGGCGTTCCGGTACGGTTCAGGTCCACCCGGGACACGGGACGGTGGGTATCGTGGGTGAGTTTGCCTGCGTCCTCTTCCATATGAATTCGGGTGATGCCTATACGTTTTCTGCCCTGGTCCGTGTCCACCATCAAGTGGCCGTGCTCGGCAATGGGAAGCTCGTACTGGGAAATCTGGTAGCCCTTGGGCAAGTCAGGGTAAAAATAGTTTTTACGTGCAAACCGGCTGTAGGCAGATATGGAGCAATTGGTGGCCAGTGCCATACGCATGGCATAGTCCACCACTTTTTTATTCAGGACAGGCAATACCCCGGGCATCCCCAGGCATATGGGGCAGGTATGGTGATTCGGGAGTGCGCCAAAGGCTGTGGAACAGCCGCAAAAGATCTTGGATTGGGTCTTGAGCTGGGCATGTACTTCCAGTCCGATCACAGCCTCAAATTCCATGGTATTCTCTCCGCCCCTTCTGATTGCAAATCTAAAAATAAAAGAATATTAGGGTGTGCCCTTGCTCCGTTCCCTGACCACACCATTAAAAACCTGTCAACCAATGCCTTTTTTAGTTCAAATGAGGAGGATGTCAAGCATGGATTGTCCCTAAGATCCTGTAAGGGGCAATTTGTTTTGACAAACAGCCCGGGCATGACTAAATTGTTAGGAATCACGGGCGCTATTCTGGCAGTCCTGCTCCTGGCTCTATAAATGAGGATTCCATGAAATTCATACTCTGCGTTCTGGGAGCGGCCCTGTTGATTGAAGGCATTCCTTGGTTCGCCAGCCCTGAAAAATACAGGGAATTTTTGTTACAACTCACTGAGATGCCCCCTTCCTCCTTGCGCAAAATAGGATTGGCCATGATGGCTGGGGGCTTGTTATTGGCGTATTTGGGAAAATTGTGAAAAAAGCATATGGGCATACACAGGGGCTTAAGGCCGCCCAACTCAAACACCTGGAAAAATTCTATGACCGGCATGTTGGCCCGGACCTGATTATTTCCCAGGAACTGGCCCTGGAAATGGGCAGGCTTTCCATGGAAATCCGCCGCCAAATAGGCGTGCTCATCGACCGCCTGGGACGCATCCAATTTGTAATGGTCGGGGACGGCTCCCAGATTACCATCCCCAATCTGGAAGATTACCGCGCCGCCATGGGCCGTTTGAAAGGACTGCGTCTGGTCCATACTCACCTGAAAGACGAAAGCCTTACAGACGACGACCTCACGGACTTGGCCATGCTGCGCCTGGACCTCATGACAGCCATAACCCTGGACCCAAACGGAACTCCCAGCCGTTTTCATGTTGCGCATATGGTTCCCAGCCAGCCGGGGGCGCCGCTTTATGAGGTGATGCCTCCCATGGCGCCCGGAGCGCCGGATATCAGTTTTCGGGGTTTTATTCGGGAACTGGAGGCGGAGTTAGTGCGTTCCGCCGGAGTGACCCAATCCCAGAAGCAACAGTCCAGCGCATTTTTGGTGAGCGTCACCAGTGCATCGCGGCGTGAGGCCGCGGATTCCATGGCCGAACTCAAGGAGCTTTGCCGAACCAACAATATCACTGTGGCCGGGGAAATGATCCAGCATAGAGGCAAACTGGATGCCCGCTTTCTGTTAGGCCGGGGCAAGGTGCGGGAACTGACTATTGCGGCCATGCAATGCGGAGTGGACCTCGTCATCTTTGACCAAAACCTGAACCCGTCCCAGATCCAGTCCATCACAGCACAGGTGGAGTTGCCCATTATTGACCGGACCCAGCTTATCCTGGATATTTTCGCCCAACGGGCCATGACTTCCGAGGGCAAGCTGCAGGTGGAACTGGCCCAGTTGAAATATATGCTGCCCAGGCTGCTGGGCAGGGGTACAGCCATGTCACGCCTGGCTGGCGGAATCGGAGGCCGGGGACCCGGCGAAACCAAACTGGAGGTTGACAGGCGGCGGGTAAGGGAGCGCATCGACCGTTTGGAAAAATCTTTGAAAACCGTTTCCAAAAGGCGGCAGACCCAAAAGGCCGCCCGGGAGCGTAAGGGCCTGCCCATTGTATCCATCGTGGGTTACACGAACGCCGGCAAATCCACCATGCTCAATACCCTCACCCAGGCTACCGTACTGGCTGAGAACAAGCTCTTCGCCACCCTGGACCCCACCAGCCGCCGCCTACGTTTTCCCGAGGACAAGGAAATCATCATCACAGACACGGTGGGGTTTATCCGGGATTTACCCAAGGACCTTGTGACCGCCTTTGCAGCCACCCTGGAAGAATTAAAAAGCGCAGACCTTTTGCTCCACGTGATCGACGCCAGCAATCCCAGAATGGCCAACCAGGTGGAGTCTGTGGAAAAGATTCTAAGGGAAATTGGCATTGAGGACATCCCGGTCATAAGGATATTGAATAAAGCCGACAGGGTGGACGTGGAAGAAATGGAAAAACTGTGCCGGGTTTTTGAGGGTATTGGGGTGAGCGCCCTGGACCGTCCTTCTCTTAGGCCATTGACGGATAGGATAATGGAGCTTCTTTTTAATAATGTTATAGACGAATGGCCCACGACGGATGAGCGGGTACCGGACGGACAGACCATTCATTGATAAAAAAATTGACCTGACGATGAAATACTGATATACTGAATCACTTGGTAGGAATGCGTTTTACTCCAGGCTACCTGGCTGCCCAACTGAAAGTTTGAGATACCTTCCATGACCTATGGGATTAGGAACCTGCCCAGCGTCTACCTGCAAAGATTGACGCCCAAAATCGAGCCTGCCAACAGGCTCAGCAACAGAGGACCGGACTCGTCCCGGTCTGATCGGTCCAACAGGTCCAAACGCTCTGAAAAGGTGTCTGAAAACCCCATTCCTCTCCGTCTCATAGAAGTGCGCTCCCACGAAACAAGCTACTCGGATCCTGCTGGCAAGGGCCGTATCTTAGATCTTTTCGCATAGTCCACTCTTCTGAATTTTTTAGCTTTTTTATTGGCATAAATGCCTTTGCGGCTCCCTATTTTGTTCACTCCCGGCTTGCCAGCTTCTGGCCGATTTCGGCAGCCTTGGCCGGGTCCAGAAAAGGTAGGATAGAGGCGACCGTGTCGCTTTTCATGCGTGAAAACAATTTGATAACCAAATCCATCTCCAATTTGTCGATCATGGGCGCGCTTTTTTTGGCGGGCATTTCGGACAAAATTTTGATGAGGTGTTTTTCCCGTTTGTCATAATCCCCTTCCAGTTGCTCCAAAAGGGAATAAATTTGTTTTTGCATGGTTTCCAACTCGTCAATTTTACCTTCCACTTCTGTGCGAAGGAGTTCCAACTCCTTGCGTTCCCTTTCCAGCCTGTTGCTTTCCATTTCAGCAGCGTTCATGGCAATTTTTGCTTCTTCCGGAGTTTCAGCGACCGCAGTACTGGCTGCCTGGGAACTGTCTGGTTCAAAGTAATCCTGTCCATCCTCGGGCAATTGCTCCCCTGGGGGGAGCGCTTCCTGGTCCGAAGATTGGGCCATGGCGTTCCTGGGCTCCAATCTGATGCCTGCGTCGGGATGCACTATCAAAACCAGGGAAATCCCCAATTTTAAAACAATAATGCCAACCACAAGAATAAAAATTGGCGTGCCCCTAAAATTGCGTTTTCTTATCATTATTCCAACCGCTCCTGCGAAGACCTGTGAAGATTGGCCAGTTCATCGGTTTCCTTTTGCTCCATGCGACCGGTCTCCAAAAGATACTGGTTAAAACGTTCGTCCCGCAAAAGGTCCATGGACTTCCGGCCCACGGTAACCTTCATGAGGTCTTCCCTGCGTTGTTCGACCACATCCTGCAATCTTAGTTCATTTTCCACGGTGCGTTTAGTCTGTAACTCCAGACCCCGTATATGGTCCGCGTACATCCTGAATTCCGTTTCCCACATGCCTTTTTGAAGGCCGCTATCCCAATCGCGCCGAGCCGACTCTTCCTGAATTTTTGATTTTTCCAGCATGGTGCGGCATTCCTGGAGCGCAGCCTGGGCTTTGGCAAGTTCCATCTGGGCCATGCGCTCTTTGTACTTACGCAATTTCAAAACCGGCTCCAGGCGAAACTGAAATTTTTTCATTTAAACCACCAGCTCAAACAAATCTGTAAAGAGAAAACATCCTCAAATCAAAAACTATTACCTGCCCATCTTCTATTCAAGTTTCCTGCCACTTTGCCGATTCGGAACAAAAAAACTTATTTTTTCTGGGCGGCCTTTGGTTTTCCAAAAAGAGCTTCCAGCTCTTTCAAACATTCTTCATAGGAAACCCCTTCCACCATATCCTGACGAAGAAATTTTTTCATTTTGCCGATCATGGCCTTGGCATAGTCCACTTCCGGATCGCTCCCGTCCGCGTATGCTCCAATGGAAATGAGATCCTCCACATTCTGATAGCTTGCTAACACTTCCCGGAATCTCTGAGCAAGCCGGGAATGTTCCTCGGAAACAGCAGCCCGCATGACCCGACTCACCGAAGCAAGCACGTCCACAGCAGGATAATGGCCCTGGTTGGCTAATTTGCGGGACAGCACGATGTGACCGTCCACCACGGACCGGACTGCATCCCCCACCGGATCATTCATGTCGTCCCCTTCCACCAGCACGGTGTAAATTCCCGTAATGCTGCCTTTGCCCTGGACGCTCCCGGCTCTTTCCAGCAATTTAGGCAGTTTTACAAAAAAGGACGGAGTGTATCCCTTGACCGTGGGCGGCTCTCCGGCAGCCAAGCCCACATCCCGGGAGGACATGGCGAAGCGGGTGACGGAATCCATCATTAGGATGACGTTTTTTCCCTGGTCCCGAAAATATTCTGCCAGGGTGGTGGCGAGATAAGCGCCCCGCATGCGCACTAGGGGAGAGTTGTCCGAGGTCGCAGCCACCACGATGGATCGCTTCATGCCCTCCGGCCCCAGGATGTCGTCCACGAAATCCTTTACCTCCCTGCCCCGCTCTCCGATAAGGGCCACAATGCACACGTCCGAAGCCATATGACGGCTGATCATGCCCATGAGAACACTTTTCCCCACACCCGATCCTGCCATAATGGCAACCCGCTGCCCCTGGCCTACTGTGATGAAGGAATTGATCACCCGGATTCCCACATCCGAAACCTTAGTGATGGATCTGCGGTGCAGAGCGTTCACCACGTCCGCGTAAAGAGGATACATATCGGTGGAGGCGATAGGCCCCTTGTCGTCCATGGGCTGACCCAGGCCGTCAATAATCCGTCCTATAAAGGCATCTCCCACGGGAACAAGGGGCTGCTGTTGCCTGGGCACGATGCGACACCCCAACTGGATGCCCCGCATTTCCCCGTATGGCATGAGGAGCATGCGTTTTTCCTTGAAACCCACCACTTCGGCAGGAATGCGAGCGCCGTGGGCCGTGACTAAATCGCACACAGCGCCCACGCTCATTTGTGGCCCGTACCCCTCGACAATAAGGCCGATAACCTGATCCACTTTCCCTTCAGGCATGATGGGCAAGGATGCTTGAACCGCATTTTCGTACGCAGAGAAATCCATAGGGAGGGCCTTAAACACGCCTGGAGTAATAGACATCCATCATGGCCTGGGCCACCTTGTCCAGACGGGACTGGATTCGGGCGTCCACTTCGCCGAAATCGGCGCTTATGATACAGCCCCCTTTTTCGACGGAGGAATCGGGCACAATATTGATGGAACGGAGGGTGTTCACCTTTTCAAAAAATTCAGGGCGCATGTCATCCATAAATTCAAAATCCGTAGGATCTACCCGGATTGTAACCTCCTGCCAGTCCGAAGCGGAAGCCAGGGCTTCCATGACTGATTTTTTCACGGCTTCGGGGTCCATGTCCACCTGGACTTTGAGAACCTTGCCTGCGATGGCTGCAATGAGGGACAAGAGTTCCTTTTCATGCAGGTGGACAAATTTTTCATGATAGGAATCCAAATCCTCACAAATCTGTTCGATACGCTCCAGGATTTTCACAAGTTTCATGGAGCCGATTTCCTGACCGTCCTTTTCACCCTGTTTAAAGCCCTGTTCATAGGCTTCCCTCTCAATTTCCTCGGCTCGCTTTTTTGCTTCATCCAGAACGGTCTGGGCCTGGGCGCGGATATCCTCAGGAGAAGGTTCCGGCGGAATATCATTGACCGAATCATGGAGGGGAGCTTCCTTGGAAATGACAGGCACAGAGAGCTCATTAAGTAGGAATGGCTGATATTGCATATTTTTTCCGTATGTTGGAGTGTTCATATCAGACCAGGACATCTTCGGAGCCCCGAGCTATGACCACCTTGCCCTCGGCTTCCAGTTGGCGTGCAATGCGAATGACGCCCTGCTGGGCAGCTTCCACTTCCGCCAGCCGGGTGGGTCCCATGACCTCCATGTCTTCCCGGAGCATTTCCGCTGCCCTTTGGGAAAGATTTCCAAAAACCTTGTCCCGCATGCCTTCGGACGCGGACTTGAGGGCCACCACCAGTTCTTGGGTATCCACCTGTTTGAGGATTTCCCGCATGCCTTTGTCGTCCACCTTGAGGAGATCCTCGAACACGAACATGAGCTGCCGCACTTTTTCGGCGATTTCGGTACGTTCCTCTTCCATGGTGGTCATGACAGTTTCTTCCGTGGCCTTATCCACTTCGTTAAGAATGTTAGCCAGAGCTTCCGCTCCGCCCACTTCTCTGCCACCAGAATCGGATATGGAAAGGACTTCCTTTTGGAGAGAGGAATCCACCTCGTGTATGATTTCCACAGGAACCTGGTTAATGTCCGCAACTCGAATGGCGATGTCGGCCTGAACATCTTTGGGCATGCCGGTGAGCACTGCGGCGGCCTGACTGGGTTTCATGTGCGCCAGGATCAGTGCCACGGTTTGGGGATGTTCCCCTGAAAAGATACGGATCAATGACTGGGGGTCGATTTTTTCGATATAGGCAAAGGGCTCCTCCCTTTCCTCAGTTTCCAAATCCTTGAAAATGTCCTTGATGGTGGCTTCGTCAAAGGTGGCGTGGACAACATTTTTAATGAACTTATCCCCCTGGATCATAAGTTCGTCCTTACGTTCCACCTTATCTACAAACTCCTCGTAAACCTTGGTGAGAACCTTGGCCGGGACAAATTGAATTTCTTTCATGTGGACGGCTATGCGGTTGATTTCCTTGGGAGCCATGTTCTTCATAATTTTGGCTGCATAATCCTCAC
This sequence comes from Desulfatibacillum sp., assembly GCA_016342355.1. Taxonomy (GTDB): domain Bacteria; phylum Desulfobacterota; class Desulfobacteria; order Desulfobacterales; family Desulfatibacillaceae; genus Desulfatibacillum. The sequence goes on from JAEINP010000008.1 coordinate 28,799, forward strand.
CCATGGCCAGAAGAAAAATGGCTGCCTTTTGGGGGCCGCTCAAATGGTCGGGATTCAAGTCTTTGCTGTTCATTGTTCCACCTCTCCCAGCCAACCTCTAACGAGCTGCTCCGTTTTTTCAAAATGGTCGGTGGCAAGCTGTCTGGCCCGCAATGAAATTTCTATCTGCTCCACCGCGGCTGGCAGCAGGGCCATTTCTTCATGGGCTAGGGCTGGTGTTTCCGCCGCTTCAGGTTCGGGAGGCTTCACACTCTTGAGGATCGGACGCACCACAAAGACGAAAGTCAGGAGCATGAGCAGCACCAGCAGGCCCCACTTGCCATACAAATTCAGGTATTTAAGCATGGCGTTGGGGGCTTCTGTTGCAGCCATGTCCGCACCGGGCAGAGCCACAAACTGGAAGGAAGACACAGTAACCTGATCTTCCCTGTCCTCGGAATAGCCCATGGCGTTTTTAACGATGCTTTCAAACTTTTTGAGTTCATCGACGGTTCGGGGGACATACTGGGTGGTGGTTGCGCCGTCGGCCGCTGTGGAGGCCTGATAAGTCCCGTCCAGAACTGCGGCTATGGACAAACGAGTGATTGAAGGCAAAACCTTGGTAACATGGCGCTGGACCTTGTTGATTTCGTTATTGGTGACTTCATCCTGCTTTTGGGTGCGGGATTGCCCTGTAGCACCCGCGCCGGCCACTCCCGGCCCGGACAGGGTGTTGACAGTTGAACCGCCGGGCAGTTCCTTGACAGTGTCTTCGGTGCGTCTTTGCTGGCTGCGAATTACCACGGTATCGGGGTCATAGGTTTCTTCCGAATATTCTTCCTGGTCAAAATCCATTTCAGCCCTGACCCGCACAATGGCTTTGCCTGCTCCCACAATCTGTTCCAGCATGCTCTGGACATGCTTGGCAAGGCGATCTTCGGTCTGCTGCTGCATTTCCAGACGACCGCTGGCTGCCAGGGCTGCGTCATCCCCTTCTCCCGCGCCTTTGAACCACACTTTACCGGTGGTATCCACCACGGTAATCTGGTCGGAAGAAAGGCCTTCCACGGCATTGGCCACCAGATTGACGATACCACTCACCTGACTGTTGACAAGGGGCCCGGACAATTCCAAAAGCACAGAAGCGGTGGCTGGGGAGGTTGTTTCCACAAACACCGTGTCCTTGGTGGGAACGATGAGGACCTTGGCGCTACGCACTTCGTTGAATTGGCCGATGGTCCGAGCAAGTTCTCCCTGAAGCGCACGCTGGTAATTCAATTTCTGGACAAACTCCGTGGTGGAAAAGCTGGTTTCATCAAAAATTTCGAAACCGACACTTCCCCCTTTGGGAAGACCTTCCGTAGCCAGGGACAGGCGCAATTCATACACATTTTCCCCGGGCACCAGTACGGCTGTGCCCCCCTGAGCCAACTGGTAGGGAATCCTTTGTTCTTGGAGTTTGGAAACAATCTTGCCTGCGTCTTCCTGGCTCAACTGGGCAAAAAGAACTTGGTATTCCGGGGTTCCCGCCCAAAAGAACATCATTCCAAAAGCCACAACCAAGCCTGCCAGGACAACGATCAGGGAGATCCTGCGCCCCGGAGACATGGCCTGAAAAATTTCTGCAATTCTACGAAAAATATCGTTCATGAAGACCGTGTTTATCCTTGAAAAAGGTTAAAAAGGCATACGCATGATTTCGCGGTACGCATCCAGGACCTTGTTCCGCATCTGGAGGAGAAAGCGCATGTTGATGTCCGCTTCCTGGAGTGCGATCATGGCTTCGTGGATGCCTGTTTTACCTTCCAGGTTTTGGGTAACGGCTTGATCCGCATTAATCTGAGAGGTATTCACAGAGTTAAAGACCTGCTTTAAGATCGAACCGAATGAACCATTATCTTGGGATGTTGCCTTGGAAGCCTCCTGCCTGATGATTGACTGCCCCCCTATCCCGTTTACTCCGTTTACCCCGTTCATAATCCACTCCTATGGTTTTCTGAAAACTTTTGCGGGACTAAACAAAAACTCATCATTTTCCAATTTCCAAGGCCTTGAGGGCCATGGAACGGGCCGTGCTCAGGGCCGTGGCGTTGGAGTCGTAAATCCTCTTGGCCATGAGCATGTTGGCCATCTCTGTTATCACGTTCACATTGGGCATTTTCAGAAGGCCGTTTTCATCGGCGTCCGGATGGTCTGGCCTGTACACGGTGGGAAACGGAGTCTGGTCAGCCACAATTTCCACCAGTTTGACTCCCTGAACCGCCTGCTCGCCCACGGGCAGGTTTTCATGCTCCTCCACAGGAGCCGGGGCCAAGACCATGAACTTACGCTGGTAAGGCTGCCCGTTGGCAGTGCGTGTGGTATTGGAGTTAGCCAGGTTTTCGGAAATCACGTTCATTTGAGCCCGGCCCACGGACAGGGCAGAGGCGCTGGCATGCATGGCGTTTAAAAAGTCCATTATTTACCTCCCTCAGAGATGGCATATTTGATAAGGGCGAATTTCCTCAACAAGGATTCCACGCCGGACCTGTACATCAAATTGTTTTCCGCAAGGTTCGCCATTTCCTTATCGATGTCCACTCCGGCTTTATCCGAGGTTTTGATCTCGGGGTTTGAACCCTCCATGACATTGAAGTGCCTGGCATGGGTTTGAGAGAGCCTCTTCTGCCCCCCCTTCATGGCCTGTTCCAGGCTTTGCCTGAAATCAATATCCTGAGTGTGGTAGTCGGGAGTCTCAATATTGGCAAGGTTTCCGGAAATGAGGCCCTGGCGTTTTCTGGTGATATCCAGGCTACGAACCAAGTCGCTGATTGTTTTTCCCATTATCTTTGAATCCGGCATGATTTTCCCCTTTTCTCGTTCCTTTCCGAGTTTCCCATATACAGAGCAAATTCCATGCCTGATTTGCCTAAAAAACTGTTTGCTTGGAAATTTAATACCACCGCACGGATAGACAAACCCCCTACCTTTTGACAATTAAAATCATAACAACAATATTCATCTGATATAATTATATATTCTAAAAAAAATATCATCATTATTATTTTGATAAATAAAATGGCGCCATATCAAAAAATATTACTATCAAATGGTGATAAAGGCCTGCAGGGCATAAGGAATCAGGTGCGGGTCTGGTACTCGTTGAGCTTGTTCCGAAGGGTGCGGACACTGATGCCCAGGATTTGGGCGGCATGGGTTCTATTTCCTTCTGTCTGGTCCAGAGCCTGGTAAATCATTTGTTCTTCCATTTCGCGTAATGTACTGGAAACAGAGGAAATGGACTCTTGCCTTGGCACGGCTGCAGGAGGAGGCGCCTCCATAAAAAGATCATGGTGGTCAATCCGCTCGCCTCTGCAAAGGAGGACAGCCCGTTCAATGGTGTTTTCCAGTTCCCTTACGTTGCCGGGCCAGTCAAGATTTAGGAGGGTATCCTGGGCATTTTTCGTCAAACCTTTGACGTTCTTTCCATCCCGAACGTTGTACTTGTGGATGAAGTGGTCTGCCAGCAAGAGCACATCCCGGGAGCGTTCCCGTAAGGGAGGAAGTTTTAGGGGGATGACGGCAAGTCTATAATAAAGATCGGAACGGAATTTGCCGTCTGCCATGGCCTTTTCCACGTCCCGATTGGTTGTGGCGACCACCCGCACGTCCACATTGACAGGAGTGGTTCCCCCTACCCTATCCACTTCAGATTCCTGGAGCACCCTAAGGAGTTTGGACTGAAGGCCTACGTCCATTTCGGTGATTTCATCCAAAAGGAGGGTTCCTCCATTAGCCAGCTCGAATTTACCGATTTTCCGGTTAATAGCGCCGGTAAATGAACCTTTTTCATGGCCAAACAGTTCACTTTCCAAAAGGGTTTCCGGCAGGGCAGCCACATTAACAGCCACAAAATTTTTGTCTTTGCGGGAACTGCTATTGTGAATGAGGCGGGCGAACAATTCCTTGCCTGTGCCTGATTCACCGGAAATAAGCACCGAGGCTTTGCTGTTGGCCACAGACTCCACCACATCCAGACAGCGTTTCATCCGCTCATCCTGGGTGATGATGCTCACAGAAGATTTGGTGCGGGTTTTGGCAGAACCATTTGATTTCCCGCCTCCCAGTGCCCGCCCCACCACGGCCCCGAGAATTTGGGAACTGACTGGTTTGAGAATAAAATCCCTGGCGCCGGATTTCATGGCCTCCACGGCCTGGTCCACGCTGGCGTTGGAGGAAACCAGGATAACCGGAGTCTTGCCATCCAGTTTTCGTATGATTTCCGAACCGCTGAGCCCCGGGGCCTGATCATTGGCGATAATCAGATCATACTCATTGTTTTTCATCCTTTCCAGGGCCAGGGCGCCGTCTCCCACTGCCTGGATATCATAGCCCCTATTTTCGAAAAAATCGGTCCAGGCCAGCCTGTCCTGGTATTCATGTTCCACCAATAAGATGCTATCTTTTTCCATAACTGTTTCGCCTAATTGGGGTTTCCCGGGCCGAACCGGACTTCCCTTGAATTTTCCAACGCAGGACCATTTTACCTGGAATAGGTCAACTGGTTTTGTCCCAGGCGCCTTTCACCAGCACCTGCTCCAGCTTTGCTTTTGCTGCCTTTGCCCAAACATTTTGGCCGGATTGGGCCAGACTTTCCAGGATTTGGGTTGCCCGCTCCATTTGACCCATCAGGGCCAGGCATCGGGCTATTTTGAATTCCAGGGCTGGATAGGAATTAGGGCCTCCTGCCAGTTCCAGGGCATTTTCATAGCTTTCCACAGCCTTGGGAAGGAGATCCATCTTTTCATAAAGGTCTCCAATCCTTTCGTGGATATCCACGGCCGCTCCCGTATTGGGCGGGTCTGCTTCCATAACCAGGACAACCGCTTTTTGATAAGCGCTCACAGCCTCTTCGTATTTTTCCTGGTTTTTCAGCATTTTTGCATATTTAAACAACAAGTTGAAATCATCGCTATACGGTGTGCCTGGCTGAAGGCAAACCCTTAGGGAATGGATTGCCCGTTCCGAATCATCTCTATCCAGATAAATATCCGCCAACTGATAGTGAGCCTCCACATACCTGGGATCACCAGGGTACTGGAGAATAAATGTTTCGAACAGTTTCCGCGCTTTTTCAAATTCCCCCAAAGATTTGTTGCAATCAGCCATGATAAACAGGATTTCCGCGGGTTTGGGGTCGTCGTAATAGCGGGATATTTTTTCCAATTGGGTTAGCGCCCAGGAGCACATGCCTGTTTCCCTGTAGGCATTGGCCACAATGAACATGAGTTGGGGCATTTCCTCAAAAGGCACCACATCCCTTACTTTGTCATAATACTCCACGATGTGGGCATAATTGCCTTCTTTATGATCTCTTAGGAATATGGCCTCCAGGGAGGCAAGCAGGGCTTCACGCACGTCATCGTGCAATTTGGTGAAAGGATGGCGAGCCAGCAGGGACAGAAGAATGGAAACGGATTCCTCATATTTCTTTTCATCATAGGCCAAGCGAGCCAGCTTGATCATGGAAACCTGGGCCAGAGGGTGATCCGGATTGTTTCGGACAATTTCCTTATGAATATCCCGGGCTGATCGGTCATCCATAATTTCCGTACCGGGATTCTCTTCCATGTAATCTGCCAGGCGCACCAGGCTGATGAGCCTTCCATCGCTCCCGGGATAGTTGCTGGCCACCATTCGGAATATCATGGCGGCCTTATCAGGGAAGCCCTGTTCCTTGTAAGTATCTCCAATCTTGGTAAGGACGATGTCTTCATCCTCGGTTTCAGGAAACATATTTATGGTTTCAAATAACAATTCACGGGCTTTGGTGTGGGACCCTAGTTGATAATAGTTTTCACCCATGTACCGTGCCTGGTCCGGATAGATGAATCTGGCTTGGGGATTTTTGCTTTCAATGGCTTGGAGCATTTCCAGGGATTGCTTGTAAGCCCTTTCCTCATAGAGAATTTTAGCCTTTTCCAACTGGGTGGGCTCCACATATTCGGAGTCAGGATAGTAACCCAGCAGCATGTCAAAAACGCCCAGAGCCTGTTCTTTCTGCCCATTGGCCAGGAGGGCCTTGCCGCGAAGAAGCATGAAATCCGGTGTCATTGCAAGGTTTTTATAGCGATCCCAGACCAAGTCGCAGTAGGCTGCGGCTTCGGGATAGTTGCCTACCGTTAAATACATTTCCGCAAGATGGGCAATGGCCTGGGCGCTGAACTGTGAATCGGGAAATTGTTTGATGGCCTGCCTGTATTTTTCGGCCACATCCACCAAACGCTTGGAAAGGTTCGGGGTGTATAGTCCGTGATACGCCCTGGCCAAAAGAAAAGTGGCCGCCTCAATTTTGTCCGATACGGGAAAGTCTTGCTGCAATTGGGTCAGGTCTTGGATAGCTTGTTGCCACTGGCCGGCCTTATACGCCTCCACAGCCTTTGCATAAAGCTGCTGGTCCGGGGTTCCTGTGCCAACGAGTTGATTGATTAGGGGGCCATCGTATTTAAAATCGTAGCCTTGCGTAGCCGGGTCATGGGGTTGCATGATAGGGTATCGGGCGTCTCCAGGCGGCTTTACCAGGGGTTTGGGGATCTCCGGGGTAATTTCCGGTTCCGGGGGAGGTTGGATTTCATCAGGACCGGCTGGACGTTCAATGGTAGGTTTGCCTTCCACCTCATAGTTGCCTTGGGATATGATCGGTTCCACAGGCTTTTGGACGATGGCAACGGCCCCTGTCATTTCCATGGTCAGCATGCTTTTCGCCATGTTCATGGAGTGGGTCAGGGAAAGCGCTGGTTCTTTAAGCAGAGCCAGAATAGAAACAACATCTTGTCGTTTTTGGGATACCGAGAGTTCCCGGACCAGGGTGTCCTTGGCCAATTTTGGTTTTTTCGCTCCGGAGTCCAAAGTGGTGTCTTGGAAGGCCAGCAGGACTTCATTCTTGGAAAGACGGATTACCGTATAGGAACTGGGATTGGCCACTGAAACCATAATCTGGGTCTTGCCGTCCTTAAGCTGGGTTTCCACCTTGCGGACCAATCCCCGGGCTCCGGCCTCCGGTATGCAAACGAGACAAAACATGGCCAGGAAAAGCCATTTATGGACAGTTTGATTATGCATAGACAAAGTGTGCTGTACCGGCCTTGAAGTATTTGCCCGGTTGGCTGACAGGGCCTTTTCCCGTAATCAGCTTAGGGGGCTTGGTCTGGTGCCATAGGAGAAAGGCAAGGACCATGCCACAGGACACACCTAAAAAATAAATGCGTTAACAATCTGAAATAATAATAGAAACAAACAAACAAGCAAGAGGTTCGAGGCGATATGAAAGAGGGCTGGTCTGGTTTGACGCCAAACCGGGTGTTTGTTGTCAAATTTTTGACAAGAGATGCCCGGCCCGGTCAGTTGGGCGCATGAATATTTTTCCGTTTCATTTTTTCTACCAGAGTGGTGCGGTTGATATGGAGAAGCTTCGCTGCCTGGGTTTTAACCCAATTGGCTTCCTCCAATGCCTGGACGATGAGATTTTTTTCATATTCTTCCACGGCATGGTCAAAGCGGATACCTCCTGATGGCAGTTTGAGGCCTGCTTCAGGTTCTTTGGTATCCAGGCCCAGGATGGAGGCCGGAAGGTCTTCCCTGCCGATGGTATCCCCGTTTGTGAGGATAAGGACCCTTTCCACCACGTTTTCCAGTTCCCTGACATTGCCAGGCCAGTGATGGCCCATGAGGGAGTTCATGGCGGGCTGGCTGATACGCTTGACGGGCCTATCCTTTTCTACGGACAGCTTATTCATGAAAAAATCAATGAGCAGAGGGATGTCTGTTTTCCGATCTCTTAGAGGCGGCACTTCAATGGGAATAACGTTGAGGCGATAATACAGGTCTTCGCGGAATTCCCGTTTTTCAACCGCTTCCATGAGGTCTTTGTTGGTGGCGGCAAGAATACGAATATCCACTGTCATGGTACGAGTGCTGCCAATGCGCTCAAAGGCCTGTTCCTGTATGACCCGAAGGAGCTTGACCTGAAGGTTGGGGCTCATGTCCCCGATTTCATCCAGGAAGATGGTTCCACCGTTGGCCACTTCAAAGCGTCCTATGCGGGTTTTGTGAGCGCCGGTAAAGGCGCCTTTTTCATGGCCGAAAAGTTCACTTTCAAGCAATTCCTCGGGGATGGCGCCACAGTTGATAATGACCATGGGTTCATCCCGCCTGGGACTGTTGTAGTGGATGGCCCTGGCGATAAGTTCTTTACCTGTGCCCGATTCCCCGGTGATGAGCACCGTGCTGTCGGTGTCGGCAACTTTTTCAATGAGTTCAAAGACTTCTTGGATTTGTGTGCTGTCACCCACAAAATTTTCAAACCGATATTTTTTCTTAAGCTGCTTTTTTAAAATAGTGTTTTCACGTTCCAGTCGCTTGAATTTGATTGCGGTGGAAACAGCATGGAGCAACTCATCAAACTTGACGGGTTTGGTGATATAGTCAAAAGCGCCCATCTTGATGGCTTCCACGGAATTGCGAATGCTGCCAAAGCCAGTGAGGACTAAGCACTGGGTTTCCTGGGAGTATTTTTGCAGGTGCTTAAGCACCCCCATTCCGTCTAGTCCGGGCATATTCAGATCCGTCACCACCACGTCGAAGAACTGTTTTTCCAGTTCGGCAATGGCGTCAGCGCCATCTGAAGCGGTGTGGGTGCGGTAACCGGCATCTGAAAGGACCTCGGTGAGAGTGGCAAGGACTCCGGGGTCATCGTCAACCAATAAGATTTTTTCCATCTTCTTTTTTATTGCCATGGCAGGATATATTTTCTGGTCCTGATACAGGGGGTTTTCCCCTGACTGGTATAGAGATTGCCAAAGCCGCCCCGGCAACGACTGGATAAATGCGGAAACGACTTCAACTTTGGGGCGAACCCATGATCGTTATTTATTTATTATATTACAAAAAATGGGGGAAATCAAGAAAAGGAGGCCAGGCTTCCGATTTTTTTTACAAATAGCAAATAACCCTGCTTCCCGGAAGGCTGGAGAGGGCATAGAAACTGGCGGGCAGGGTGCAAAAATGACCCTGCCCCGAATGGATGGTCCTGACTTAGATGTTTACCCGGTAATAGGGGCCGGAAGGTTAGTCATGAATCAGACGTAGTCTCCTCGACGGAATTTAATGGCCTCCACGCTGGCATATACCGCCGCCTGATTGACGATCCGACCCACTCCATTATTGGAATCCACATGAGAAAGAACCCGTTTGGCCACATTGGCCTCCAGTTCCATCTGGTCTACGACCGGCCCCATGGATTTGAGGGTGGTATCGGGATTTTCCAGGGCGGTTGTGTACTGTTCCAAAAGCCCCAGGAGTTTGTCTGCCTGCCTTGTGGCCATTTCTTCGTAATCCGCCATGGGCTGAATCGGCATGGGCGCTGACAAGGGCATGGTTTCGGTAACATGGGATGCCAGCCCCTTTTGCACCTGATCCAAAATATTGCCAAAGGCGCCGTCTGCTTTGGAGGTTTTGTTCTGGCCCTGGGGGTCAGGCATGAAGTATCCGCCGATTTTTGATATGTCAACCATATCCATCTCCTTCGTATATTGCTTGACGGAATAATTTCCGGCAGTCGGTTCCTGCCAGGTTCATTCCATTAGCCGACCAGTTTTTAAGGAACCCGGCCTTAAGTGGCCGGGCCTGAAAAACCTTTCAGCCATCCTGGTTTTAGCCCAGGACCTTCTTTAGTTTCTCTTTTACCGCATCTGCAGTAAAGGGTTTCACAATATAATTGCTGACTCCTGCCTGGACCGCTTCCACAACCCTGGTTTTTTGGGCTTCGGCGGTTACCATAACAAAAGGTATGGCTTTGAGTTTATCATCAGCCCTGACTGCTTTCAATAAATCCAGCCCCGACATATTGGGCATGTTCCAGTCACATATAATCAGGTCAACAGGGCCGGTTTGCAAATGCTTGAGGGCCACTGCCCCGTCTTCAGCCTCTGCAATATTGGTAAAACCGATATCCTTGAGGATATTTTTCACAATACGCCGCATTGTGGCAAAGTCATCGACAACAAGTACTTTCAAATTCGGATCCATTGTTTTGCCTCTCCTTTGGAAAATGTCCACATTTCTGACTTGCCCTTACTTGGCCATGGCACCCAGTAATGCAAATTCCGTTCCTCATTCTCCCTTACACATGAATTTTCCTCCCGGCAAGGCAAGCCCGGAGGAGGCAAGTCCCCTCACGTGGACGGATAAATAATGGTTCTCAACGTCAAAAAACACGTTTAAATCTCTATCATCATTGCAGATATCCAAATCGATCCCTTTTCTGGCCACCGGAATATCTGGCGATACTACCCCAGGAAAGGAGCACTCATTTATCAGATTTCCGGTTATAATATTTGCTGCCTCTCGCACCACATCCTCCATTTCCTGCTGGCTAAGCGCTTTGGCTTCCCCGAACATATTTCCAGCCATTTTCAAACACAAAGCCCCAGACCCGGCAATCATGACCTCCAAGCCGCCATTTTTAAGGACCACGTTGGCAATGTATGTTTCATCGCCAGTATGTTTCAAAGCATCTTCCATGCCAATTTCCCGTGGAAACATGAAATACATCTGCTCAAAAACATTGAGCACCACCTGTTTAAGAATTTCTTTAATAGGGTTTTCAGGTTCCATGATTGCACCTCCGGTATGGGGAAAAATCGATTTTGTATAAAACAGGCGGGTCAATTTTTCCTCCCGGCACAATTTTCCCGGCATAGGAAGAGCCAAAGCGGACCCGGCGCTTGCTCCGCCACCTGGCGCGGAAATGGCGCAGGGCATCTTGCAAAGCGTCATTTCCGGTACAAAGTGGGCTGCACATAGGTAAAGGGATGTTCAATGTTAGTCAGGCTTTCAGCATGGCCGACAAAAAGGTACCCGCCCCTTCCCAGGTGGTCATAAAAGCCTTGAACCAGACTATGCTGGGTGGTTTTGTCAAAATAAATCATTACATTGCGGCACATTATCAAGTCAAAGGGTTCCAGGAAACAGCATGACTCCATGAGGTTATGATACCGAAAGACCACCATGTTTTTCAGGCTGTCCTTCACCTGGTAGAATCCATCCTGCTTGCCAAAACCTTTTCGAAAATAACGCCTGAGCAACGTAATGGGAATGCCGTCCAGCTTGGCCTTGGCATAGACCCCCTTTGACGCCTTTTCCAGGATGTCTGTGGAAAGGTCGGATGCCAAAATCCTGGCATCCAACTCCGGAACGCTACGAAAAAACTCTTGGATACTGATGGCCAGACTGTAGGGTTCCTCTCCGCTGGAGCATCCGGCTGACCAGCAACGAATTTTAACCTTGTTCCTGTTTTTTTCCAGGAATCCGGGAAAAACCACCTGCTCCAAAAAATCAAAATGGTTTTTCTCCCGAAAAAAGCTGGTCTTGTTCGTGGTAAGGGCATCCATCATCCTCACCAGTTCCAATCCTCCCTGGTCATTGTCCAAAAGGTGAAAATATTCCTCAAAACTCTTGCAACCGGTAGCACGCAAGCGTTTGCCCAAGCGCGCCTTAACCAGTTCCTTTTTACCTTGATGCAGGTTTATCCCGCTTTTGGCATAGACCAGAGTCGTGATTTGCTTGAAATCGCTGTCCGAAAGTTCCAGTGTCAAATCCGTCCCCCATTGCAGACAAGCCATGAATCAGGGGGGCGTATATCTGGAAATCATGGGGCTTGCCCGGCTCCCCCTTGGGTTTCCGCCAGGCTGAAAATCCCCGACACATCCAAAATCATCCCTACCCTGCCATTTGCCAGAATCGCCCCCCCTGCCAGGCCCACCACATTTTTCAGCATGGCGGAAAGGCTTTTAATCACTACCTCTTGCTTCCCAAGTATTTCATCCACCAAAATGCATTTTTGTTTGCCTTCGCTTTCAGCGATGACCACTATGGCATCCCAGGGATTTCGCGTGTTGGGGGCAAAATCGAATAAATCATGGAGTCTGACAAGGGGATACAGGTTCCCGCGAATTTTGATCATCTCCCCTTTATTCGCTACCGTGTGGCAATCATCCTTGTTAGGCCGGATGGACTCCAGAACGCTCACGGTGGGTACGACGTATGATTGCTCCCCTGCCTTTACAATGATGCCATCAATTACAGCCAGGGTCAACGGCAACTTGAGAAGGATTGTCGTGCCCTCGCCCATGCGAGACATCACCTCCACCTTGCCCCTCAGTTTATCCAGGACCCCCTTGACTACATCCATGCCCACACCTCTGCCGGAAACATCCGTCACCTTTTTGGCGGTGGAAAATCCAGGATGAAAAATCAGCCCGAAAATATCCTGATCGTTCATGCTGTCACCGGACTGGATCACCCCTTTTTCAATGGCTTTCGCCACCAGAGCCTTTTTATCCAGGCCCAGGCCGTCATCGGTCACTTCGATAATCATATTGCCGCCCTTATGGAAGGCATTCAAAATGATCGTCCCGGTTTCCGGCTTTCCCGCAGCCAGTCGGTCCTCCGGTTTTTCGATACCATGATCCGCGGAGTTGCGGACCATATGGACCAAGGGGTCGTAAATCATATCCACCATATTGCGGTCGATTTCCGTGTCTTCCCCCATCATTTGCAGTTTGACTTTTTTGCCTGCCTTGTTGGACAAATCCCGAACCAGACGGATCATTTTTTGGAAGGTACTCTTCATGGGGATCATACGCATGGACATGGATAAGCGTTGGATTTCCGATGTAATCCGGCTCAACTGGGCCAGGTCCCCGGCAAGGTCCCTGTCCTTGCCCGCTACCATGGCCAGGCGTTGCTTGATAACCGCCTCGTTGATGACCAACTCCCCCACCATGTCCACCATATTGTCCAACTTAAGGGTGTCCACTTTGATAAATCCGCCTGTCCCATCTCCTCCGGCGGCAGCCGGGGGTTGACGGGCGCTCTTTTGTTTACGCAGGGCTTGGGCCACATCCTTGGCTTTGGCCTTTTTCTCCGAAATCAGGATCTCGCCTATCCTTTTACCGGCGGACTCCCCCGAAGCCTGCTTTTCCAGGGCCATTTGCAGGTCTTCCGCCTGCACTACCCCCGTTTTGACCAAAATCTCCCCCACATCATTGCCATCGCACTCAGGGACAGACGTTTCAATTTCCCCCGACAGATCCTCCTCCTGGACCTCGGCAATGGCGCGAAGCCGCTCCAAAAAGGGCTCCAAATTCAGGATCTCAGGTTCACAGCGACCAGTATTAATCCGTTCCCGGATATCGTCAATCAGCCTGATCACCAAATCCACCCCGTCCAGGACAATATCCACCAGATTGGGGCTGACGGGAATTTTTTTACTCCTGGCATCATCCAGAACGGTTTCGATCTGATGGGCAAGTTTGTTGATTTCCATGAGGTTCAAAAAACCCGAAACCCCTTTAATGGTGTGAAATGGCCGGAATATGGCATCCACCAGTTGAAGATTGTCCGGGTCTTTTTCCAGTTCCAGAACATGGATTTCAATGGTGCCCAAATGCTCCAGAGATTCCTGAATGAATGACTCGATGAGTTCCCGATCCTGGGACAGGTCCTGGGGCGCCGGCTGAACCCGGGTTGATTGTTCAAGGTTTTTGGGCCAGGAATCAGCTCCGTCTGAACAGAAGTTCAGATATGGGCACTCCACCAGGAAGCTCTGCAATCTTTTCAGGTCCGAGCTATCCTCCGAGGTAATGCAGCGGGTTTCCTGCAACAAGGAGATACCTTTGCCCAGTTCCTCCAGAGCCTTGTCCGGATCTTCCACTTCAAACAAGGCCATTTGTTCAGCAATGCCCTTGAGCCCGGAACTCAGGGCAATCCATGGTTTTGGCATCTGATCCCGGACCAATTGATTCACCGTGTCAAAATTATTCAGGATGCTTCCCAGGGCCTGAATATCATCGGGCTCCATGGTCACAACGCAAAGAGCGCTTTCGTCCAAAATCGTTTGAACTTGATCCCTGTTTTCCACCTTGGTGTATCCTTTCAAAAACGATTTAGCGTATTAGCTATAGAACATTCATTATTTCATCAGCTATTCTATCTAGGGGAAACTGCTTTTCGACAGCTCCAACTTTCATAGCCTCTTTGGGCATGCCGTACACGACACAGGAATCTTCGTCCTGCCCAATAGTTCTGGCCCCTGCTTCTCTCATTTTCAACATTCCCTTGGCGCCGTCTGCACCCATGCCGGTAAGAATGGCTCCCACGGCATTAGCGCCGGCATACTGGGCTGTTGAATTAAATAACACATCCACCGAGGGGCGCTGATGGCACACCATAGGTCCTGTTTTGACATTGACATAATAGCGCGCTCCGCTTCGTTTAAGGAGCATATGGTAATTCCCGGGGGCTATGAGAGCCCGTCCTGGCAGGACAGGGTCTCCGTCTTCCGCCTCTTTCACGGCTATCTGGCACAGGGTATTCAGGCGATCGGCAAATGCTGTAGTAAAATTTGGAGGCATGTGCTGCACCACCACGATGCCGGGCATAGTGACTGGAAAACGCATCAGCACTGTTTTTAGGGCTTCTGTGCCTCCTGTGGAGGCGCCAATGGCAACCACTTTATTGGTGGTTTCGGTCAGTGCCCGGGTTACAAAAGAGGGCTTTGCCATGGATGCCGGGTCTGGTTCCTTGTGATATGTCACCCTGACCCTGGCTGCTGCACGGATTTTATCAGCCAATTGTTGTTTCATATCCCCTACTGAATAGGAGGAGCCTGGTTTGGAAAGGACTTCCACTGCTCCGCTTTCCATGGCTTCCAATGCCAGTTTTCCCCCTTTGGTTGTCAAAGAACTGACAATGATCACGGGCAAGGGATAATATTTCATGATTTTTTTCAGAAAGGTCAGACCATCCATCCTGGGCATTTCCACGTCCAGGGTAATGACATCGGGTTTGAGAGTTACAATTTTATCCCGGGCAACATAAGGGTCCGGAGCTGTGCCCACAACCACGATTCCAGGTTCCCGGGTAAGTGCTTCCGTGAATATTTGGCGGACCACGGCGGAATCATCAACGATTAACACGCGGATGTCACTCATGGCATCCCCCTGAATAAAAATCTTCTCTGCATGCCTTCACTCCTGGGTTTCCGATTAGAAGTCCATGCCATCATCATCGACAACGGTATCCGATTCATGGGATTCCACGCCCAGGGCTCGGGTAAGGGTGTCTCGAATAATTTCGGGTTTAAAGGGTTTCTTCACAAAGTCCCTGGCTCCAAGATTTCGGAGTTGTTGCAACTTTTCCTCCCTTCCCTCAGTGGTGACCACAATGACAGGGATTTGAGAAAACACGGGATTAGCCCGCAGTGCCGCCAAAAACGCCTCGCCATCCATGACAGGCATGTTCAGGTCGCTGAGGATCACATCAACCCATTCCTCATCCAATAGTTTCAAGGCGGCCTTCCCGTCTTCAGCCTCGAAAAACCGGTCCACGTCAAACCCGGACATTTGAACGGTCCTTTTGACGATGGACCGCATGGATGAGGAGTCGTCCACAATCAAGAGTCTGAATCCCATAGTTCTCCTCACATTCTATGCAATTGCTGGCAGCCATGCCACCCGATCGGACGGCTTTTCACCCCAACATAATAATATCCTGCACTTTCTCATATTCATCCAAAAAACCTGCCATTATGATCTGCAGATCGGTGTTGTTCATGCCATGCTGTTTCAGGACTTCATCCCGGCCCCGGACATGGAGTCCCTGTCGCCCCACGCCTATGCCCATCATGAGGCATAAAATATTGGCCAAATATACAGCCTGGGTGGTGGGATCAGAGTCAGCGCCCTCCTGGGGAGCATGATGGTAGCGGATGGCCCGGACGATTTCCTTGGGAAAGCCCCAAAGCTCTCCCATGCGGGCGCCCACTTCCGCGTGATCCACGCCCAGGACCTCCTGTTCCGCCTCAGTAAAAGAATATCCTTTTTCTCCCACCAGAGCGAACATCTGGCTGAAATACTCGTCCACCACCCCATCCAAGATGGTTTTACCCACGTCATGAAGCAGGCCTGCGGTAAACACGGACGATTCATCCACACCCTTGAATTTTTTGGATACCAGCCGGGAAATGATGGCCGTGGAAATGGCGTGCTTCCAAAGATCGTGCTTGGACAGGGCATACCCGTCCATGGCGTTTTTGTAGTATTTGACTACAGTTCCCGTGAGTATGATTTCCTTGAGCTGCTGGTTGCCCAGCCTTATGACAGCCTCGCGGAGCGAACCCACCTTGCGGGGCAGGCCGAAATAGGCGGAATTGCATACCTTGAGCACATTGGCGGTGATGGCTTGGTCGTACTGGACCACTTTGACCACATCCATAGCTGAAGTATCTGGAGAGTCCAGCAAAGCCATGGCCTGGGTCACCACAGTGGGAAAGGGAGGCAGTTGCTCGATGTCTTTGAGTATGGATTCGATGTCCATCACAATATCCTTTCCTCCTGGCCCGAAACCTTCATGTTCAGGTTGCCCGTACCTATATGCAGGCGAATGGTTCGGTTAACCATGCCGCCCACATCCTCGGCTGTGATCATGACCTTGTTTCTCCAGAACATTTTACGCAGGGCCGCGTAGTTTCGTTTGCCAATATTAAAAAAACCGGATTCGTCCATTAACTGGGCGCCCCCGGCCACTTTGATGACCATCCGCTGCTTTTGAGCTCCCAGTTTGTAACAGGCCTTAAAGAGAGCAGGGATTCCCGTGTCTGCGAACATGGCCGGATTTGCCTGGCTTTTTTCCTTGGATATGCTGGAATCGGGAAGCATATAATGAAGCATTCCACCCACCTTGGCTTCCGGATCATAAATGGCAAGCCCGATGCAAGACCCCAGAGAATAGGTGACCAAAGTGACATCCGGATTATTACTCACTTTGATGTCAGAAATATCCACGATTATATTCAAATCATCACCCCGATGATTGTTCTTTCCGTTTGGCGCGCAAAGACTCCCGTTGGACCCGGAAGGCATAAGCCATGATTTCTTCGGTGCTCTGTTCGTCAAATTCATAAAAGTCTGTGGCCACTTCGTACTGTTTGACGCCCTTGGTACTGACGGGAATCACCCGGGTCACAGTACCCAGGATATCCAGGCTTACGACGGGGTAACGACTCACCACAAAGCGCATCTCCAGGTGCCGACCCTCCTCAATGGCTTGATGGCTGAGAAACTTGATACCCGAACTGCTGATATCCAGGCCATACCCCATCTCCATGCCATTCCTGGGTTTTTCGTCCAAAAGGCCCAAAATGCGGTCCAGCTTGTCTTCCAGGTGGAGAAGAAAGCGAACCAGATTGGGGTCCACACTGGATTCGGATGATTGTTTGGTCTCTTCAAATTTTTCGGATACAAGACCGCAGTGTTGGTTGGAGCTCCAATTCTCCCTTTCGCACCGCAGAGCTTGAAACTCTTCTTCGTCCAAAAGACGAAAAGTCACGTTTCCACGATAGGGAACGCGCACATAATCCCTTTTTTCCGACTCTTCAGAAATAGTCATGGCAATCCGTCTCCTATTAATAGCAATGATGGAAAACTTGAAAGCAACAAACGTGCCATCGGTCAAGGGACAGGACCGGCCCCTTTGGAGCAAAACGCATGGGGACAGGGCATGAACCGGAAATGAAGCGCAACAAGGATGACATCTACAATGATTGATAAAGAGACTAAAAGAGGTTTTCTATAGGGGACTACTGGTAATTTCGCCTTTTTGAGCAAGGTCTATAAAGGCTTCCACAACCTGGGGATCGAACTGGGTACCCGAGTTATTTTTGACAGTCTCAAAAGCCACTTGGTCATCCAGCTTTTTACGATAGGCTCTGTCCGAGGTCATGGCGTCAAAGGTGTCGGCTACAGACATAATTCTGGAAAAAAAAGGAATGTCCTGGCCTGCCACGCCATGGGGATACCCCTTGCCATCCCAACGCTCATGGTGGCGAAGTATGACCTGGGTTTCTTCTTTTAAGAGTCCCATATGGCCTACTATGCTGGCCCCGATTTCCGGATGGGTTTTAATAATACGGTATTCCTCATCATCCAACCGGCCGTTTTTAAGTAGGATTTTATCGCGTACTCCAATTTTTCCGATGTCGTGGAGTCTGCCCGCAAAGTCCAAAAGGTCCAGTTCCCTGGCCGTGCAACCCATAGACTTACCGATAATGCATGATACGTCAGCTACTCGGGCGGAGTGTTGTTTGGTGTAGGGATCGCGGGCCTCAATGGCTTCCACAAAGGCATACAGGGTGGAAAACAGGTTTTGGCAAAGGTTTTCATAAAGGGCGGTATTCTCCACCACCAAGGCGGCTCGTTTGCCTAAAAAAGACAGATAGTGGAGATCTTGTTCGGAGAAACCATTGCTTCCCCCTGCCCGGCATACGGTTAGCACCCCCAGAGGTTTATCCTTTATGTTGAATGGGATGGAGACCGCGGCATGGATTGGAGTGACCAGATTGCTATTTCCGTTTTCACGCTGCCATGTGACTGGCCTTGCCCTATCCAAGGACTTTTTAGCTAACAAATTCAAAAAATCCGGGACATCCTCTGACGCCAGTTCCTCACGGGCGGCATGGGAGGTCAATGGAAACAGAGCACCGGTGACGTCGTCCAGAATTTGAAAATAACACAAATGGGCGCTGCTGATTTCACAGGATATTTTGGTCAGTTGGTCGAAAAGATCCCCGCTGTTTTTTTTCCAGTCCACTTTGCGGAGGATGAAGTTGAGTTTTTCCATCTCTTCCACGGTGGAGGCCAGATCAAAATTGAGAGCTTCCAGTTCTTTTTTGCGGGCGTGTTCGGTTTTTAGGAGAAGATTTTCCACCATCACTTCTTTTTGGGCCATAACCTTTTCAATAACAAAATCCACATCCCGTATTTTAAAAGGCTTGACAATGAAATCCACCACGCCCATCTGGAGCGCTGTGATGGTGCTTTCCATGGAGGGATAGGCGGTCATGATGACGATAGGAACGGTATTGTCTATTTCCAGAATGCGTTTGGACAGGGCAATTCCGTCCATGCCTGGCATGGCAAGGTCAGTAAAAAGAAAGTCAGGCTGTTCGCGGGTGAAAACGTCCAGGGCGGTGGGACCATCGGAAGCGGTGACCACGTTGTATTGATTGCTATGCTCAAAATAAGCCTTGAAAACATTCAGGACGCCGGGATCATCATCCACGGCCATGATTTTCAAGTGGTTATGCATGCTCGTCAATGCCTTTAAGGATTTCGCTTTTCAGGGCTACGAATTCTTTTTCACTCAAAAGGCCTTCCTTACGCCACCGGGTGAGATTTTCCAGGCGTTCGTACTGATTAGTCTGATCCCGGGCAGACTCCATGAGGTGCAGGCCGGGAAGATGTGTGGCAAAAAAGTTTATGCTTCCCGAATTTTCAATGGGTTCCGAGTCATCTCGCAGAGTGGAACTTTCCTGAGTTTCATCCTGCTTGACCAAGTCCCGGTAAGCTTCCTTGAGCTTCCACAACAAATGCTTGTTTTCCCGGACTAGACGGATTTTATCCGCCGCATTGTTAAAACAAATCTCCATTTCCTGGAGTTTGAAAGGCTTCCTGATGTAGTTATAGGCCCCTTCCTTGATCGCCTCTATGGCGCTTTCCAGGGTGCCGTGTCCGGTAACAATGATGACAACCACGTCGGGGTTGGTTTCCTTGGCGCGGCTCAACACCTCCAGGCCGTCCACACCCGGCATCATGAGGTCTGTGATGACAATATCCGCGGGGTTTTCACCAATGACTTCAATGGCTTTTCGGCTGTCCGTGAAGGTTTCCACCTCCACATTGTCCCGTCCCACCAATTCCGCCAAAAGCGCTCCAACCGCACGGTCGTCGTCCACAATGACACATCGAATGCTCTGATCCCCAAAATCCGTGATCATCTTGCAAGGCCTCCCTAAGTCCAAGGATCGGTTCGTTATTATACTATCGTAGTCTTTGTACACAAAAAACCGTCCTTATTCCAGTACAACTTTTTACAAACCGGACACGGCCCCACTACCGTTCCGAAAAAATTCCGGAAAGCCGGTCTGTAAATGGGATTGAGCCTGAATTCTCAGGCTTTGGCGTCGAACAAGACTCCCACCAGTTCTTCCATTTTGTTCACGAGGTCTAGCAAGCGCTCCGAAGGTATTTCCCGGATAACCTCATCGGTATCCTTGTCAACCATAGTAACAGTCATGCGTCCGGTGCCTTCGTGGAATCCGTACTCAAAACCGATATTGCGCATGGAAATGTTTTCTGAGGTATGATCCTTCAGAACTTCCAGCATACCTTTGAGTAATTCCTCTTTAGGCGCCTCTTTGGCTTCATAGGTGTCTCCCACCGGCTCTTCCCGGACAGGCTTTTTTTCCTCCCTGGCTTTGGGAACCTCCTTCACAGGGGGGGGAGCAGGGGCAACTTGCAGGCCTTTGACAACCTGCATACTTTCCTTCCGTGGAGTGACAGCTTCCAAAATCATGATTTCAACCTCCTTCCCGACCTAATAAAACGTGGATGATCCCCCTGAGGGGTCACCCTATCTGAGAATCCACAAATCGCGGCGCCCTTGGTCCGGTTGCCCTGTACCCCTTGAACACTCTTCGTTTTGCTTGCATGTCCAGGAGTCCAGCCTTGGCGGCATCGTACCTTACCCGAACCCGGGAAAGGCACTTTTGTTCGTCAGCCACCAGCAGCGAAACAATATCCTCAATGTGTTTTACGGATTCTTCAACCTTTGCCTGGTCCTTTTCGGACAGGCAATCCATTCGCAGAACAAACATGGCCTGTTCAATTTTCTTGTCCAGGATATTGACTCTCCTGATGACTTCCTGACGCTTTTGTATTCCTATCGGGACTTTGGAAAAGTCATCCTCATCCAGCGCCTGATTGATTTCCTGGGTGGCATCGGAGTATTTCCCCAAAAGACCGGCTTTCTCCTTGGTCAGGGTGCATAGTTCTTCCAGGTATGGGATAACGGCGAGGTTTTCAGGGACCTGTGGATTGTCTTGGGTATGTTTCATGGCGTCCTCGCTATGCTTTTATTAGGCCGGCTTTTACACGCAAACCAGGGATGTCGGCCGTTTTTCCCACGCAGGCGTGGATTCGGGCAGAGTAGTCTTCCGGGACTCGCCGTAAAAAATCTCTTTCCAGGCGGAACCCAGTTCTTCCAACATGTGAATGACCTCGTCAAAAGCCTTGAGGTCTCCCCGTATGTCTCCTTCGGTCAATCGGCGGACCATGTAGTCGTAGATGGACTTGAGATTTTTGGCAATATCACCGCCCTTGTCCATATCCAGGGCGCTGTTCAGTTCCCCGATGATCAACATGGCTTTCGAAAGAGCCGAGGATTTGGCCTCGTAATTGTGTTCAACATAGCGTTCCTTGGCCATCTTGAGATTGAAAATAGCCCCGTCGTAGCACATAATAACGAGCTTTTTGGGATCGGCTGTTTCCACATTGGTCTTACGATATGCGCCTATGTTATTCCCGTACATCGGTCACTCCTTCGTTCCAAATTGATGGGGCTTACCCCCTATTTGTTGTTGCCTGTTAACCTTATCGACCCAATTGGGCCTTTTCTTTAATCTGTAATTATTTTTAGAGGTTCCGGTCCAGGCCTAACTCAGGGCACTCAACTGGGAGGTAAGCCAGTCTCCCTGATTCTGGATTCTCGAAAGGGCCAGTTCCATGGCGATGAAGCGGTTCATCATGGTTTGCGTTTTGGCGTCCAGGCGTGTTTCCATTTTTGCTATTCTTTCGTCATAACTCTCTATCCGATCCTCCAGAGAGGTGGTTTTGGCCGTAAGGTATCCGTCCACGTCATCGGTTATGGAAAAAAGCGCCCGGTTAAACAATTCGGCAATACCCAGTGTGAGCTTGACGTTGCCTGCGTCTACGTTTTCGGCTGTACCGGTATATTTGATGACCAGGCCTTCCACATTAGCTTGCCCCTCGTCACCCGTAAGAACCTGACCTGACCCGGTGGCGGACTCCCCGTTGATGGTTCCCGCCACGTCCTTTCCATTTTCCACGGTCTGATCCCCGGTCCAGAACAGGTCTGCCGTTTCGGTTACGGTAAAACCGTTGCCGCTTCCGTAATAGTCATGGGTAAGGACCAACTCCCCGGTTGCGCTGGCAGAGGCGGTGACTTCCAGGGCGTATCGGCCCGTAGTGCCGCCATCATTGGTGGATTCCACTGTGCCGAAATCCAGGCCCCTTCCCAAAGGTTCCTCAATGGCAAGGGAAAGCTGGCTGTTGCCCGAGCTTCTGTCCGTCACCACAAGGCGCCCGGCGCTGTCCAGCCCGGCGGTCACGTCATCGCCGTACATGGACTCAATTTCAGCCAGGAAATCCTGGATGGAATCCGTAGTCACGTCGCTGATGGTGTAGGACCCCTGGACCGTGGTTCCTCCCCGGCTTGTGCCTGAAAAATTGATCACATCACCGTCCACCAGGGTGGCCCCGTCTATGCTCTGCCAGGTAAGGGATGAAGATGCGGGCAAGCCTCCGGTCAGGATGGCGTTTTCCGATGCCAGGGTCTGGGTGTATACGGTGTCAAAGTCTGTATTCAGGGCGTTTACCACGTCGGAAATGGCCATGGATGAGGTCAGGCCTACGGTGGAAACCTTGTCTCCGTCCGTGATGGTGATGGATTCGTCACTTCCCAGAGTTCCGGCATAGGCGGTGGTGCTGGTGGCCGTGCTTTGGGTGGCTGCCTGGGTGATGTGGACCCCGTATTCCCCGGAACTGGTGTCCCGGCCGGACCGTACAAAGGTTAGGGAGCCCGTATCTGTGGCGCCCCTTGCCACAAAAAGATCCCTGATCTCATTGAAGTTGGTTTCCAGGTTTCCCCTGAGCGCTCCTTCATCAATACTCAACTGGCCATCGGTATCCACAGAGATTCCCACAAGTCCCAGAGTGGAAAAGTCGCTATTCACACCCCAGACCGATTCCACCAGGACCGAGGTGAGGTTGCGTTTGATGGACGAAAGGGTGCCGTCCCCAAACAGGGGACCGCCGGTCGTCTTATTTTCCGCGTCGTAGGTTTGCTGGTTGGCGATATAACCGGACACGTCATTATAGGAGTCCACCAGATTCTGTATCTTACCCACAATGGATTCATAGTCGTGGCCGATAGTCAGGGAAATGGTGGTATCGACGGCCGCTTTTTTGAGGTTGATGGTCACACCGGCCAGGACGTCACTGATGGTATTGTTGGAACTGGTGACCTTAACACCGTCGATATTGACCTGGGAGTCCGCGCCCTGAACCAGTTCCCTTTGCCGTACCGTATCCAGGGCGGAAAAGGCTCCGAAGTCCAGGGTGGAATTGCCGTCCGCCAGGTTGCTGGTCAGGCTGACAATGAGGTTGCTGGTTCCTGAAACATTGTCAGCCACTTCAATTTTCCCGTCCGACGTGATGTAGGCGGACACATCCCCAAAAGTGGATTGCACAGCGTCCAGGAAATCCTGGAGCGTGGAGGCGGCGGTGATGGTGAATGTGCTGCTTACCGCTCCCCCCGCATGGTCGGTTCCTGCAATGTCTATGGTGTCCCCGGCTGTGAAGGTGTTGTACCCGTCAATATCGCTTAACAAAGAGGCGGCGGTGATCACGGCGCCTTCGGAGGTGAGGGCATTGCCCCCTGTGGTGCCGGACACGCTGGACACGCCCTTTTCCAGCACTCCCAGGGTTTCCAGGATATTCTGGTCGTCTGTGAAGGCTTGGGTTCCGTCCACCTGGAGGCGATAGACTGTGTTGCCGTCGTCGTCGGTCTGGCTGATGATGGACGCGCTCACGCCGGATATGCCTGCGCTGTTTATCTTGGTTTTGATAGTCTCCAGGGAATCCGTGGAAAGATCCAGGGCCACAGAAGTCCCGCCAATGGTCACATTACCCGATTGATTGGCGGACAGTTCCAACAGGCTTTTTACCACCTGTGTGGAGCTGGCGAACTGATCTGACTGAGCGCCGCCGGTTATGGCTGTTTTTACGCTGGAAACGGAATCCTTGAAACCGAATTTTTCCACAAGATCGACAGCGGAGCCATTGGCCACGCCCATGCCGTCTTTACCGGTTGCCTGACTGGTGATGACCAAACGGGTGTCGTTGGTTCCATAGCTGACGATACTGGCGGAAATCCCTGAGGGATTGGCGCCCGAGTTGGCGTTGTTTATTTTGTCGCGCACATCCTTGAGGGTATCAGAAGCAGAAAAATTTACCACTTTGCCGTTGAGCAAAATCTCCCCGGCGTAATCCGCGCCCAGAGCTGTGCTGGAGTCGGTAAATGACCCGGAAGAAAGTTTTTGCGCGGTGGCAAGTTTTTCCACCTTGATGTTATAGTCGCCCGACAATGCGGAGGAGGTGGTGGACACGGATACCAGGTCCTCGGCGTCCAGGGTGGTGGAGTCGGTGGACATGGTGGAAGAATATAGATAGAAGTCATCCGAAGTGGTCAGGTCCTCTGCCGCGCCTTTAAGAGACAGGAGACGGGTGTTGAGGGAACGCCATTCGCTGAGCTCATTCTGCACTTGGGACTGTTTGTTGGTCATGATATTGACCGTGCCGCGCTCCACGTTTATCAACTGCTCCACCATGGAACGCCAGTCAAACCCACTGGCCAAACCAGAAACTGAAGTTGCGCTTGTCGCCATTATTTGATCCTCCTCCGCTGAGAATCTTTTCCATTCTTAGAAAAAATTCCTGTGGGAAAAATTTTCCACAGACCCCGAATGGGGTGGAAACCTATTATTACTATCGGAAATTTTTGCCGATATCTTAAGGTTTATTAGGAGTTATGCAATAAGCAGGCCGCAATAGGATGGCCCGCCCCCTGAGGAAGTGCGTGGGGGCGGGCCGGTTTGCCGAAGCAAGGGGATCAGTTTATCCTATGAGCTGAAGTACTGTCTGGGGCGCCGAATTTGCCTGGGCAAGCATGGCGGTACCGGACTGCATCAGGATCTGGTTTTTGGTAAATGACGTCATTTCCGAGGCCATATCCACATCCTGGATGACGGACATGGCGGCAGTGTTGTTTTCGATGGCGATGTTCAGGTTGGCGAATGTATAGTCCAGCCTGTTCTGAATAGCACCGATTTCCGCCCGGGAAGAGTTGAGGGCGGTCATGGCGTTATCTATCATGTCAATGGAAGACCGGGCGTTGGCCAGGGTGGAAAGATCCACGCCGCCCACGGACAAACCGTTTTGGTTCATGGCATCCAGCTGGAAGCTGATGCGGTAATCACTGGTATTCTTTTCACCAACCTGGAAGGTGGCATCAGCGACGGACGCGGTCAAGGTATCGCCCACAGAGGCGACGCTGGTAGCCAGAGCCGCGGAATCCGCTGCCGTGGTGGTCTTAAAGGACACCCCAAAGGTGCTGAAATCGTAGGAATCGCCGCCAGACCCGACTGTCAGGGTCTGGGTTTCCACAGTGCCGGTTCCGGTGTACACCATGGTAATAACCGAGGCTCCGGCAGAGGTGAAGTGAATGCTATCAGCGTCCGTCCCCTTGAAATTGGACACATCGAAGTCATACATGTTACTGACCGACCCCACACTTCCGGCATCAGCAGCCACCAAGCCCTTGGTGCCGTATCCTGTAAGCAGGGAGGAACCCTGGAAGGTGGTGGTGGTGGCGATCCGGTCCATTTCCGTAAGCAACTGGGTTGCTTCTGCGTTGAGGTCACTCAGGTTCTGTTCGTTGTTCTTGGATGATGCCTGGGTGGACAGTTCCTTCAACCGCACCAAAATGGAGTCGATTTGCTCCACGCCGCCTTCTGCGATCTGCAATAGGGAATTGGCCTGGGTGGTGTTGTTGGCAGCGACTGCCTGTGATTTTACTTGTGCGTCGAATTTGCGGGACATGGAAAGTCCTGCGGCATCGTCTTTTGCGCGGTTGATCCGTAAACCGGATGATAAGCGTTCCAGGGACTTGCTCACTTTGGAATCAGTGATTCCTAATTGCCTGTGCGCAGCGATTGCCGAGATGTTGTTTGCGACTCTGAGACCCATGTTAAAATCCTCCTTGAAAATGGCGGCCGGATTCCTCAAACCGACAACCTTTTCTGACTTCCTTGCCAGAAGTCCAAAAACTGCTGTGTACTGATCCTGCTTATGATGCTTCGGCTCACCTCCTTTCGAAAACTTCGGAAACTTTTACTCTTTCCTTACTTAATATATCGACATTCCGACTTTGTTTCTTGAGATATTATTTATGTTACTTACTGTTTTATTTTATTATTCTCGTACTAATTACTACTAAAATTTTAAAAATTTCCCTTTGGATTTTTTACTAACTTTGAGTGAGATGGGCCCGGACGTAGCCCGGGCCCTGAGGTGAAAGTGAGAGTGAAATAAAATGCTATGATTTGAATGGGGACCCGGCGGACCGGGTCCCATGGATGAGCGTGACGCTTAGCCTATGAGGCTGAGTATGTTCTGGGGAGCCGAGTTTGCCTGGGCAAGCATGGCGGTACCGGACTGCATGAGGATCTGATTCTTGGTGAACGATGTCATTTCCGAGGCCATATCCACATCCTGGATAACGGACATGGCGGCGGTGTTGTTTTCGATGGCGATGTTCAGGTTGGCGAAGGTGTAATCCAGCCTGTTTTGGATAGCCCCGATTTTGGCCCGGGAAGTATTGAGGGCGCTCATGGCGTTATCAATCATGTCGATGGAAGACCGGGCGTTGGCCAGGGTGGACATATCCACACCGCCGACTGACAAACCACCTGAGTTCATGGCATCCAGCTGGAAACTGATGCGGTAGTCACTGGTGTTCTTTTCACCCACCTGGAAGGTGGCATCAGCGACGGATGCGGTCAAGGTGTCGCCCACAGAGGCAACGCTGGTAGCCAGGGCTGCGGAATCCGCTGCCGTGGTGGTCTTGAAAGACACTCCAAAGGTGCTGAAATCGTAAGTATCGCCGCCGGACCCGACTGTCAGGGTCTGGGTTTCCACTGTACCGGTTCCAGTGTACACCATGGTGATAACGGAAGCGCCGGCAGAGGTGAAGTGAATGCTATCGGCGTCCGACCCCTTAAAATTGGACACGTCGAAGTCGTACATGTTGCTGACCGACCCCACACTGCCGGCATCAGCCGCCACCAAGCCCTTGGTGCCGTACCCTGTGAGCAGGGAGGAACCCTGGAAGGTGGTGGTTGTGGCGATCCGGTCCATTTCCGTGAGCAACTGAGTTGCTTCTGCGTTAAGGTCACTCAGGTTCTGTTCGTTGTTCTTAGATGATGCCTGGGTGGACAGTTCCTTCAAACGCACCAAGATGGCGTCAATTTGCTCCACGCCGCCTTCTGCAATCTGCAGCAGGGAGTTTGCTTGGGTGGTGTTGTTGGCAGCGACTGCCTGGGATTTGACTTGTGCATCGAATTTACGGGACATGGAAAGTCCTGCGGCATCGTCTTTTGCACGGTTGATCCGTAAGCCTGAAGAAAGTCTTTCTAATGATTTTGAAACCTTGGAGTCGGTGATACCAAGTTGACGGTGGGCGCTTATGGCGGAAATGTTGTTTGCGACTCTGAGACCCATGATAAATCCTCCTTGATTTGAAGCCGGTATTTTTTTCCCGGCGTTTTTTTAATCGGCATCCGTGCCGAAGTTCTTACTGAAAATTAGGTTGGTGTTTGTTCAAGGTTAATCCGTTAGCCTTAAGAAGTCTCACCTCCTTTATTTTCATGTTCCGTATGTCTTAGTTACTGTATCGGAACTCGGACAAAGAACTTTAAGAAAATTCTTTGCTCCAAACGCAAAAAACCTTCCCCAAAGGGAAGGTTTTTTTAAACGCCTGAAATTAATACATTATTCAAATCATGATTGGGAAAGCGCCCTTTCCCCCATTTCCAATGCCTCGTTCAACGACAGGCACAATTGGCCAAAAGCCCCCATAAAAAACTCGGCCAGCTTCAGGCGATAGGCGTTGCCCCAGTCCTCATCCTCGAACCGGTCCAGGGCAACCTCCCACTCCATGACAAGGGGAACGATCTCCGTATGAAAATATTCCTGCAACGAGAATATAAATGGAGACATGGTAAGGTCCGCGATAATGGAGTCCACGGATTGCATGGCATGATTAACTCCCGCCCTCAACACAAAATCCATGTCCCCCTCCATGGCCTCCAACTTTCGAAGCAAAGGCCCTACGATTTCCAGCCCTTGTTTGCACCGGGCGATGGCTGTTTCACTGTTTTCCTTCCACTCTTTCAATACATGGAGGTTTTCCTTGGCAGGGTTGGAGCCCTTGGCCTTGGACACAATGGAAAGAGCCCTGTCCCTGGGGCCGAACTCTTCCGTGCAATATGTGTCGATGGCCTGGGCCAGGGGCATGACCTTGGTCCCCACGATCCTTGCTCCCCCTTCCGTGGCGTTGATGACCGTTCCCTCATAGGTGGCGAATCTGGCCTCATAGTCCTTCATGCATTTGTACCAAATTTCACAGGTAACCACGTCTTCCCCCAGGTTGCCGGGCACAGTAAAGGTGTTACCCGTGAAGGTGCTCTGCTTGGTGCCAAAGGCATTGCCCGCCGCATGGGTAAGGCCGTTCGGGTCCTGGGCCAGGTCATTGCCCACCAGTATAATAGGGTCGCATCCCATGAGTTTGGCCAGTTCAAACCCGGCGATGGCTGTGGACAGGCCCATATCCAGGACGTCCTGGTCCATGCCTAAGTCCAGGAAAAACTTGTACCGTCTCGTCATGAAGAGTTTGGGGCCTTTGTGGGCATGCACAGAACTGGGATGGGCGAAGGAGGGTACCAGATGGATGGTTTTTTCCATATTTTTCAGGCCTATGAAGAACTTGTCAATGCCCGGGGTGCGCTCGATGGTCGTGGCGAAATGGGGATACAAACCCATGTTGTGGAGAATCTTGAGGGACGCATCCACGCTGATAATCACTGCCTTATTGGTGATTAGCTTGAGCTGGTGCATGTTTTTTTTGAGAGAAGGCCCGGTCGCCACAATGATCGCCGGTTTTTTTTCAAAAGCGTTTTCCACACACCGTAAATTGGGGGACTTGTCATAGAGATCCAGATTGCGGAAAAAATTTTCGTAGGAGGCCAGAGTGTCGTAGGGCTCATTGCCCCGGAGAGCGATCCAAAGGTCGCCCATGTCGGCAATGGCTTTGCGGGCCGAGTCGTAATACTCGGGATCAATCGCCAGGGACGCAGGCCAGGGCGCCCACCTGAGAGCCTTGAAATACCGGTAACAGAGGTTGTCCATGGCTGCCTTGACCTGGGTGAACAGGTCGTCTTCACGGCTTTCGCAAAGAATTCTTATGTCCGGATTTTCCAGGGGGCCGGTAAGGTCTGTCACCTCCATGGCCATTTTCAAGCATTCCAGGTCCTTCTCCACCACAAGCACCCGTTTGAGGCGGCCGGAATCCTTCATGAGGTGATCCAGGAACAAAAGCTGATAACCCAGTCCTACCCCAAAAAGCACCACAAAGGGAGCCTTTTCCATGGAGGCGCCTTCAAAGACATTTTTCACATGAAGGAGGGGGGCCATGGTATCATCATAAAATATGACGTTCTTTTCAGGAGTGGACCAAGCTAGGTTGGGCGGCCCATTATCAGGGGAAGATATAAGGTGATAATTCCCCGAGCCTGCTCCTGCCAAGCGGTGGGCCATCTCCGGGTATCTCTCCCTCAATTTCTTTAAATTATTAACAAATATCGAATTCATGTTCCCTCCTGACCCGAGACCAGGCATACCGCTCCATTTAATAAAAGAAACCGTTCTTCCATATGCCCGGTTTTTTCCAGGGCGCTCGCCACTGTCTCCACCTTGGCCATAAAATCCATACCCTGATCAAAAGCAGCCTCCTTGTCCCCCTTGATCAGGTAGCCGAGGTCCTCCAAGCATGAAAGAGCCCCGTGGACCACCCCCAGGGCGGACAGGGTAAAAAACCTGGAAGCCTGGGCCAAAAGAAAGCCCGGGTCCTTGTCCAGAACAACCTGCAGCAACTCCACGGCTCCGTCCACATCCTGGCCGCCCAGGCACGCCAATGCCTTGTGGGTAAGGAAGCTCTTTTCCTCATGGGAATTTTCAAAGGATTGATCATCGGTTTCAAATTTCAGAGCAGCCAGAGCTTCGAAATCGCTGTTCTTTAATAAATAGGATGCATAAGCATTGAGCACGGGAGGGGAGTCATGCCCCTTTTCCAGCAGATCCTCGTAATTTTTCCGGGCGAATTCCGGGTCCGTGTCCTCCATCATAAGGGCCAGACGCAGGATCAAGCGCCAGTTGTCCGATTCCACCGGATGCAACTGGTTGAGAATTCTAAGCCAATGCAGACTTTTTTCCTCGTGGCCTATGGATGAAAAATCTTGCACCGCGTTGGTGACAACGGACAGGGAGGGATTTTCCGTTGCGTCATAGGCTTTTTCCTTTCTCATGACCCTGAACTCCCGGCCGTATTCGTCATGGATAACGTTCAGTTGCCCGGGGGGAATGCTTTTGACGTTGATCTTTAAAGCTGCCAGGGAAGATGCCACAGACTCCACCACCCTGCCCTCAAAACGGATTTCGGGAATCCGGGGAAAAATCCTTATGGCCGAGGTCTGGGGGATAAAATTATCTGGCAGTGCAGAGATGATAAGCCAGTCCGTAGTGACATCGGTCCGGCCGACAGGCAGTTCATAAGCCACCCTGGACTGCTTGGACAGGAGGGCCTTTAGAAAAAGCAGATTGATGCGATGGAAAGGAGACAAACGCTCGTCTGCATCCAGAAAAAAAACATAGTCCCCGGTGGCCTTTTCCATGGCAAGGTTGCGGGGGGCGGAAAAATCATCCCCCCAGGGATGCTCAAAGACCAGAGCTCCCATTTCCCTGGCTATTTCCTTGGTGTTATCTGCGGAACCCGTATCCACCACAACCATTTCGTCCACCAATCCGGCGACAGAGGCCAAAGCCCTGGGCAGGGCGTCCGCCTCATCCCTGGCGATCATACACAGGCTGAGGCGAATGTCCTTTTCCTGGTTGGCTTCCATGCTTTTCATGAAAAAATCTATACCGGACCGCACACCGTCTTCCAGCAAGGGAGATTCCAAAGCCTTTTGAAATGCCTCCCGAGCCCTTTGATGCTTCCCGGTAATCAGGTACATTTTCCCCAGATTGAATAAAGCTTCGGGATCTTCCTGATCCAGGTCCCTGGCCTTTTCAAAATAGTCCATGGCCTCGTCCAGCCTGCCCCGCATGGTTAGGACCGCACCGCATACCTGGGCCAGCATGGGGCTTTGGACAAACCAATGCCCGGGAACCAAGGGGACCAGTTTTTCGGCGGATTCAAAATCACCCGTGAGGGTGAGGTAATTGAACGCATAGGTAAGAATTTCCGTATTCCCCAGGCCCTCTTCCATTCCCCGGATGATGCCGGGTATATGGGCCTTCCTGATAAGCAAATACATGGAAGGCGGCCACACAAAACGGGCGCAAAACCGTGTGTCGTCATAAAACTGCTGATGGCCTTGCTTGAACATTTCCAGGGCAGGGGGTTTTTCCGGAGGCGTTTTAACATATTCGCCTTTGGCAACCAGGGTCAGGGGCGCGAGTTTTAATTTGATGGCCTGAGGCAGATTATCCACCAAAAGAACGTCCTGCCCCATCCTGGATATGCGCACACTCAATGTTTTGCCCTGAAAAGCAGCCCGGGGTATGAGACGAGGCTCCTGGGTTATGACCGTGGAAATAAACTCCCCGGGATTGTCGTACACATCCCGGGTTCCCGCCCATTCGTACCTGCTCAGGATGGAAGCGGACAGACGATTTTTGACTGTCACCAGAAGGGGTTTCTTTTTAGCGCCCGCCAACAGGTCCAGAGCATTTTGCAGGCCCTGAGGATCCAGGCTTTCCTTCTTGCGGGAGAGCAAAATCCACTCTGTTTTTGCCTGACTCAAATCCAACAGCACACGTTCCCCTTCCCGGGTTGCCCGAATTGACCCAAGGGTTTCATCAGGCTCCAACTTATCCGGAGAACAAATATGCAGTTCCAGCACGGGCTCTTCCCAAACAGAAAAATCCTCACTGTCCGGGACGGTAACCAGACCCAGGATCCGGGAATTTTCATTAGTATTATTCATGGTTCTCTCCAAAAGCTAAGGGAATCCCGCTGGGATTTTATAGACCCGAACCATAATTCGTCCTGATATTCACCATAGACCAGCGAGTGTTCCCGCCAACGGCCTTCCTCCACCATGTTTAGGCGTCTTGCGCCCTCCAGGCAGGCTATGTTGCCTTCCAGGATGCCCATGTACAGGCGGCGGAGCCCCAACACATCAAAGGCATAGGGGATGATGAGGGATAAAACCGCATGGGCGCATTCCGGGCGGGCGTGCTTTTTATCACCAATCATAAGCCCTATGTCTGCGGTGCCGCTAATCCAGTTGATGGCGTTAAGCGTCACATTGCCCACGTGTTTGTCCCTGTCCTGGTGATGGACAATGGCAAATGCCACGCCTGTTGTAGAGCTGTCAAAACGGGCCACGTATTGGGACAAATCTTCCAGGGTGCATGGAAACTTGCCTACGGTGAGATAGGCGTTGACCTCGGGATCGGAAATCCACTTAAGGTATTTGGCATTGGCGTCCTCGGCCATGAGCTTCCTCAGACCGTAACTCCCTAAACGCATGATAATGGGTGCACTATCCATTTTCCTCTCCTTAGCTATCTTCCATGTCCAGATCAATGACGCCCTGCCGGTTCAGTCGATTTTTGGATGGCTCGGGGCAGGAACCCTCGCGTTCCCGGTAAATCGGGCTGTAATTCAGGTCCACCAAACCCTTTTCATAAAAACGCCGGGCGTACTTGGCCACCCGGTCAAAGCTCAGGTCCAGATCCTGGCTGATTTCCAGGACGGATTTGTCTCCTTCAAAGGCCAATAGGATTTGTTCAATGGCATCGTCTTTGTTCAGGTCCTCGTACAGGCCGTATTTGGATAAAAACAGGTTACCTGTATATTTTCGGGCCGGATACCAATTGGTTTCCAGCATATTGATAAAACGCTTACAGGTGTCCAAAGACTCCTTGATCATTCCCATGCTGATGATGTCCGGGGAATCGTCGCTGGTATGGTATTCAGGATATGGCCACCGGGTGAGGGAAATGCAGGGGATGTTGATACCCGGACCATTTATATTGATTTCGTCGTTGCAAATAACCTTACGGAAAGCACCCACGCCGTAGGGTTTTTCATTATGGGCTACGGCCAGCTCCATGAGTTGATCTATCACGGTGTTTCCCTGGCGGGAATACTGGATTTTAAGGTGATTCCTGTTGCCAAGCATCTCCAAAAAAACCGCGCCCTTGAAATCAGGAATCAAATGCCGGTTTTTATAAAAATAGCACAGGGAGCCAATGTTTTCAGGATGGGTGATGAGCCGATAGGTGAAATGACTGGCCGGAGAACTGGCAAGCCACTTCATGAGCATAAGCCCCAAAGCCACGCCCGCCAGCCCGTCGTTCACCTGGCCTGGATGGCATAAATGGGCGGACAAGAGGATGGATTCCCGGGATTGGCCCGGAACCACCCACTCCCCCACCTTCATTTCACCGGATTCAAAACGGGTGTCCACCACCACATTATAAGGTCCCTCTCCCAGGCCCTTGACCACGTTATATGGCAGGCAAAAGCTCCAGTCCTCTTTATAATAATGATAGTGATAGGGAATGGCCGCCGGACGGTCCGGGTTGGTGACCACATGCTTTAACAGTTCCTGTTTATCGAGGTCGCCCCTAAAGGGTATGGAATAGGAGGACAAATACAGGGGATGGAGAAAAAAATCAGCAATGGTCTTGCCGTCAGCATCCTTTATATAAGCCTCGTTGACCACCCATTTTTTCGGAACCTTCCAGGTAAAGACTTCGGCGCCGCTTTTTACGGCATGGACTTTCATGGGCAGGATGTTACCCAGGTAGTCCAGGGCCTTATCGTAATCGTCGGAAACAAGGGTCCTGTCCAAGATGTGTAGATCCCGGCAAATATCCATGACACCGGCAACCTCCGGGTCATGGGCCAGGTCTTCGCCGGGTATTGCAAGGTCAAAGGAAGGCTTGAAATCAAATTTCCATTTATTATGCATGACAACATCCTGCCTGGGGTTTTTGCCGGGCTTTCCAATCTTCCACCCACAATCCCAGAAGGATTTCATCCTGGAATTTACAGTCCATGCGCCATTGATTTTTCAAAACACCTTCCCGCGAAAAACCCGCCTTGATAAAGGCCTTTTCCGAGCCCTTATTGTCTGCATAGCACCCAGCCCTCACCTTGTTGAGATTGAGAATGTTAAAGGCATATGCAGAAATCAGGGATATGGCTTCGGTGGCGATCCCCTTTCCCCAATAGCCTGTTTCCCCGATGATCAGGCTGATGTCGCCAAACCCGTGAATCCAATTGATGGGTCCCAACTTGATGTTCCCTATGTGCAGGTTGTTTTCCGGGTCGCAAATGGCCAGGAAAATTTCGTTCCTATTGCCGTCCAGGGAGCGTACGTAAGAAAGAATCTGCTCCACAGAATGGGGAACATACCGGACTTCCAGATATTTCGTAATACCAGGATCATTCATCCACCGGTAATAGTTGTCGTTCACATCGGATTCACGGACTTCCCTCAGATAGATCCTGTCTCCCTTGATGAACTTGGGTTTTTGGCTCATGTTTTGGCTCCCTTGGCATCGTATTGGGCGTGAAAGGTCATGGCGGCTTCCAGCCTTTCCATGGGGGTAAAAAAACGCTGCCCTGTGCATATGGTTGCGGTGATGTCCGCTCCATGCTCGTCCAGTACGCAGCCCACCACAAGGCTTCCCTGAAGCGAGGCCGCATACACTCCGGTGGAATTCACGCGATACACCAAGCCTGTCATAAAAGGATGAAATGGGCCGTCCAAAGTCTCGGTCCGGACTCTTTTCAACCGTACAACCTGGCCGTCCAGTTCAGTGGAGGCTCCGGCGTAGGGATCGTCAAAAGCGTTGATAAACAATTCCAGGTCCAGGGTGCTCCAGGACCAGTTGATCCACCCCTGCCTGACCGTGTTCAGCCTGGGAAAATACATGGAATACTGCTCCGGCACCGGAGACAGGGTGAAGTCCTGGCCATTTTCCGCCCTATCCATGAACTCCCGGAGAAAGGCCACTTCTTCCTTATGGGCTGCGTCAAAATAGTCCCGGGGGATTCGGGCGGTGTCAGGATAAGAAAACTCCCTGGCGAAAACAATCTCCCCGGAGTCAAACTCGCCCTGGACCATGAATTCGTTGATCACCTGGATATTGCACGCGCCCAGGCGGCTTTTGCGGAGAATCTGCCATGTATAATGGGCGCCCCCCCGATATTTTGGAAGTGGTATTCCCATAAAATCAAAGAGCTTGCCATCAAACAGGTCAATGATTTCACGGTTAAAGGTCCAAACCTCGCCAAAACCCAGACCCATGGTCCGGGGGGTGATTCCATCCAGAAAAACCGCGTTGGTATTCACGTCCTCAGGCATGTGCCAGGGAATGCCCTGGCTATCCAGTTCCCGGGCCAGGGTGACGCCGCCAGGCATAATCTCACGGGAATGGCGCGGGCTGGTAAACACCACCACCTCGTATTGCCGGGTCCGCAATTCTTTGGCGAAACCCAGCAAGGTTCCCCCTCCCCCCAACAGATAAACCTTTTTTACGCTGTTTAGTTTCATGGCGTCCTCAGGTGTGCAGCCGGATGGGTATACCGGCGTTGCTGATTCGGGAACGGGTTTGCATGGGATTTTCGTCTTTAAAACAAAAATAGGTTCCAGCGGACACGGCGTGCGCCTTGCCCACAAGAAAACCGTCCACAAAATGGCTGGCAAGGCCGCAACCGCCCGAGGTGATTACCGGGATATCCAACGCCCCTACCACCTTAGCGGTGAGTTCCAGGTCCAGACCCCTTCTGGTGCCGTCCTGGTTTATGGAGGTTAGTAGAATCTCCCCTGCCCCCCGTTTCTGGGCTTCCACGGCCCAGGCCACCGGGTCCAGTTTGGTGTTGATTTTTCCGCCCCGGGTCCAGACTTCGTAAGCACCGTCCGGGGTTTTTCGGTAGTCTATGGAAACCACAATGCACTGGGCGCCGAACATGTCGGAGCCCATATTGATGAGGTCGGAATCTTCCACAGCAGCCGTGTTGATGCTCACCTTGTCCGCCCCGTGGTTAAGGAGCCTGCGGCAGTCCTCCAAGGTCCGAACCCCGCCCCCAACCGTGATGGGCATGAATATTTCTTCTGCGGCTTTGGCGATGATATCCGTGAGGGTGTCCCGATGTTCCCGGGAAGCATCCAGGTCCAGGAAGATCAACTCGTCCGCGGCCTGGGCCTGATAGATCTTGGCCTGGGACACGGGATCGCCGATTTCCGTGCTTTGGCCAAACCCCACGGTGGTTACCAACACCATGCGTTTGGTTGTTCCAAAGCGGGCAGCCCGCATCTGGAGCTTGGGTATGAGGCGTTTCTTGAGCATCCTTTCTCCTACCTCATCATTTGGGGGACATGCCCCCTTAAGCCAGAAAATTTTCGATAATTTTAAGACCGTAATCCTGGCTTTTTTCCGGGTGAAACTGGGTGGCGAAAATGTTCTCCCTGCGCACTGCCGCAGTCACTTTTCCACCGTAATCGCACCATGCGTCCACATGGGCGGGGTCTGTGCATTCCATGTGAAAGCTGTGAACAAAATAAAACTCCGGCCCTTGTGGAAGCCCCTGAAAAAATGGGCTTTTCGATGAATAGTGGACATCGTTCCATCCCACATGGGGAACCTTTAGCGCGGAGTCGTCTGGTTTAATGCGCACCACCCTGCCGGGAATCCAACCCAGGCCGCGAT
Source organism: Desulfatibacillum sp. (assembly GCA_016342355.1). GTDB lineage: Bacteria > Desulfobacterota > Desulfobacteria > Desulfobacterales > Desulfatibacillaceae > Desulfatibacillum. The sequence goes on from JAEINP010000008.1 coordinate 65,581, forward strand.
GCTCGCCCCCTTCCTCACCCCAATCCGCCATAACCTGCATGCCCAGGCAAATGCCCAAAACAGGGCGTTTTTCTTCAAGAACCAAGCGGTTTAACGTTTCCTGAAAACCGAGTCTCTTTAAATTTTTCATGCAGTCGGGAAAGGCGCCCACGCCGGGAAGCACAATTTTTTCCGCGTCTTCCAGGTCTCTAGGATCAGAACACAGTTGGACGTCCGCGCCCAGGTATTCAAAGGCATTGAACACGGACAGCAAATTCCCCATTCTGTGATCCACAATTCCAATCATTTGGCCATCCCCACATCATCACATAAAAGCGGCTATCTTTGATTCCTGGCTTTCCAGCGTTCCAACTGGGCCTGGGCATCCTTACGGGGCATGGCCCCGTCCCGGCACCAGGATGGGTAATCATGGGTTTGCCTGCCCTTGGGAGTTGAGGCGGGATCAAACTCAAAGGGCGACACGCAATGGCTCATGGCTACGTCCAGAAATTCCTCCTCACTAAGGCCGATGTGTTCCAGAAAAAGATCCAGGCTGGGGGGGCGTTTGCCTTCATATTCCCTCACAACCTTCATGGCGATATCCCGGTCCAGGCGGTTATTCCGAATATCAATGGAACACAGGTGGGAAGCCCGGGAGTAACCTCGTTTGATGTATTTAATATAATCCCGCACTCCCTGAAGGTAACATTCGATTTTTTCATATTCGTACCCCGGGGGCACGCCTTCCACCTCGTCGCCTTTCCATCCAAGTTCCTTGGTGATGATGGCGGACTGGGTTTTCACATCCCAGGACACAAAGGAACCCAGGCATACTGACCGATAATTGATTTTGCGCAGCATTTTCAGGGGCGGGTATTTGAAAGGCAAAAGGTCCCTTTCGTCCACAGCCCCTTCCAGGCGTACGAACATGTCTTCCGAGGTAATGCCCAGGTTAATGTATCGGTTGAACCTTTTCTCATCCACTTCCTCGGGCTGGTCATAGCTGTAATAGGCTGTGTATTCGGCGGACGGTTCCCCCCAGAACACCAACGGCACGTTTTGACGGATGGCCACCCACATGGGATAGGCGAAAATTCCCGTATGGCAATGCCAGCAAAAATCGCCCTTTTCCAAAAAGGCCTGGAGCATGAGCTTTTGCACCACCTTCCAATTCGGAGTAAAAACATGCATGTCCACACCCAGTTCCCGGGCGACTTTTTTCCTGTTTTCCAAAAGGTTTGGACGATAAAATCCGTGATCGAAACACACCACCAGGGGTTTGAGGCCATATTCCTTCACAAGGTAATGAAGGGTCCAGGTGCTATCCTTGCCGCCTGAATAGGGGACAATGCAGTCGTATTCATATTGGTCCCGATATTGTTCCACCAGGGCGTCCAGTTCCGTTTTCTTTGCGTCCCAGTCCATGCTTTGCTGTTTGTATTCATGGCCCCGGCACACATTGCAGACCCCTTCGTCGTCAAAGACAATGGTCTCGTGGGTTTCGGGCAATACGCATCGGCTACAACGTTTCAAATTTTCTTTCACGGTCTGTTCCTCTCTCAAAAGGCGCTCATGCTGACACAAGGTCCCACTGCAAAGGCTCCCCCCGGCCAATGTCCCGGGCTGCTTTCTTTCCTAGGACCTGGGGCAAATATTTTGGCGCAAGGCCGTATCCAGGCCTGATCGAGCGCAGGTTTTCCGCTGAAAAAACCTCCCCGGCTTTCACATCCTGCACCACAAACAGGGACCGTCGGAACACCAAACTGGATTTTTCGTTCCCTGTGGGGCCAAAACTCACCTTTCCCAGCATTTTTTCCGCGTCCCGCACCGCATCCACCATGGCGCGGAACTCCTCCGGCTCCAGGGAAAAGCTGCTGTCCGGTCCGGGCGTCTTTCTGGACAGGGTAAAATGCTTTTCAATGATGCAGGCCCCCAGGCTGACAGCGGCCACAGGCGCTGCGATTCCCAAAGAATGATCCGAAAGGCCAACAGGCAGGCCGAAAACCTGCTCCATGCACGGGATTGTAACCAGGTTCATATGTTGCGCTGGTGCGGGATAAGCGCTGGTGCACTTAAGCAGGGCGATCTGGCCTGTGCCGCCTTCCCTGGCTGTGGAAACAGCTTCCTCAATTTCACCCAGGGTGCTCATACCTGTGGAAATGATGAGGGGCTTACCTGTGGCGGCCATTTTCCGAATCAGACCGGTGTCCACGATTTCAAAAGATGCGGTCTTATGAAGGGCTACTCCCATTTCTTCCAGAAAATCCACGGATGTGGAATCAAAGGCCGTTGAAAAAAAATCCAGGCCCAGTTCCTCGCATAGGGCCTTGATGCGGGGCTGCCAGTCCCATGGGGTATAGGCCTTGCCGTAAAGTTCATACAGGGTGGTCCCGTCCCAGGGAGTGCCTTTGACCAAAAAATGGTCCCGGTCGCAGTCTATGGTCAGGGTATCCGGGGTGTAGGTCTGAACTTTGAGGGCGTTGGCCCCGGCTTCCTTGGCTGCGTGTACGATCCTCTCCGCCTCCTGAAAGTCGTGGCCGTGGTTGGCGGACATCTCGGCTATAATGTACACAGGATGCCCCTTGCCCACCAGCCGATCCCCTATTTGGATTTCAGTCCTGGCCATGATCCTCGTCCTCGTAATAGAGTTCCAGGCGCATGTGGACCTTTTTGCCGTCCACAATCATATATGCCCCCGGGTAAGGCTCAAAGGTCCTCGCCCGGATGATGTCCACCAATTCCCGGGCTGTATACAGCTTGTTGGGTTTGATTTCTTCAATATCCCTGAGATCCGCCGCCTTGTGAAAAGTCCCTGTTCCGGCCACCACGGTATCCACTTTTACATCACCTTCCAGGAATTTGGGCCAGGTGTTTTCAAACAGATCCAGGCAAGCCTTTTCCAGCCTCCGGTATAGGGTCTTGCCCGTATCAATAGGCCGGACATCCACGAAACGTTGGGCGATCACCCGCCCTGTGTCTACGCCTTCGTCTATATAATGGATGGTTACTCCGGCGGGAGATCCTTCCACGATGTTCCACACATTAGGGTGGGCGCCCCGGTTAAACGGCAACAGGGCCGGATGCACATTGATGCAACCTTCCGGAAAAATATCCAAAAATTCCTTTTTTAAAATGGTTCCAAAATAGGCGGATACACCCAGGTCGCCGTTTAACGCCTTGATGGACGACAGAACTTCTTCATCACGCAGACTGGAGGCGCTGAAAATCCGGCCTTCGTCCAGGCCCAAGGTCTGCAAAATTTCGTTCCCGAATTTTCTGTCTTCCGGTTTATGCAGGACAGCCCCCACAATGTCGGCCCCGGTCTCCCTAAGGAGCCTGGCTACCTGCCACCCCACCCAATTGTTGCCCAAAAATATAATTTTCATATCCTGCTCCATAAATCCTTTACAGGCTGTCCATCATGATGCGGGCAGTTTTTTGAGCGCCCAGTCCGTCTGTGACGGTTGAAGCAGCCAGACTCATTCTTTTTTGCATTTCCTGTGATTCAGCAAGAACTTTAAGATTCGACCAGATGGCGGACTCCGTAACGCTTCCGTGCCAACCCAGATTAATTCCGGCCCCTGCCTGATGAAACGTCTTGCCAATGTTCCTTTGATTTTCCGCCAGCACTATGAGAATGCCCGGCAGCCCGCAGGCGGCCATTTCCCAGCAGGTACTCCCGGCGGCGGAGACGGCAAGATCAGCCCAGGCCATGAGTTCCGCCATATTTTTGGCGTCCCGGATCAGTTCAAGCCCATTTACATGTTGCGCTTCCTCTTCAAGGCTTTGCATATGGGGATTGCTTTGCCCAATCAACACCTTGATTTCCAAATCCAGGCCCCGATTGAGACCCAAAGCCCGAATGACTTTGAGGGTGGTGTTGTTGGGATCAGCCCCGCCCAGAGTGACCAAAACCCGTTTACTGTTTCGGGAAAAATCCCTGCTTTCTTTGGAAGCCTGCCAGAACTCCTTTCGCAAAAATGCGTATTGAGGTCCCAGCAACAGGCGGGTATGGATTTCCCTGCTGGAAAACATGCTCTCTTGGGCGTGGAGATTAGGATTCACCACAATATGTGCGTGGTAAAAATTACAGTCCTGGTTATCATCCACCACCAGTGTTTTGATTCCCGCATCCATTAGGAATTTTTGAAAATCCTCCTTGAAGTGATACCCGTCCAATACAATCCAGGAGGCAAGCCTGGTTTTGGCAAAAATGGCTGTTTCCCTGGCGTCCTCCATGCTTCCTGGATCAGCCTGCAAGGCTTTTGCAGGAAAACCTTCAGCAGCCAAGCGGCGAAGGGGGGTTCCGGCGCAAAAGAATTCAGCCTTTCCCCCTTTCTCTCGCCATGCCTGGGCCAAGCCCAGGCACCGCATTACATGCCCGGTGCCCATTTGTGATCCGGCATCCGCCCTGATAATGAGTATCGGCTTCTTTTCTGATTGTTCCAACCTGACGTGTTCCTTTCTGGTTATGCTTTCCTGAAAACAGCTTCCACGGGTTTACCTTCCAGGCGGCTGGCCACGTCATCCTTTATAATGGCGTCCGCCAGAATTTCCATGGCGGCCCTGTATGCGCGCAAGGTGTGCTCGATGTCTCCATAGGAATGCGAGTAGCAAATGTTCTGTCCGCCTGAAAAAAGCACGCCCCGCTTTAAACATTCCTGCTGGAACAGACTTTTCAGCACCAGGGATTCCTCCCCGTTTTTGTCGGTGAATGAAACCAGGGTTCTTGGATCCAGGCCCTGACATTTGATGTGGTCCTGCAACTTAAACTCATTGGCCAGGACCGTGACGCCATCCTTCAGGATCTGGCCCAGTTCCCACAAATGGAGATAGACCTTTGGATCCATCAACTCATTTATGGTGGCTTTGGCGGCTGCCAGAGACACGGTCTCTCCCCCAAAGGTGAAGGAAAAGAATATCTCGTCAAAAAGCTCCATGACAGGCGCCCGGCCTACCACGGCGGATATGGGAAATCCGTTGGCCATGGCCTTGCCCACGCAGGCCAGATCAGGTAGGACTCCAAAGTATTCCTGAGCCCCGCCCAAAGCCAGACGAAAGCCGGTAATCACTTCGTCAAAAATCAGCAACGCCCCGTTTTCGTGGGCCAGATTCTTCACGCCCTGCAAAAAATCTTCAATGGGCGGAATCAAGCCTACGGGTTCCATGATGACTGCGGCGATCTTGCCGGGATATTTTTCAAACAGGGATTTCAGACTATCCAGATTATTGTAAGTAAAACCTTTAGTCAATGCTGCAGTGGCTTCGGGAACCCCCCGGTTGCGGGTGGTGGTGCCAATGTACCAGTCCTGCCAACCATGATAGCCGCAAAAAGCGATCATATCGCGTTTGGTGTAAGCCCTGGCAACCCGGACTGCCCCTGAAGTCACGTCCGAACCGTTTTTGCCAAATCGGACCATCTCGGCGCAGGGGATGATGTCCACCAACAACTGGGCCACCTCCACCTCCAGGGGATGGGGCAGGGAAAAGACGATGCCGTCCCTTGCTTGATCTATGGCCGCTTGGGTTACGGCGGGATAATTATGCCCCAGGATCACAGGACCAAGGGCCATGGGAAAGTCTATATATTCGTTGCCGTCCACATCCCACACATGGCTGCCCGAGCCTTTTTGGAGAAATACCGGCGCCGCTCCCCGGACAAACTGGGTGGAGCACTTGGAAAAAGTCTGACTGGCCGAGGGAATGAGTTTTTCGGCCTTGGCAAGCATGGCCATGGATTGCTCCAGGACCAGCTTTTTTCCCGGCATGGGATCTTCCTTGAACAGGGATTTGTAAAAGCCTTCGTTACGAATGTTACCGGCATTGATGTCCATCAGTTGAGGCTCCTTTTGCAATAAGTCCAGCACCTGGGCCAAACCAAACCCCGAATCCCCCAACCGGACGTAGAGTTCCCGGACAAATTCCAGGTCCTTGGGCTCGTCCACGGTCAGGCGCAATTCTTTGAAAGGCAATTTATGTTCGTTCTCCACATTGACACGGGAAAAGGCCTCTGAAGTCCGCATGTAAGGGGTTACATGTTCCCGGTCCGCCGGAAGCCTGGCCATTTTCCATGCAGTTTCCAGGGCCTGCATGGAGAAAACCTCCACGTCCAGGCCGTCCGGATAGGTATAAACAAGAATATTGGCGGCATAGTCGCAGCCGCTTTTTTGAAAGGCTTCAACCACCCGGTCCACGACCCCAGGGTCCAGGCAAGGACAATCTCCCGTTACCCGCACTACAGCCCGGGCCTTATACTGGCGGGCGGCTTTGTAAAAACGGTCAAGGACATCGGTTTCACTACCCCGATAGCAGGCAATACCCTGCTTGATGCACAGGGCTGCCAGGGGGTCATCCCCGGATTCCTGGGAGGTGGCCACCATAACCTTGTTCACAAGGGTGGCCCTTTGCAGGCGATCCACCACATGCATGAGCATGGGCCTGCCGCCGATATCCGCCAACACCTTGCCGGGCAGCCGTGTGGAGCCCATACGGGCCTGAATAATTCCCAGAATCATGGATGCGTCCCTTCCTGGGGTTTGATTATCCTCCCTTCCCGGGAGGAGGTTTTGGCGGCCAGGATAACTTCCAGTATGTTCTGGCCAGCCATAAAGTCCGTGATTGTTTTTTTGCCGGTTTTTGCGCAGAAGCGAAAATGATCAATTTCGGCCACATACATTTGGTTGATGTCGTAATCCCCCGGTTGTTCAAATTCGGTCCAGGATTTTTCGGAGGCCAAATACAGACGGACCTTGCCCTGGGAATAATCCCAGGTCATGGTGCCCTGTTCCCCGAAAAACTCGTAGTTGCGCTGGTAAACCCGCTGGGTGTAATCCAAATGCACTTCGCCGATGGTTCCTGATGCAAACCTGAGCAGCACTGCGGCAGTGTCCTCGGTTTGGATTTCCAGGCTGCTTAACTTGCCGGAAAAACAAAAAACCTGATCCACGTCCCCCAAAAACCAAATCATGTACGCCAGTTCGTGGGAGTCCAGGAGAACCCCACCTCCCAGGTCCTGGCGGGCGCTATACCCCTGCCGAAAGTCCTCGTAAGGGTGCCAGTCCGGCAAATATTGCCCAAACTGACAGCGGGCCGAGGTGATCCGGCCCAAAACACCGGACTCCAGGATTTCCTTCATCTTTAGGAACAGAGGATGGAACTTGAAGTTGGAGCCCACCATGGTGACCAGACTCCGTTCTTCCGCTTCCCTAACCAGACTATCCACACCATCGGAATTATGGGATAAGGGTTTTTCCACAAAGGTATGGCATCCGGCCCGTATGGATTCCATGGCCTGGGTAACATGCAGGCTGTTGGGCGAACATACCAAAACCGCCCCGGGCTTTTGCGCCAGGGCCTGTTCCAGGCTGGCAAAACCTTGTGCGTCGAAATCCTGTACCGCCTTATCCCGTCGTTCCTGGCTGGGGTCCATGACAAGGAGATCTTTTTCACCCAGGTTTTTGAGATTGCCCAAATGTCTCCTGCCTATGGACCCGGCCCCCACGACAAGTATCTTCATGCATCACCTCCTATCCCCAGAACGTCCACAAGGGTTTCCCCCACCCTGCGGATTTGGTTTCTGGTTAGGGAAGCAAACATGGGTAAAGACAGGCATTCTTTGTAGAAATCCCATGCACATGGGCATGTTTTGGAATCGTAACCTATCCGCTGATAATATGGATGGGAATGCACAGGAATATAATGGACCTGGGTTCCGATTCCCCGATCATGGAGCTTTTGCATGACCTTTTCCCGCTCCTGACCCAAGCGATCAAAAGGAATGCGCACCGGATACAAGTGATATGAGGAAGCGCTGGCGTCTGATTCACCGGGAAGCCGAATGGAGGTTGATGCTCCTAGCTCCTCCCGATACCACTGGGCGATCTGTCTGCGAGCCTGAACAAATTCATCGATTTTTTTTAATTGGGAAAGACCCAGGGCGCAATTGATATCCGGCAAGCGGAAGTTAAAGCCCAATTCCTGCATTTCGTAGTAACCCGGCACAACTTGCCCGGCATATTTTTCCCGCATTTCCTGATTTTTAAAAAGTTTGGGGTCCCGGGTGATACCGTGGCTCCTGAAAAGTTGAAGCCTGTTGTACAATTCTCTATCGTTTGTGGTTACCATGCCGCCTTCTCCGGTAGTCATGTGCTTAACCGGATGGAATGAAAATACGGTCATGTGGCTATGGCGGCACGACCCCACCTTGATAGTTTCTCCAGTTTTGGGGTCCTGATAGGTTGCACCCAAGGCATGGCAGGCGTCTTCAATGATAACCAAGCCAAATTTTTGAGAAATGCTGTATATTTCCGGCATATTGCACGGAAGACCTCCGTAATGAACCGGAATGACACCCCTCAGGGCCGACTTATTTTTCAGATGTTCCTTCAAGTTTTCAGGGTCCAGATTGGCGGTGTGGGGATCAACATCCACAAAAACCGGATCAGCTTCCACATACAAGGCGCAATTGGCGCTTGCCGCAAAAGTAATGGGGGATGTGGCCACCCGGTCTCCTCTTCCCAGGCCGGCAACGCGGCAGGCCAGGGCCAAGCCAGCCGTACCCGAGTTAAGGGCCACGGCAAACTCTGCCCCGGTAAACGCGGCAAAGGCTTCCTCAAACTCTTCCACTATCGGACCCTGGGTAAGCCAGTCAGACCTCAGTGCGCGGACGACCTCCCGAATGTCGTCCTCATCCACAACCTGGCGTCCATAGGGTATGAATTCATTTTCCTGGACCATGTATGAGCCAATCCTGTGCCTGTGCCGGCACGCCAGGGGGTTTAACCTGCATTTAGAGTAGCCGGAGCCTGGGAAACAGGTTCTGACAATTCACCCTTGATGATCTTTTTCAAATCATTTTCTGTCAGCCATTGGGTATTGTTATTGCTGGAATAGGTGAATCCTTCCAGGACAGCCTCCCCTGCGCTGTAATCCCCCTTCTCCCACCAGGACAGGGCGGGCATGACCACGTACATGCCTTTGTAGGCGATGGTATTCCGGCCGTCTTCCTCGGTGATCATGGATTCATGGAGCTTTTCGCCAGGGCGGATGCCAATGATTTCCACCTTGCATCCAGGCGCCACAGCCTTTGCCAAATCAACCACCTTCATGCTGGGAATTATGGGGACGAATATTTCGCCGCCCTGCATGTGGGTGAGTCCGTTCACAACCAGTTCTACGGCCTTGTCCAAGGTGATCCAAAAACGGGTCATGCGGGAATCCGTGACGGTGACCTTTCCGGATCTGGCCTGTTTCTGGAACAAGGGGATGACACTGCCACGGCTGCCAATCACATTGCCATAACGAACGCACGAAAAGCAGGTGCCCCGCTCACCTGTATAGGAATTGCCCTGTATGAAAATTTTCTCGGCGCACAGTTTGGTGGCTCCATAGAGATTGACAGGGTTGACCGCCTTGTCCGTGGACAGGGCCATGACCTTTTTGACGCCGGCGTCAATGGCAGCGTCAATGATGTTTTGCGCCCCTATGATATTGGTTTTGACCGCTTCCAGGGGGTTGTACTCGCAGGCAGGCACTTGTTTAAGTGCCGCAGCATGAACCACAATATCAACCCCTTCCATGGCTCTACGCATGCGGTCCCTGTCCCGCACGTCGCCGATAAAATAGCGCAGCTTTTCCTCCCCGAATTCCCGGCGCATATCGTCTTGTTTAAGTTCATCACGGGAATAGACCCGGATGACTCTGGGGTTGTGCTTCTCCAGGATGGTTCGGCAAAAATGCTTGCCAAAAGATCCAGTCCCGCCGGTTACCAGGATACACTTGTTGGTCAGGTCAATGGATTCGCGGCCCGAGGAGCTTTTGGAAAGCATTTGTTTGGTCTGGCGAATGCTTTGGTTTTTCTTGCGAATCAGGTCCTTGATTTTCAGGAAGTTTTTGATGTCCTTGTCCGTGTAGCGTCTTTGTCCCCCGGAAGTGCGGACAGGCTTGATGAGGTCGGTGAATTCGGATTCCCAATACCTGACGGTAGACCTGGGAACATCCAGTTTTTTGCTTACTTCATGAATTTTGTATTCCATTGCGTCACCATTCTTCCTTGGATCCCGGAATCAGGACCTGGCCCCTAACGGGCAGTTTCGGGTGTGTCTTCGAGGTCAAACCTTGGTTCAACTTCGAGATTTACTTTGCAGTTTGCTGAATGCAATTGACGTGCCATGGTTTAGACGCAGGAGGCTTTGCCAAAAAAATCACGGAAAAGAAGATGCCAAAAAATTCTTTATGAAAAGGATGACACATGGTACAGTGTGTGCAACCGATTTGGGAACGGTTCATGCGGTGATAAAAAACACGTTCCACCGGGGGGTACACAAGCAGAGACACTCCTTGTTTTGACAGGGCGACAATCTTTTGACGCTCACCCCCTGAAAAATGGGATTCCGAGAATCCCCGTCATTTTTTTCCATTCCTGGGAAATTTCTCATTTTTTTTCCTCAAGTTTTCTATTGGGGTTCCGATGAAATGACTGAGGTGAAAGGAAATGACGATTAATACGTACCAAGTTCACAATGTGTTAAGGGCATACGGCAGGCAGCTAACCACAGGCAAGCGCCTGGCCCGCCAAACTGCCAAAGAGAGCCCGGCGCCTGCGGACAAGATCACCATTTCCACTGAGGCCCGGAAAAAGTCCGTGGTAGACAAAGTCACTTCGGATATCATCGACCGCATTTACCAGGAAGGACCCAACGAAAGCCTTGAAAAAGAAGTGTTCAAGGAGCTTGAGGATGAATTCGGGAATCCCCTCTCGATCGGACGCAAGGGCACTGAAATGGTATTCAGGGCCATCGGAAAGCGGTTGGGAGAAGATATCCAGGAATTATCGCCAGAGGATTCCGAACGGTTGAAATCTCGGTTGGAAGAAATCACACGCGACAAGGTCCAGCAGAACATGCTTCAGTAGGGTTATAAAGGGAGTCCGCCATGAAAGTAACAGGCAACAATTACGAGATCAGCAAGTATCTCACCGAAACAACTACCAGAGAAAGCCAGAAAACCGGTGAAACCAGTTCCAAGGCTAACCAATCCCTGGCAGGCCCCGGAGCGCAGGGACAGGACGTTATTGTAGAGTTGTCCCAAAAATCTCAGGAAGTTCAAATGGCTCGCGAGGCCATTGAACAACAGCCCGATATGAGGGAAGAAAAAGTGGCGGCCCTGAAAGCGCAACTGGAAAACGGGACCTACGAGGTCAGCCCTCAGGATGTGGCGGAAAAAATGGTCCGTATGTTCATGGATGAAACAGGCTGATTCGTCTTTGGCAAAGCCACAGGCGCACCCTTAATCCATTGATATATAAACCACGGACAACAAGCGTTATATAGCGCTTATTGTCCGTGGTTTTTTTGCGCCCAAAAACCCAACCCCAAATATATTCAACCATCTGATATTATACTTATTAATTACTTTTTTGCAACCCTGCGACGCACCACGCGCCTTTTCTTTTTCTTTTTGGGACTATCGCCCTCCGATCCGGATTCCCCACCTATCTGCTGAACATGGTTGCAGGTGGCCCGGGGGCATTTAAGAATTGCCGCCCCTTCCAGGGCCGAGCCCTCCACCAAAAAGGGATTACTGCACTGGGGACATACAATGTGGTGGGGCCTGCCCCAGCTGATGAATTGGCAGGCTTTCTGTGTGCAAGCGAAAAAAATCTTTCCCATAGAGGTTTGCTGTTCTTTTACTTTCCCTTCTCCGCATAAAGGGCAGGTCATGGCCAGGGCCTGCTCAAACTCCGCCACCCTTTCCATGATATCGGCATCACCGATTTCCGGAGGGGCGGGAGGCGGGGCTCCCTGAACAGCATCAAATGATTCTGTTTGGGCTCCGCCCTCCGAGTCCATGGCAACCGGATCCACCTCAGGTTCTTCATCAGGGACTGGATGTTCGGAAACTTCTGGAAGCTCAGGTTCCGTTTCCTCAATTTCCTCTTCAACAGGAGCGTCTTCTATAGAGGTATCTGCCTGGCCGATGTCTTCCTCACGGGGGGAAGCGTCCCTGGTGTCATGTTCCTGCCGGGCTTCGACAGATCCTGGCTTTTCCATTTCCTGGAGAGGCTCTTCTTCCCCGGGAGCCACTACCGCCCGATCATCTACATTGGCGATTTCTATTTCCTGGGATGGCTCTGCTTCCATGGGCTGTTCAGCGATTTCGGGAGGCGTTTCCATAGCAGGAGGGGTTTGCGTCTCCTGGCCCATGGAATCAAACTGGTTTGGCCTGGACAATTGTTCCTGTAAGGGATCGCCCAGGTTGGCCATGGAATAGGATTCCGCTTCCTTTTGTCGGGCCGCTGAAACCCGCGCCGCACTCAACCTTCGGAGAGACTCCAAACGCTTCTTCGCCACATCTTCCTTGGCGGGTTTTGCGTCTCCCTGCTTGTCCCGCTTGGCGGACATTCCGTGCATGGTAAGGGCCTGATCAAACTGATCCACGGCATGGTCCTCTTCTTTGCGGCCGCTCACAACTTCCTGGAGAGTTTGTACATAATAGGCAACCAGCAGCATACCCGGCATTTGGGGAAACACCTTATCCAGAGCCCTGGTCATAGTGGGCACGTCTTCAGAGGACTCCAGTCCGCCGGACTCCAACACTTTAATGTATCCCTTCTCCTCCATAAGTTGCAGAGCAACCTTCTGTTCCTCTGCAGACTGCAGTCCCACTTCCGCCATTTCCTGGCAAAGGGTTTCCCTTGAATGGTATTTGGAGGGGTCATCCCCGGCATCTTCGATCCGTTCCGCCAAAAGAACAAGCGCCGTGATGGTTTCCAGGGTGATAGGCAATCCTCGCATGCCCACGCGGGTGCCGATTAATCGTTCAAAATGGGATTGCAACACATCGTCAAACATAGTCTTTAAATTTGTGTAGTCCATAATATGCTTTTCCGTTGTCTGTTTGTGTTGCGCCAGTTACCATCCTAAACATAATCAACGAACCGATTACGAAATTTCTTTTAGGCCATGCCATGCCCAATTTCGTCAACACTTATAACATCCAAAGCGTCCAGGGACATTTCCGACACGTCCGGCAGGCCCGCAAGGGGATCGTCATCGGCCAGAGTTTCCTCTGGAGACCCAGCATCTTCCAGGGCGTCCAGGGACATTTCCGACACGTCCGGCAGGCCCTCAAAGGGATCATCGTCAGCCGCTGTTTTAACTGACTCCGAATTATCTTCCAGGGCGTCCAGGGACATTTCCGATACGTCCGGCAGGCCCTCAAAGGGATCATCGTCAGCCGTTGTTTTAACTAACTCCGAATTATCTTCCAGGGCGTCCAGGGACATTTCCGATACGTCCGGCAGGCCCGCAAGGGGATCGTCTTCATTATCGGCCATTTCCTGAGCCGATTCCGGGGTGGCTGGTTCTTCAGGTTCAGATGCTGTTTCTGCTCCATCTGTGGCTTGGTCCAAAGCCATTTCCCCTAAAGCCTTGAATTCAGGGATTTCAATATCCAGGTGGGTTTCCGCAGGGGTGCGAACCACCAGACAGTGTCCTTCCCTGTCCAGAAGAACAGATAGAACAACTTTCACTTCAAAATTTAGACGGTAGGCCACCTGGTTTTCATGAACAACAATATCTCCACCCGAAAATTCCAGGTCATCGGTGATTTCCAGGTGATGCCGTTGCCTGATCATCTCCTGCAGGATTCCCCAGTCCAGATCCGCGGTAATGGAATCCATGAGATCCTTTTCACCGGTTCTTATGGCCTGGACGCCAGCAACGGTTTCTCCCTTGTTTTGCACGATTCGTACTCCATGGCCCGGGGCAATGCGCCCATAGGGCCTGAAATTAAAAAAGATTAGCTTCTTCATCAGTTTCAAGCAAAAACTATTCCAAAACGCACGGAATTTGCATGAACACTTTCATAAAATGGCGGCAAGCCCCAATAAATGCGCCAGAAAAGGGATTTATGGATACCATCATCAGCAGAGACACCATCAAACAGGCCATGGACGAACTGGCCTACCGCAATAAAAAGTCCCCCAAATATCTTTTGCTGGAAGCTATTGCCCGGAGATACCCGGAAGATACTTCCCTACCCCTGGAAAAGGAAATCCCCTCCGATGATTTGGTCAAGGAATTGTGGGAAACAGGTGGGGACCCTTTAACAATCGCCAACCGCAGGAAAAACTTCAACAGTATTAAATCCTCCATCAATTCAGACCTTAAACAGCTTTATACGGAAGGAAAGAACCCCAGCGGCATAGTCATAGGACCGGAAAACAGCTTCATCATGTCCGATGAGGCCAGGGAAGATCTCCTGGCTTCCCTGGCCAGAACAGCCGGGGATGGCAGCCTGTCCGCCCTGGACCAACTGGCCAAAATGATGGGCCTGCTGAAGGATCTCCTTGCGGACAATGAAATCATTGATCCCAATAATCCTGATGACGCCCTTTCCCAAATCTATCGCATGTTACAAACCATTTCCGAAAAACTGGGCATGGAGCAGGATGACTCGGGCAAGAAGACAGAGGGCCTGGACCATTCCTCAATGGAAGGAACTGAACCGGAAAAGGAACTCAACGAAGGAATAGAACCGGAAAACGATAGGGGGGAAGGGGAGTCCAACCTGTCAGGGGAGACCGGGGATTCGGATGCCCAGGCTGGAGAAGGGGTGGAAGAAGTGGAGATGCAAGGGGAGGAATACCTGGACGACTCAGGCTTGGAAATCCTGGATGACGACGAGGAAATTGAGATTGTGGACGATCCGGATGATTCCGAAATCCTGGAGGATATTGAAGAGGATGTTTCGGAAATCCTGACAGATTTTCTTGATGGACAAGGGGAAATCGAGGACGAAGATTTTGAAATTGTGGAACTTGAGCCGGACGATGACCTGGAGGACGTGGACGTTGATGATGATAATGAGGAGGACTTGGAAGAGGAACTCCAGGAGGATGGAGAAGGCCTGTATGAAGGGGATACGGGCAGCGACGAATTCGCGCAAGATGCCATTGAAGAAACCATAGACGATGATGACGACCTGGAAATTGTGGAACTGGGGCCTGACGACGACCTGGAGGACGTGGACATTGTTGATGATGAGGACTTGGAAGAGGAAATCCAGGAGGATGAAGAAGAGGGCCTGGATGAAGGGGATACGGGTGGCGAAGACGAATTGGGGGAAGATGTCATTGAAGAAACCCTGGACGATGATGACGACCTGGAAATTGTGGAACTGGGGCCTGACGACGACCTGGAGGACGTGGACATTGTTGATGATGAGGACTTGGAAGAGGAAATCCAGGAGGATGAAGAAGAGGGCCTGGATGAAGGGGATACGGGTGGCGAAGACGAATTGGGGGAAGATGTCATTGAAGAAACCCTGGACGATGATGACGACCTGGAAATTGTGGAACTGGGGCCGGACGACGACCTGGAGGACGTGGACGTTGTTGATGATGAGGGCATGGAAGACGAATTGGAGGACATAGAGGAAGTAGAAGGTGACTTGAAAGAAATCGACGCGGGTTTGGAGAATCTTGACGAAGATCTCGAAGAACTGGAGGGGTATCAGGATGAAATCGACACTGCCCTTGAAGACGAGATACTGGATGACGACCTGGAAAAAGTAGAGGAAGTGTTTGAGGAGGCTGGTGGAGATCTTGAGGGTGAGGAAATCCTGGAAGACGACGAAGATTTGGAGGAAATTGAGGAAGTTGATGCCGATGCCGTTGGCGAGGATGAAGAGTCGGGCATGTCGGATGATGGGGACAAGGAAGGAGAACCCGGAAACGAAGAAGAATTTGAAGAAGTGGGGCTCCTGGATGACGATGAGGAACTGGAAATCCTGGATGATGACCAGGAAATGGAGGAGGTGGAGGAAGAACCGGAGCAGGCCTTCAGCGAACCCTCCATGGGGGCCTTGGGGGCGGACGCTGCTTTGGAAGAGGAACCGGACAAGGCCAGGGTGCTTGCGGAACAATTCGACGGCTTTTTAGGCAGTATGGAAAAGCACTATAACCAATATCTGCTCATACCCGAGGGCTCCTATATGGTTGGGTCAAAGTCTCCCGGCAAGGGGGAAAGGTCCTTGCAAGCCGTTGACATACAGCCTTTTTATATTGGCAAATATCCCGTTACCAATGCGCTTTTTGAAATTTTTGTGGAAAAAACCGGCTATGTAACTACGGCGGAAGAAAGGGGTTATGGCATGGTCTATACGGGCCGTTATGAGAAAATCACAGACCCAAGGACCGGTAAATCCTACGTCAAATACTCCCAGTCCAGGAGTTCTCGCAAGATGGAAGGCGCCAACTGGTTTCAACCCCAGGGCCTGGGAAGCACCCTGCACAGAAAAAGAAATCACCCGGTAGTGCAGGTCAGCAGGCGGGATGCCATAGCTTTTGCAGCCTGGACCGGGAAAAAATTACCTAGTGAAAACGAGTGGGAAAGCGCGGCCCGGACCGGGAAGGGCTTGGTTTATCCTTGGGGTAATGAATGGAATCAGGATCTGGCCAATACGGAAGAAAGCAAAATCGGGGATACCTGCCCGGTGGAATTTTTTCACAATGCCAATAGCCTCAATATTTCTGACACAGTAGGGAACGTCCTGGAGTGGACCACGGATTTGGCGGACCCATCCAAACCCGACATTTTCATTGTCAAGGGAGCGTCATGGGTATCCACGTCCCCTGCCCCGCTTTATGGCCGCACCTTATGCAGAAGTTCTGAAACCTCCAACATTCTGGGATTCCGGTGCGTGGCAATCTGATGGGTTTTAGCGATCTCCTTCGTAAGGATACCAGTCCGCAGGCCTAAGCCTTTCCACCTTCATGACGGCTGTTTCATTTTTCTGGGAGTGAAAAACCAATTTTCGGCCCATTGCGCCCCCCACATCTTCCGAAACCACCTTAACCCCTTTTTTCTGCAAGACCAACCGGGCCAGTTCCACATTTTCCTGCCCCACATCTTCCCTGCTGAATTCGGAATTATAGGCCCCGCCGAAAATTTGGGCTTCCAAATGGCGGACACGGGAACCGCTTTCCACCAACATATTGATGAGTGCCGGAATGGCCACATTGCCGAAGTGGGCCGTGGCCTTTTGGGGATCGGAAATCCTGGGATACTTGAAATGGCTCATGCCGCCTATACGGCGTTTTTTATCAAACAGACTCACTGCCACACAAGTGCCCAGCACCGTAGAAATCAGGGTGGGTTTGCTGGGTACAAAAATATAAGCGGGCCTGAGAAAATAATCCGCTTCGGCCGGTATGTTGTTGCCCCCGGTCACGGCTCACCTCACTATTGGTTTAGACAAATTTTAGTCAATTCTCCGGCCTGTTCCCATGGTGAACAGGCTCCCATTATGCCGAAGGCAGCAGTCCCAGCCCGTTCTCCCAAAACACCTTGTCATAAAACTCCTGGGAAAGATCCATTTCCAGCAGGCAGTCGATTTCCTGTTTCCTGGGAAGGATAAGATTGGGGAAATCTGATCCGTAAAGAATCCTGTCCTTATATTTTTCCAGACTATCCGGTCCCTGGTCATACCGGACATTATCCCCAGGCAAGAACGAAAAAGCCGTATCAAACATCAGGTTTTCGTGTTTGTCCAACAGGTCCATGAACCCTTTGTACTCCAGCCCCCCCATATGGGCAACCGTGGCTGGCAACCCGGGATACCTTTCAAGCACGTTCAAGAAGTGTTCCAAACCAACAAAATCGTTGGCCACCGGGCCGGTCCCTATGTGGAGTAAAAGCCGCTTGCCTTTTTCCATCACCAGTTCGTATAGTTCGAAGAGCCTGGGATCTTCCGGGAGAAAATCAGTCACCAGAAATTGCAATTTAAAGCCCAGGACCTTGGGATGACTCAGGATATCCCTTGCCATGGCCATGCAGTCTTCATCCCCGGGATGAAAAGCCGCCAGGCAATACAGGTCTTCCTGTTCGTCTATAATTGTGGCGTTCCATTGGTTCAGGCCTTGCGCCACCCCGGGTTTGTGAGCGTAGTTACAGTAGGCGATTTTTTCCACCCCGCGTTCCCGCAGGTAATCAATACATTCCCGGTAGTACATTTTATGGATCACTTTCCAACCGTAATCATGCACAAAATGATGCCAAATGGCTTCAAACAACTTGTCCGGAAACAAGTGAACGTGAAAGTCGATAATTTTTTCAGGCAGTTTAGTGACCATATTGATAATATTATGATCCTTTCCCGTTGAGTGAACCAGGGGGACGATTCCAGAATATACATCAATATGAACTGCACCGTGGGTTTGGTCAAGGACTAACAAAAAATTTTCAAAAGCGTAATTCACAGGTTGTTAAAAAATCACAAATATGTTAATAACTTGTCATTGTCCTTATGAACAGAAACGGATGGGGAATATGACATTTCCAAAATGCTTCGGGGATTTGCAAAAAGTCTTTCCAATGGGGGAAGACGGACTCAGGTCCTCACCAGATGAGTGCCTTGCCTGTCAGCAGAAAACTGCCTGCCTGCGCTATGCCCTGGCAGGAACTGATGGCGTCGAGGTTCATGAAGAACGTGTGGACAAGGCTTATGATGCTGGAAGTATGGGTTTTCTGGAACGATGGTCCCAAAAAAAAGCCCTGCATCGATCTAAAACAAAAAGAAAAAACAAATAAACTTAACGGGGTTTCGGAGCAGACACCATGCTGAACATGAGGGATGTTGAATTAGCAGGTAAACGCGTAATGATACGGGTGGACGTGAATGTCCCCTTGGACGACAATCTTAATATTACGGACGACACCCGCATCCGGGCCGTCCTGCCGTCCATCAATTATGCCTTGGACGAGGGCGCCAAGGTAATCATCGCCTCCCATATGGGCCGGCCTGACGGCAAAGTGGTGCCCGGACTCAGTTTGGCGCCCGTGGCAAAAAGGCTTAAGCGCCTTCTGAAAAAGGAAGTGGTGCTAGCTCCGGATTGTATTGGCCCCGAGGTCAAAGAACTGGTTGACAAAATGCAGGACGGGGACGTGCTTCTCCTGGAAAATCTCCGTTTTTATCAGGAAGAAATTGATAATAAGGATGAATTTGCCAAAAAGTTAGCGTCCTTGTGTGACGTTTACGTTAATAACGCTTTTGCCGTGGCTCACAGGGAAAACGCCTCAGTGGTTGCTATCACTCGCTATGCGCCGGTCTCTGTAGCTGGTTTTCTTCTCCAAAGCGAATTGAACTATTTCGCCAAAGCCATGAACGATCCCGCCAGGCCCCTGGTGGCCATTATTGGCGGAGCCAAAGTTTCCAGCAAGCTGGGCGCTTTGCATCACATGCTCCAGCATGTGGATAAATTCGTAGTGGGCGGCGCCATGGCCTCCACCTTCCTGAAAAGCGTGGATTACAATGTGGGAAAATCCAAGGTGGAAGACGACCTCTTATGGGAGGCCCGTTCCCTGATGAAAAGGGCGACCATGCAGGGGACTGCCTTTTACATCCCGGTTGATGCGGTTGTGGCGGACAAATTCGCCCCGGACGCGGAAAGCAAGATCGTGCCCATCAGGGAGATTCCGCCCGAATGGATGATCATGGATATCGGTCCGGCCACGGCCCTCCTGTACTCCGAGGTTATAGCCAGCGCGAAGACCATTATCTGGAACGGCCCCATGGGCGTTTTCGAAATGGACGCATTCAGCCGGGGAACCATGTCCATGGTGAACTATGTAGCCAATTCCTACGCCCTGTCCATCATAGGTGGTGGAGACACGGACGTGGCCATCCACAAGGCCGGAGAAACCCACAGGATTACCTATATCTCAACGGGTGGCGGCGCATTCCTGGCCCTGATGGAAGGAAAAACCCTGCCTGCCGTTGCCGCCCTTGAAAAATGGCACGGTTCCGGGCAGAAAAAGTAGTCTTTTGACTTTCTAACGGGGTTCCGGAAACTAATGAAAGCGCCACTCCCCAAGAAAAAAGCCTGGATTGTCTTTGCCATCCTGGCTCTGGTGGGGGGAGGTATTGCCCTGGCGATCCATGGCGATGCCCTGATTGCCGGTTTAAAAAACCTGGTCGGTTTTATGAAGGAAGAGGAACGCATGAGCGAATTCATGCAATCCTTTGGGCCTGACGCCCCGATAATTTTCATAGGGATTCAGGCAGCCCAGGTGGTACTGGCCCCCATTCCAGGGGAGGCCACCGGCTTTGTGGGAGGATATTTTTTCGGGACTATTCCCGGAGCGATTTATTCTTCCATAGGGCTCATGATCGGTTCGCTCATCAATTTTTACCTGGGAAGATTCATGGGCCGCCGATATCTGAAATTTTTTGTCTCTGACAACAGCCTGGAGCGGTTTCGAAATCTTTTAAAACGCCAGGGTGTGCTGGTGGGTTTTTTATTGTTCCTGATTCCCGGTTTCCCCAAGGACAGCTTGTGCCTGATAATCGGGTTGGGATCCATGCCGGTGGTGGCGTTCCTCATCATAAGCACTCTGGGCCGCATACCCGGAACCCTGCTGCTAAGCATTCAGGGCGCCAGTGTTCATGAAGCACATTATTCGGCTTTCGGAGCGGTTGCTGCGGTGACAGTGCTCATTGGGGTGATTGCGACCCTTAATAAACAAAAAATATATAAATTTCTGGAAAGGCTAAAATAGGAGGCCTGTCAAATTGACATACTGGATGAGCAGAGATGAGCTGAGCATGCAGAACAGGCTCCGGAGGTCCCATTACGAGGTTCTTCGGGACGAATTAGACCAGTATGTGCTGGACTATGCCCTGACCGGCTCTTACAAGGCGTTTAAAGCCGCTGGAATTCCCTATCCTTTTGTGGAAAAAAGGGAACTCAAGCCCAAGGCGCGCATCCCCCAGGAAGAATATGGGGAACAAAAAACATTTCTCATCCTCTTTGTGGAGGACTGCATCCCCTCCCTCCACAAAAAGCATATTCGGTTTTTCGATGTGAACAAAACCAACAAAGCCAACCTGTTCCGAACCAAGGCCATCCCCATGGCGCCCCAGTTTGACAGAAATTTGAAATATTTTGAATCCCGAAAATTTTTTGACCTGCTGGAATGGCTACTCCCCGTGGACTATGCCCTTTTGATCCAACGGGACCCATCCACCAAAACCCGGGACCGTTACAGCCTCTCCCATTTTCATGTACGGGTGGACTGGCCCATTGCCGATGCCGCCGAAGATCTGGCCCGGCGTCTGCGGTATATTTCCAAGGACCTTTATGAAAAAGGGGAATCCTACGCAGAGGATCTCCAAAAAAAATTCTTCGAATTCTATTCCATGCCGGTCATGGCCGGAGGGCGGAGAACAGCCGCCATTGTAGCCGCCCAGTTCATGCGCAAGCTGCCCTGTATCTCCACCATTTACGCTGGCAGCAGCGAAACCCGGGCCACCATACGCATTTCTGAAAATGGCGTTTCCAAATGCATTCTCATGAAACTCAACGCCAAAGAAATGGAAAGAATAGCCCAGGAAAATTTTCTCACCCTTTCCACCTTTAAGAAAAACTACTTGGTGGCCAAGGAAGGCAATTCCGGGGTAACCATATTCCGAGCCACCTATTATCACACCACCCAGGCCGGCCCGCCGGAAGACGGGAAGCTCCGTGAACTGAAACCGGACCTTCACTGGCTAAGGGTGGAAAGCCAGCATCTGCTGCCAAAGCCTGGCGTGTTCAAGTTCGCGCCCTTGCCTTACAACATAATTTATAATTGATGGGTTGATCTATATCCGGCGCAACATGGCTATTTCATCGCAGTCGGGAAACTTTACGCAATTCACGCAATCCGCCCAAATTTTTTGGGGCAGTTCGTTTTTGTCTATTATTGCAAAACCATTGGTCTGAAAGAACTCGGGCACATAGGTGAGGGTAAAGAGCTTTTTTATCTTAAATCTCAAGGCTTCTTCCACGCTAAAAGCAAGGAGTTGGGAGCCAATCTTTTTGTGCTGGTGCTCGGGCTTCACAGCCAGGGACCGGATTTCAGCCATATCCTCCCAACAAATTTGAAGCCCGCAACATCCAATGACCTCTCCGTCCTCGGCATATACGCAAAAATCACGCACATGGTCGTACAGGGCCATAAGGGAACGGGGGAGCAGCTTTCCCTGAGAAGAAAATATCTGCAGCAACAGATGGATTTGCTTTATGTCGGCCACAGTGGCTTTACGTATCATACTAATTCTCCATAAGTTTCTCGGGCAGCCACGCTTCGGGCGCCCCGTGCCGGGGTTCGGTTCCCCCTATGAACAAAGCACGGACCCCTTGTCCGGCAGGCGTTGCCCTGCCGTTGACCGGGTCCACAAAAACTGAAACTACTCCATTCGGTTGTGGAAAGTAAACAACTGAGCGATCCTTGAGCGTTTTTTCCATATAATCCACCCAAATGGGCAGAGCAGCTCTGGCCCCGGTTTCCACCTTGCCCATGGATTGGTTGTCATCCCGCCCCACCCAGACGCCTGTAGCAAATTCCGCTGAAAAGCCCAAAAACAAGGCATCCTTGCATTGGGAGGTGGTCCCTGTCTTACCAGCAATGGGACCGGGCAATTTTTGAGCCTGTTTGCCGCTGCCTTCCTTGACCACTGCCTCCAGCATGTCCACCATCACAGCGGCCTCCTGCTCGGTGAGGGAGACCTTTTTCTCATGCCTGGGTCGGAATATCACCTGGCCCGATCGGTCCGTCACCTCCACCACAGCGTTGGGCTGGTTCCACTTCCCCCCATTGGGAAAAGCAGCATAAGCGCCGGTTAATTCCATAAGGGTTAACTCGGAACTGCCCAAAGCCAGGGACAAATAGGGTTTTAAATCAGATTGAATGCCCATGTTACGAGCCGTTTCAATCACTCGGGTGGGTGACAGGGAGTAAATCAGGCGAGCCGCCGGAATATTCCTGGAATATGCCAAAGCCCGTCGAAAGCTGATTTCTCCCTGGAAATTGCCCGAATAGTTTTCCGGCTTCCATTCGGAGCTTTCACGACTTTGGGGAAAAACCACTGCCTCGTCCAGAACCATGGTGCTCTGGGTCAGCCCCTGTTCCAGGGCTGCGGCAAAAACAAAAGGCTTAAACGACGACCCCGGCTGCCTTTTAGCCATGGTGGCCCTGTCGTACTGATTAGAGTAAAAATCCACCCCGCCCACATGGGCCAGGATCTCACCTGTTTTTACATCCAGGCAGACCAGGGCTCCGTTTACAGATCCCGGTTCCAGGCCCTCCCTTTGGATAACCGCTTCCACGCCTTTGGTAACTGCTTTTTCGGCAAACTCCTGCAAACGGTAGTTCAGGGTGGTGTGCACTTCCACTCCTTCCTGGTATAAAATATGGTCGCCCAATGCTTCTTCCAATTGTTGACGAAGCATGGCAGTAAAATAAGGCGCCTTGCTTTTGCGTGCCCCCAAAGCAGCCGTAATAACCGGTTCGCTTAAGGCAGCTTCATATTCCTGTGGGCTAATGCAGCCGACCTCTTTCATCTGACGGAGCACCACGTCCCGGCGCCATTTTGCCCTGTCTTTGTTCACTAACGGAGAGTATCGGGATGGCGCCTTGGGCATGCCCGCAATTAAAGCACATTCCGCGAGGGTGAGTTCATCCAGCTCCTTGCCGAAAAACCTCCGTCCTGCTTCCTGAACGCCGTAAGCTCCACTTCCAAAGGGAATTTTGTTCAGATAAAGCTCCAGGATTTCGTCCTTGGTATAGCGCCGCTCCAACTGAATAGCCAGGACTGCTTCCTTTAATTTTCGGGTTAAGGTTTTTTCGGGGCTGAGAAAATAATTTTTCGCCACTTGCTGGGTGATGGTGCTGGCCCCCTCCTTGGCCCGCCCTGCCCTTATATTATGGATCAAGGCTCTCGTGAGACCCTTAATATCCACCCCGCTATGGGAATAAAAAGATTGATCCTCCGTGGCTATAAACCCCTGCTGAATCGCCTTTGGGATGACTGCCAGGGAAACCGGATCGCGGCGTTCATGATACCATTCGTCCAAAACTACGCGGTCTGCCGAATAAAGCCGGGTAATCGCTTGAGGTTTACGGGTCTCCAGACCCTGGATTTCCGGCAGGTCATGCATGAGCACAAAATACAAGGCAACGCCAGTTCCCAGGACCGCACCCAACAATATGGTCCCTGCCAGGGGCAACCAACGTCTGATCCACGATTTTGCCATCATGCGCCCCACGTTTTTGCCCAATAGCCCACCCCGGCCAGGGCCAGATTACCGGAAATATGAATCATGAGAGGTACCAATAGGCTTTTCTCTTTTTCATAGGACCAAGCAAAAACCAGGCCCCCCACTGTCTGAGTCACGGGGAAATGATCCCCGATGTTGTGGCTCATTACAAATAGCACCGTACTTCCCAATATGGCTGTGGAAGCTCCCCACTGCCTGAAAAACCCGAACACCAAGCCACGATAAAATATTTCTTCGGCGATGGGACCTATCAAGCCTGCGCCCAACAGATAAGCGACAGCAGGCATCCATTCCCCGGGAATGGGATTTGGAAAAAAAGCCAGGGGATTTTTCCCAAAAAATTTTGCGGCCAGCATGCCCACTGCGGCCAGAAAAGCAAAGCCCAAGCACCACAAAGCTCCCCGGTACACGCCTTTCTGCCAGGAAGAAAGGGCCAGGCCCAGGGATTCGAGGCCGGAACCCATTTTAACAACCACCAATATAATAAACCCGGTTTCCACAAGGCGCAAGCCAAGCATGGCCCAAACCACGAGCGTTTTGGATTGGGGCGCCATGTAGGCAAACAGGGCTTCGCACAATATGACGACCGCGCACCCGGCAAAAAATGTACGAAAATCGATTTTAATCAACCGGATTGTCTCCATCCCAAACGTTTAAGGGCGTTGAAGGCGTAAAGCTGAACATAAATATGATCCGAAGTCCTGGCAAGTTCCCGAATATATTCCTCAGGACGGTTCTGGGGCCGTCTGCCAAGAGCCCAAAGCGCCTGACATTGCACATTGGGCGAGGGATCGTTCAGCAGGCGTAAAAGGTCCTTGAAGCCCTCCGGGTCCTGGTTGGCCGCAAGGGTTTTGGCAAGCCAGTATTTTTCGATCATCCTGGGGCTGTTGAGCAGACTTTGGTAAACAGGGTCCTGGCGGATGTCCAATCCGCCATTCACAGCCAGCCGCAGGCCTGAAAGGCGCTCCCGGTCCGATGACGAGTGAAGCAGTTCTTCGGCTGACTGGCCATTATGGCCCCTATTTGCCAGAAAAGCCAGTTGGGCGTACAGGGTAATTCCAATGACCATCCAGATAATGGCCGTCAGGCCCGCCCCTTTGCTGGAGCCAAAACGCCTTGAGGCAATCCCGGACATGAGGCTGAACAAGAAGGTATAAATAGCCATGGGGAGCCCATACATGAGGCTGTCAAAGACCATGGCCCGGAAATAATCCAGGCGGTCGCATTGGCTGGATAACTGGTCAAGATACTTGCCCGGAGAACTCTTGAACTCCGCAAATGAAATTCTCAGTTGCTCCCTGTGCCAGCCGGTCAGTACAATCTGATCTTTATCAAAACCGATTTTCACATCCGCCATAGCACTATCTTCCACCGGCAGGTAATGGTCTCTCAACAGGCTTCTTTTCAGGCTCAGGTTGCGGGGAGAATGGGTGTTTCCCTCCAAATGCACTGTCTGCATGGAACGTTTTGCCAGGGGTTTGAAGGTACGGGCCGCGTATAAGGTGTAACGGTAATAAAAATTGTTTACCGCCACTCCGGGTTTATTGGAAAGCAGCAAGGTATCGCGCAGGTCCACAAACGGGGTTTCAGAGGTTTGAAAACTCCACAGCAGGCCCAAAACAACTACGGGGATAAGAAAGAATAGTTTAGGTTTCCATCCCATGTCTGTCTGTCGCCTCATTAACAGACTGCGTCTCCACATGATTCCGCCTGAAACCGGAGGAATGGCAATGAAAAAGGCCGTGGCATAAGGGGTGAATCCTTGCAGGTTAACAAAAGCCAGGAACCATGCCATAAAAAAGCCAAAAAGCAGGATGCCCAACCACAGCTTATGTATTCGGGCGCACAGCAAGCCCACAGCCATGAAGACCAGGGAGACGCCTGTGCCCAAGGTCAGTGTGAAAAAAGTGGCGGACAAAAAGGCAATCTTGAATGATAAGAGCAAATGCTGGGTGACCTGGTTGGGCACGGTCAGGAAGTTTTGGATTTGAAGCACCTGGAGGACAGAGTACAATTCCTTGTTGGAGGACAGAATCCAAAATGTGGCAACCACATGACATACGGCCATTCCAGCCAGGAGGGCAGAAGGCAGGCTGAGATACCAGGGGCTCTTAATGCCATTTTGTTCCAAAGAAGAAACCAAAACCCAACGCACCTCTTATGGCTGATGATCATACCATAGCCGCTTACGGTTAGAGCGCTCGACAAGCCCTGGAGGCTTCCAGGGACCACCAAGCCAGACCTGTAAAACTTCAGCTTGAACTTTCTGTCTGTTTTCCCTTATCACATTCTCCGCTTCCCACATAGTCTGTATACGCAGGTTCATACATAAGGGAGGCGATGTATTCTTTCAAATCCTCGGGCCTGGGCTTAGTGGCAAGGCCGCTTTTGTAGGCGACTTCCGCCACGGCGGTTGCAATTTCCAGAGACACTTCCCGAATGCGCGTGAGAGGCGGAAGAAGCCTCCCCTGCTCCTGGTCTTCCCGGGAAACCAGGTTTGACAAGACCCGGGCCGCGGCCAGGAACATTTCGTCGGTCACCTGACGGGACCAGCAGGCAATACAGCCCATGCCGACGCCAGGAAAGATGTACACATTGTTCCCCTGGGCCGGATAGCGCTGGACACCCTGGTACTTAAAAGGTTTAAACGGACTGCCGCTGGCAAATATGGCGCGGCCTTCGGTCCATTGGCAGGCGTCCTCGGCGTTGCATTCGGCATTGGCCGTGGGATTTGACAACGGAAAGACTATGGGCGTTTCATTGTATTCGGCCATCCGCTCAAGAACCGGCTTTGTAAACATATTGGCCTTGCCTGAAACGCCAATAAGCGCCGTGGGTCGCAGGGATTCCACGGCGGACAGCAGGTCTGGAGCAGGCGCGTGATCATGGGCAAAATCCAGTTTGTGGGCGTTCAGGCCAATGCGACTTTTGACAACAAGGCCCTTGGAGTCCACAAACCAACAGCATTGGCGGGCTTTGTCCAGGCTCACGCCCTGGTCCGTAAGAGCCGAAACAATGAGATTGGCGGCACCCAGGCCCGCCTCTCCGGCGCCAAGGAACAAAAATCTTTGGTCCTCCAAAAGTTCCCCGGTTTGGCGAAGGGCGGAATAAATGCTGGCCAGGGCCATGGCGGCGGTGCCCTGGATATCGTCGTTAAAGCAAAGGACTTCATCCCGATATTTTTCCAAAAGCCGGAAAGCGTTCTGGTTGGAAAAATCCTCGAATTGGATCAGGCACCGGGGAAATACCTGCTGAACGGCCACTACAAACTCTTCCAGGAGTTCGTCGTAAGCATCTCCCCGCAGGCGATGCTGGGTAAGGCCAATATACAGGGGATCTTCCAGGAGTTCCTGGTTTTCCGTGCCCACGTCAATGGTCACCGGCAGGCTGAGGGAAGGATGAATCCCGGCGCAGGCTGTATACAGGGCCAGTTTGCCTACGGGAATGCCCATGCCGTCCGCGCCCAGATCCCCCAGACCCAAGATGCGTTCCCCGTCTGTCACAACAATGAGACGAATGTCCTTTTGGGGCCAGTTTCGCAAAAGGTCAGCCACCCTGCCCTTGTCCCGGCCGCTGATGAATATGCCCCTGGGACGGCGAAAAATGTGGCCGTATTCCAGGCATGCCTGCCCTACCGTGGGGGTGTAGACCACTGGCATGAGTTCTTCAATATTTTCCATTATGACCCTGTAATACAGGGTTTTGTTTCTATCCTGCAGGCTGTTGAGATAAACGTATTTATCCAGGTCTGTTTGAATTTTCCGGAGGTTCTCCAAAATCCGCATGATCTGGGCTTCCATGGTGTGCACCCGAGGAGGCAGGAGGCCTTCCAGGCCCAGGAGTTCCCTTTCCTCCTTGGAAAAGACAGTTCCCTTATTAAGCATGGGATCGCGGAGGATTGCGGCTCCGTGGGGAATATTCTCCAGGTGACCCATTTTTTCCAGGCATTGGGCGGATTTTGAAAAAGCGCTTTTCCTGAGGATGGAACGCAGGTTGATGTGGCTCAAAAACAGAGACAGAGCGTCATCATCAACCAGATCCCGGGGAAAACGGATTACCATTTCCTGGCCTTCAAACTCGACCTTGTACATGGTCATACCCCTTTTTGTTATGACAGCGATGTTAGGAAGGGATTGAATATTGCAATCCCATCATCAGCGCCACTCCCCCGTTAAACCTCGGACGCAATTAAAATGAAATTATAGCCCTTAAACAAAACGGGGTCCACCCTTTAAAAAAGGATGAACCCCGAATTGTTTTCCAAATAAAACAGAAAGACTAATGAGCTACATCGCCCACCTCAGCCTTGACGTCAATGGCGATTTTGTACAGCACGGTAACAATCAATGCGCCCACGGCGTAAACGCCTACTGAAATCACAAGCTCGTTAAGGGTAGGCAGATACTCGTTCACATGCTCCAGAGGATTGGGGATAAAACCCGTCACCACCAGGGCCACGCCTTTTTCCAACCAAGTGGACAGAACCAGCATGATCAGGGCGGGAACAAGTATCTTGTCGTTGTTCCTGAACTTGGCCGGAATCAGCAGCACCAGCACAATCACCGCCAAAATCACGGAAGCCCACATCACAGGCACCATGTTGTATCCGCCGTGGAGGCCCACGAACAGGTACGTAAACGCATGCATATGCCCGGGAACCTGGCTGTAAAAAGCCGTGAAGAGTTCCAAAAGCAGGAAGAACACGTTGAGGATCATGGCGTAAGTAATGATGACAGCCAAGGACCGGATAGCCTTTTGCCCTGCGTCAAAGGAAGTGAACTTCCTAAGGAAGAACACAATGAGCAGCAGGATGGAAGGTCCGGCGCAAAATGCGCCCGCCAGAAATCGGGGCGCCATGATGGCGGTGAGCCAAAAATGGCGGCCCGGCAGGCCGGCGTACAAGAAAGCTGTTACAGTATGAATGCTGACAGCAAAGGGAATGGACAGATAAATCAGGGGTTTTACCCACGCCTGATAATGCACGCCTTTCCGTTCCGCCTGGAGCACGTTCCAGCCGATAATAATGTTAAGGAACATGTAGGTGTTCAAAACCACCATGTCCCAAAAAAGGACCGAATTGGGTGTGGGATGGATTATCATGTTCATCATGCGCATGGGTTGACCAAGGTCGACCAGCACGAACAGAAGGCACATGGTAATAGCCGCCACAGCCATAAACTCCCCGAGGATGGTGATTTTACCAAAGGCCTTGTGGTCGTGCAGGTAATAAGGCATGACCAGCATAACGCCAGAGGCGGCCACACCCACCAGGTAGGTGAGCTGGGCTATGTAAAATCCCCAGGAAACGTCGCGGCTCAGGCCCGTCATGGTCAGACCTTCAGTGTACTGACGGAGATAAGCCCCGAATCCCACGGTTATGAGGAGCAGAAGAAATCCGATCCATCCCCAGTATTTTTTGTCTCCGGTTAACGCCTTTTCAAGCATAGTTACCTCACACTATATAATAGACTTGGGGTTTAGTTCCTGCTTCGGGTTTCCGCTGGATGGTGTAATTGTTGCGCAGCACCTTGTTGATTTCGGATTCCGGATCATTCAGGTCGCCGAACACCATCTCACCATGTTCACAGGCTTCCACGCATGCGGGGTCCAGCCCCTTGGCCAGCCTTTCCGCGCAGAAATTGCATTTTTCCACCACACCCTTCATCCTGGTGGGGAATTCGGGATTGGTTTCCGCAATGGCGCCGTCTTTCCTGGGATCCTTGAAGTTGAAACTACGGGACCCGTAGGGACAAGCGGCCATGCAAAAACGGCAACCAATACAACGGTGGAAGTCCATCATCACAATGCCGTCCGCGCGTTGGAAGGTAGCCTTGGTGGGGCATACCCGGACGCATGCGGGACTGGCGCACTGGTTGCAAAGGACCAGGACTTCGTTTTGAGTAATCTTGGGGGGCAGTTTTTCATTCATCTGTCCCGGAAAAGCATTTTCGAATTCCTCTTCCCAAATCCACTTGATCTCATCCTTGTTGAATTTGTCATGGGGCTTTCTCAAGGGAAGTTTGGGTATGTTATGGGCATGGTTGCATGCTTCAATCAGCTTTTCCATGGATTCGGCGTTGAGCTTGCGCGTATCCACGACCATGCCCCATCTGGTCGCCGTCTTGGCGTCGGCGTAAGGCGCTGCGCCTTTGGGGCCGAACACCAGTTCCAAGGCCGAATCGGCGATACCCGCCTCCGCAGCCGTGGCGGTGGCCGCCAAACCTATTGTGGCGACGCCGGCAGCCTTAAGGAAGTGTCTTCTATCGTTTTTCATGACTCTGTTCCCTCCTTCGGCGGTTCCACATGGCAGTCCCAACAATAAGGATCAACCGCTGCGTAGGTGTGGCACCTGTCGCAGAATTCAGCCTTGTTGGAATGGCAATCCATGCATGTGTTGGAAAGGCTCATTTCATAAAGCTGGCCGTTTATCCCGGGCGCGGTGCGATTGGCTTTTCTCACCACGGAATCGCGCCAAAGGTCCAACACCTGCATATGGTTCTGTTGCATGTTGTCGCGCACGCATACAGGAGTTTCCATGTCCTTGATGGCCGGTGTGTCCAGGCTGGGCTGGGGCGCCGCAGGAGCCACGCCTCCCACGTTCAGGATGAACGGAGACGCGAACAGAGCCACAAAGATGACAAGTCCGGTTATGATTTTACCTGAGTCATACATCTTATTCTTCCTCCATTCCGGCAAGAGGCTCAAAACGAAGGTCCTCGGTGCGCTCTTTCTCGCCGTCAAGTATAAGAGCGTTTCCCACCAGTTCGTGGATACCCGCCACCTGAACTCCAGGAACCCAGTAATCCATGAGCGGAGGCAAGGCGGCCCTGTCAATGGCGCAGACGCAGGCCAATGTGTTGACTCCGTGCTTTTCATGAACATACTTGACTGCGTTGGCCCTGGGCATGCCGCCGCGGAACCTCAATTCCAGGTCTTCGCCGGCGTTGAGGCCGGACCCGCTGCCGCAGCAGAAGGTTTGCTCCCGGATGGTGCCTTCGGGCATTTCATGAAAATGGTTGCACATCTTCTTGATGATGTACCGGGGTTCCTCCAGGAGACCCATACCCCGCGAGGGGTTGCAGGAATCATGAAAGGTCAGATTGTAGTTGTCGTTCCTGGATTTGTCGAATTTGAGCTTGTCGTGCTTCAGGAGGTCGGCCGTGAATTCCGTGATGTGAATCATCTTGGTGGAGGCGGCATTCTGGAAAACCGTTCCCGTAATGGGATTCTTGGGCACTTCCAGGTGGTCCGCCGGTCCGTTCATGGTGTCCATGTACTGATGGATCACGCGCCACATATGGCCGCACTCGCCGCCGATGATGTACTTGACGCCAAGGCGTTTGGCTTCCATGTACATTTTGGCGTTGAGGCGCTTCATCATCTCATGGGAGGTGAAGAAGCCGAAGTTGCCGCCTTCGGAAGCGTAGGTGCTCCAGGTGATGTCCAGGCCCATGCTTTCCAGGTAATGGAAAAGGATGAGGTATCCCATGGCCGTATAGGTTCCGGGATCGGCGAACACGTCTCCCGAGGGAGTGATGAACAGAATTTCAGCGCCCTTCCTGTTAAAGGAGGGGTTGCACCGAACGCCCGTGACATCCTCGATTTCATCCACAAAGAATTCGAGCATGTCCTTGAAGGCGTGGGGCTGGATGCCAAGGTGGTTACCAGTGCGGTAACAGTTGGAAACCGGGGTGGCGATCCAGTCGATGTTCAGGCCCAGGAGGTTCAGCAATTCCCGGCCGATGATGGTGATTTCCGCCGTGTCAATGCCGTAGGGGCAGAACACGCTGCAACGGCGGCATTCCGTGCATTGGAAAAAATAGGTCCACCATTCCTTCAGGACCCTTTCGTCCAGCTTGCGGGCGCCGACCATTTTACCCAGGAGCTTGCCAGCCAGGGTGTATTCCTTGCGATATACGGACCTGAGAAGCTCGGCCCGGAGCACGGGCATATTTTTGGGGTCGCCGGAACCGATGAAAAAGTGGCATTTGTCAGCGCAGGCGCCGCAGCGCACGCACACGTCCA
The DNA here is from genome assembly GCA_016342355.1 of Desulfatibacillum sp. Taxonomy (GTDB): domain Bacteria; phylum Desulfobacterota; class Desulfobacteria; order Desulfobacterales; family Desulfatibacillaceae; genus Desulfatibacillum. Next base: position 97,688 of record JAEINP010000008.1, read on the forward strand.
TGAAAAGCTGGAGAGAACGGAACTTGTGAAGGCGCTCGTGGAGGCCATCCAGGACGATCTCGATCCAGTTTTCAGGCAGATGCCAGTCTTCATCAATGGGATCCCAGTCTCTACCATGGGGCATGCTTAATATGTTAAGGGGCTTGGCCTTAGCAGAATAGCAGTACATGCCCGGCCTTATAACCGCCGGCGTATCCATCCACCCCGTCTTAGGCGGAGTGTGATCGATCGCGGCCATTTTTTCTACCTTCGGGACTTCGTCAGCCATGTTACTCCTTCTCCTCTGGCGCAGCCGCCTCTTGGGTTTCTGACATGGGCTTATCCACGGGCAGGCCCGCTTCAATCATCTTTTCCCTGAATTCATCTTCGTAATGCTCGTAGGTATGAACCTTGACCGGGTAGTTCCAGGGATTGATGTGCCTGAATTCCCGGGTGTTGCAAAGCAGGTTCCTGGTGGGGCTCAGGAAAATGCCGCCCATGTGCATGAGCTTGGACACGGGGATATAGGCCAAAAGCACACTCACCAGAAAGATGTGAAGATAGAACATCCATCCGATGGCCAGGGCCTTATCTCCCATGCCTGCGAAGTTGAGGTTGAGCATGGACAGAATAAGGTCCTTGACCGCCACAATGTCCACCTTGATGACGTGCCGCATGAGAATGCCGCTGGCTGCGATGCTGATGATCAGGAGCAGGGGAAAATAATCCTGAAGCAAGGACACATACCGCACCTGGGCGTTGGTCAGGCGTCTGAGCAGCAGCATGGTGGCTGCGCCCAAAAGCACGAACCCGGAAATAAGAACTCCGGGCAAACCCAGTTGCAGGAAGCCGTCCAGGGATTCCAGAATCTTGACAGCCTGGAACGCCACGGTGCCATCTTCAGTGAAAAAACGGAAATGCCGGATAAAGACGGTCAGGAAAGAATAATGAAAAGCCAGGGCGAAAACCCACAGCCACATCTGCCATCCGTAAACCACCTTGGGGCCTTGATGCAATTCCATTTTGGTGTTGCGGAACAGGGACCTGAAAAACAACACTTCCATGGCCATCCTGCCCACCACCCCCAGTTTGGTATAAGGCGCGTCAAAATAATCAGCCTTAATCCAGGGAAGGGTTTTCCCCTGCCCCGCCACTGTGGCGATGGGAAAGGGAACCGGACGGCGTCCCCACTTCACGACCTGAAGAATGACTCCTACGATGAACGTGGCGAAGGCCAGCATTGGCACGACAACCCCGAGGAGCAGAAGCACCCCCGAAGTCTGGGTGTATTGAGCCAAACCAGCTAAACCGGCTGAGCCCACTACTAACCCGCCAACCACGATCAGAGAAGCGATGAGGGAAATCCAAACGTTCATTTACCGTTACCTCTCTTCCACCTCTTTAACATTAGTTAACAGTTTCCTCGTCCGAATCGTCCGGAATTTCCGAAAGATCGCAAACAAGATTTGCCCTTTTCATGGCCTTATACGACAGGTTGCGCACCTCATTGACCCTTATTCGGTTCAACTTTTCCCGGCATTCCATAAATACGTCAAAGCCAGCCAAAGCAATGGCGTCAATCCTGGAATCAAGGGCGAACCACTCCGGCGATTCATCCAGCTTGGGCAAATCCTTGCCCGCTTGCTCCCGGATCACTCCCTTGAGCTCAAACAAAAAACCGACCGCGTCCGACGGCGAGAAATCCTGGACAGCCCGGACCTTCATGGACTCCTCCAACAATTCCGGCGCTTTTGCGCGTACGTCGCCCTCCCCCAGAAGCAAATCCAGCAAGCCTTCCAACCCTTTTTTCAACTTGCTGCCCACAGGATTTGCGAACGGATCATTTTTATGCTTGAACAACCGGTAGGCATCCGGCGAATACGTGGCCAGGACCCTGTCCTGCCACTGATCCAAGATGCTTCCCTGTCTTTTTTCTATGATATCCAATAAATCCAAATCTATGCCTATTTCCTGTCCGAAAACCGGAATCCCGGGTCCCGTATATGTGTTTTTGGTCCGGATTCAGGCCATGTCCGGAGAAACTTGAAGTCCCGCCAAGCTCCCCCTTGCCAAATCGAATGGGTGCATTATCTTTTTTAAAAGAGCGATTTGCCGCGTGTTTTTCGCCCTTTTCAGTAAGAATACGCCCCGGATTATACCTGCGTCTTCGTGTATCTTGTTTGGAAAGATAACAAGGCCTTGAGCGTCCCCGCCACCCAAAACCAACCGGCTGATATGACAATGCATACTTGACCTGTTCAGTCCGTCAACCGGCGACATTAGACGAAGAGCCCTTGACTGTCAAGAAAAAACCGGGTTTTGAGCCCCCTGAAAACAGGCTTTGTGCACGAATTCACATGGGGATGGGGAGTTAAATCTTTTTAAAATCAAATGGAGTTTTTCCCTCTCCCGGCGCCCTCGCAGGCTGGGTCCTCCCCTACCCTGTTCCGGGCGCCGTAAAGGCCGGAAAACGCCTCCGGCCACCGGCTCACTCCTGTTTCTTTTCTATCCAATTGCAAAAATCCAACGGATGGTCAGGATTGACCCGGCCAAACCCCATCCTGTAAGTTGAACTCAACCCCGGCCCATAAAAACAATTGAAGCCATGGCGCCTATCCGCCCATTGACAGGATAGCCAGGGAGTTAGACAAAACCCTGCCTGGGGAATGAGACCAAAGGCCCTCAAGAAGGTTGCTATAACAGGAAATCATTGATTTTCCCGCTTTGGTGTGTGCTATATATGCCATCCAAACAAAAACAAGGGGTGGAAACCATGGAGAACACCGACTCAGGGAAGAACACCGAAAAGAAAACCCGCACCATCTGGTATGAAGACGGCACGAAAGAAACCTTTGAACTCCGTCAGATCTCCGACGAGGAACTGCGACAAACTTTGGACGCACATAGAATATGGGTTGGGACAAACATGAACAAGGGCCAGGAAGCGGACTTAGTCTTTACTGATCTTTCTGGACGTCGTTTACGGAGAAAGTTCTTGAGTAAAATCAATTTGGAAGGAGTTTCTTTTCGTGACTCAGATCTGACTGAGGCCAACCTTGACAATTCTTCTTTAGAACGAGCTGATCTTCAGGATGCAAAAATGATTCGTACCAGCATGAAGGAAGCTGATTTGCTCAATGCTGACTTTTCCGGAGCAAACCTTAGAGGAGCACAATTGCAACATGCTGTTATGGAATCAACCTGCTTCGTGGGTGCCAAGATGCAACAAGCTAAGATGGAGAATGCAACCTTAATCAAGATCAATCTTCAAGATGCAGCCCTTAGTGGCACAATGTTACAAAATGCCTTTACTGAGGAGATTGTCCTCACAAATGCAAATTTAAAACGGGCAAATCTGCAAAATGCTTGGTTTGAAAAGGCGGATTGCTCTGGAGCCTGCCTTGAATATGCTGACTTCACAAATGCAAATTTAGGGCAAAGCAACCTCAAGGGGGCGGACCTTAGAGGTTCAATATTTGATGGTACAAATGTCGCGGGGGTTAAATATGACAGGCAGGCGAAATACCAAGGCATCCGAGTTTCCACCTGCCATGGCAGCGCCATGTTCAAGGCCTTTGCCCAGCACCAGGATTTCATCGAGGAGTTAAGGGATAGCGGCAAGAAAGGTAATGCCCTGTATCATGTCTGGAATATCTTTGCTGATTGCGGCCGCACCCCTTGGCGATGGCTTTTATGGTCTCTATTCTTTTCCTTGTTTTTCGCCATGTGCTTTTTTTATATGGGAGAGAGCCATTTTAGTTTCTCGAACAAATCAGATGCATTTCCTTTCGGGTTTATAGCCCCGATCTATTACAGTGTGGTCACTTTCACTACTTTGGGTTTTGGAGATATCACACCAAAAACACCTATTGCGGCAATCTTAGTCATGGCCGAGGTAATCCTGGGTTACGTGATGTTAGGCGGCCTGATTTCCATATTCGCGACGCTGATCACCCGCCGAAGTTAAAATCGAGTTTTAAAATCGATTTTTAAAAGTACCATGTTGCCATGACATAGGCCTTGACCGGGGCGCTGGCGGGCTTGCCGGTTAAGGGTTCGTCCAGGCCGCCGAATTCCGTTCCCGAGGGGCCTGCGGGAATGTCCACCCCGGCCAGGATGCGCAGGGATGATAAAGCGTCCCAGGATATCCTGGGCTGAACCAGGAGGGAACCATCGTCCAGGTTGATGATGGTGGAGAGAAAAAGGTTCACCAGGGGATGGGCCTCGAACTGGACCTGACCGGAAGCATACCACCTGCCCGAAGTATATATCTCGCCCCGGTCCATGCGCATTAACAAGTCCAGGTCCACAATGGAGTCCATGGGATCGGCATGGCCGAAACCATTATAATAGAGTTCGCACAAGCCGTAAAAATTATGGCCTCCCCACACCCAGGAATAATCCAGATTTGTGACCCCGGAGAAAACCCCGCCGGAAAAATCGCCGTTCATGGCAATACAGGTCACATCCAGCCGCCATGCGGCGTCCATGACGTAACGGACCATGCCCAACCCAACAACCGTGTCTTCATAATGGCGGGCCAGCATGAGATCCCAGTCCGAACCCATGGCCGACCACTTGGCTTTTCCGGCAAGGGACGATTCGCTGCCGGAAACATCGCCGGTTACGGGGTTTCGGCGCGGCGCATAGGCCACTTGCAAATCCGAAAACATTCCGTAATAGCCCTGCAAGACCAGCATGTCGTCCCCGGTTTTATAATCCCGGATGACATCCGACGGCGCAAAGGGGTTTAACAGATCCATGGGATTGAACACCAAACCGTTTCCCCAGGTGAGGGCCTGGCGACCGGCGCGGACTGTGACCTTATCCGCGGTATAGGTGGCGGACAGGCGGTCCAGGCGATGATACAGGATGTGGTCGTCTTCTTCCTCCAGGGCGCCTGTGAGAGAAAACAGCCTCCGCTCATCCGAGGGTGGGCCGGATAACAGAGATTGCACGGAAGGCATGCATTGGGTCAGTTCCCACATTTTTTTCCGGGATTCCCCGCCGGAAAGAACCGCTTCATACTGGGCTTCCAGAGTCAGACGTTCACCCACAAAAAGGGCGCCGTTCAGCCGGGCGTCCAGACTGCCGTCCGCAAAGGGGCCTGTATCGCCAAGATACTCCAACACATGCGGCTTGCCGAACCACGACGAAAAACCCTGAGCCCGCAAATGGCCGCTCCATTTGGCTTCCACCGTAGAGGGGGCCGACATTCCGGAGCCTGCCAGGAAAACCAGCCACCACAGGCCGCAGCACACAAGCCGAATGTAAGATAAACGTGTCATTTGACTTGATCACCGGCAATGGCGCCGTCCTTCATGGTGATAAGGCGCTTTGAGGCCTCCATGACCATGGCGTCGTGGGTGGAGAAAATGAACGTGACATTGTGCTTTTCGTTCATCTCCCGCATGGTTTGAAGCAGGCTTTCACCATTCACGGAGTCCAGGTTGGCCGTGGGCTCGTCCGCCAGAATAATGGTGGGATTGGACACCAGGGATCTGGCTACCGCCACCCGCTGCTGCTGGCCGCCGGAAAGCTGGGACGGCTTGCGGTCGTATTTGCCCTCCAGACCCACGTCATCCAGCATGGCGCGGGCTCTTTGTTTGCGTTCCTTTTTGCCAACCCCCTGCAACTGGAGGATATACTCCACGTTTTCTTCCGCAGTGAACACGGGAATCAGGTTGTAGGACTGGAACACGAAGCCGATCTGGGTAAGGCGCAACTCGGCCAGATCGCCGCTGGACATTTTTTCAAAAGCCTTTCCGTTCACGGAAATATGGCCGGTGTCCGGGGAATCCAGGCCCCCGATAAGGTTGAGAAGGGTGGTCTTTCCCGAGCCCGACGGCCCGGCTATCGCCACAAACTCGCCCGCATCCACCTTTAGGCTGACCTTGTTGAGGGCCATGACCTTGACGTCTCCCTGCGTATAAATTTTCGACACATCCGATACGGTTACAGCGTTCATGGTATGTTTTCCTTATGAATGGCTTTGATGTTGTTACCATCAATAGCATGACTTACATGCCCCATCAGTTCTGCCGCATGGTTTCCACAGGGGTAAACCTTGCCGCCTTCACAGCCGGATAAATAGACACAACCAGCCCCAAAACCACCACCACCGCATTGGCCGCGACAACATCGCCAATTTCTATGGCCGGAAAAATTACCCGGGACATGCCCCACATTTTCACGCCCTGGGCAAAGGCCCCCAGATCAATTCCGGCATGGCCATAATAATAGGTGACGGCCATACCGCATATTGTGCCTGCCGCACAGCCCGCCGCCAAAAGAAAAAAACTTTCGCCAAGCACCATGCGGACAATCCAGGACGGCCTCATTCCAATGGCCTTTAGCAGGCCGAATTCCCGCATGCGTTCATAAACAGCCATGAGTACGGTGTTCACAATACCGAAGCCCATGGCGATAAACACCACCACAAACCAGATATACAAAAAGGCGTCAAACATGGCCAGATAGGCGGAAATAGCAGGCATTAGATCTTTCCATCCATTGACGCTCACATGGTAGGGCTCAAGAGCATCCCGGCACTTTTGGACCAAGGGCGCCAATCGCCCGTTGCGGTATTCCTTGGGCAGGGTAACGGCAATTTCGGTTGCGCAGTTTTTCTCACCCATTAACTGCTCGGCGGCTGTATAGGAAATAAAAACATAAGCCTTTTCCGTGGCTTCGATTTCCGAACGATAAATACCCCGAATCCGAAAGGCCCTGGACCCGGTTTCGCCGTCCGCCTGTTGGGTGGTCAGCACCAGTTTTTTACCAACCTCTGTTTGGAACCTGTCGGCCAAAGCCGCGCCCATTACAATGCCGTTTTTATCCCCGTCCTCTATCAACCGCCCGTCCATGGGGGCGTCTCCGATAAACGACACGCCCATTTCCATGCCGGGATGAATGCCCACAATCTCCACTCCTGCGGTTTCCCGGGCATTGGCCACCACCCCTTCCACTCGAATGCGCGGGGTGATTTTTGCTCCTGTCGGCAACAGGGATTTCAATTCCGCCGTTATGGCGTTGGGGTCCGGCAGCCGGTGGGAGATATCCGGGTCGGACCGATAATCCGGGTGCTGCACCTTGATATGGCCCACCAGATTGTCTATGGCGTTATCCACCATGCCATCCGCCATGCCCCGGGAAAATGCCGCGAAAATAATCATGGAAAATACGCCGATAAAAATGGCGGTTAGGATAATGGCGGTGCGTCTGGGATTGCGCCAGATATTTCTCCAGGCTAGTTGGGTGAACATCGTCCCTCCTGATTTCAAACAGCCTTCATGGCGTCTGCGGGTTTAAGCCCCGGAATTCTGAGGGCCGGGACCAAAGCGGTCAAAAATGTCACCACGCCAATCATGGCCGGACCGATCAATAAGGTCGCCCAGGACAACCTGGGGAAAATCCTGCCTGAAATGCCGTACTGGGCCATGAGATCGGCCGCGCCGCCCATGGGTATGCCCACCTGGGCGAAATACTGGGTCAAGGCTGCTCCGGCGAGCATACCGAAAAGCAGGCCCATCCCGGTCATGAACATGGATTCCATAAGCATGACCTTGACTAACCGCCTGGGCGTGGTTCCAATGGCCATCATGACCCCGAACTCCCGGGTGCGTTCAAACACAGCCATGAGAAAGGTGTTCATAATACTAAAAGCCACCACTATAATAAGGATCAGGTACATGATGATGCCGCTCACAAGATCCAACTGGATGGATTGCTTGAGGCCTGGGGAAAGATCCACCCAGTCCAGCACAGCCAAATCCTTTAACCCCGGATCATTTTGAAGAGCCTTTTTCACCTCGCCCACCTGCAATAATTCACGAGCCGTGGCCACAATGGCATGAACCGCGCCGTCCATGGCGAACAGGGCGTCAAAATCGCTGAGAAGCATCTGGACCGTGGAGCGATCCACCTCGTCAATGCCTGTCTTGAATATGCCCCCCACCGTCACCACCGTGGCGGCGATGGATCCGTTCCGGGACTGCCCCAGGATCGTCAGTTCCCGGCCTACGCCGATTTTTAACCGTCGGGCCAGAAGCGTCCCGATAATCACCGTATTGGGCGCCCGGGGCGACAAATACTCTCCTTCGCGAATTAGGGTTGCAATGGAAAGCACCCCTTTTTCCGTTTCCGGGTTCACACCCATGACCATAATCCCCCGTGTACGATCCTCGCTGGAGGCCAGCACAAAGGTCTGGCTCCGGGCCGTAAAGGCTTCTATGCCAGGGGTCCGGGAAAGTATGTCCATGACCACGCCCGGATTAGGAACTACTTTGCGCATTTCGGGCTTTTCGTTATACCCCGCGGCCTGCACCTGCAAATGCCCGGTGGAGAGCTTGACCGAGGCGTCTATCATGCTTTCGTAGGAACCAAACTGGAACGACAGCATAAACACCAGCAGCAAGGAGGCGAAACCAATGGCCATCATGGTGAGTATGGATCGCCGGGTATGACGCCAGATATTCCGCCATGCCAGTTTCAAGTCGTTCATGGTTATCTCCGTTTGGTCTTGAGGCTGGACAGGGAAAACAGATTGGGAGGCAGGGCCTCGTCAAAGGCCAGTTCCTTATAGGTAATCTGCGTAAACCTTTCCGTCTCCCCGGCCTTTTTCATGATCCAGACCCTGGGGAAAAGCCTTCCTCCCAGGTTGGCGATCTCTCGGGTTATCATCTCCTTGACCAACTGGTTGTCTTCGTCAAAAAATGCCTCCCGCAGCAAAACCCCGTCCTCCCGGATGGTCAGCTCCAGCTTACCCCACACCACAGCGGCGCCCTCATGAGGGATGGAGGCCAGGTCATAAATTTTCAACCCGTTTTCCTCCCTCACATTGGAGATGGTATGGGTGAAGTCTTCCACCAGGGAATCGGTTTTGGAAAGATCATCATTGGAAAAATCCGAGCCCATCCACGCCTGACTCATCATGGAGGGCGGCAGCTTGATGGTGCGGTTGACCTTGGGATTGAATATCCACATGTCCCTCCCCTTTTTCAAGGTGCCGTTGCCCGCGTCCCGGGGCGGGGATTCAATGAAAAACAGGGCGTCTGTCTTTCCCTTGGTCCACGATTTCATGACCATGGTGCGGGTGAAGTCCGGCCGCTGGATGGTCATTTCCACCACGGCTACCGAGGTTTCCCCCCGCATATATTCAAAGGCCTTTTCCACAATGGGCGCGCCGTCTTCCGCGCACACGCTTAAGGGAAATAAAACGATCATGGAAACCAGGCAGCAAAGCATACGATATTTCATGGTCCTATCCTTTATTGGGAAATTCGGAAGAAAAAGAAATCCCCGTTAAAATGGCCGAAACCGTTTCCGTGGCAGCGGCCTTAATGTCAAAATCCGGGTTCATCCAATATTGTAGGCCCAGGGCGTCCAGTGCTCCCATGATTCCGGCGGACAAGGCCTGCACATTGGTTTCAGGCCGAAATTCCTTGCGTTCGATACCGTGATGAATCACGCCAGCGATAAGCCCCCGGTATTCATCATACATTTCAGCCATGGCGTTTTTCATCCGATCCCGCAGCCCGCCCGAAGCAGCCGCCGACCAGAATTCCAGGGTCAGGGGATACATATCAATGGACAAAAGCATGCGCTCCACAAGCTCTTGGGTGAATTTCAGGAAGGAGTCCTTGACGGATTCCTCACCGCTGAGCAAATCCAAAGAAACCCCTGCCATGACCTCCCGGGCGTACCAAAAAAAGAGGTCGAAAAAGAGTTCTTCCTTGCTGGAAAAATACCCGTACACCGTGCCCTTGCCCATACCCGCCCTGGCCGCCACGTCGGATATGGTGGTTCCGGCGTAGCCTTTTTCGCTGAATACCCGGGCCGCCGCCTGGAGCAATTTGTTTTTTCGTTCTATGCGAAGTTCTTCTCTCATGAAACCCGTTTTTTGCTACATGAAATTTTTCCGACTCGTTGGTCAGTTTTTTAACCCTAAACCCATCCTCCTGGTCGCGTCAATAAAAAAATGACCCACGGGTCGATTTTTTCAAACATTGATTGTCTTGAAAAGAAAACGGCGCAGGGATTGCCTGCGCCGGTTGCTTTTTTCTGTTTGTCAGGCATGGCGGGTATTTTTACATTCCCGCCGTGCCCGTTTTAAAAATTATTCGCCCGCGAACAGGCGGCGGGGGTTGTCCCTGATGATGGTGTCAATTTGTGCGTCGGTCACGCCGCCCTTTTTGAGTTCGGGAATGATGTTCTTGAACAAATGGGAGGGGTGCCAGTTGGCGATGAGAGGCAAGGCGGCCTCGGGCAGGTTCAGGGGCCTGCCCAGCCAGGAAATGATGCAGTCATGGGAGATCATCATCTGGTTGGCGTATCCCTTTTTGATCAGTTCGATCATGACCGGGTAGCGTTGTTCGTCCATGGGGCATCCCACCAGGCCCTGGAGCCCCATGCGGTCCCAGGATACATACACGCCGTGCTTGAAGGTGTCTTCCTGATATTGCATATCCAGGTTATCGCTCATGTGGCCGATCTGGATTTGCTTGGGATTGGCGCCTGCTCCAATTAAAAGTTCCGCTTGTTGCGGTCCCATGGTGCCTTCCTGGGTGTGGGAGATGATAGGCACGCCGGTTTCCTTGGAAACCCGGGCTGCGGTCTGGAACATGAGTTTTTCGTAATCCGTGATTTCACCCTTGCTGGACCCCACCTTGAGGACTCCGGCCTTGATGCCCGTGTCCATAATACCTTTGGACACTTCGGTCATGAACAACTCGTACAACTCCTCGGTGATGTCGCCCAGGCTGCCCCGGAATTTCCAATAGGTGGGAGAGCCTTCCTCCTCATAATAGTACCCGGTGGAGCAAATGATGTTCACGCCGGATTTTTCAGACACTTCCTTGAGGATTTCAGGCATGCGGCCCCCGTCCAGGGGTGTGGCGTCCACATAGGAATTGAGCCCGTATTCGTCCTTGAGTTGCTTGAGGGTGGCCACGCCGTTGGCCACGATCTCTTTGCGGTTCACAGGCGCGATGGTCCTGTCGCCGTCCCATCCGGGGTATCCGTACAGGATATGTTCGTGCATGAGGGTGATTCCGAGATCTGCCGGTGCGATAGGTCCTAAGACGGTGTTTACGGTAGCCATGGGTTCCTCCTAGTTAGTTTTGGATTGGGCGCTTGCCACGAATAACGGACAAGCGCCGCGTTGGTTATTATTATAAAGTGGGTAAATACCCCTCAGCTTGCTGCGTTTTTTTCATGAGATACCGCATAGCTTGCTGTGGAGAGCATCACTTTTTCAATTTTTCCCGCTCGTCTTCCTGAAGTTGCCGCCACAGGATTTTACCTGCGCCGCTCTTGGGCAGGGCTTCCACAAATTCCACGAACCTGGGATACTTGTACGCGGACATCTGCTCCTTGGACCAGGCGATGATATCCTTGTCCGTCACCTTGCCCACTTGGTCCTTGTTGAGAACGATAATGGCCTTGACCGTTTCCACCCGTTCGTCGTCGGGAATACCGATCACGCAGGCTTCCAACACCGCGGGATGGCGGTACAGGGTCGCCTCCACGTCCGCGGGCCACACCTTGAACCCGGCGGCGTTGATCATCCGTTTCACCCGGTCCATGATATAGAAATAGCCTTCTTCGTCCACGCGGCCGATGTCGCCCGTGCGGAGGAACTGCTTGCCGTCTATTTCCATAAAAGCGTCCTTGTCGGCGTCGGGCTTGTTCCAGTATCCTTTGAGAATCTGGGGGCCGTTGACCACAATCTCGCCCTGTTCCCCCTGGGGAAGCTCCTTCAGGGTGATGACGTCCACAATCCGGGCGTCCACGCCGAACACCGGGATGCCCACGCTACCCAACTTGGGATTGTCCGGAGGATTCCAATGGGTCTGGGATATGGTTTCGGTCATGCCGTAGCCTTCGGCGAATTGCAGGCCGGTCATCTTGTTAAATTTTTCGCCCACAGCCTGGGGCAAAGGCGCGCCGCCGCCGCCCACAAAACCCAGGGACGAGATGTCGCGCTCATTGATGTCAGGCGCGGCCAGCAAGTCGATGAGCATGGTGGTGATGTTGGCCCAGAGGACCACCTTGTATTTCTCGATGGCGTCCAGGGCCGCAGTACGGTCCCAGCGGGTCAGGTAGATGGAGGTCCCGCCCATGGCGATGGGCGCCAAAAAGCTGTGAATCATTCCCGTCACATGGAAAAAGGGCAATGCCGCCAAAACCGTCAGGCCGGGCGCCCCGTTGGCCCAGTATATGCCGCCCATGACGTTGGAAGTCACAGACCTGTGGGTGTGCATGCATCCCTTGGGAATGCCCGTGGAGCCTGCTGTGTAAGGCAACAGGCAAAGGTCTTCCGGTCCCACTTCCACCGGGGGCGGTTCGGGTGCGCTGGCCAGGGCTTCCAGCCAGTTGAGGGCGCCTTCAATGGAGGTGGGGATAGAGGCCATAAAATCCGGCACGGGAAGTTCGGGATCATCGGGCACGTAATCGGTGAGAGAGCCCACAATGACGTTCTCCACGCCCAGTTCCGCGCAAATGCCGCTAATCCGGGGATACAACTCCGTGGTGGTGATCACCACCTTGGCCCCGCAATCGGTAAGCAGGGTGCGGAGTTCGTTGTCCACCAGCATGGGGTTGAGGGGCACCACCACGCCGTTGGCGCGCATGCCTCCCAAATAACTGATGGCAAAATGGGGACAGTTCTGCATGTAAATCGCCACCCTGTCGCCTTTTTTCACGCCCATGCCGGCAAGAACGCCGGACAAACGCAGGCAGGAATCCCATAACTCGGAGTATTTGATTTTCCTGCCATAATAAATAATTGCCGGGTGATCGGGGTAGCGGTTGGCCGATGTTTCCAGGAACTCAAACAAGGGGGTTTGGGGGTAAATCAACTCTTTGGGTACGCGTTTGGGCCAAAAGGGAAAATGGGTCTGGTTCACGGTCTCCTCCTTTTCTGGGGGGTGATATGTCCTTTTGGAGGGCATGGGTTATTGGGTGGCAAGGGTACCTCCTGTTTTTTTGCGAAGACATGGAAAGCGGCATTCCGCGGTTTTCAGCAGTGGGTTGAAACCTTGCCCCGGCCTACAGGAAAAAAAGAAATCCCATTGAATGGATACGGGGCGAATCGCATCTTCTTTCCAAGGCCGCAAAATTACGAGCGAACGTTCGTATTTTTAATAGATACCACCAAATCCCCTTTTGGTGAAGCAATTTTTTTATCTGATGCTCAGGAAAATGACTAAAGGATACCCACTTGGGACCATTCCCTTTGGGGTTAGGCTGTGAACAATTGCAAGTTAAAAATCCCAGTCCGAAGGGGCCGGTTATGGGTTACCCGCTGGAAAGGGATAAATATACCATTCAGGGCAGCCGGTTGCCAGGGCTACCCTTTGCTCATCTTATAAGAAGACGCAATCGGCGCATCCTTCACTATACTGAAATTATAAAATTACGTTAGGATATTACATCAGACTACAGGCCCGCTTTCCTGCAAGCAAATTCAGGTTGTACGGTCCTACTTCCCCGTGTCCAGGATTTCGGCGATGAGTCCCCAGGCAATAACGCCTGCAAAAAGGGACGCGCCCTTGGCCCAGTTGCCATGGAGTCCGATCGCAGAGGCTCCGGCCTGGGCGAAGGGGACCACAATAATGGCCGCTATTAGAAAACTTACCAGGGCAATCCAGAAGGGGGTTTTTCGGGTTGTATGTCCCTCGTCATCATCATCCTTTTCCTGGGAATCATTTTCCGCTCTCTCTTGACCGGGAAGCTTCCCCTCCGCTTCCAGTTCCGTAACCATGGCATGCACCACGTCGGCCACAGTGGCCACGCCGTCCGCGGCATTGAAGGGCAGCACGCACCCGTACTTGGTTTCCAGGTTTTCCAAAAGGTCGTCCAACTGTTTTTTGGCGATCGCGGGATTTTGGCTCAAAGGAAGAGCCGCGTCCAGGGGAACCCGGGAAAAATCCAAGTTAAGAAGCAGGCTGATCTGATACCGGATCTCCTTGGAAAGGGCCTCCTCCGGCGCTTGGGGAGGCGGTGCGGATGATTGGCTGGGAAAAGCCTCATGAAGGGATGAGGCCCTGCCTCCCGGATCCGGGGATTCCATTTTCGGGCCATGCGGAGCGCCGCTTGCCAGACCGCGCAAGGCAGGGGCCTGGGGAGCCGTTACGCGAGCGGGCTCTCTCCTTTGCGGAGTTTCCCTCTCCGCTTGAATATCCCGAAGTTCCGGCACGTCCTGCCAATCCGAATCTTTGATGAACTCCTTCTCAAGGATGGGGTCGTATTCCTTCAGCTTGGCCCTAAACCGGGGATTTTCCTGGGCAAGGTCACTGCCGACCGCCATCATATCCGATTTCAGGGGGGTGTCCCGCATCATGGCCGCCCACATTACATAAGAGGCAATAAACAGGCCAGGATCGTTGGAGCGTTTAAACATGGGATCCACAAACCCTCTGATAAAAGTTTTATTGACAGAGGAAGCGTAAACCCCATATATGCCCAACAGGACTATATTTATCAGCAACGCCCAATACCACCTGAGGGAAGTGAATATGCAGGCGGCGATGGCGATGGCGCAAAACACAAGGGCAACGCCAAAATAGACATTGGTGGTTTGATTCACGTTATTTTTCTTGAGCGCTCGGTCATAAGCCTCGTCAAAACGGACGTACAACTGCTTGGCCTTGGCCCGGATTGCATCCTCCTCCGACAACACTTTGGGAGGCGGCCCCGCCGATTCATTTTCTGCAAAAGGCGAAGCATGGGATTTCGGCGCAACTGCCGCCTTCGGCTTTGAGGCGGACACGGCAGGAGTCGGCGCAGCCGGGCGCGGAGATTGCATTTTGACCTTGCCGGTTCCCTGTTTTTCAGGCACAATTTTACACTTTGCTCCGGCTTTTGCAAAGGCAAGCTGGAACTTACGGGCTTTTTCCGGGTCCAGGCCCTTTTTCACAACAACCGGGCCGCCGCGGAATAGTCTTTCCACCCCGGCCGGGCTTAACTTAAACATGCTGACTATGTTGGCTTTGACGGATTCTGGGTCCTGCCCGCTGGTCACTTGACCGGTAAATACCAGGGAATGATGATTTTGCTCCATCGATATAGCATCTCCTTATAATTTCCTCCGGACGGCGGAAACCATGGCTTGAGTCGAATAGCCCAGGCTATCAAACAAGGGTTTGCATCCATATATAGCACAGTAATAAAAACACTGGCAAGGCGGGTGTTATTTCTGGCCATGCCCCAAGCCATCTCCATGGATCAGCGCCGCCACATTAGGTTCCATTTCCCCTTTCAGCGCTCCAACCCACTGTGTTGACTGGAATTCCTCCCGGAAAGTCTCTGTCGTCAAAAAACACCATATGTAGTAGACTCTTTTTAAAAAAAACACCCTCTGTTGTGTTTTTTCCTTTACAAGCCCCCGGGAGTCTGATAATTAGACCAACACTTGCATTGTAAATGCTCCACAGTGCCGGAAACAAAGGGCGGCCCGGAAGTTCAAACGGGAACACCCATTTTCATAGGAATATTCTCATAATAACCGCTGTCACAAACCCATGCATAGACCGGGTTTGTTGGACAGGTTGGTTGCACACCCACGAATCAGAGAGACCAAGGCAGATATCCTTATCAAGGAGCGTGGATAATCCATGAAACTCAAGCAGCTTGAACTTTGCGGTTTCAAGTCCTTCCCCGACAAGACGACCATACCCTTTCCCCAGGGTGTGTCGGCTGTGGTGGGGCCCAACGGCTGCGGCAAGAGTAACATCGTGGACGCCATCCAGTGGGTCACCGGAGAGCAGAGGGCCAGGCAGCTTCGGGGCAAATCCATGGAGGATGTTATTTTTTCGGGTTCCAAAAGCCGGCCCCCGGTGAACATGGCCGAAGTTTCCATCACATTCGCCAACGACAACGGAAGTTGCCCCGAAGAATTCCGCGATTATTCCGAAATCATGGTCACCCGCCGCCTGTACCGTTCCGGAGAGCGGGGATATTTCATCAACAAACAGCCCTGCCGTCTCAAGGACATCCAGAATCTTCTCATGGGCAGTGGCATCGGCTCGGGCACCTACGCGGTGATCCAGCAGGGAAACCTGGGCGCCATCACCGAGGCAGGACCGGACGAACGGCGCATTTTTATTGAGGAAGCCGCCGGAATCACCCGGTACAAGGCCCGAAAAAAAGAAGCCCAGTTCAAGATCAAAAGCACCCGCACCAACCTGTTGCGCGTCATGGACATCATCACCGAGGTGGAGCGCAACATGGCCTCCCTAAGCCGCCAAGCCAAAAAGGCCGAGCGCTACAAGGAATACAAAAAGCGGATTGAAAAAATTGATATCGCCCTGGCCGCCCTGGAATTCGACCGCTATACAGAACGCATTGCCGAAACCCACAAGCTACTCCAGGAACTCAAGGACCAGGAGATTTCCCACCTCACCCAGTTGAGTAAACTGGACGCCGCCATGGAAGACATCCGCCAGGAGCGGGCCGCCATGGCCGATGATGTGAATAAAAAGGAAGTCCGGTGCTTTGAATTGCAGCGCCAGGTGGATCGGATGGAAAACGACCTCCACTATGCCAAAACCGAATCCACACGGCTGGCTTCCGAGGCCGGGGAACTGGAATCCCAATTGGCCGGACTCAGGGAAAAGCAGGAAAGAATCGTCTCCGACCGAAATACCTGCCGGGAGGATATGGAAAAAACCGCCCGGGACCTGGAACAAACCCGCGCCCTTTTGACCGATGACGAGCAGGCGGTCACGGGTGTGCGTCACAGCCTGGCCCGACACAAGGCGGCCCTGGAAGAAGAAAAAGCCCGACTCACCCAGCTTTTGGGCAACGAGGCCAAATACAGCAATATTTACCAAAACGCCACCAACACCAAACAGGACATCGCCCGCAGGCTCAGGCAGCTTTCCGAGGAAGTGGTCCGCGCAGGCCAGCGTGAGGTGGAAACCAAGCGGGGCCTTGCCGATGCCGAGGAAAACCTGGAAGGCATTTTGGAGGAAGCCGAGTCCATCAAGGGGGAACTGGTATACATCGAGCAGGCCCTGGAGGAAAAACGCGCGGACCTGGGGGACCAGCTAAGAAAGGTCCAGACACTGGACATGGAGCGCACCAAAGCCAAATCCCAGTTCAGCACCCTCAAACGCATGGAAGGCAACCTGGAATGGTTTCAAAAAGGCGTCCGGGAAGTGGTTTCCTGGGACCAGGAAACACACAAGGACCAATCCCGCATTCTGGGGGTTCTGGCCGATATGGTCAAGCCTGAGCCCGGATACGAGGAAGCCGTGGAAGCGGCCCTGGGCGAGGCCTTGCAGTTTGTCATCGTAAAAGACAAGCAAGCCGCCCTGGACGCCATGGGACATCTTGCCTCCACCAAAAAAGGCCAGGCCGGTTTCATGCCCGTTTCCTGGGTGGATGCGGGCTTCAAGCCAGGGTCCCTGGATCACGATAATTCCCTGCTCAGGCACGTGGAAATAAACCGGGGCTGTGAGCATTTGGTCAGGAGCCTGTTGTCAGACGTCCTGGTTGCGGAAGACGCTCAATCCGCTGTGGAATTGAAAAACGGATACAACAATCTCACCGTGGTCACGCGGGACGGCGTGGTGCTGGTTTCGCCCCGGGGCATTGTGGGAGGAGGCCAGGATTCTACGGGCCCTGGCATCCTGGCCCAAAGGCAGCAGTTGCTTAAACTGGAGGAAACCATCGCCGCCCTGGACGTGAATCTTGCTGCGGCCAAGGAAAAACAGGAAATCCTGGAAAAGGAAACCCGGGGCCTGGAAACCGACCTCCAGAAAATGGTGGAAGGCCTACGCGACCTGGGCCGGGAGGAAATGGAAGCCCAAAAGGAGGTTTCCCGCCTCAAGGAGGACTGCAAACAGGCTGCCCGCCATCACCAGATTGTGTTGGCCGAGCAGGACCAGCTCATGGGCGAGGAAGATGACGCAGAGGCCGAATTGGCCCGCTATAAAGCCCTGGTGGACGAAGCGGTTAACGAGGTGAAGCAGGCGGAAGAAGCCGTTAAACAGGCGGCCATCCAGGTGGCGCAGGCCGAGGCCGAACTGGACGGTTTTTCCGAAAGAACCACGGATCTGCGGGTGGAAATCAGCGCCATGTCAGCCAGACTGGACAATCACAAGGAAACCTTTGTGCGTTTGGCCGAATTCGAGGAGGAAAACCAGAAAAGGCTGGAATACACGGAACGGGAAGCCTTGCGCAGAAGGACTTTTTCCGGCCAGTCCTCCGAAAAAATCGCCGAACTGGAAGCAAAACTTACGGACTCCTATACCCACCTGACCCAGGCGAAGGAAGCACTGGAAAAGGTGGAGATCTCCCGCCAGCAGATTGAGGCTGAACTTCAGGAAAGCGACGCCATGCAGGCCAAGATCAAAAACCAACGGGAAACCCACAGGGAAAAGGTCCGGGACCTGGAACTTTCCCAATCCCAACGCAAGGTACGCCAGGAAGCCGTGGCCGCCCGGATCATGGAAAAACTGGGCCGCACCCTCCATCAGGCCAGACATGACGAAGGCCTGCCCGATCTGAACGAGCCCAAAGCCGCTGACGAAGCCGCCCGCGAAATGGAAGATTTACGCGAGAAAATCGGCCGCATGGGGGACGTGCATCTGGGCGCCATCAATGAATACGAAGCCCTGGAAGAACGATACGACTTCCTCACCAAACAGCGGGACGATCTTATGCACGCCATAGAGTCCCTGGAAAAAGTCATTCGTAAAATAAACCGCTTTACCCAGAGCAAATTCATGGAAACCTTTAAGGCGGTGAACGAAAAACTCGCCCTTGTGTTTCCCCGCCTGTTCCATGGAGGCGGAGCGGAAATCACCCTCTCGGAGCCGGACAAACCCCTGGAAACCGGCGTGGAATACGAAATCCGGCCCCAGGGTAAAAAGCTCATCCGCATGAGTCTGCTATCGGGCGGCGAAAAGGCCCTGGCAGCCATTGCCTTTGTATTCGCCATCTTTCTCATCAAGCCCGCGTCCTTTTGTCTTATGGACGAGATTGACGCGCCTCTTGACGATGCCAATGTTTCGCGGTTTAATGAGTTGTTGAAGCTGATAGGGGAAAAATCCCAAATCGTCATGGTAACCCATAACAAGAAGTCCATGGAATTCGCCGACATCCTTTACGGGATCACCATGGAGAACAAAGGCGTCTCCAAGGTGGTATCGGTGAATCTGGAAAGATCTCAGGAAGCCGCATGAGTTGGTTCAAGAAAAACGACAAGGCAGACAAAGCCCCAGAGGCTAAAGACGATCAACCCCAAAAGCCCGCCGCCCCCCGGGACTCTCCCGGGAAAGCAGCCTCGGTAACTATGGAAAATGTGGCTCCCGTGGAAACTCCCCCTCCTGGGTCCGCCCCGCAGGATGCTGGTTTTGGGGCGAAATTGCGAGAGAAACTGGCCAAGACCCGGGATGTCCTGAACACTCCCATTGAAGATCTTTTCACCACCAAAACAGAGCTTACGGTGGAGACCCTGGAGAATTTGGAAGAAACCCTGATCATGGCGGACATGGGTGTGTCCACAGTCATGGATCTCATGGCGCCCATTGCCGAAAAGGTGAAGAAAAAACAGATCACCTCCTCCAAGGATCTTCGGGCCGCCCTGACCGAGGTAATGCTGGACCTGATCAAGCCCGTCCATGAAAACATGGCGCTTCCGCAAAAAAAGCCCCTCGTCATCATGGTAGTTGGAGTCAACGGCGTGGGCAAGACCACCACCATAGGCAAACTGGCCGCCAATTTCAAAAACCAGGGAAAAAAGGTCATGCTGGTGGCTGCCGACACGTTCCGGGCTGCCGCCGTGGAGCAATTGGAAATCTGGGCCGAACGCGCCGGAGTCCAGATTGTCCGCCATCGGGACAATTCAGATCCCGCTGCAGTGGCCTTTGACGGCGTGGCCGCCGCCGAAGCCCGGGGTATGGATGTGGTGATTATTGACACGGCCGGCAGGCTTCACACCAAAGTCAACCTCATGGAGGAGTTGAAGAAAATCCGCCGCAGTTGCGCCAAAAGCCTGCCCGGCACTCCCCATGAAACATGGCTGGTCATTGACGCCAACACGGGCCAGAACGCCGTCAGCCAAGCCCGTCTGTTCCATGAGGCTATCGGGATCACGGGCCTGGTGCTCACCAAGGTGGACGGCACGGCAAAAGGCGGCATTGTAGTGAGCATTTGCCATGACCTGGAGGTGCCCATACGCTATATAGGGCTGGGGGAAAATGCAGAGGACCTGAGGGAATTTGATGCAAGAGAATTCATCAAGGCCCTGTTTTAGGGGCTGCGATGGGGGTAAAAATTTATAAAAGCCCTGTTTTAAGGGTTTTTTAGGTATTTTGGGATTGACAATACTTTTTTATCCGGTTACAGTTTCGTAAATTTCCACAAGAAGTGCAGTATTGAATTAGTTCCACTTCACGTTTTCTTACTATGAAAAGGGGGGAAGAAACATGACGAAGCCCGAACTGATCGAAAAGATGGCCACGGACGCCCAGATTACCAAAATCCAGGCAACGGCGGCCCTCAAGTCCTTTACCGAGGGAGTCAAAATGGCTCTTAAGAAAAAGGACGGCAAACTGACCCTTGTCGGCTTTGGCACTTTTTCCAAAGTGCGCAGGAAAGCCCGCAAAGGACGCAACCCTCAAACAGGCGAGCCCATCAAGATCAAAGCCTCCAATGCTGTTAAGTTCAAACCCGGCAAGGCCCTGAAAGAATCCATCTAACTTTTTTCCCGACGATCCGGACTCTGCCCAAACCAAAAAAGTTGAAAAAAGTTTATGTTAGACCCAAACAGGTGGACTGTGCCAAAAGCGCGCTCCACCTGTTTCTTTATGGTCAAAAAGCACAATAATCCCTAACTTTTCATAAAAAACGGGAGGGCCGGTTGAAAGCCCAGGCACACAATATAAAAATCATCAACAATCAGTCTCCCGGCATAATGTCAAACCTGAACCCCTTGGCCATGCTGAAAAGCCTTTGGCAGGCGCGTTGGCTCTTGATTCCCCTGGCCAGGCGTCAATTGGCGGTGAGATACAAGGGATCCCACCTGGGTTTTTTATGGACATTGCTCAATCCACTGGCCTTGTTAGCGATTTACACCTTTGTTTTTTCCGTGGTCTTACAGGCCCGATGGCCTCGGGGTTCCGAAGGCGCCCACGGGGAATTCGCCCTGGCTCTTTTTGCCGGGCTTATCCCGTTTAACTTTCTTTCCGAAGCCCTTCAGGCCACCCCAAACATCATATCGGCAAATAGGACCTATATTAAGAAAATGGCCTTTCCCCTGGAAATTCTCCCTCTTGTCGGCCTGGGGCCTGTCCTGGTCCAGTCGCTATGCAGTGTGCTCATCTTATTAGCCGGAATCCGGGTGATCCTGGGTCCAATCCCCAGCACTGCCCTGGTTCTGCCTCTGGTTTATTTCCCCCTCATGCTTTTAAGCATGGGGCTGTGCTGGTTTATCGCCGCAGTGGGGGTGTATGTGCGGGATACGGCGCATATCCTGAACATCGGCCTGCTCATGCTCTTCTTCCTGACCCCAATTTTTTATCCCATAAGCGCCATACCTCAGGCATTCAGGGCCTATGCACACTTAAACCCGCTATGCCTGCTTGTGGAATCCTTCCGAAACGCAGCCGTATGGGGAAGCCTGCCCGGTCCATGGATCTTTTGCCTGATCTGTCTGGCATCCCTGGTGATTTGTCAGGCAGGCTATGCATTTTTTATGGCCAGAAAAAATGATTTTGCCGATCTGGTTTAATGACTAGCGACCTGCAATCTCTCCGGCCAGGAGTTTCTTCAGGCCCTCCAGGGTGCCTTTCCACACGGTTTCCTTGCCTTCTTCCCCGGCCATGATAGCCACAATGATGCTGTCTTCCACACTCACTTCAATGGCGATTTCCTCTTCAGCAATGGTGAATACAGCCTCTCCCCATCTTTCGGCGGGAAAGCCCGTGGCCTCGCAGTCATAATCCGTTCTCATTTCTACGCTCATTCTGATATCGCTCATGTTTCTCCCCTTGTTTTTTGGCTAAAAAAACGGCGGGACTCCTGCCCCGCCGGAAAAAATTTCCTTATACGATTGGAACGCGCTCCTTCAATATATCAACCGCCGCAACTGCTGCATCCGCAGCCGCAATCCGAACTGTGTCCCCCTGCCATGGCAATGGCTTTCACAATCTCCCGGTCTTCCGCCTTTTCCACCTTGTCCACCGTGGTTTTGAGGAAAAAACTGTCCGCGTCGATCTGACGGAACAGGGGAACATCCAGGTGCTCAAAGGTGGTAGCCAGATCCGTCAGCCGCAAAGGCATCACCACGGATTCGCCCACCTGTTTGTCCAGGAGTGAATATTCAAAGGGTGTCATGCCCGCCGGAGCCGCGCCGAATATGAACTCAAAATGGCACTTGCCCGGGGTGAGATCCATGGAATCCTCGAGGGTTCCCGCTTCAAGCAAGAGTGTCACTTTTGTCAAATTTGCCACTTTGATGTTTTCCTGACTCATGTCCTCACCTCACTGTGTTGGTTAATATTACACAAATTATAGGACAGGACCGGGCATTTGGCAAATATCTTCTATCAGTTTTCCGGAATGCGTCTAAAGATCAATAAGGCCTGCATGGCCTAATTCGTCAATTCCTCGTGAACCAGAGGAATGATAAAGCGGGATTGTACTTGGCAGGCTGTCCCGGGCGCCCTGTGCAAGGCAAGGGCCGCCACATGGAATTTGGTGGGTGTAAGGAGCCGGAAGGCCCAGGCCGCAGGGTCATCTTTCAAATCAGGATCAAGGACAATCCGGGGATTCCCGTTTTCAGATACCACAAAGGAAAACTTGTCCAGTCCCATGGAAAGGCCCATGCCTTTCGCTTTTATGTAGGATTCCTTCAAAGTCCAGATATTAAAAAAAAGCCGTCGTTGGGCGTATTCGGGAACCTGGGTGAGCATCGTGGACTCATCCGTAGAAAAATAGCG
This sequence comes from Desulfatibacillum sp., assembly GCA_016342355.1. Classification (GTDB taxonomy): domain Bacteria; phylum Desulfobacterota; class Desulfobacteria; order Desulfobacterales; family Desulfatibacillaceae; genus Desulfatibacillum. The sequence goes on from JAEINP010000008.1 coordinate 120,619, forward strand.
GGTTGCAAGGCGCTCGAAATCCCGTTGCCTGTCCCAACGCTCCACATCGACCCCCACCGGATGTTCCAGGGCAACGGCGCAAGCTATCAGTCCGTGGGTATGGGCCAGGTTGAAGTGCAAGGGAGGACTCTGGCTGTCCTGGACTATCTCCGGTTTTCCGTGCATATTTCGCCGGAACCGCCATTCATGGGGCTTTGTGGAAGAATACCGGGAAAGGACGCAACGGGCCACAGCACGGGTTATCAGGCTGGAATGCCGGTGCCAAGGCATAATGTAGCGGACCTGCTTTTCCTGCTCATCAGGCGTAAGAAGGGAATGATAGGAAACCAGAAGATCCGGATCCCGAATTTCCTCCGGGCAGGTAAACCATACATGGACCTGCCCTGGCGCCAATTTTAACAAGGGCAGGTCGTTCACAAATGCTATTCTCCTCAAATGTCATCCGGCCATTGTCTCGGGCCTGTAAACTGCTATCCGGGAGGGAAAAACCACTCCCAGAGTCCTGATGGCGTCCAATCGGTGATGATATGCAGCCCCACGCAGGAGATGCCGGGCCACATCTGCAACCTTCCGGTTTTCCGGGGCCTCCAAATCAGTACCCCTTACCCAGGCATTGAATGCGCCCATGCACGAGCCGCACCAAATCTGGTAATCCATTTCCCGGCCCGGTTCACCCGTATTGGCCCATCGGGACGACAGCCCCAAATACCAGCGAAAAATCAGGGCCATTTTCTTTTTGGGATCAGCCTCGGCCTTGGCCACAAGGGCTGGGTCCCGCCTGGAAAAAAACTCTACGGTATTATTCCATACTTCGTCCAGAGTTTTTTTAAAAATCTGATTTTCCAGCTTTTCCCGTTGATCGCAGGGGATATCTTCGATGGATTCGTACCTGCTGTAAATGTCGTGCAGTTTAGTAGCCCTGACAGCAAACAGGGACCCTCTTTTTAGCACTTGCACCCTGACACCCAGCTCAAACATGTCCGCAGACGGCGCCATGACCGTATCGGCCATGTCCGCCTTGGCTAAAAGCCCCTTAACATGGTCAGAGGCCCCTGATTCCACGCAGGCCTGATTCACAGAGCCGGTCACAATATACTCGGCCCCCATGACAAAGGCGGCCAAAACCGCCTGGGGCGTTCCCATCCCCCCCCCTGCTCCAACCCGCACCGGCGTGGCGTATTTTCGCTGCTCCTGGATTTCGTCCCGCAGGCTCAGAATGGAAGGGAGAATGGTCACTAGCGCCCGGTTGTCCGTATGCCCGCCCGAGTCCGCCTCCACAGTCACGTCGTCCGCCATGGGAACCTGTCTGGCCATGTTGGCCTGTTCTTCCGTAATCTTCCCTGCAGTGATCAATTTGGACAAAATCTTGTCCGGCGCAGGCTCCATAAACCGGCTGGCGACCTCTTTGCGCGATACCTTGGCCACAATCCGATTGCCAATAACAATACTCCCTTGCGGGTCCAGGGTCAGGCCCGCCACACGGTATTGCACCACATGGGGGGTGAGGGCCATGAATGCGGCGGCCTCCACAGCATTAACCCCATATTTAAGATACAATTCCACAGCGCCCTGCTCCATGGCTGGTTCATGAGGGCTATGGATGAGGTTGAACATATAGGGTCCCCTGGGCAAGGCTTTTTGGATACCCAGTATCGCCTCTTCCACAGCCGAAGGGATCAATCCCCCGGCCCCGAAAGAGCCCAGAAAACCGGCCTTTCCAAGGGCTGTCACCATTTCCACCGAAGCGATCCCGTTGGCCATGGCCCCGGCATAATAGGGGTAGGCCGTGCCATAGGCTTTTCCAAAATCCGGATTTCCCAGGCTTTCCACGGGCAGGGCCGAAGCCATGGCTATCACCGGTGCTCCGGCTCCAGGCTCCCGCACGGGGTCCTGGTTGGCCAGGCCCAGGCGGCCTCCATTATTCACCACAAACACGGGCCGGGATAAATCCATCAGCATGGCTTTGATTCCGGCTTCATCGTAAACTACCTGGCCCTCGGGCATGCTCCATCCATAATTAAATGACTGGCCCGACGCAGTTTGGCAAATGGTGTTGTTCGTCATAAAAGAATCTCCAGATAGAAAAACCAATTTTAAACAGTGTTTTAAATAACATCCCGAACGCAAAATCCCACGTCCCTCACCTCGTAAATGCGGATATTGTCCTTCCACAAACTGCCGTCCGCTTTCACAACCTTACCGCCGTTTTTATCCTCAATGCTTTTCACATGCAGTTCCAGGCTCATGCGCTGGTTGGAAGGAATGATCTGGCCCCGATATTTCCACACAATGGTGTCCTTCATTTGGGTGAAATAAGGATTGGCGAATTCCGTCCCAATGCCTTGGCGCAAGGCGAAAACCTGCAATGCCTGAAGCATGGCCTCCACCCCCAAAGAACCCGGCATGACCGGATCATTATGAAAATGACAGGGATAAAACCAGTCTTTCGCGTCTACCATCTTATCCGCATAAACATACCCGTGGCCGAATCGGCCCGAATTTTCCACCATAAGGACTCTATCTAAAAACTGCAATTGTTTTCCAGCCAGTCCATAATGGGGCTTTTCCCGGGTTCGGGAATAGAATGGAGGAGTGGCTTCCCTGAGATCCACCTCAATGACTATCGCGTCATCTTGCAAAAACTCTCGGGTGTGCAGGGGATGATTATTCACGCCGCCGTCCAGACCGATCTGGTCCGCCAGGGCTTCCCTGGAAAAATACCCAAAGGCCGCCGTTCCCTTGTAGAACGCCTCACCGTCCACAGCCAGTTCAAACCCGAATTTCTGGATGATGGACCCCCCGGCCTTGGCGGTGGTAATCAACTGGGACCGGTTGGTGATGGTGCGGCCCCGCAGGTCCGGCAGGCTGCTTAAAAATCCCTCCCCGTCCAAATTGCGGAAAAACATGTCCTTTTCCGGAATGAGCAGAGTCGTTTGCATATAGGTGGAAATAAACCCGCACGGCTGTAAGGCGATTTCCATAAGCATGGAATACGGCAGTATTGCGGGCCACCCATTCTGCACACAAAACCAGGCGTCCCGGGGCACATCGTATTCCGAAACCACGCTGGCCGGATTGCGAAAATCCCTGGGCTGGCCCGTCACTTCCAAAACCCGGGAAATAAGCTGCAAATCGCCGTTGGGAGTCCGGGGCGGCTGGCGGTTTTCATAAATTTGAAAGGCCGGGCCAAAACATTTGGTGATGTCGCCAGTGGCGAATTCCACCAAATCCTTTTGGTCAAACACGGGAGTGGCTTTGGGGTTGGTTTCAATCGGCTTCAAATTGACCACGGGATTCTTTTCAGCCAGACGCACCCCCAAATCCTTGAAATCCACAACCACCTTGTCGCCCAGCAAAATATCCACATCAGCCACGGCATAGGGCTCGGGCTCCAGGCCGATTTCCTTCACCTCCATGCGATAGGTAAGCAGGGTGTCAGTGGGCACAACCTGGCCCCGGCAACGCACCTTTTGAGGCAGGCCCAGGATGGGCTGAAACCGGGCATCCCGGGTTTTGGTCTGGAGCCCCAGGAACAGGGTGAAAAACTGCAACAACTGCACGCATCCTTCCGCCATAAGGGACCCGGCCATTACCTCGTCATCCTTGAAATGGCAAGGAAAATACCAATGATCAGGCCGCAGATCCTTGTGGGCGACCACCTTGCCCAGGCCCCGGGGACCGCCTGTGGGGTCCACGGACTCCACCCGATCCACCATAAGCATTTGTTGGGCCGCGAACTTCAGCGATGAATTGGCCCCTGCCTGGTCGTAATCCTTTCCAAAGCATCGGGCTGGCCTGCCTTCGATGATATGCAACAGATCCTCCGTTTCAAAGGAACGCCTATGGCAATCCAGCAGAGGGGTAAAATGACCGGGAGCAATCCGGCTGCGTTCTTCTTTTTCCCCCTGAGTTCGGATGATGCCCTTGCCTGCCGCCAGTTCCTCGTCCGAGAAAAATCCTGCGCACCCGCCGTCCATGGTCAAAACCAGCCTGTCGTCCACAAAGCATTCGTAACTGAAGAAAAAAAGCAGGTTGCCGGCGTTCCTTGCAAAGGAATTGATGGATATGTCGTACCGAAGAGTATCGCCTTCCTTGGCAAGGTCTTCCATAAAGGTGAGGGTGCAGTCCAACAGGCGATAGACCCGGTGGCTCTTGCATTCAAAATCGATTCCCAAAAAGCTGATGAGCAGCAAATCGCACTGGCCAGACTCTACGGAAACCGCCCAGGGAATTTGCCCGTCGATCAAAAACCAGGCGTTCTTTTCAATGTCAAACTCGGTAGTCATGGTGCAGGGCTTGAACTCGCCCCGTATGGCGTCAAGTTTGGTCACCCGGCTTACCAGCAGATAGGGGTCCATGGGCAGGCGCACACGCCGCTTGTAGGTGTCTATGATGGAATATTCCGGGCCGAAAACCCGGGCAATACTGCCTTTGGCAAAGGTTTCCAAGTCACGCCTATCCCAAATCACCTGCTTTTCAGGTGGAACAAACGTAATGGGGGCTGGTGCGGGCTGTAACTTGGGTATTGCCGCACCCGTGCTATCTGGCAAAGATCCAACAGACTTTTCCAGTAAACCGGCCTGGATGCATATCAGCTTTTCCATTTCGAGCAGGGCGTGGGCGCGATTCCGCAAAAAAGCCCTGTGCCCGTCGCCGGCAAGGCGCTGGTTTTCCTCCAGCCTGTGATAGCCTGCGCCATGAGGACTTGCCGCCGGACGCACGAGCGGCCTTGGCGTACCCGGATTTTGCGTCGCGGATTGAGGAACCAATGCGGTGGGCTCTATCTTTTCCGGGACAACTTCCACCGGGTCTTCCGGTTTGGGAGTCTTCTGGCAAAATATGGCCCTTGCCCCTTCCAGGATAGCCGCCTCCATATTCTCACCGCCCAAAGTGACGGTTTTGATCAATTGTT